>CAKRMK010000011.1 GCA_934364795.1 uncultured Blautia sp.
GACCATGCTTCAACATCAAGAGATTTCACTTTCAGGTCTGCCAGGTCACCGGAGCAGCATTCCAGTGTACGAACCGGAATATCCAGGGAACGGAACAGATCTACTGTATTCTGCCACAGTTTGTCAAACCACATTTTGCTTTCCTCTGGTTTGCAGACAACGATCATTTCCTGTTTCTCGAACTGATGAATACGGTAAACACCTCTCTCCTCAAGTCCGTGAGCACCTTTTTCTTTACGGAAGCATGGAGAATAGCTGGTAAGAGTTTTTGGAAGCTCTTCTTCTGGAATAATCTGATCAATGAATTTACCAATCATGGAATGTTCACTGGTTCCGATCAGGTAAAGATCCTCTCCCTCGATCTTATACATCATGGCATCCATCTCAGCAAAACTCATAACGCCTGTAACAACGTTGCTTCTGATCATGAATGGCGGTACACAATATGTGAATCCTCTGTTGATCATGAAGTCACGCGCATATGCAATAACCGCAGAATGAAGTCTTGCAATATCACCCATCAGATAATAGAATCCGTTACCTGCAACTCGTCTTGCACTGTCAAGGTCAATTCCATCAAAGCTTTCCATAATGTCTGTATGATATGGTACTTCGAAATCCGGAACAACCGGCTCACCAAATTTCTCAATTTCAACATTTTCACTGTCATCTTTACCAATCGGTACAGAAGGATCAATGATATTCGGAATTACCATCATATCTTTAAGAAGCTCTTCCTCAACCTCTTTCTCTCTCTTGGAGAGCTCTTCAATACGCTCACCGGAAGCAGCAACCTGTTTCTTAACTTCTTCTGCTTCTTCTTTTTTGCCCTGTCCCATAAGAGCACCAATCTGTTTGGAAGTTTTATTTCTCTCTGCACGAAGAGCTTCTACTTCCTGCTTAATCTCACGGTTCTCTTTATCCAGTTCCAGAACCTTATCAACCAGCTCCAGTTTGCTGTCCTGGAACTTATTGCGGATATTCTGTTTAACGATCTCCGGATTTTCTCTCACAAATTTAATGTCTAACATTTCTTCCTCCTGTACTGATACATTTTTGTATCTGTTATTTTTTTAGTATCGCAATGATATAAGTGTCAAAAGGTTTTTTGCCACTCATTTGATCCCCCGGATTGCTTTGCAACTGCGCTGCTCCCGCAATCCTGCATTACCATATAATATGCAACTAAATTTGAAAAATCTTTTTGTCCTGTCATGCTTCTTCTTTTTCTATATTTTCCAGGCCAAAATTAACTGCTTTTCTCAAAGCTTCCAATTCTTCCTGGCTTAACATGACATAAGATTCTCCCTTTACAATTTCCTTCAAATAAAGGAAACAGTTATCACGGCTGTGCACCGCATTTAAAATAACACCAGAATTATCCTGATCCAACAACGCAAGTGCAAAACTAAGTTTTCCACCTACATCATCAAATGCATCATATTTTTCAACGCCATATTTGCTGAACATTGTTTCCATACGATGCTTAATAAAACTGATATCATGCTCATGATCCTCTTTCGCTTCATAAAGACGGTCGATCTGGGCAAACTTACGCAAAAAAACTTTTTCAAGAGATTGAGCGTCAGTGCCCTTCATGAACACTTTGTATTTACGTTCCAACCGGCTAAGCCGCATCTTGCTGCTGAATACATTTACCGCCAGAACAATGGTCAGAATCAGCAACAGGATAATAACGATTCCCGGATCAATTCCCAGGCTGTCAAAAATACTGCTCATGCACTCTCCTTACCTTATGGATTCAAATAACTCAATGATTCTTTCCAGTTCGTCTCTGGAATAATATTCAATTTCAATTTTACCCTTGTTGTTCTTTTTCCTGTGGATAAAAACGCGGGTTCCCATGATGCTCTTCATTTTTTCTTCCAGGCTCTCATAGACTGCATCTTCAGCTGTATTTACAGGCTTTTCTGTTTTCTTAGGTGGCTCAACAATATGTTTTACCAGTTTCTCAGTTTCTCTAACGCTTAATTTCTCGTCAAAAACTTTCATTGCCACAGTTGCCTGTTTTTCTTTATCTGTGATTGCAAGAATCGCTCTGGCATGTCCGGCTGAAATCATTTCATCAATGAGCATTTGCTGAACCCGCTCATCCAGTTTCAAAAGACGAAGGGAGTTTGTTACTGCCGTTCTGCTCTTTGAAACTCTTTCTGCAATTCCATCCTGCTTCAAGTGGAATTCATTGATCAGGCGTTTATATGCCATAGCTTCTTCAATTGGATTCAGATCTTCCCGCTGAATATTTTCAATCAGGGAAATTTCAACTACCTGCTGGTTATTAAATTCCTTTATTATAACCGGAACTTCTTTCAGACCAGCAAGTTTGGCAGCTCTCCATCTCCGCTCACCTGCAATAATCTCATAATATTCGCCCTTATCAGATACCAGAAGAGGCTGTAGAACACCATACTGCTTGATGGATTCTGAAAGCTCCACAAGAGCATCTTCATCAAACTGTTTGCGAGGCTGATTACGATTTGGCTCCACTTTTGAGATCTTTACAAGCATTTCTGACTTCTTCTGTTCTGAAGAGCCCTCGTTCCTGTTCTTTTTTTCAGTTTCTTTTCTTTCATTATCTGTAGCAACTTTATTTGCCGTATTACTAATCGCAGAATCTGTATTTGCAATATCTTTATTGCCGGTACCTTGATTTAGTGCACTCTGATTTACTGCATTTTGATTTACTGCGTTTTGATTTACTGCATTCTGGTTTTCTACATTCTGGTTTTCTACATTCTGGTTTTCTGTACCTTGATTTCCTGTACTCTGATCTATTGTATCCTGGTTTACTGCAGCTTCCTGATTTTCTACAGTCGACTTGGATACTGTTTTTTTCGCAATTGATTTCTCTGGAAAAAGAGCATCAAGTCCTCTTCCAAGACCTTTCCTTTTCACCGCCATTATTCAACCTCCCTGTTTATTACTTCTTCTGCAAGAAGGCGATAGCTCTCTGCACCAGTGGATCTCGGATCATAAATAGTGATCGGCTGTCCATAACTTGGTGCCTCTGCAAGTCTGACATTTCTGGGGATAATCGTCTTATATATATTTTGCTGCAGATTTTCTTTAACATTTTCTACAACCTGTAATGACAGATTGGTTCTGGCATCATACATAGTAAATACAACGCCTTCAATTTCCAGTTCATTATTAAGTCTGTCCTTTACAAGGTCAATAGTATGAATCAACTGTGACAGACCTTCCAAAGCATAATACTCACACTGGATCGGAACCAACACAGAAGTTGCTGCCGTAAGTGCATTAATCGTCAACATATTTAAAGATGGCGGACAATCAATAATAATGTAATCATAATTATCTTTTATTTTATCCGTAATCTCTTTCAATATGTATTCTTTATTATCAATACCAACCAGCTCAATCTCTGCTCCTGATAAATTCACATTGGATGGAATCAAATCAAGATTTTCAACAACATCCTTCACAATTGTGTTTCCCACATCTGACTGACCAACCAGAAGTTCATATAAAGTATCTTCTACTGCGTTTTTATCAACACCTAATCCACTGGTCGTATTTCCCTGAGGATCCATGTCAATCGTCAGAACTTTCTTTCCCTGTTCTGCCAGGCAAGCTGAAAGGTTAATCGCTGTGGTAGATTTACCAACGCCACCTTTCTGATTCGCAACCGCAATCGTTCTGCCCAATATCAACCCTCCCTTTCATAAAATTATGTAACTGCTTCCTAGAGCGTGTTTGAAAAAGCATTCCCGCCTTCTGCACATCACAATTTGCAAAAGACCTTTTTGGGGGCACGCTCTAGTTATAAGTAAAACAATTGTTACTGTTTCTTTCATACACAATAACAAAAATAACTTATATTTTCAACAATCTTATCATATAACTATTGCTATTATAACACTTTTAAAATTATCCTGCCACATAATGTTTCACGTGAAACATAGAAAATGCTATTTTATTTTATAAAAATATTGTCTATTTTTATCTTCACAAAAAATTATTCCCATTTACATAGTTTTCAAACACCGGCCTGTAATATATTTATAAATTGCCAACTTGCCCGCTTATGTTTTATCTTTTCACTGAATATTTATTATAGTTTGGTTACTTATTATGATTTAGTTATTTATTATGGTTTGGCTATTTATTATGGTTTGGCTATTTATTATGGTTTGGCTATTTATCATGGTTGGGTTACTTATCATGGTTGGATTACTTATTATGGTTTGGCTATTTATTATGGTTTGGTTATTTTTTACGATTTGGTTATTTTTTATGGCTTGATTATTTTTTACGATTTGGTTATTTTTTATAGCTTGATTATTTTTTACGATTTGGTTATTTTTTATAGCTTGATTATTTTTTACGATTTGGTTATTTTTTATAGCTTGATTATTTATTACAATTTGATTATTTTTTATAGCTTGGTTATTTTTTATAACTTGCTTACTATAAATGAGCAAATTTAAAATATTGCACAAATATGTCTGTATTACAAAGATACGTTTTACTTGATTGAGCCGAATGCATTTAGGTCACGGACAAAAAGAACTTATTTTTGTGCATTTTTTTATATTTGCTCATTTATAATTCGTTATTTATTACGATTTGGTTATTTTTTATGGCTTAATTATTTATTACGGCTTGGTTATATATTTTGAGTTGGTTATTTTTCATGGCTTAATTATTTATTACGGCTTGGTTATCTATTATGAGTTGGTTATTTTTTATGGATTGGTTACTTATAAAATTTATGCTTTTTAAGATACTCGCTCATTTACTCATTGCTTTTTTAACACCTCTTAAAAGCTTGCATAAAGCAGCTTTTACCAAATTACTTACTGTTCACTCCGTTCTCAGCAACACACGTTGCGATGTACAGCGAATATGTATTCGCATGCTTTCGCCCTGACATTCTCGGGCTTTCTATAAACTTCGTTCGCCAAAAACGCCTTACGAAACATTACCGGTAAACAGTAACTTTGTCACCTTACATCTTCCTTACACTGTTAAAAATTCATTGTAAAATGATACCGTAAGGCGTATAATATATATACAATTCAAAGGAGGTTCTCGATAATGAAAGACAGTAAACACAAGATTTTAACGCTTGCCGCCCTGACCACAATAGCTGCTGGTATTGTGCATATATCCAATAGAGTAATCGTTGCCTCTTCCCAGTTAAAAGAAATGCTCGATTTTTCAAACCATAATTATTATAATTGGCGTTTTGGGAAAATTTATTATACAAAGAAAGGTTCCGGCTCACCGCTTCTTTTGATTCATGATACTATGCCTGGTGGAAGCGGTTATGAATGGTCACGTGTTGAAGATCAATTGGCATTGGAGCATACAGTATATACTATAGATTTACTTGGCTGTGGACGTTCCGAGAAAGCAGGAATTACATATACCAATTTTCTTTTCGTACAAATTATCTGTGATTTTATAAAGAATGTTATTAAAGAAAAAACAGATATTATTGCCAGCGGATTTTCATGTTCTTTTGTTACCACTGCTGCAGCCTATGATAAAGAAAACATTAATAAAATCATGTTTATCAATCCTGTAAGCCTTGTTTCCTTATCAAAAACACCTACACAGAAGGATAAAATTTTTAAATTCCTTATAGAAATTCCGGTATTTGGAACATTAATATATCATATAATTGTTTCACGTGAAACAATTAGCGATCTTTTCTTGGATAATTTATATTACAATCCATTCCATGCAGATCGAGATATTATGGATGCCTATTATGAAGCCGCCCACAAAGGAGGCTACTATGCTAAATATTTATATTCCAGTCAAAGTGCCAAATATATGAATATAAATATCCGACATGCTTTAGAATCTTTAGACAATAGTATTTATATTGTAGAAGGTGAAGACGAACCAAATGGTAATTCAATTGTAGATGATTACCGTAGAATAAATCCAGCTATAGAAACCGCCGTAATTTCTTGTTCAAAACACTTTCCACATATTGAAAATGCAGAGGGATTTTTAGAACAAGTAGGAACTTTTTTCGCCAGTGAAAAATAATATATCACAAAAGCCCAAAAGTCTATCGTGTATTAATGACTTTTGGGCTTATAGTTTTACATATTGATTTCTGTATATTTATTGCTTATCTTACCACATGTTTATTTTCGTATATTATATTTACGACTTATCTCTACTTATATATCTACTTCTTTACCCCTTCACATTTTGTACAAGTTGTAAACAAGTACATTTAAAATTACGTAATAAATCATTATCTATGGAAATCAAAATCACATAAAATATACTGCAAAATGTTTCCAACAAACTGCGAGAATGATTTTAGAGCACGCATTAAAGCATGTTTGAAAAAGGCTTTCTGCAAGATATATGTCACTAATTTGTGGGAGTTTTTGCCTGGATGAAAGCGCTGTAGCGGGCTACGGCGACTGAATTTGGGCGAAATATACCGCAAAGTGGAGTTTGCAGATTGTAGGAATGATTTTCCAAACAGGCTCTAACCCATATACACACCAGAAACATCAAAACAATAACACCTGTCTAACTCACACATTAAATTAAAAATCCAATTATGTAAAACGTATATCATTAAACAGAAACTTCTTCGATTTAAAAATATTCTTTTGGGAACATTAGTATAATATTATAATACAATAAATCAGGTTTCTTATTTTTATACAGCCAAATTAAATTATTTTCTTTTAAAATTTTACTTATTTTCACCTATTGTCTATGCGAATTCGGATAATATTTCCTTTAAACTTATAAAACATTTTAATTTTCGCCAATTAAATACAATCATCCCGATTATAAAGTACTATTTTTTGTACTTTTATTTATCCTATTGTTTTAAAGTACTTTTTATTGTACTTTATTGTCGTTTTTTATATCCAATACACTTTTAAAATCACTTTTTCTTTTAAGTTTCTTTTCAAAAGTCCATTTTATGTCTCATTTATATTGCATTTATATTTCTTTTTCATTTCATTTTTCTTATTAAAGTACGTTTTTTGTCACATTTGCTTAATGTTTTTATTTGACAGTTCAGAAAACAAAAACTACAAACATATTTTTTTTAACAAGAGCACACCATTTTTCAGGATAAACTCCCAAAAGCTCTTCATGTCTCATATCCTGTTCATGAATAATGGGGGATTTAAAGTATTTTTTGTACCTTTCCAGATATTTTTCTCCCATCTTTTTTTGCATAAAACACATGAATTTGAGTTTCTCCATTATCAATTTGCTCTGGACGCGGTGTAATTAAATCTGATTTAAACTGATTTTTCAGACTTTCTTTCGTAATAAAACTCATATCATACCTGTCTATGCCTGTCATTGCTACAAAAGCCCGATTATATGGATTAGGATCTTCCATTTGCTTTTTAAAACGCTTTTGCATAAATTTAGAGCGATATTTCCCTGTATGAATAAAGTTATAGGTTACTTTTACCATTAACGCTGACATTATACCCGTCTTAACTTTTCCAGCCTGATCCAGATCAGAACTGCCTATTCTTCCCAAATTTCTAAAAGAATGTCCAATAAAACGGACCTTTCTTGCACCTCATATATTTTCATATTTTTATATTTTCAAACCTCCATAGGAATGATATTTTACACACGCCAATTTCAGAACATATTGCAGACGGGGCGCCGCAAGCAACATTTACCGTTCCGCTGCTTCCGGATCTGCCTGGCAGGGCTTTTTATACAATAAAGGATCCCGCCAGAATTTCCTATTGCACAAAGAATCCGGCTTGCAGGATTCTCCGCCTGCGGCGGGTCGCTTCGAGCAACATCTTCCTTTCCGCCGCTTCTGGATCCTGCACGGTAGGGCTTTTTGTGTAATAGGAAATTTAGGCGGAATCTCCTGTTACAAAAAAAGCCGGAGTCTCTTACACCCCGGCCATTTTAGAGCATATTTGATAAAGGCTTTCTGCAAGATGCCTTCCAAAATATTCTATCAGATATGCGTCATAATTTGTGAAAATTAGAAGAATTCTTATCCAAGCAATTGCTTTTCTACATTTTCGAATCCAAGTCGCTCTATTGTCTCTGCAAAACGTTCTCCTTTAATTCCATTATCTCTGAAGAAAAGAAGCGCTTTCTCAATAACATCTAAAGCTTCTTCTTTGGAAGTAAAAATCTTGCTAAGAGCTCTTCCTTTTGATACCTTTTTGCCCCAACGTCCACCAATGTAAATTTTGTAACCATAAATGCCATCCTCAATTGTATGAAATGGACATTTTCCAACACAGCGTCCACAATGTCTGCATGCATCTTTGTCAATCTGAACTTTTCCATCAACTACTTTTGCCACTTTGTTGGGACAGGCAGCCTCAATGGCACATTTTTTGCATCCTTTACAGACATCAGTATTAACCGTTGGAATCCTCTGTCCAATAATTCCCACATCATTCAGATTGGGCTTAACGCAGTTATTCGGACAGCCACCTACTGCGATTTTAAATTTGTGCGGCAGTACAGTGTCTCTGTATCCCTCATAAAAACGTTTGTATATTTCCTCTGAAATTGCATAGGAGTCCAGAAGCCCATACTGGCAGGTAGTTCCCTTGCAGGACACCACCGGACGCACTTTCGGCCCGGTTCCACCTGTTACCAGCCCTTCTTTTGCAATAAATTTCTGAAATTCTTCAATTTTATCATAAGGAATTCCCTGGATTTCCACAGAAAGTCTGGTTGTATACAAAAGATTTCCATTTCCGAATTTTTCCGCCGCATCAGCCATACAGCGATGCTGCGCTGCAGTTACTTTTCCATTTGTGGTAAGAACCCTTGCAGAAAACAAATCAGTTCCTCGATTATTCAGGAAGCCCATTCCTTTTACTCTTTTTTCATCCTCTTTGCTGACTGTTAATGCTGACATTTTTTACCTCACTATTCTTCCTCTTTTATACGAATAACATAGCTATCTTTACGTGGCGCCGCTTTTTTTATTCCTTCTGGCAGGCCATAGCCAAGAATCACATTTCCGATTCCCTCATAATCACCTGTAATTCCCCATTTTGCCAGAAGCGCTTTTCCCTCCTCTGAATTAAAAACCTCTCTTGCCCTGTAAATGTAGCAGGAATCAACACCTATTGCATGAGCTGCATTTAACAGATTTCCAATAACCAGATTTCCATCATCAACATATGTTCCTCTGCTTCTGTCTGCAAGCACAACCAGCACAGTCGGTGCACCGTAAAATGGATCACCTGCACTTCCCATTACTTTGGCGTTAAGTTTTGATATATAATCTCTGGTCTTTTTATCCTGAACCACAACAATAATCGGACTTTGTGCTCCCATTCCCGTTGGTGCATAAGTACCAGCTTCGAGAATTTCATTTAACTGCTTTTCTGAAATCTGATCTGGTTTATATTTGCGGCAGCTTCGTCTTGTTTTTAAATCCTGTAAAGTTTCCTCCATGTGACAATCCTCCTGACTTTTTACTTTAGCTAGAGCGTGTTTGAAAAAGGCTTTCTGCAAGATGTGCGTCACAATTTGTGGGAAATTTTGCCCGGATGAGGGCGCAGTAGCGGGCTACGGCAACTGAATTCGGGTAAAATATACCGCAAAGTGGGGCGCGCAGATTGTGGGAATGATTTTTCAAACAGGCTCTAAATGCATTTCACTTTAGAGTATATCTAAAAAAGGCTTTTACAAAATATACAGCATAATTTGTAGGCTATTTTGCGGAAACCTTTTTGATAACACGCTTCAACATTTTAGTTTTAATCCATTTAAACACTTTAAACTCTTTAAATCCTTTAAATCCTTTAAATCCTTTAAATCCTTTAAATCCTTTAAATCCTTTAAATATTTTATAATACATTATAGCACTAAATGAGAGCAATATGGTAAACCAATAAAAAAAGCTGGAATTTTTTACAGCACCAGCTAAATCCAAATTACTTTAACTGCAATAAATTTTATTTTGCAGCTTTTATTTTTTTATTTCAATCAGTAACAGCCACCTGTGATCAAACATAATTTGCGAATTTTTAATATATGGTGAAAAGCCCGTTTTGCGGCCTCCGGCCAAATCATTTTCCATTAATTCTACAATTTCCCTTTGAATCTCCTCGGGAGTGTCAGTCAATTCCATCCACTTTTTAAGATTAACAGGGACCAGCGTGGATTCCTCACACTGTAATGAAAAATCTTTCTGAAAAAACCTTTCAAATTCTTTCCGGCTGAGAATCCTTGTGTGTGACGGATCACGCATTTTTTCAATTTTATTGTCAATCTCGCGTAAGGGTTCCACAGTCGCTTCCATATCCCAGACAACCATTTTTCCACCTTTTTTCAAAACTCGCTGCATTTCCCGAAAAGGCTTTTCGGGATTTATAAAATGATGAAAGGAAAGTCTTGTTATCACCAAATCAAAAGTTTCTGCCTTGTACGGCAGATCTTCTGCATTACCAGTTTCAAAGCTTATATTTTTTATCTGGGTTTCAGCTGCAAGTTTTTCCCCTAAGCCAGCATTTCTTCTGTCAGATCCAGACAGGTAATATCTTTTACAAAAGGAGCCAGTGCTCTTCCACAAATACAGGTTCCGGCAGCTGTCTCTAACACATGCTCATCCCCTTTTGCCCCAATTTTTCTGATCAGATAATCCGTATATTCCACCTTCGACATATGATATGTTGCAAATTTTTCGGCCTGTTTCTTAAAAGACAGTTTTACAAAATCGTCATGGTTCATTGTTAAGTCCCTCTATATTCTATACCATGTTGTATTTCATATTGCATTCCATATTACATCGTATTTTGTTTCAGTTTTATGTATAAACCCTGCTTCCAAAAGGCTCTATAGCGCCGTTCCTTTTTTAGGAATAAACAAATGCCTCATATCTGTGTGTTCCAACTTCAGCAATGCAATTTTCTTATCAATTCCACCTGCATACCCTGTCAAACTGCCGTTTGTTCCTACAACACGATGACAGGGAATGATAATGGAAATTTCATTATGTCCAACAGCACCGCCTACTGCCTGTGCAGACATATGAGAGGTGTTTTTCATTTTGGCAAGCTTGCTGGCAATTTCGCCATATGTTTTGGTCTGACCATAAGGAATCTGTAATAAAATTTTCCATACAGCCTGCCTGAATGGAGAACCTGCAGGATGAAGAGGTGGAGTAAACTTCGGTTCTTCACCAGAAAAGTACACATCTAGCCATCTTTTAGCATTGTCAAGAATTAATGTTTCACGTGAAACATAATCCCTTGGAATTGAGTTTCCAAAATATTTTTGTCCCTCAAACCACAAACCTGTAAGTCCGATTTCATCAGCAGCCAGCAAAATATCTCCCAACTCTGATTTATATGTACATGTATATATCATACGTCCCCCTCAAAAAACATATTAGAATCCTGTGGTGCCTTTGAATGTTCTTTATTCATATTATAACAGATTTCTAAACAAAATGGTTATCTCATAACTTTCAAACAACTTTTCCCGTCCTTCTTTCCGGCTCATACGATGCAGCATTACATTACGCCATCTTTCTTGAGCTTGCCCCAAAAGGCTTTCTGCAAGATGTGTGTCACAATATGTGGGAAATTTTGTCCAGATGAGGGCGCTGGGCGCCGTAGCTGGCTACGGCAACTGAATTTTGGTGAAAGCTCTCGTAAAGTAGCACGTGTAGATTGCAAGAATGCTTTTTAGGAGCAGGCTCTGCCCCCCGTCAGAAGTGGCTCAAACATTGATGACAAATCAAAGCCTCTCTCCTTCTCCCTCTTTACATATTTTACTTCAAATAATACAATAATGCTCTTCATTTTATAAATTACTATTCCTTTTTATCATTTCTTTTCATCATTTCTTTTTACCATTTTTTATCAAAATATTATCCTGGTCCCTTAGGAATACTTAGGAATATATATTGATGTTGTATCTCTTCATGTCCTATGCATGATTATATCGCAATTTATGAGCATTTTGTTAAAACCAGTCGGTCAAAACCGTAAAATACGGTTATTTTTTCTTGGTTTTGCCGCCGGATGGGAATCTTCTTTCTTAGGATACCCCAAAAGCAGCTGCATGACAGCATAATAACCATCTGGTATTTCCCATTTCCGCAATATTTCCTGCCCAAATGGATCTGCGAAAGCTGTCCAGCCCTGACCGATATAGCAGGAGCCAATGCCCATAGAATCTGCTATCAGCATCATATTTTCAGCTGCCACTGCACAGTCATCCACTGAAAACAGGAAATTTCTTGGGGCAAACATTGTAATAACTGTGGGCGCATCATAAAAAGCATTAATAAGTTTTGGATCATCAGCAATACTTGGCTGCTCTTTCGATATATAATTTCCTGCAGTTGCCATGCGGATATTTGAATTTGCCCGCTTTATCTTACCCAGTTTTTCGTTTACCTCTTTATTTGAGCTTACAGCAAAAATTACACCCTGACGGCCACCTGCACTTGGTGCATACAGACCGGCCTGCAAAATTTGTTCCAGTTCCTCCTCCGCAATTTGTTTATTTTCAAAACGACGGATTGCACGACGATGCATAATTGTTTTCATTACTTCATTTTTCATTATTTCATTTTCTGCCATAATTAAATAATCTCCTTCCAGCATTGTGGGTCTGCCTTATAAAAATTACCGTTCTTTCCACTGGCCACTGCTGGACAACCTCTGCAAAATGCCAGCAGCTCACATTTGGAGCATTTTTCAAATTTTGTATAATCCCTGTATTGCTCCATCTGACAGAGCCACACATCCGCCATCCTGTCCGTAAATACATTTGCGACTTTACTGTTCTGGACACGTCGGCATGCATAAATATCGCCATTTGGAAGTATGGTCAGATGGCAGTTTCCACAATTACATCCGCCATAAATCATTCCTGGCTCTGCATTTTGAGGAAGCAAAAAGGCTCCTGTTTCATATTCATATAGCGTCCATAAATGATCTTTTTTATTAAAATAAGTCTTACAGCCAGCCGCCTCATATTCTTTAAATTTCCTGTCACATTCCGCCAATAACTGCCCGTAGCGCAGCGGTTCAATATTTATATCCTTTTCTTCACTGGTAGGACAATAACGGGCAAAGGCATATACATTGACTCCCGCTTTTACCACCTCATCAATAATTCCTGGAATTTCATTTATATTTGTTCCAGAAACAGTGGTCATTACCACAGAACGAATTCCAGCACGGTTAATGCACCCAATTTTTTCTAACGTAATGTCAAAGCTTCCTGGTTTACGAAACCAGTCATGTGTTTCACGCAGGCCATCAATGGAAAGCTGGTATTTTTCGCATCCATATTCTTTTAACCGTTTACAGACACTATCTGTCAAATGAAAAGGATTTCCCAGAATCGTAAATGCAATCCCATGTTCTTTCATAAGTTCCAGCAATTTCCAGAAGTCCGGATGAAGAATGGGATCGCCGCCTGTAATGTAAAAATAAGGAATTCTCTGGTAAACTTTGCAAAAATCCAGGCAATTATAAAAGGCATCCTGCATCTGTTCCCAGCTCATAGAATCCAGCTTTTTACACTTATTTTCTGAAAAAATATAACAATGTTTACATCTTTGATCACAATCATCCGTAATGTGCCATTGAAATGAAAAATATTGCCTCATAAATTTAACCTACCTCCGTTGTTTTTGTGGGACGCATTTTTCAAAATACATTTTTTATATCTTGAAAAATACGCCCCAAGTGTATAATTGTTTCTTGGGGTGTATTTGTTTATTCTGACAAAGCCAGTCCTTAATAGCAAAAATAATTACTTATCGCCGGTGCCATAAGCACTGCCACAAGCTGCTGTTTTTTCCTCTGTTCTGTTTCCTGCTCCACATGCGGTTCCGCACGCTGCCGGTTTCTCTTCTGCTTTATCCCCTGCTCCGCATGCTGTTCCACATGCTGCCGGTTTTTCCTCTGCTTTGTCTCCTGCTCCGCATGCACTGCCACACGCTGCCGGCTTTTCTTCTGCTTTGTCTCCTGCTCCGCAGGCTGTTCCGCACGCTGCAGGTTTCTCTTCTGCTTTATCCCCTGCTCCGCAGGCTGTTCCACACGCTGCCGGCTTCTCTTCTGCTTTGTCCCCTGCTCCGCAGGCTGTCCCGCACGCTGCCGCTGTGTTTTCCTTTTTCTTTGTCCATCCGAATAAATCTGAAAGTGCCATAGACTTTACCTCCATTTGTTTAAGCATTTGTCTGAGCATTTATTTGCACACTTATTTGTGCATTTATTTGTACATTTATTTGTGCATTTATTTGTGCATTTATTTGTACATTTATTCGCACACTTATTTGTGCATTTTTGCTCCTTTGCTACATTTGCTTTTTTAATAGTTTCTTCGCAACAATTCCCGTTTGCAATATTACTGTATAATAAATTTTCAGCATAAAAAAGTACGCACAAATCTATTACTTAGGCACAAAAAAATAACCCAGGTTACAAAAAAGTAACTTATTGTTCAATTTTGAATGTTACATTATAATTGAATATAACAATCAAATTTGAATCTATTGGAGGTCCGTGTTTATGATAACAAAAGATGAGATGCCCGCCTGCCCGGTAGCAACAACTGTTTCTTTGATCGGAAGTAAATGGAAATTGCTGATCATAAGGAATCTTCTTGTTCGCCCGTGGCGTTTTAATGAATTAAAAAAAGATTTACAGGGAATTAGCCAGAAGGTATTAACTGAAAGCCTTCGATCTATGGAAGAAGACGGAATAATCACAAGAACAGTGTACGCCGAAGTTCCCCCAAGAGTAGAATATGCACTAAGTGAACTTGGGGAATCTATGCGTCCTATTATTAAATCTATGGAGGAATGGGGTATTTCATACAAAAACCTGCGATAATTTACAAACAGGTTTTAGTTTCCTTTTGACTTTTTCCTTAATTTATGGTAATTTTAGTTAGTAATAACTAATTTTAAATTTGATATTAGAACGTGTCCCCCAAAGGCTTTCTGTAAGATGTGTGTCACAATTGCTGGAATGATTTTTCGGGCACGATCCAGGGAGGCAAGCCATATGACACCGCAAGAATATAAACAACTTTCTATTAAAGAATTTACGCAGGCAGCAAAAATCTACGACAGCGGACATGCCGGTATTTACGAAATGTGTAAAGATGACTATCCGCCAATTCTGGCAGAACTGGAAAAAGAACCATTTCATGATGTGCTGGATTGTGGCTGTGGAACCGGGCCAATGCTTCAGCTGCTTCATGAAAAATATCCGGATAAGCATTACGTAGGGCTTGATCTTACCCCTGAGATGATCCGCGTAGCCCAGACAAAAAACCTTTCCAACACAGAATTTCTTGTTGGTGACAGTGAAAATCTGCCTTTTGAACAAAGCTCTTTTGATGCCGTTATTTGCGCCAACAGTTTTCATCACTACCCCAATCCCCAGAACTTTTTCGACAGTGCATATCGTGTGCTGCGTAAAAGTGGACGCCTGATTCTTCGTGATTACACTTCTTCGAATTTTATGGTCTGGCTGATGAACCACCTGGAAATGCCCCTGGCAAATCTGGTTGGGCATGGTGATGTAAAAATACTCAAACCTGCTGAATTTGTTGCTATGGCAGAAAAAGCCGGTTTCACCGTATTAACTATGGAAAAACAAAAATCCTTCCGCGCACACCTTGTTGCACGAAAATAGATCATAAACCGCTTATAAAAAAACAAGAAAACAAGTAAGATTTCTGCAAAAAGAATTCCTGCTTGTTTTCTTGTTTTTTATTTTCAATTATTCCGTAACTAGAAAAATCACACCAGAGCCTGTTTGAAAAAGGCTTTCTGCAAGATATGCGTCAACAATTTGCGGGAGATTTTACCCAGATAAGAGCATCGTAGCGGGCTACGGAGGCAGAATTCGGGTAAAATATACCGCAAAGTGGGGTGTGCAGATTGTGGAAATGCTTTTTTCAAACACGCTCTAATGAACTGCCAGAAGAAAAAAGATTCTTACGAATAATGCAGACCGCCAGCCCTGCAGTTGCTACGTCCGCACATGCCTGTGAAACAAGCACACCAGTATATCCAAATACTCTGGACATTATCAGCAGTACAATTACATAAAGGACTCCTTGTCTGCTCACTGACAAGGTAAACGCGCCTAATGCATTTCCCACAGACTGGCATACACAGGTAGATACCAGTGTAACAGCCATAAAAGTCATGCCAAGCTGCTGATACCGAAGCATCCTTGCGCCGTTTGCAATAATCTCCGGGTCATCCATGAAAATTCTCATGATTGCAGGTGCAAAAACGCTCATAATAACTGTAAATCCCAGTCCCAGACCTGCTTCAAGTGCATATGCAAATTTCAGAATTTCTTTCAGGCGTTTCTGGTTTTTTGCCCCGTAATTATATCCGATCAGTGGCTGACCTCCAAACGCAAATCCAACCAGAATCATCGCTGTAATCATATTTGCCTTTAATGCAATTCCCATTGCCGCGATCTTGTCCGTACCATACGGAAGCAAAAAATGATTTGTCATCATAACCATGAAGCTCTGCATCATATTTGTAATGGAAGAAGGAATTCCGATTGTCAGAATATC
Source organism: uncultured Blautia sp. (assembly GCA_934364795.1). Classification (GTDB taxonomy): domain Bacteria; phylum Bacillota; class Clostridia; order Lachnospirales; family Lachnospiraceae; genus Blautia_A. Next base: position 16,564 of record CAKRMK010000011.1, read on the forward strand.
CCTGACCATGATTACGGGAATCTTTGCATCTGACAGAGAAACTGACAGACGTTTTGCTTTTTTCGCGATAACATAAATATAATAAACATCAGCCACCACGTTTCCCAATACAGTTGCAATTGCCGCTCCTGCAGCTCCCTGTTTCAAGACAAAAATAAACACCGGATCCAGAATAATATTTATAATTGAACCAATAACTGATCCTGTCATTGCCTGAGATGCAAGTCCTTCCGTTCTCAAAATATTGCTGGGAACCAGACCAAAAATAATAAAAACAGCACCAATTACAATCCATTTATAGTAATCCATTGCGTATTTCCAGGTCGTTTCATCCGCGCCAAGTATACCCAGGATCTGGTTCCGGAAAATCAGAAGAATCACTGTTACACAAAGCCCGAAAACAACTGCCGCCCAGACACAAAATGCACTGGTCCTTTTCGCATCCTCTTCTCTCTTCTCCCCAAACAGCCGGGATATTACCGAACTTCCGCCCAGGCCAAAAATATCTCCAAAAGCAATCATCATTGTAAACACCGGCACTACAAGCGATACTCCTGCAACCAGCTCCTGTACTCCTGTCATTGCAATAAAATACGTATCCACCATATTATAAACCAGGGATACCATCATACTAAGTACCACCGGAAGCGCAAGCTTCATATATGCCTTTGCCACCGGCGTTTTTTCAAATAATCCGTTTTCCATGTTTCTCCTTTCTCTGCCTGCGGCGGGCGCTTTACATCTGCCTTTTTTGCCACAGTGCACTTCTGCCTGATAGGGCTTTTTAATGTAATCGGGAATTCCAGCTGAATTTACTGCTACATCAAAAAAAAATCCATAACCCGAAAAATGGATTATGGATGTCCGACCGTAGCACTGGAAATTCCGACGCCCTATCATATTTATTTTTACCGGATAATTCTAGCAAAAACAGCTCATTTTGTCAACAAAGATGCCACTATTTCAGAGATTGCCACCAGAGTCGCTTCCCCGCTGATTGTAATTCTGTTTCCCTCCTGAAGCGTACAATGCAAATATCCGCCGCGCTTTGACGCCTGATATGCAAAAATGTCCTTTTTCTTTAATTTTTCTGCCCAGTATGCTGCGATCTGACAATGAGCAGAGCCACAAACAGGATCTTCTGCAATGCTTAATTTAGGACAAAAGCTGCGAGAAACGCAATCCACATCTGTCCCTTTGGCAGTTGCATTTTGGATTCTACCCTCTATTCCAAGCAAAAGCTCCTGATTTGGATTCATATTTTTAACAATATCCGCAGATTCAAACACACACACCAAATCCAGCCCTAATACAGCCTTTACGGGGCGTACACCAAATGCTTTTTCCATATCATCCGTAACAGGTATTTCCCGTAATTCATACGTTGGAAAATCCATTTCATATAAGTTTCCATTTCTGTGAATGATTAATTCTCCACTAAGCGTATTAAATCTTACTTCACTTTTATCTTTTTCATAATAATTTAAAATAACGTAAGAAGACGCCAGTGTAGCGTGGCCACATAATTCAACCTCTGTTCCCGGAGTAAACCAGCGAAGATGATATCCTGCTTCTTCTTTCACAATAAATGCGGTTTCTGAAAGATTGTTCTCCATGGCCAGTTTCATCATAGCTTCCTCTGAAGGCCAACTGTCCATCACACAAACAGCAGCCGGATTTCCAGAAAACGGCTTGTCTGTAAATGCATCTACAATATATTGTTTCATGTTAATCTCCTCCCCAGTTCCACAACCAGAGTGTGTTTTTTATCTGATGATGTGTATTCTTTATCTTCTGGTAATGCTTTATATGCATCTCTGCCCATTTTTATTTTTATAGATTCTTTTTTATAAAAGTGATAAATAAGTCCTTTTTATTGTACATATCCGTTTTATTGTACTTTGCTGTCGTTTTATGTCTTAATGTTTTATATCCCGCTGTTTTTCCATTAGAGCGTGCCCCCAAAAGGCTTTCTGCAAGATGTACGTCACAATTTGTGGAATATTTTGTTCGGATAAAGACGTCCCAGAGGGCTACGGAGGCAGAATTCGAGCAAAATATACCGCAAAGTGGGGCGTGCAGATTGCGGGAATGATTTTGGGGGCACGCTCTGGCACGACAATATTTTAAATAAAACAGAAAACATGCTCTATTTGTTTACGATTTTATCTGAAATTTTCATCATATAAACAACAAGATAATAACACAAACTTCAACGAATATCTAAAGTCTTTTTGACGCAAATAATACCATTTGCTATAATAATGCATATCAAAGGCGTAAAATCAAACCAAGAAAAGGAGACGAAAAAGATGAAAAAGATTTTAAAACGTGTTGCACCTGTTTTACTGACTCTTGTTGCAGTAATATTATCTGCCGCAATTGTCAACGCCAAACCAGTAACCGGAACCTCTCAAGTTTTCACCTTATACCCATCCGGATCAAAGGCATACAATGAGAGCAGACGAATTTACACCACTGCAAATGAGGCAAACCTTATTACCGAGTCCTATTATGGAAATGTTCCAACAGCATTGAAATCCCAGAATACCAAAATCGTATCTACTTTGTACCGTACAAATTATGCACCATCTATAGCATCCATGAAGTACAAAGCACCTTATTTAAAAGTAAAAGCAAAAGGAACTACAACTGTTACATACAAGATTGCAAAAACAACCTACAAACACAAAATAACAGTATTAAAATACACCACTCCTTTTACTTCTATAAAGGTTGGTAATCTGAAGCTTACAAACACTTTTAAAACAAAGTCCAACTACACTTTAAGTTATAAGAAATATAAAAACAAAACCTTAAAGCTGCAGTTCAAACTGAAAAATGGCTGGTTATTAAGCACCTATTATCTTGAAAATCCAAAAGTGGTTCAGGAAGGCAGACCTAATTGGCTTTCAAGCGGTGATTCCTTTAAAGTAACAAAGAAAGATTCTGCTTTACTTATGTATGCATATAATGAAAAAACAAAACAGCAGGAACAGTGCCTTGTTTTCTTTAGATAGTTGATGTAAAAAACTATTTAGAAGCTGATAAACAAAGTAAAAAAAGCGACCCCGGAACTTCATATTCAAAGTTTCAGGGTCATTTTTATACTTTTGTTTTGATGTTTTCCTAAAACGTGCCATCAAAAGGCTTTCTGCAAGATATACGTCACAATTTGTGGGAAATTTTACCCGGTTGAGGTCGTTGTAGCGGACTACGACAACTGAATTCGAGTAAAATATACCGTAAAGTTGGGCGTACAGATTGCCGGAATGTTTTTTTGCACGTTCTAGTGTCACCTACGCTTCATCATCTGAGCTTCCACTATCTGCATTGGCAGCATTTGAATTTTCGGCATCCGCATTGTTAGCATCTGAATTTTCACTATCTGCATTTTCAGTATCTGCATCGTTGACAGCTGTGCTCTCGATGTCCTCATTTTCTGCATTTTCACTGTCTGCGTTTTCATCTATACCTGCCAGATTTTCAAATGCTGTAAACAGTTCTTTCACTGTCATCTTATTTACCAGATAGGTTTTATCATTTACAACAGCTGCATAATAGTTAGTATCATAAGCATAGTATTTAACTAACATATCATTTCCATCAGTGTCTTTAAATGTAACTCTCATTTCCGGTTCCACGTTAGATTCAAACTTATCTGTCAAACGTTTCTGTGCAGCCATATTAATCAGCTTATTGTAGAATGTCGTAAATGTTGTACTGTCCTCCAGCTTTTGACCATCTAAATCATAAGATAATGTAACAGATGCGGTCGATGCAGTTGAATCCGTTGAACCAGTTGAATCAGTGGCATCACTGCCGTCCGTCGTGGTAGAAATTACATCGGAGTCTTCGTCAGAGGATTCATCTGTAGCATTCTCATCTGCTGTATCTTCTGCATCTTCATCCTCTGATGTTTCACGTGAAACATTTACTGTGTACTCTGAATTTTTATAGTCTACTTTCAAGCTATCCAGATTGTTTACAGACAGATAGCTTACTGTCATATCCCAGAAATCTGCATCTGTTTTTCCAATAAAGGTGTCCAGGGAGTCTTCTGATATTGTATATATCTCATTGCTGCCATTTACTCTGACATATCTGCCTCCATCAGAAGACTGATCGCCAATCTCAATTACAAGCTGGCGATCTACCATCTCTGTTATCTCTTCTTCGGTTTCTTCAGCATTTGCTTCTGTTTCCGTGCCATCTGTTGCATTTTCTGCATCCTCTGCACTTGCTTCCGTTTCCGTGCCATCTGTTGCATTTTCTACATCCTCTGCACTTACTTCCGTTTCCGTGCCATCTGTTGCATTTTCTACATCCTCTGCACTTACTTCTGTTTCCGTGCCATCTGTTGCATTTTCTGCATCCTCTGCACTTACTTCCGTTTCCGTGCCATCTGTTGCATTTTCTACATTCTCTGCACTTGATTCTGTTTCTGAACTTTTCTCTGTTGTTTCCGAATCAGTGGAATCCTCTTCTATGGATGCCTCTGTAGCGTCGTTATCGCCTGTTTCAGCTTCGTTTTCACTATCAGACGAGTCTTTCTCCACTTCTTCCTGGTAATCGGCTGTAATCGTCGCATACGGCTTGGTTAATCCATACTGTGAAAGTTCTTCGTCCGTGCAATTATAGTTTACAAAGCTTGCATAAGCCATACTGGATAATGCACTTGTCAGTGACGTTGCTTTTGCAGAATCTGCCTTTTCTGTTTCCTCTGTCCCGCCTGTGGTTCCCGTAACGTTCCAGAAGTTATTCTCATCTTCTTCAACGGTATAAGCAGCTTCCGGTCCTGTCACTGAAACTTTTGTTACAGTAGAAGAATCTACAGTTGGGAAAGTACCGCTTTTTGCGAAATCATACAGACCACCTTCAAAGGACTGGAAGGTTGTACTTCCAACTACATACACAGTAGAAGAATCATTGTTCAATTCAATGTATTCCTGACTGGTGGAATCATTTTCCATTCCTACCTGTATCACTGTAGTTTCTCCATCCTCTGTAGTTATGGTGATGGTATTTTCCGGCTGGTCAAGCTCATATTCCGAAACATCTTCCACATTTTCCAGGGTTCTTTCTGCTGTCACAGAGCTAAAAGAACCAGCCAGGGTATCCAGTTTATCCTGATCTACAGGAAATTCGCTTTCATCACTTTTTATCCAGGTATCTCCGTCTTTTTCAAAAGTAACTTCTTTTTTGTCAATAATAAATTTGATGGATTTCACATCATCCGAAGAAATAGAAACAATTTCTTTTGTCTCGTCATTCTCCTCTTCGCTTTCAGTCTCTTTGGCGTCCTGCTTCGCCACGTAGGTTTTTACACCTACGTAAGCGCCGCTAAGAACTACCAGAACACCGACTGCTGCAACAAGTTTTACTGATTTTTTCTTCATCAGGCTTTTCTCCTCTTTAACCAGATCATAAATCCAACAAGCAGGAAGGCTCCCGGAATCAGTCCAATAGTGCAGATTTTCCAGAAGCTTGCATCATATGCTGACAAGGTCAGATAAGATACCTCCAGACTCTTCGACGGGATAGAAACAGTTGTTGTCTCTTCCGTATTTACAAGCGCACTTAAGGAGGCCATTACAAGCTTTTCATTACCACCAGATACCATCTGGTTTACCTGGCTTTGCAGCAAGTTTGATGTAGAATAATAAATAATATGAGTTTCTTCACCATCTCCAACGGACTCTGTAATACTTACGCCCAGGTCAAAAGGACCATCTACATCTCCGTCCTCTTTCTCAAGAGTTCCGCTGCTCACATCCGTTTTTGAGTATGCACTGTCAGAAGTTGTCAGAAGGCTCTCAATATTAACGGTATCCCTCACATCCTCTGATTTCTGGATTCCCTGTGCATATGGCATAAGAATATAATATCCGGAAGAAGCAACGTCAGAAGTAATATCTGTACTGTTCACTGTTGGAAGCAGATAATACGGCATCTGCATTGCATAATGCCGGGAATCACCTTCAAAAACAAGTCCATCCACTCTGTTTATACCATAATTTTCCAGAACAGCATCAAAGTTTGGCATATCTTCTCCTGTATAATCAGAGAAAATCATAGCCTTTCCACCGTTTTCCAGATACTCAATAATTGCATTTTTTTCGTCTTCTGAAATATCAGTTGCCGGAGAATCAATAAGCAGACAGCCTGCATCTTCCGGCACACTGCCCTCTGAAATCAGATTCAGGGACTGAATATCCATGTTTGCCTTTTCAATATCTTCTTTTACAGTAGAATCCAGTTCCTGTTCTCCATGGCCTTCCATAGTATATAAAACAGGAAGATCCTCGCTTGTCACATACGCAATTGCACTTGTAATCTGTCCTTCACCATCAAAACCGGTAGTCTGATAGCTGTAAGTGTTGTAATCAAGTGAAGATTCGTAAATATTGTTATAATTTACAACTTTATTTCTATCTCCGCACACTACAATCAGACTGTTGGAGGATAAATTGTCACTTGTGTATTCACTGACAAATTTAGGATTTACGACAGGATCCTTCAGCTCTACTGTAATATGGTCTGATTCATCCGCATATCTCTGAAGCAGATTGCTGATAGTTTCGTCTTCGCTTCCGCTCTGGGCTATCTGATAGATAGTTACATCCTTGTCCAGGTCTTTCAGCATTGCCTTGGTTTCATCCCCGATTGTATACAGTTTTTCAGCACTGATGTCAAGCTGAGTATACTTTGAAGGAAGATTTCCGGCTATCATATTTATAACAATAATGATCGTCACAAAAACAACAATCATAACAGAGCTGTAACTTCCATTTTTTAAATACTTTTTATTGATTGAATCTTTAAATTTTCGTTTTTGTTTTTTATCATTATTGTTATTATTATCATTTGATGATAAATCGATATTTTTTTCGCTTTTCAGCTCTTTTTCTTCATTTTTGTTAATATTGTTATCATTTTTCTTCTTTCCGAACAACATTTTCCCACCTCCTTAATTCCAGCGTCTCTTCAAAATTGTCTGCATGGTAAGGAATATGCAGATCGCGATTACGGACAAGAAATATAAGACACCTGTCACATCAAAAATACTGTTGGTGAAGTTTTCAAAATGAGAGCTTAAATTAAAGACTTCAAGCACCTTCTGAATACCACCTTCAAATACACTGGATTTTACAAGATAAATCACAACCAGAGCAATTTCACCAACTACACAGATTGCTCCGGAAATCACCACATTCTTTATCATGCTGTAGATCATAAGGCTGAGTGCAATGATAAGAAGCCCGAATGTTACAGCTGTAGACATTGCTGTCTGTGAAAAGAATGAGGAAATACCATTCATCATGTAAAATGCAAATAAAAATACAAAGGTAAGAACAGCTGCAATTACCTGACTTTCTGTAATCGCAGAGAAAAATACGCCAATGGCGATATTTGCGCTTCCCAGAAGGAAAAATCCAAGAAGTGCAGTGTATGCGGAACCAAATTCTACAGTTCCAAATTTTGACATAATAAGGGGATAAGTGGCAAGTATGGCAACCGGAATTGCATAAATGGTTACTAATGCCAGATATTTACCCATTACAATACCAGATACAGATACCGGAGAAGTAAGAAGCAGCTGGTCTGTTTTCTGCTTTCTTTCTTCTGCAAGTACTCGCATGGTCAGGATCGGAACTGCGATCAGGAACACAAAGGTCATAGCGTTTAATGTATATTCAAATTTTGGATAAGCAGCTGAAAGCTGATAAGCTGAAAAATAAATACCTGCGATCAGCAATACAAAAAACATAAACAGATAGCCAACCATAGAAGTCAGGTAGCTTTTCAGCTCTCTTTTATAAATAGCAAGCATGATTTACTCTTCCCCCTTTTCTTCGCCGGATTCTGATGTATACTGTCCATTATCTGGTACAGAATTATTCTGGGCTGCATCAGATTTTCCGACGCCTGCTTTTTCGAAACCATCTTCTGAATCATTCTCTGAAAAGCCACCTGAATTTTTATCCTTTTTCTCGCTTTCCGTAAGTTCAAGGAAGATCTCCTCAAGAGAAACTTTCTTAGACTGCATTTCAAGGATCGGGCAGTCTGCATTTACCATGCTGTAGAATACTTTTTCACGTACATCTGTATTCTCCTGTGTAGCCACTGTAACGCTGTATACGCCCTCTTCCTGGCTCTTCTTCACTGTAACTTCTTTTACCCCTTCTATGGCTGTTAAAGTGGCTCTTACAGTGTCCTTCTGACCTTTTACAAGCATATTCAGGTTATTAGAGCCTGCTGCCAGACGGCTAAGATTCTCCGGAGTATCACTGGCTACCAGTTTTCCATGGGAAATGATCAGAACATAATCACAGATTGCGCTGACTTCTGACAGAATATGAGAACTTAAAATTACCGTATGTTTCTTTTTCAGTCCCCTGATCAGCTCACGGATCTCATTGATCTGTTTCGGGTCAAGACCAACAGTAGGCTCATCCAGAATGATCACCTCCGGATATCCCAGAACTGCCTGTGCAATACCAACCCTCTGTCTGTAACCTTTTGAAAGGTTCTTGATCAGACGGTTTTTCATGTCTGTAATTTTCACCATATCCATGATTTCTTCAATCATAGATGCTTTTTTATCTTTAGGAATTTTCTTCAGATCTGCAACAAATTTCAGATATTCCAGAACGGTCATATCAAAATAAAGAGGCGGCTGCTCCGGCAGATAGCCAATGCATTTTTTTGCCTCCTCAGGCTCTTCAAGAATATCATGACCGTCTATTACAACCGTACCCTCTGTGGATGCAATATAGCCGGTGATCATATTCATGGTAGTGGATTTTCCAGCGCCGTTGGGTCCCAGAAAGCCGTAAATTTTGCCCTTTTCGATTTCAAAAGAAAGGTGATTTACAGCTGTGTGATCGCCATAGCGCTTCACCAGATTTTTTACTTCAATCAAGTTTCTTACCTCCTTCAGATTATGAACATTTCATATGTTAATTCTATGTACAACCTGTGAGGAAATTTAGATAATTCTGTGAGAAAACTGTGATTATTATGTGTTGGAATTGTGTCTAAGAACTGTGGCAACTGATTTCGAATAAAATATGCCGCAGTGGGACATGAAAAAGGGGCTGTCTGAGACAGCCCCCTTAGATTCAGGTTTCATCTTTGGAAATCCTATATTTCCATTATCGTTATTTTATTCTGTCAGTGCTGCCAGTGCGTACGGCAAAATTGCTGCTTTCTGCGGACCATAGGCTTCAACACCTTCATCATATCCCCACCAGGAAGACTGAGTAGGTTCAATCTGGCCGGTTGCAAGAAGTGCGTTACCCATTGTGGAATTATAATGGATCTCAATAGTATTTTCACCGTCTACCAGATATTTTGAAATATCTGTTTTCGGAACTTTCCAGTTAATACCACCGGTGTACTGATCCTTGCCCTCCTGATCTTCTACGATGGAAAGTTTTGCCTTTGTAGGATTGGTGCTGATGTCACCGCCTACTTTCTGTCCATTGATCCATACTTTCATAGTGGAAACAAGTTCATCCCCAAGATCAAGCACTGCACCGTCAGCTGCAGATGCATCCCAGCTGAATGTTGCCTTGTACACACCGTTTCCGGAAATGGTATCGCCAACCTCCGGAATGTTATCCCATGTGGTCATTGTGTCAAGTTTTACATTGATCGGAGTTTTATCTGTCTCATAATGGCTGTTTACAGTCGTTACATCATCAATGGTTTCCTCATCTACCACAAGGTTTTCTCCCTGTGTCCAGGAAGTAACCTCCAGATCCCAGTCTGTAATGTCATAAGCATCCGGAACCTGTGCGGAAACTGATACTTCAGAACCATCAGAAAGAGTTGCTGTGTAATCACCACTTGCAAATGCTTTTGCATACAGTTTTCCATCTTTTTCTACCACTGCATCTGCTGTTGTATCAGTAGCGTGTAAACTGTCTCCTTCCGGTGCAAATGCATATAATTTCGGATCATCATATTTCAAAGTAACCGGAACATAAGTCTTTCCGTCTTTGATCTCGTACTCTGCGATCTTTGTTGTTTCACCGCTCCATGCATCGATCTCATAAGGAACATATTCACCGTCAACAACCAGACGGGTGGAAATCTCTGTGCCGTGGTCTTCTGTTTTCACAGAATCAATATGGCTGTTTTCATGATAATCATTGGAGCAATAATTATAAGCATACAGATATTTTACCCCATCTTCATCTTCACGGGTCTGTGTAAGGATCTGATGATTTGCTTCCTCGAATCCTACATATGGGTCTACTCCCAGTTCCTGAAGACAATCATACACATTATCATCATATCCCTGATCCACAGCCTGGAAATAATCAAAGTCTTCATCTGCATCGTTGATAACAGCTGTCTTTACATTGTCAAGAGCTTTCAGTTCTTCAATGGTAGCAGCAAGCTCCTCATCACGGCCATCATTAAATGGAGTTTCTTTTGCAGCACATTCCATAATTACTACAGGAAGGCCTTTCTTTGCCCATTCAAGGACTTTCTTTGCTCCGTCTGCATCCATCCATTTCTGATACATGATCAGTGCTTTATAACCAGCCGGTTCAATCGTCTTTGTTTCTTCATTGTAAGAAACTGTATCCATGTTCAGAAGATCCGGGCTTAAATAGTCATATGTGTAACCATTGTCCTGAAGCTCTGTGGAGCGATAGAAAATACCCATATGTGCCAGCATGTTATTCATAGCGTGGATATCATCCTCGAGGCCGCCCTCTGAATTCAGGCCCTGATTCCAGTTATTGTGTAAGAAACCGATATCCGTACGGGAAGAACCGGTCTGCATCAGAGTCTGGATACGTCCGATATGTGCATTAAACTCATCATAATCCTCATAAGCAGGCTCTCTGTCATCATAACGGTCAAACATTCCTGCAAACCCGGGCATTCCACCTGGCCATAAAGTTTCTTCTGTTCCATATGTATCTGTTGCACTCCAGATATGCCATACAACTTTCTGGAAACCGGCTGCATATTCTCCATAAACAGAGCGGAGACGCAGCTGCATGGAAGTATCATAAGGAGAAAGTGTTCCTCCTGTTTCTGTAGAAAGGGTTTTGTCCTGAAGCTTTGCACCTGCAGTATGGAGACGAAGAAGATCAATCTGATTATACTGATTCAGATTTTCTGCTTCCGGATAATCTACATAAGCGGATGGCTCCGTAATTTCAAAGCTTCGGCCATAAGAAATCTGTGCCCTTGTAGTAATACCAACAGAGTTGAGCCATTCTTTTAACGGCTGGAGAAGATTTTCTTCGTAAAGCTGTGTCAGAACATCAAGCCAGTCATTGATAATCTTCTGGTTCAAGTCTTTATCTCCATCCAGGGCATTATATCCGCTTGCCGGATCCATATAAACATCAAATACAGCATAAACCTGCGGAAGTCCCTTGATCAGATACATATATGGGAGAATATCATATCCTTTTCTCTTCTTGAACTCTTCCCGAACGGAATCTGTCCACCAGGTAATGCCTCCATCCGGATTCAGCTCAATAGAATCCATAAACAGCATAACATCGCCGTCTTTGATCTTTGCATTTAATTCTTCATCATCCAGATAATGTTCTTCCCAGAATGCTTTTAATGCTTCTACTCCCCGCTTGTCAAAGTAATTGGTAGCATAGGCAGTTTCTGTGGAAGGATCTGATACTTTGTAATTGCCCTGCTGCCAGTAAGCAACTACATAATATTTCCCTTCGTCTCCCTCTCCGGTTTCTCCCTCCGGAGCAGTCCAGTTAATATTCTGCTCAAAGACATTTGCACCTTCTGTCACATCTGTAAGTTCGATTACACTTTCAGAATCAATTGTATATCCACTATATTCATTTGCCGGAACCCACGGCTTACCAGAACGATAGGTTCCAGAAGTATTTCCTGTGATCTTATAAGCATACGCACCAATAAAAGTACCTTTATTCTGCATGGTTTCCGGCTGTGGAAGCTGAGTGATGCTTTCTCCCGGAGCTACAACAGTTTCACCCATTGCAATAACCTGGCTTGCTTCCTGGCTGTCTGGATCCAGTCCCGGGACATTAGATGTAGCCCAGTTTGTTCCTGATGTAAGGCTGACGCTCATACCATGATCAAGAAGAGTATTCATCATCAGTTTCCATTTATGGGACCACATATCAGAACCATAAGCATAGTCCTCAGTAGGTGCCTCGCTGGTCTGCATGCAAAGCTCTACACCGTCAAAACCGGAATCATACATCTGCTGGATCTCTGTTTTCAGCTGCTCATCTGTGAGGGATGCCTGCGGAAGCCACCAACGGACATAAGACTGTTTGTCTCTGTCAGGATCTGTGAACTTCTCTGTCAGTTCTGCAGCAAAATCATCCTGACCATCAGCTGCCATCGCTGCTGATGGAAAGCATCCTGCTGTCAGTGCAAAAGCAACAGCTAAGGCAAGTGCACTTTTTTTTCTGTTCTTCTTCATATTTTTCTCCTTTCAACATGTTCGTTCATCAGTTGTTTGATAAGTGTATTATAAACAAACATGCAGGGAGAAAATATAAGGATTCCGAACTCAAATGTTACATTTAAGACATAATCTTTTATAAATTCCAGATGTTATTGTGCAAATTGCATATATGTAAATGTTTGAATTTATATAATTTTCAAACATGCTCCAGTGCCGCACTTGCTCGAAATGTTGCTGGACTCATTCCCGTTTCCTGCTTAAAAATCTTGGAAAAATAAGATGCTGAATTAAATCCGGTCATTCCTGCAATTTCCTGAATACTTTTTCCAGTTGCCTGTAACAGCATCTTTGCCAGTGAAATCCGGCAATTCATTACATATTCGCTGAATGACAGGCCAGTTTCTTTTTTCAGTAATTTTGAAAGATAATCCGGGTTAAGATAAACAAAATCAGCCACTTCTTTTCTGGATATTTCCTCACTGATATGCTCTGCAATATATTTTTTAGCTTTTTTCAGAGCTTCTACACTGTCATCTTCATTGGAACTTTCCTGAAGTGACTGTACGATCATCTGATTTTTCCGGCGCTTTCCGGACTCTTCCATAGCTGAAGTAATGGCCTCTTCCATTTCTTCAATAGGTGCAGGTTTCAGTAAATAAAGAAACGCTTTTTGCTTCACCGCTTCTCTGGCATAAGAAAAATCAGCGTGACTTGTAAGAAAAATACATACCGGATCTTTCTGTTTTTCATTAATCCATTTCAGCAAATCAATCCCTGAATCACCAGGCATTTCAATGTCTGTTACCAGCACATCAATCTGTTTGCTTTTAATAATTTCTTTTGCACGTCTGGCAGACATGGCAGTATAAACTTCTTTTACGCCGCACCGTTCCCAGTTCACATATTGCCTGATTCCGTCAATTGTAATATAGTCATCATCCACAATCAAAATACTTCCCATAGATTTCTCTCCTAACCGTTTATCGGAAGCCGCAATTCCACCCTGGCCCCATGTTCCTTAGAATTTGAAAAATGAATACTTCCTTTTCCCTTATAAAACAGATGAATCCTTGCTTTTACATTTGCAATTCCAATTCCCGAAAGTCCGCTCATTGGAATTGATGCAGGATTATTTAACTGTCGCAGCATTTCTTCCGAAAAGCCTTCCCCAGAATCTTCAATAACAATAGAAAAAAGTTCCGGGTTATCCGAAATACAGACAATTTTTACAGATACATGATTTTCCTCTGCCTCCGGATCCATTGCGTATTTCATAGAGTTTTCTACGAAGGTCTGGATCATAAGCGGATATACCTGATATTGGTTCATAGAATCCTCTTCCAGCTCACAGGAAAATCTGATTCGGTTATGATAGCGCAAAACCTGGATTGTCATATAATTCTTTACATGTTCTAATTCCTGCAAAAGAGTAACCGGCTGTTCTGCCGGGCGTGTCAGATAGCGCATGTAATTAGCCATACACAAATCCAGTTTTTGAATCAGTTCATACTGTTTTCCCTGTGCAAGCATGTAAATAATGTTGAGGCAGTTCAGGAAAAAGTGAGATTTAATCTGGCTTTGGAGGAACTGCCTTTTGGTCTGCTCCTCCTGAATTTTACGCTCATAATTGTCCAGCTTCAGTGCGATAATACTTTTTTGCATCTCATTAAAGGTACTGTAAACAGCTTCAAATTCCTCCAGATGGCCTCCAAGCTCGATTTCTGTTTCCAGATTTCCCTCTTTTACAGTTTCCATATGAGCGGTAAGGTAGTGAAGTGGCTCATATACAAATCGTTTGCCACAGAAAATACAAAGCAGAAAAAGGAACAGATTTGTTATAAAAGCAATTACAAGAACCGGCCAGATTGCTCCCATTTCTTTCAAAATTTCATCTTCTGGCAAAAGTGCTGCCAGCATGTAATCCTCCTGATTCGTTCTGGTGACAACTTTTATATATTTTTTTCCGTCAATTTTAGAAATAGAACCACTGTCTGTTTGCAAAAATGTATCGGAAAAGGAAAGAAGGCTCTGGCTTTCCAGAATATTACCATCAGAATCACACACATAAACTCCGCTTTGAGAATCCGGACTTAAAATTTCAAAATTTTGCAGGATAGATTGGGCACGGATCCAGATTCCATACCAGCCATAAATTCCTTTTTCCAGATATAAGAGATATTCTCTTTCATCTATATGCCAGAAGGACCAGTAACCGGAAGCAGTTAAAAGATCTGCACTTTCAATCTGCTTTTGCAGCTGTAATTCCTGTTCATAGCTGGTATATTTGGAGCTGACCGCAAAATAAGGCAATATATCTGCAGTGGGACGATAGACAAAAATACCGTCCAGAATGGTGTTTAAATCCAATATTTTTTTCATATACGACTTCATATGAAGCTTCTGAAAATACTGCTGTTCCAGAGGATTCTCATAAAGACCGGAAGAAACCAGCGTAGTATCATCAGCCAGGATACGAAGATCCTTCTGTGCAAAATTCATCTGATTTTCTAACTGGTTAGAATAATATTCCAAAAGGCTTTCACTGGTTTTTACTGCCTCCTGGGACATGCTGCTTTGGGTAATGCGGACCACAAGAGACATAACAGCTATTTCAGCCAGAAGTATTACAAGAAACAACAGAATAAGAAGCTGTTTTAAACTGCGTCTGGCCGGAAAAGAGAAATGTGATTGAGCAAGTGATTTTATCATTCATCCTCTCCTTTCAGGTATTGGTCAAGCTGTGATTGTTTTTCTGAAACAATGGCATCAATTCCTGCCGCTTTTAATTCCTGACGGATGACAGGCAGATATTTGGCAGGTTCCAGTTCACCGTTGATCAGACCACTGTAATATTTCTGTGCAATAATACTACATCGGGTAATCTCTGTGGATACCACCGTATCATCAAAAGAAAAACCAATGGCAATAGAACGGATAGAGGAATCATTGTAATCTGTGATCTGTTCCCAGAGATTCTCCGGAAGCCCCTCCCAGACAGGCATAAGCATTTCATTTCCATACATCCATCCTAAAAACTGGGAATAACGGCTGTTGTCCACGTTAATTCCTTCGGGATAGCCGATAATTTTATGATCAGGATCTTTATATTCATAATGGATTCCTTCTACTCCGTAAGAAAGAATCCGGACTACATTTTCATCTGTGTACATACGTTTTAAAAAGCGCATGGTAGTTTCTTTTGACTGGCTTTTGGCAGGGATCTGCCAGAAAAAGCGGTCTGCATTAAAGGATGAAATATAATGGTTTCCAATTATAACACAGCCGATTTTGGTACCGGAGCCCCTTGTTTCTTCCCCGTCAAATCCAGGATGATAGTTCGAGAAACAACCAAATACCTTATGGGTTTTCAGATAATTAATGGCAGATATAGAAGCCCCTGTATCATCCATAATAAGTCCCTTTTTGCGCCAGCTATACATCTTGTTTACAAATGCATTGAACTCCGGTGTTTCGTATAAATTCACAATCTGCGAGGTCTGTCCATAGTTTCGCAGAACAGCCAGCGGAGCAGAAAAATCATCTCCAAGATTGTCTATCTTCAACAGGGCACCTACACCTATATAAAGATTAATGGCAACCGGAATGACTGTGGAATCAACTTCTTTTAGCTTTAAAAGTTCCTTTTCCAGATCATCCAGAGTATGGACATTCTCCATCTGAAGATCATATTTTTCTGCCAGCTGAACGTCATATTCAAAGCAGGGACTGCAGGAATAATCACGGATAGAAGGAAGTCCATAACGCAGGCCATTGACATATCCTGTATCCAGATAGTCCTTATTTAAAACATCCAAAATTCCTTCCCCTTCTGTTTCCAAAAGTACATCCAGCGGTTCCAGAAGATTCTGGGAAACAGCTTTATCCATGGCATTCTTGTCATTAAACAGAAGGTCAACAGGTTCAGCAGACTGAAGATTTCGGATATAATCATTTTTCAAAGTGGCTTCATCTGCGATTTTAAACTGAACCTGGTAGTCTTCCACTTTAGAAAGATATTGGTTTAACTCCTGCTCTACCAGATTGAAATCCTGGCAGTTTTCTGCAGTTCGCTGCAAAATAATATGTATGGTTTCACGCCCTTTCTGATCACCATACCTTTTCGTATAAAAGCCGTATAAACACAGGCTGACAAGTAAAATAAATAAAAAAAGAACAGGTAATGAAAATATAAGCTTTCTGTTTTTTGACATTGTTGTAAATCTCCCCCAAGAATACCCTGTCATACAAGTATGTAAGAGAATTGCGGAAGCTGTCTGACAGCGAAGCAATTCGCAGATATGAAGTCAGGGGCAAAATACATTTTGCCCCTGACTTCATAGAGATACGCTTACATAAGCGGTTCCTTCGACGGCAATCCAGCCTTTCTCGGATACTTCTTTGCTGTTGTTTTTACCTTCTTTATTACTACAAAAGAGCGGTCCATATCCGTTCCCATAAGTGGGAATTTCACTACATCCAGAACCTTTCCGCCCAGAATTTTTACAGCATTTTCTGCCTGGGCCAGTTCCTCATCAATCTTTCCGGACTTATAAGAAATAAAACTTCCACCTTCTTTTACAAATGGAATGCAGTACTCTGAAAGGGTGCTTAAATTGGCTACTGCCCTTGATACACAGAAGTCATATTTCTCTCTGTGTTCCTTTTGTTTTGCGTAATCTTCTGCTCTTCCATGGACTGCTGTAACGTCTTTTAAGCCTAACTTTTCGATCACTTCATTGAGGAAATTCACTCTCTTATTCAGGGAATCCAGAAGTGTGATTTTCAATTCAGGAAAAGCAATTTTCAGCGGAATTCCAGGAAATCCGGCGCCTGTTCCTATGTCAATTGCAGCTTCCCCCTCAAGCTTTTTCTGGTCAAAATTTCCTACCTTTACAATGGAAAGGCTGTCTAAAAAATGCTTTAAAATTACTTCATCATAGTCTGTGATTGCAGTAAGATTCATCACTTTATTTTTCTCTACAAGATATTCATAATATGTGATAAACTGCTTTTTTTGCTCGTCAGAAAGGGTGATGGAAAGCTCCTCAAGTCCTTTCTCAAAAAAGGTCAGATCATATGCCATGTATTGTTGTTCTCCTATCCTTATTTTCTTTACTTATTTTTCCATAAGTTCAAGCGCTGATATGATCACGCCCTCACTTCAAAATAGATCCAGCTGCAAATAACTTCAGTAAGTTCAAAGGCAACCAGACTCACATATCAAATCGTGGTTTCTGCGTTGTCAGGCGTGTGCTGCACATGATTGGCATGTCCATACTGTTCCATATACACCAGTAAAACAGAAATATCTGCCGGGGAAACGCCGGAGATTCTGGATGCCTGTCCAATTGATACCGGGCGGTATAATTCCAGTTTCTGCCGTGCCTCAATACGAAGGCTTTTTACTTTTTCATAGTCCAAATCTTCCGGAATTTTCTTTGCTTCCAGCTTCTTAAACTGTTCTACCTGCTTCATCTGACGGCGAATATATCCGTCATATTTGATATTTATATTTACCTGCTCCTGCACATCCCATGGAAGCTCAGGGCGGTTTTTGTCGATTGAATCTACGTCCTCATAGGAAAGTTCCGGGCGGCGGATCAGCTCTGCAAGGCTGATTCCGGATTTCAAAGGTGTACTTCCCTTGCTTTCCAGAAGAGACTGTACTGCCTCTGTCATGCCCACATTTGTGTTCTCCACACGCTGGATTTCTTCTTTGATCAGACGCTCTTTTTCCACTACTTTTGCATAAGTTTCATCGTCTACAAGACCTACCTGCCAGCCTTTTTTACGCAGTCTTAAATCTGCATTATCCTGA
The DNA here is from genome assembly GCA_934364795.1 of uncultured Blautia sp. Lineage (GTDB taxonomy): Bacteria > Bacillota > Clostridia > Lachnospirales > Lachnospiraceae > Blautia_A. Next base: position 34,824 of record CAKRMK010000011.1, read on the forward strand.
CGCAAAAGCAGGCGGTATTCTGCACGGCTTGTCATCATTCTGTAGGGTTCATGGTTTTCTTTTGTTACCAGATCATCAATCAAAACACCGATATAAGCTTCAGAACGATCCAGAATCAGCTGCTCTTTTCCCAGCACTTCCATTGCTGCGTTGATACCTGCAACAAGCCCCTGGGCTGCTGCCTCTTCGTATCCTGAACTTCCATTGAACTGGCCGCCACTGAAAAGGCCTTTGATCTTCTTAAATTCCAGAGTTGGGTAAAGCTGTCTCGGGTTAATACAGTCGTACTCAATGGCGTACGCATTTTTTACAATTTTGGCATGCTCCAGACCTGGTACACTGTGATACATAGCCTCCTGAACATCTTCCGGCAGGGAGCTTGACATACCACCGATATACATCTCATTTGTATACAGGCCTTCCGGTTCAATAAATACCTGATGTCTTTTTTTATCTGCAAAACGGACTACTTTATCCTCAATGGACGGACAGTAACGTGGGCCGGTTCCTTCTATCATTCCGGAATACAATGGAGAACGATCCAGGTTCTCTCGGATAATCTCATGAGTCGTCTCATTTGTGTAGGTAAGCCAGCAGGATTTCTGCTCTATCTGCACATCCTCCGGATTCGTAGAAAAGGAAAATGGCACTACTCTTTCATCACCAAACTGCTCTTCCATCTTACTGTAATCAATGGTATTTCCTGCAATTCTGGCCGGTGTTCCTGTCTTAAAACGGAACATTTCAATGCCAAGCTCCTTCAGGGAATCTGTAAGATAATTAGCTGCCTGAAGTCCGTTTGGACCTGTATAATTGCTTACATCACCATAAATACATCTTGCCTTTAAGTAGGTTCCTGTACACAAAACAACAGCCTTACAATGGTAAATTGCCCCTGAATAAGTCTTTACTCCTGTGATTTTTCCATCCTCAACAAGAAGCTTTGTTACCTCTCCCTGACGAATGGTAAGGTTCTCCTGATTCTCCAGCGTTTTTCTCATTTCATTGCTGTATGCCTGTTTGTCTGCCTGTGCACGAAGAGAGTGGACAGCCGGACCTTTGGAACAGTTCAGCATCTTTGACTGGATAAAAGTCTTGTCAATATTTTTACCCATTTCTCCACCCAACGCGTCCAGTTCACGTACCAGATGTCCCTTGGAGCTTCCTCCTACATTTGGGTTACAGGGCATAAGTGCAATACTCTCTGCACTTACGGTAAACATAATGGTATTCAGTCCCAGTCTGGCTCCGGCAAGGGCTGCCTCGCAGCCTGCATGACCGGCTCCAACCACTACAATGTCATAATTTTCTTCTAATGTTTTCATGAAACTTCTCCTCATTTAATCTGAATCACTTTCCCATACAAAACTTACTGAAGATCTCATTAACCAGATCTTCCCCGACCTCTTCTCCTGTAATCTTTCCAAGACTTCCATATGCAGCCATCAGGTCAATGGAAAAGAAATCTTCCGGCATTTGATCTTCTATGCTTCTTTTTACCATGAAAAGGCTTTCTGCTGCCTCTTCCAGTGCTTCTTTGTGGCGGGCATTTGTAATATAAACCTCATCGTTAAAGGATATTTTTCCGCTGAAAAACATGCTCCTGATAGTGTCTGCAAGCTGTGTAATACCTGTTTCCTCTTTCGCAGAGATGGGGATTACAGGATGTGAAAGTTTTCCTTCCAGTTCCTCTATACTTACCGCCGGAGCAAGGTCCGTTTTATTGTACAGTACAATTGCTTTTCTGCCTTTCAGCATCTCTATGATTTCTTCGTCATTTTCATCAAGGACTGTAGAACTGTCCACCACGTAAAGGATCAGATCTGCTCCTTTTGCCACTTCCCTGGCACGGGTTACACCAATTTTTTCCACCACATCCTGGGTTTCACGGATTCCTGCTGTATCCACGATCTTCAGGGTAATTCCATGAAGTGTAATGTATTCTTCCAGAATATCTCTGGTAGTACCCTCAATATCCGTTACAATAGCTTTATTTTCCCCTACCAGAAGGTTTAAAAGGGAAGACTTACCTGCGTTTGGCTTGCCTACAATAACGGTTTCTATCCCCTCACGGATGATCTTGCCATCAGCCGAAGTTTTCAACAGTTCATCAATGGATTCCTGCTCTTTTTCCACAATTCCAAGTAACTTCTGTGGATATCCATCCAGACTGATGTGCTCCGGATCATCCAGGGCAGATTCAATAAATGCAATCTCATAGATCAGGTCACTGCGGATTTCTTTAATTGTTTTCTGCACGGAGCCTTTTAACTGGCTCATGGAACTTTTCAGGGCATATTCATTTTTCGCCTGAATCACGTCCATAACCGCCTCTGCCTGGGAAAGATCCAAGCGGCCATTGAGAAACGCTCTCTTGGTAAATTCTCCCGGGCCTGCAATTTTGGCACCGTTTTTCAGAACGGTTTCCAGAACCCGGTTCATGGCATACACACCGCCGTGGCAGTCAATTTCTACGGTATCTTCTCCTGTGAATGTTTTGGGCGCCCGCATAACCATCACCAGGACTTCATCCACAGTTTCTTCCCCATCATAAATATAACCATAATGAATGGTATGTGTAGGTACTTCTTTAATTTTCTTTTTACCACCTTTGGAGCGGTAGATCCGTGATATAATGTCCATGGCTTCCGGCCCGCTGATCCTTATGATCCCGATTCCCGAAGCACTCACAGCAGTAGATATCGCTGCTATTGTCGTATTCATGTAAATTCCTCCATATCGTTAATCCAATGATACCAGTGTCAAAAGGTCAAAAAGCCGTTCGGGCTTGCACGATAAGGCGTTTGAACTTGGGACCCTGATATCATCATTATTATACAAAAAAAATTATCCCAGGAAAAGACATCAAAACAAAGCATTTCGCTTTTGTTCTTCCATCTTTCACCTGGAATAACTTTTTTATCTTACCATCTCTTTAATTTTACTACAACGTGGCGATATGGCTCTTCACCTTCGCTGACAGTTTCCACATACTTGTTGCCCTGAAGTGCAGAGTGGATAATTCTTCTCTCATACGGATTCATCGGCTCAAGTACAACTGGTTTTCTTGTCTTTTTCACTTTGAAAGCAATTCCTCTTGCGAGATTTTCCAGAGTCTCTTTACGACGTCTGCGGTAATCCTCTGTATCAAGTTTTACCCTGATATAATTGGATTTGCCTTTGTTTACTACAAGGCTTGTAAGGTACTGAAGAGAATCAAGGGTCTGTCCTCTCTTACCGATGAGGATTCCCATATCTTCTCCTTCAAATGCAACCTCAAGACAACCGTCATTTGTGTTGTATTTGGAAGTAATTTCTACCTCGCCAAGATTCATGGATGCAAACACATCACGAAGGAAAACGATTGCTCTGTCCTCAACGTCTTTGATCTCTGCCGGATCAGTGATGATCTCAACAGGTTTGGACTGCTTTGGCTTTTCTTCTCTTGGCTCTTTTGGCATTTTTTCTTTTGCCGGTTTTTCTTTCACCGGACGCTCTTTAAAAGATTTCTCTTTTACAGGACGCTGTTTTTCTTTGAATTCTTTTTCCTTAGGACTCTTTGGCTCTTTTGCTTCCTTTACAGGAGCTTTTTCCTTAACAGGCTCGCTTTTTGCAGCTGGTCTTTCAGGCTTTGCAAAAGATCTGGCAGGTTTTCTGCTCTGCTCTTCTTTGATCGCATCTACCTTAACAGTATCTACGATTTCCTTTAATTCGTCCTCTTCAGAAACAATATTGATCTTGCGTGCTTTGATGATTGCCGGTTTGCTTCCGATACCAAAAAATCCGGAACTACCTTCAGAAACCACTTCAATATCCAGCTGATCACTGGAGACACCTAATTCGATGCACGCCTTGGTGATTGCTTCATTTTTCGTTTTTGCTGAAAACTGGATAAACTCCTCCATCTATGAAACCCTCCGTTCCCGACAACAATTACTTCTTCTTGTTTCTCTCGTCAAAATCCCTGACCATATTTGCTTTTGCTGTAATACTTCCAGGTTTTGCATCCTTTGCTTTCTGGTAGGATTCCTCTACTTTTCTGTTTCTTTCAGCAGCATCTGTGTTGCTGGAACCTTTATCAATCTTGGTATTGATATTCTTGGTAGACTGATTTGCCTGATTGGTGATCTTCTGTGGCGGAAGTCCCTCTTTTGCACGCTGCTTCTCGATCTTTTTCATGTTTTCATTTACCAGATCGTTGATGTCCATCTTGTCCAGCTGACGGTTGATCATCAGCTGCTGGACACTTCTTACAACAGCACTTGCGATCCAGTAAATACCAAGACCTACCGGGAATGTGAAACAGAATACAGCTGACATAAGAGGCATAACTGTATTCATCGTCTTCATGGAAGCCTGCATAGTATCATTTCCATCACCGGAAGCTGCAGCCTGCGGCATCAGTTTGTAGCTCATTACCTGAGTAAGCCATGCAAGTATCGGAATCAGAATTGCAGCGATTGCCAGAGCAATGGATGCCCCCTGAAAAGCAGCCTTGATATAATTCAGAGGCTGATCTGCAATGTTCAGGCCAAAGAAGTTCTGCATTTTGGAGATTTCAGCAGATGTGGTATTGATGGTATCTGCAAATCCCTTAAACTGATCCATAGATGCAAGGTCTTTCCACTGGGACGGGGACAATGCGTAAAGGAAATCAATTACAGAATTGCTGGTAGCTTTTCCATTATCTAATGCAAGCTGTACACGGGTCATCTTATTATCTGTGATAAAGTTCTGGATCAGATCTGTATATCCGCTTACGCTTGTGATCTGGTCAACAAGACCTGTAAATACATTCTTTACACTTCCAACATAGCCGGGAATCTTGTAAATAACCTGCCATAATGCCATCAGGACAGGAAACTGAATCAATAGCTGTACACAGCTTCCGGTAGGTGAAACGCCGTATTTCTGGTACACAAGCTGAGTCTCTTCCTGCATCTTCTGCACGGAAGCCTGGTCTTTTTTGTCCTTGTACTTCTTCTGGATCTTCTGAAGTTCCGGCTGCATAACACTGCTCAGCTTGGAAAACTTCTGCTGCTTGATCTGCAGCGGTGTCATAAGAGCATAGATGATAATACTGAAGATAATAATGCAAAGACCCAGGTTCTGAATTCCTACTAAATCCAGGACTCTGTAGATTCCATCCATGATCCAGCCCATAACAGAAGCCAGCTGGCCAATGATCGGCGCACTGCTCTTCGTTAATAAAATCATATCCAAGTTTGTTTCCTCCTAGGCTTTTTCGGTGTTACTATTCAATTGTCAAATTACAAAAATTATAGATTTGTAAAAAATCCTGTTATCAGGTTACGGTTACTGCTGCATGTTTTACGCAAAATTTTGTGCAGAAGTAACTTACGGACAAGTACAACGATACACTTTTTTGTTATTCATTGTGTCGTTTATTGTACTTTTCTTTGTTTTTCGTTGCTATAGTACATTTTATTGTCCTTTAACTCGTACTCTTGTGTGTTTTTGTTGTAAAAGAACGTTTTATTGTACTATATTTCGCATTTATGATGTTTTTCTGTCTTCTATTTTCCTTTTTCTTTATAAAAAGACGTATTATGGTACAGGGTCATATCCTCCATGAGAAAAAGGATTGCAGCGTAAAATTCTCCACACTGCAAGAAGCCCGCCTTTCAGCGCACCATATTTTTCGATTGCTTCCAAGCCATATTGAGAACATGTGGGAATATAAGGACATTTTGTTCTCTTCATCGGCGATATATATTTCTGATAGAGTCGAATCAACCATATCATGATATTTTTCGGTTTTAATCTGTTCATGATAATCTCTCCTGCGAAGTCCAGGCACTAAAATAAATGCTTCACTTAAGATTCGCTGTATGATTCTTCTTCATGAGTATCCTCCGGATGATCTTCCACCTCACGGCGAACCTTCATCCGTCCTGCAAGATGCATTAATGCACTTTCTATCTCCTGATAGGATCTGCCCCTGGCAGCAGGTCTTGCGACTACTACAATGTCAATGCCCTGGCGAAATGCCTCTTCATTCAGGCGGTAACTCTCTCTGACCAGTCTGGTGACTCTGTGGCGTACCACACTATTCCCTACTTTTTTACTTACTGATATTCCCAGACGATTCTCCATGTGCCGTTCCCTGTTCTCCAGCACGTACATCACCAGATACCGATTTGCCTGCGATGTTCCTTTTCGGTATACCTTCTGAAACTCATTATTCTTCTTTAAGGAGTCTGAATATTGCATCTGATTCTCCTTTTATTAATTTTTTATAGAAGAAAAGACCACATTAACTGCGGTCTTTCTTATCAGTCTTAAGCGGATAAACGCTTTCTTCCTTTTAATCTTCTGGCAGCTAATACTTTACGTCCGCCTTTTGTGCTCATACGAGCTCTGAAGCCATGGACTTTCGCTCTTGATCTTTTTTTCGGCTGAAATGTCATTTTCATAGGTAAAGCACCTCCTTTATCTATATGGAATTTAAAATTATTAACCTAATCAGAACATCATTTCAATTATATTCATAAATGCCTTTTTCGTCAAGCAAAAATTCTTGCAAAACCATCTTTTTTTATCACTTTTTTTTATCCACTTAGTTTTCCACACTGTGTATAACTTGTCTTTTTTAAGAGGTTTACGTAACATTATCCACATTTTGTGGATAACTTGTGGATAACCCGTGGATTATCTGCAAAACTATCCACTTTTGACAGTTGATTCTTAAGCACAATTGCCAAAAAACTGCATTTTTCGAGAGGATTCGACAGTGGATAGAGTTATGCACATATTTTTCCATTATTGACACCCATAATCCAATGTTATGGTAACCACAAAAGTTATCAACTTTGTTATCCACATTTATCCACACACAAAATGTTGATAACTTTTATGTTTATTCACAAGATATCCCCATACTTTATACTGGGAATTTTTTCTTATCCACCGCATATTTTTTATAATTGTGGATGATTTGTGGACTATTCTACACTTTTCCCCATGTATTTTTCTAATTTTCACGTTTTCTGCTACATTTTCTTACTTAATTCTATCTTATATTAATCGTACATTAACCATAATAACTGCAGCATAACCTTTACACTTTTATTTTTAACATATTTCTCATTGCTTTTTTTCTAAAGAATTCCTTCTAAAGCATGTCCCAAAAGGCTTCCTACAAGGTGCCAATCATATTTTTGTGGATAACTATCCTGATTTTTTCTCAAAAACAGCTGTAAATCCATTAAAATGTGTATAATTTTCCTATTTATATAAGAATTTCTCATTGCGAAATGACAGGATTTATTATAATATATATAAGGATATTTATGTCCTTTCATGGCTTTTTTATCAGGAAATCCGATTTTTTTCCTGATATGTTGATAAATCAGATGTGTTACGGGAGGAAAAAATGAGCACAGTAATAGAAAAATGGGATGAAATCCTGGAAATTGTGAAAAAGGAGCACGATTTGTCCGATGTCCGCTTCGACACCTGGCTGAAACCTCTGAAGGTTTTTGATGTCAGTGGCAATGTGGTTACCATTATCGCATCTGACCAGGTACGTTTAAGCTATATTAATAAGAATTATAAACTGCCTCTGCAGGTTACTATAAGCGAAGTCACCGGAATGACTGACTGCGAAGTTAAATTTATCCTTCCAGAAGATGTTCCTGCCAAAAAATCCACTTCCGAAATCACACCTGAGCAGAACAACCGTTTTAAGGACAGATGCGAAGAAGCAAATCTGAACCCGAAATACACATTCAATACCTTTATCGTGGGCAGCAACAACAAGCTGGCACAGGCAGCAGCTCTGGCAGTAGCGGAATCTCCGGGAAATACCTACAATCCGCTGTTTATCTATGGTGGCGCCGGACTGGGAAAGACCCATCTGATGCATTCCATCGCCCACTTTATTATTGAAAACGATGATAACAGCAAGGTTCTCTATGTTACCAGTGAGGAATTTACCAATGAACTGATCGAAACCATTCGTAACGGAAACAATACCGCTATGAGTAAATTCCGTGAAAAGTACCGTAACATTGATGTCCTTCTTATTGATGATATTCAGTTTATTATAGGAAAGGAATCCACACAGGAGGAATTTTTCCACACCTTTAACAGCCTGTACAGCGCAAACAAACAGATTATTATATCCTCAGATAAACCACCGAAGGATATGGAAATTCTGGATGAACGTTTCCGTTCCAGGTTCGAATGGGGCTTAATAGTTGACATAACTCTTCCGGATTATGAGACTCGAATGGCAATCCTTCATAAGAAAGAGGAGATGGACGGCTACAATGTAAGCGAAGATGTTATCAAATACATTGCAAATAACATCAAATCCAACATCCGTGAACTGGAAGGTGCCTTTAATAAGGTAGTTGCTTACGCAAAACTGGAGAAAAAAGAGGTTACACTGGAGCTTGCCGAGCAGGCCCTCAAGGATATCATCGCACCAAATGAGAATAAACAGATTACTGCAGAATACATTATTTCCATGGTAGCGGAACATTATAATGTAAGTACTGCTGATCTTTGCGGAAATAAGAGAAGTTCCAAGATTGTTATGCCAAGACAGGTGGCAATGTACCTTTGCCGCGAAATTCTGGCCATTCCTCTTAAGAATGTGGGACAGTATCTTGGAAATCGTGACCATACAACCGTTATGCACGGTGTTGAAAAAATCGAAAAAGAGCTCCAGAACAATGAACAGTTACAGAGCACCATCGATACATTGAAGAAAAAAATTAATCCACAAACTTAACACATTTTTTCCACATTTCATGTGTATAAGATGTTGACATTATGTGTATTAATGTGAATAACTTTTTGTTCAAAAATCGCCAATGTGGTTTTACACAGGTTATTCACACCCTAAACCAATGCTTTTACACGAAGTTATCCATATCCGAAACCCTTTTATTCACTGGGTCAAAGGGACTTATTCACATATTCACACCCCCTACGGCGGATACTGCGGATTTCTTCTTAAATATATTTTATGAAAAAACCATTTTCACCAGAAAGGAAGTTATACACATTATGAAAATCATTTGCTCCAAAAGTAACCTGTTAAAAAGTGTCAGTATTTCCTTAAAAGCAGTTCCATCAAAAACAACAATGCCAATTCTGGAATGCATTCTTATTGATGCAACTTCTGGTCAGATTAAATTTACAACCAATGATATGGAACTTGGAATTGAAACAATCGTTGATGGTACTATAGAAGAAAAGGGAAGGGTTGCATTAAATGCAAAGATCTTCTATGAAATCATTCGAAGACTTCCTGACAACGATGTTACTATAAAAACTGATGAAAAATTTGCCGCAACTATCACCTGTGAGAAAGCAAAATTCAATATTCCTGGAAAATCAGGGGAAGATTTTGCATATTTGCCACTAATTGAAAGAGATGAGCCCTTAACTATCTCGCAATATACATTAAAGAACATGATTTATCAGACAATATTCTCAATTGCAGTCAACGATAACAACAAATTAATGACTGGTGAATTGTTTGAAATTAAGAATAATTGTCTGAAAGTTGTTTCCCTTGACGGACACCGTATTGCCATCCGCAAAATGCCTCTGAAAAAAGATTATTCCGACCGCAAGGTTGTAGTACCTGGCAAAACACTTAACGAGATCAGTAAGATCTTATCAGGTGAGATGGATGACGTTGTGAGCATTTATTTTACAAATAATCATATTTTATTTGAATTTGACCAGACAATGGTGGTTTCCCGTCTTATTGAAGGCGAATATTTCCGCATTGACCAGATGCTTTCCAGTGATTATGAAACGAAGCTTTCCATTAACAAAAAAGAATTCCTGGATTGTATCGACCGTGCCACACTTCTTGTAAGAGAGGGAGACAAAAAACCGATCATCATCCATATTACAGACAACAGTATGGAGCTGAAGATTGATTCTGCAATGGGTTCCATGAATGAGGATATTGATATTCAGAAAGAGGGTAAAGATATTCTTATTGGATTTAATCCGAAATTCCTTATTGATGCCCTTAAAGTAATTGATGATGAAATGATTGATATTTATCTTGTGAATCCAAAAGCACCATGCTTTATCAGGGATGAGGAAGAGACTTATACTTATCTGATCCTGCCAGTTAACATCAATCAGAATCAGGCAAGATAATTCACATATAGTTTTGAATATTTTTTAGCTGCATAAAGGCAGCAGGAGGCTTACTTTGGAAATCAGAATCAGAGATGAATTTATTAAACTTGGCCAGGCACTTAAGCTTGCAGACCTTGTTTCAGACGGTGTTGAAGCAAAATATGTGATCAACGACGGTCTTGTAAAAGTAAATGGAGAGGTGGATACCAGAAGAGGCCGTAAGGTCTACGATGGTGATGTTATTTCTTACAATGGCCAGGATGTGAAGGTTCTGTCAGGAAAAGAATAAGATGGCTTATATTGAATCCATAAAATTAAGCAATTTTCGTAATTATGAATCCCTGGAGCTGAATTTTGACAAGGGAACCAACATTTTCTATGGGGACAATGCACAGGGAAAGACAAATATTCTGGAAGCTGTTTATCTTTGCGGAACCAGTAAATCACACAAGGGAAGCAAGGATAAGGAGATCATCCGTTTTGACCAGGAAGAAGCACATATCAGGATGATGGTGGCAAAGGATTCCATGTCTTATAAGATTGATATGCATCTTCGGAAAAATAAAGCAAAGGGAGTGGCCATAAACGGCCTTCCCATTAAGAAAGCCAGGGAGCTCCTAGGTGTGGTGAACCTGGTTTTCTTTTCTCCTGAAGATCTGAATATCATCAAGAACGGACCTGGTGAGAGAAGACGCTTCATGGATGCGGAGCTTTGCCAGCTGGACAAATTGTACCTGACAGATCTTGCAGGTTACAATCACATCCTGAACCAGAGAAACAAGCTGCTCAAGGATATGTATCACCAGCCCTCTCTGAAGGCAACTCTTGATGTATGGGATATGCAGCTGGTGAATTACGGCAGGAAGATTATTGAGAAGAGAAGCGAGTTTGTAGAATCCCTGAATGAGATTATCAAAGAAATACACAGAAATCTTACCGGCGGAATAGAACATATTGAAGTGATCTATGAACCAAGTGTAAAAAGTGAAGAGCTGGAGGAAAGCCTTTTTCGTAACAGAGAAAGGGATCTGCGGATGAAGCTGACTTCTTCGGGACCTCACAGAGATGACCTGATGGTTTCCGTCAATGGAATAGATATCCGTAAATATGGTTCCCAGGGGCAGCAAAGGACAGCAGCTTTGTCCCTGAAGCTTTCGGAAATTTATCTGGTAGAGAAAATCATTCACGATAAACCGGTGCTTCTTCTGGATGATGTGCTTTCGGAGCTGGATGGCAGCAGGCAGAATTATCTGCTGGAAAGTATCCATGACATTCAGACTATGATTACCTGTACCGGTCTGGATGATTTTATCAGTCATCAGTTTAAAATCAATAAAGTTTTTCAGGTAATTTCCGGGCATGTGTATCTGCCGTAGTTATTGTTCGCAGGCAATGTTCCGCAAGGCGTTTTTTGTGAACGGAATGAACAGTAACTCTGCCATAATTTTGTTTAAGTATATTTTGACAAGGATAATAGGTTATGCTAAACTTGCATTAACTATGGAAAGTTGGTGAAAATTTTGGATAAAGAGGAATTTCGGGTTAAACTTGAAGAGATTAACCATTTAGTAGAACAGAAGGACTACAAAGGTGCCATGAATGTAGTTGACAGCATCGACTGGCGCCGTGTGAAAAATGTCCGTACCCTTTGTGTGGTTGGGGAAATCTATGCTGCCAATAAGCGTTACGAAGACAGTAAAGAAATTTTCCTTCTTGCTTATCACAGAGCCTCCATTGGAAAAAATATTCTTTACCGTCTGGTAGAAGTATCATTGAAATTAGGTGATATTTCTGAAGCTGTAGAATTTTATGAGGAATACAGGGAAGTTGCACCTCATGATAACGCCCAGTATATTTTGAAATATAAGATCCTGAAAGAGAAAAAGGCTTCTTATGCAGAGCAGATTAAAGTTCTGGAAGAATATAAGGAGAAAGAATTCACTGAAAAATGGTCTTATGAGCTGGCAAAGGTTTATTACCAGGCAGGTGAGAAAGAGAAATGTCTGGATCTTTGTAATGAGATCATTCTGTGGTTCAGTGAGGGCAGCTATGTAATGAAAGCTCTGGATCTGAAGCAGCGTATGGGTGCGCTGACCGGTGCGGAGAAAGAACGGTATGAAGAACAGTTTGTACCGAAGCTTCTGAAGCCGGAAGAGGCCGGAGAAATTCAGGCAGAAAAAGAAGAAAAAGCTGCAGAAGAACAAAAAGGTGACCAGGAAATCGAGAGTATTCAGATCAAGAATGAGGATCTGGATGGTGTAGAAAGCCTTCAGGAGAAGATTTCAAAAGGCTTAAGAGATATTTTTGGCAGCCGCAAGATGGAAGAAATGGAAGATAGCATAAGTTCTTCCGAGGAGCAAAAAGAGGTTCAGGAGGAAATGCTTCGTGATCCGGCTTCCGAGAAAGAGTATGCAAGTGTTCCGGAATTAGAGCCGGAGAACGGAAAAGCAGGAGAGACTTCAGTTGTGAAAGAGGCTCCAAAGGTTGAATTATCCGAGAATATCAAGCTTCCAACTTTGGAAATACCAGAATCCATGAAGAATCTGAATCAGGATGAGACAGAGGTTCCCAAGGCTCCGGTACAGAACAGTATTTTTGCAGGAGACAGCGAGGAAGATCCTTCTTCACAGAAAACAGATTTCGATTTCAGCAATTTTAATCTTGAGGATACCATTCTGGCAGCAGCAAGTGCACAGGGAATTGAGATTCCGGATGAGAAGCCGGATGAAGCCAAAATTCAGGAAGAAAATGCCGAGATTGTACAGGCAGTCAAGGCTGTTGCACAGAATTCCACCGCAAAGGCTTCTGTAAAAGCAGCACCGGAAGAAGCAGAAGAGGTAGTTACTCCGGACGAAGAAGTGATTGAAGAAACTCCTGTCAGCAAGAAGAAACCTGTGGTAGAGCTTGAAGAAGAGGAGTTCCTTTCAGAGGAAGATCTCCAGGCTGCTGAAGACGAATTTATGAATGGTCCTGCAGGACGCAATGTAAATACACAGGCAAAAGAGCCGGAAGACTCTATATCTGAAGATGAATTTATTGCCAGCATGTTAAAAGAAAGTGTTGGACAGGATGAGGACGAAGCTGCACCAGCCTATGAGGATGGGGCAGTAACTGAAGATGCCGAAGAAGAGGATGACTCTGAATTTACTGATGAGGAAGAGGTAGAAGAGCAGACAGAAGATGCAGCACCTCTTTCCGAAGAGGAGGAGCTGGAACAGTTTATTGATTCTATCCAGCCAAAGGAGAAACGGAATCCATCTGATATTGTCCCAAGAGAGAAAAATCTCACAGACGATGAAAAGAAGCTTTTCACTTACTTTGTGAAAGTTCCGGGAATGAAAGACCAGCTGATCAGTGCCCTTTGTGATGTGCAGATGGCAGCAGCAGATAAGACCTCCAAGACCGGTAATGTGATTGTTATGGGTGGAAGAGAGACTGGTAAGACCAGACTGATCGCAAGCCTGATCCCTGCTATCTGTAAAGAGCTGAATCTGCCGGCTTCCAGAGTGGCTTATGTTTTTGCAGACCAGCTTAATGAGATGGATATTGCGAAAGTAGTTGGCAAGCTTAGCGGTGGCTTCCTTGTAATTGAAAATGCCAACCAGCTTACCCAGGAGACAGTGGATATGCTGGATAAGGCAATGGAATTCCGCACAGACGGTCTGACCGTTATTATCGAGGATGAGAAGATCGGCATGCGTAAGCTGATGGCAAGATTCCCGAAATTTGCAAAGAAATTTACATCCATGATCAATATTCCGGTATTTACCAATGATGAGCTTGTAAACTTCGCCAGAGTTTATACCAAGGAGAATGGTTACAAGATCGACCAGATGGGAATGCTGGCATTATATAATCTGATTGGTGTAAATCAGAAAGAAGATCAGCCTATGAGTATTGGTGCAGTAAAAGACATGCTTGACACTGCAATGGCGAAAGCCCAGGGCGGACTTCTGAAATTTGGCAAGAAAAAAAGAGTAGACCGTGACGGATTTACGGTTCTTTATGAGAAAGATTTCACAAAATAACAAAAATCAAAATTCAGAAAGAGAAAGAGGAAATTAACATGACCAGACCTTATTTAGGAAACCCGAAATATACCATTGAAGTTCTTCAAAAGTATAATTTTGCTTTCCAGAAAAGGTTTGGTCAGAATTTTCTGATCGATACTCATGTTCTGGAGAAAATTATAGAGGCTTCCCAGATTACCAAGGATGATTTCGTGCTGGAAATCGGACCGGGAATTGGTACCATGACCCAGTATCTTGCTGAGGCTGCCCGTGAGGTGGTTGCTGTAGAAATTGACAAAACACTGATCCCCATTCTGGAAAATGACACTTTGAAGGACTGGGATAATGTGACGGTAATCAATGAGGATATCCTGAAGGTGGATATTGCAGCACTGGCACAGGAGAAAAATGGTGGCAAACCTATTAAGGTTGTTGCCAACCTGCCGTATTACATTACAACGCCTATTATCATGGGGCTTTTTGAGAACCATGTTCCCATTTCGTCTATCACCATTATGGTGCAAAAAGAGGTGGCAGACAGAATGCAGGTAGGTCCTGGAACAAAGGATTATGGTGCTTTGTCACTGGCTGTGCAGTATTATGCAAAGCCACAGATCATTGCAAATGTGCCGCCGAACTGTTTTATGCCCCGTCCAAAGGTGGGAAGTGCTGTGATTCAGCTGGTACGCTACGAGGAGCCGCCGGTTCAGGTAAATAACGAAAAACTGATGTTTCGTCTGATTCGTGCATCCTTTAATCAGCGCCGGAAAACACTTGTAAACGGTCTGAAGAATTCCCAGGAGCTGGATTTTTCAAAAGAGGAAATTGAGAAGGCTATGGCAGAGACTGGAATTGCGGCAAATGTAAGAGGGGAAGCCCTCACTCTGAAAGAATTTGCAGATCTGGCGAACGCATTTGATGGATTAAGAAATTCACGCAATTAAAATAAAATATGTTTTTACAAAATAAAAATCACCCGGTGGCTAAACGGGTGATTTTTATTTTTCGTCTCAAATATATTTTTTAAAAGGAAGGAGAGTCAGTCACATTTTTGTGACCGACATATGAAAAAGAAATTTTATAAAAATAATGTTGGCTGTTATTATTTTTATGATGTTAGTATATCGGGAAAGTTTGAAAGAATCGTGTTTATCTTATGAAAATTTAGTGAACGAAATTAAAAAGATTTGTAACCGGTGACAAAAATGGAAAGAGTTAGGCATAAGTTATAAAAAGATTAGGAAGTTTTTAGATAGATTTTACAAATAAAAGGGGAGAATATTGTATAATAGCCTGGAATCTGGGAACTGAATTTCCTGACGGGGCATGAAAATACATGAGAAATTTTTTCATACAGCAGGTAATATTTTTGAAATGTTAAGGAGAAACAGGGAAAATAAGAACAGATTTTATACATTTGTGAACAAAAAATTAATGAACACAGATAGGGAGGTTATCATTATGAGTAAAATATTTAAAAACAAAAAATCAGCAGCTTTGATTCTTGCAGGAGTTCTGGCATGTTCCACACCGCTTCCGGTTATGGCATCTACGGACACAGAAGTGGTGGAGAGTCTGCTTGACAGTGGAATTGATTTTCTTGCATCTGATCCCCAGAAAGCTGTAGACATTATTCTTTATGCAAAGGATCTGGTTGACCAGCAGAATATTACCGATGATCAGGTGAGAAGTGCCATCACTCAGGCAGCAGACCATTTTAGTGTAACACTTTCTGATTCTGATGTGGATTCGCTGGTTTCCATCGTCCGTAAAGTTTTGGATGCCAACATTGATGAGAGTGCACTTCGGGATGATGTGAATTCTGTATACAATAAACTGAAGGATATGGGAGTCACTAAGGAGGACGCAAAGGGACTTCTGGCGAAAATGATCGATTTTGTCAAAGGATTGTTTGAATAAAAAGCATGAAATATACAAAATATACAACTTCACCGTACTAAAGTAAAAATGAAAATGTAGTAATTTTATAAAAAATGAGGATAAAAGAAAGAAGAAATTGTGCAAATAAACTAAATGTTCATTATACGTTCATAATTTGTTCATAAGTATCTGATACTATATAAACAGTTCGAAAGAACACACACAGAAGACGTTGTAATGACACCATTACACATAAAATTTTTTCATAATAATCGCCCCGGTAGCCACTACCGGGGCACTCCTCGTTTTATGGGAATATTCAAAAAATATCCCGGAACCATTTCCACAATTGATAAACACTACATCCTGCAGGAAATGTTCCGGGAACCATTTTTAATTTACAAACATTTCATACATTGCTTCCAGGCAGATCTGTGCATGGAGAAACAGTTTTTCCACATTGATATTTTCATTGCAGTTGTGTGCATTTGTAGGTGGTTCCTCCGGGAAAACAGGACCAAAGGCAACTACACGGTTTGGTGTATGTCTGGCGTAGGTTCCGCCGCCGGTAGAGAATATGTCACAATCTTCTCCCATTACAGAATGATAAGCATTTTTCAGTAAGTTGATAAGTGGCGCATCTTTGGGAATATATAAAGGTGCATCGTGATTTTTTTCAACCAGCTTTAATTCATACCGATCAGCATATTTCTGAAGGGAAGGCCAGATATCCTCCTTTGTTTTGGTTGCAGGATAACGGATATCGATGGATGCACAGCCTTTTTCAGAAGTAAATTCAATAATACCAAGGTTCAGGGTAAGGTCACCGGATGGTTCATCACTCATTTTGATGCCCATTTTCTCACCGGTATAATTGGTACCCATGCAATCAATAAGGAATGAGAAAAAGTTCCCCAGTTCTTCATGGGTAAATGCCTGATCCAGAAGCTCAAGAAGAGTTCCAGCCGCATTTTTTCCAAGGTGGGGTTCTGCGCCATGAGCAGCTTTTCCAAAGGATTTCACTGTGACAGAAGAACCGTCTTTTTCCAGGGAGAAATCTTTATCTGCTGTAAGCTGTGTTAATTTTTCATATTGTGTATCTGTGCATTCAAGTATAGCTGTAGCTTCTGCCGGAACTGCATTCACAACAGTACCTGCATGAAATTCCTTAACGCAGGAGGCTGCCGGTGTTTCTGAAACAAAGTCTGCACGTAAAATTCCTTTTTCACAGTGGCAGATTCCATAGCAGCAGTCCGGGGTGAATCCCATGACAGGGAAGCCTTCTTTTTCGTAGTAAACATCAAGGTCATTGCTGGCGATTTCTTCGCCGCCGCCGAAAATTGTACGGATAGTATGTTTTCCCTGAATACCCGCATCCTTCAGAGCTTTCAGGCAGTAAAGGGAAATGATGGAAGCACCTTTATCATCAGCTACGCCGCGGCCATAGAAATATCCGTCTTTTTCGATCATCTTAAGCGGGTCAGAGTCCCAGCCTTTTCCTACAGGAACAATATCCACATGGGAAAGTACGTCTACGAAATCTTCCCCTTCGCCATAGCGTGCATCACCTGCATAGTTGGAAACATTGGTGGTATTAAGGCCAAGCTTCTTCGCCATGTTCAGAATTGTTTCCAGAGCTTTTGCACTGTTTTCTCCAAATGGTTTGCCGGGAACCGGATCTGTGCATACAGATGGAACGGCAATAAGCTCTGTAAGATCACGAATGATATCTTCACGGTACTTTAAAATCTGGTGTCCAAATTTCATTACATTGTCCTCGCTTTCTGAAATCAGCCTTTGGATGTCTGATATTATAATAATCATTGAAAATTATATGATTACGTTTATAATTGTAATTAATTGTTAGTATAATACAAAATTTACAGGAGAAACAGATGAAAAAAGAAATTGCTCTTATGACACCCGTGTCCAAGGACCTGCTTTATGTAAAAATTGCAGATGCCATCCATGGTTACATACGGGAAAATAATCTGAAACCAGGTGACCGCCTGCCATCAGAGCGTGCATTATCCCAGCAGCTTGGAACCGGACGGCATTCTGTCCGCGAGGCACTCCGTGTGCTGGAGAATCAGGGAATTATAGAAGTGAGGATGGGAGCTGGAACCTTTGTTGCAGAAGAAACACAGGACAATTCCCTGTATATGGAGTTTGTGAAGATTAACTACATGGAAATGCTGAATATTAAGGTGGAGCTGGAGAAATATGCAGTTAAGCTTTCCATGAAGAAGCTGGAAGAAAAAGAACTTCAGGAGCTTGCAGGCTATCTTGAGGCAATTGAGAAAAAGGCAGCAGCTGACGGAGGCTTTTTATACGAAGAGGACAAAAAGTTTCACGGTCTGCTGGTTGATAAATCAGGCAACAAAATGCTTTCACAGATGATCGAGGATATGATTGAAACTTTTGACACCTATTACAGTGTCCTTCCCCAGAACCAGGAGCTTTGCGTAGAAACCATTCCCTATCACCGCCAGCTTCTTACTGCTATCCGAAATCAGGATATCAAGGGTATTGAGGACGCATACAATAACATTCTGGAGTTGGATTCCAAGATTGTTGATTACTATGATAAATAAGCTGATAGCAGAAGAACGGAAGCGTATTCCAATAATTGTAAAAATTGCACGGAATTGTATTGACAAATATAAGGAAAGCCGTTATTATGATAAAAAAAAAGTGGTGCTACCACTGTACCATATCACCACATGAAACTATTAAAATGATGATATCAGGACGAAAAGGCAAAAACATTCATGATTGCATGGTGAAGTCTTTGAATTTTTGAACCTGATAACTGGTTTCAAGTCGTAATTACAAAAGGAGGACCTACAGAATGAGAAAGAAGTTTATGAGCATTTTCCTGTCACTTGCAATCACAGCAACAACCATGATGGGAATGGGAGCTACCGTATTTGCAGCAGATGCAAGTGATACCCTTATTTTTGCCCAGGCATCAGATCCACGAAGCCTTGATCCGGCACTGGCTGATGACGGAGAGTCTACCAAGATCAATACCAACATTTACGAAGGTCTGGTAAAATATGCAGACGATTCTACAGAAATCGTACCATGTCTGGCAGAGAGCTGGGATGTAAGCGATGACGGATTATCTTACACATTCCATTTAAGACAGGGCGTTAAGTTCCATGACGGTACAGACTTTAATGCAGAAGCAGTTAAGATCAACTATGACAGACAGCTTCCAGGCAACGCTACCGAGAATATGAGCTATGCAGGTTTCATTTTCGGTTCTGTTAAAGATATCGTTGTAGACGATGATTACACAGTAACCATTAACCTGACTGAGGCACAGACTCCTTTCCTTGCAAACCTTGCTATGGTACAAGGTTCTCCAATCGTAAGCCCGAAGGCTCTTGAGGATAACAATAACGACGTAACACAGGCTCCATGCGGAACTGGTCCTTACAAATTTGTCCGCTGGGATGTTGAGCAGGATGTCATCCTTGAGCGTAACGAAGATTACTGGGGAGAGCCAGCTAAGACTAAGAACGTAATCTTTAAAATCATCAAAGACAACTCCGCAAGAGTTATCGCTTTAAACAACGGCGAAGCAGATATCATCGATGGCGTTGACAGCAACGTAGTAGATCAGATCACTGCTGCCGGAAACATCGTTCAGCAGGACGAGGCCATGATGACCAACTACATGGCATTTAATACAACAGATGGTGCTATGACAAGCAAAGAAGCACGCCAGGCAGTTGCTGAAGCAATCAATGTTCCAGAGCTTGTTCAGACACTTTACAAAGGATATGATGAGCCAGCTACCACATTTCTTCCGACTACACTTCCAGGATACGATGCAAGCATTTCACAGCCGGCATATGATCCAGATGCAGCGAAACAGACACTGGCAGATGAGGGAATCACATCCTTACATATCCTGACCTATGATACAGCAAGACCTTACAACACAGCCGGAGGTAAAACTCTTGCAGAGGCAGTTCAGGGATATCTGTTAAACGTAGGTGTTGAGTGTACAATCGATGCTTATGACTGGACAACCTTTAAATCAAAAGCACAGGATGGAGATTATGATCTGATCTTTGCCGGATGGGGCGGAGATAACGGTGACCCGGATAACTTCCTGAACCTTCTTGCAACAGATGATGTTTCCATGAACTATTCACATTATCACAATGATGAATACAATGACCTGATCGCCAAAGGTCTGGTTACTCCTGTAGGTGACGAGAGAAGCGCAATTTATACAGAGTGTGAGAAGATCATCGCTGAGGATTCTCCAATCCTTCCGATTTCCCATTCTAACTTTATTTGCGGTGTTAGTACAAATGTAGATGGATTCTTCTATCATGTTGCACAGGCAACAAAATTAGCGGGGGTTACAAAAAAATAAACAGATTGCCAGGAAGTAACTGGTAACATGATTTTGTGCATCGCAGAGCGTGTTGCTGTGAACTAAGTGAACAGTAACCAGTTTCCAGGGGAACAGGTACCTTGTATCTGCCCCCTGGATATTTTTAATTTAGGAGGTAACTATGGCAAAGTATATTACAAAACGTATTTTAATGCTTGTGCCGGTATTGCTTGGAGTTTCCATTATCGTATTTATCATTATGCGAGTCTTTTCACCGGATCCGGCTCCTATCGTACTGGGACAGCATGCAACTATGGAAACAATGGAAGAGTGGAGAGAGGCAAACGGCTTGAATGAGCCGGTTTATATTCAGTATCTGAATTATATGAAGGGCGTGTTCCACGGCGATTTTGGAAATTCCTATTACACAAACAAAACAGTCTGGGATGAGCTGATGTCCAGATTTCCTGCAACTATTGAGCTGGCCATCGTTGCCATCATCCTGGCGTCCGTCTTTGGTGTGCTGCTGGGTGTCATATCCGCAGTAAAGAAGAACTCCATCTTTGATGTAGGCGGCAGAATTATTGCACTTTTGGGTGTTTCCATGCCGATCTTCTGGCTTGGAATTATTATGATCATTATTTTTTCCGGAACACTTCACTGGCTTCCGTCAAGTGGACAGATTGATCCCCTTTTAAGACCGGATACTGTGACCGGATTTACACTTTTGGACTGCATTATTACAGGAAACTGGGAAGGTGCTGCAGATACTCTGAAGCATATGGTACTTCCGGCAGTTACATTAAGTCTTTATTCCATGGCGATTATTACACGTATTACAAGAACCAGTATGCTTGACAGCATGCATCAGGATTATGTAAGAACTGCAAGAGCAAAAGGATTAAGAGAAAAAACAGTTATTAACAAACATGTACTTCGTACTTCTTTAAACCCGGTAGTTACAGTTATCGGACTTCAGTTCGGAAGCCTTCTTGGCGGTGCTGTACTGACAGAGACAGTTTACTCCTGGCCGGGAATCGGTTCCTATATTGTAAACTGCGTTATGAAATCAGATTTCCCGGTAGTACAGGGTGCTGTTCTTATGATCGCAACCATTTATGTACTTGTAAATCTTCTGGTGGATATTATATACACCTTCCTGGATCCAAGAATCAAATATGTAAGTAAGGAGGGCTGATGATGAGTGAAAAAGAATTACAGGTAGAAAAACCTGAGTCTGAGCTGAAGGCCATTTGGGAATCCCTGAAAGAAAATAAAACCGCATTGGCCGGTATGTTTATTGTTATATTTTTAATTCTGGTAGCTCTGGTTACCTGGATCGCAGATCTTGCAGGTATTCAGATCCTGCCCTATAACCCGGATATGTCCAGTATGTCAGAAAGCTTTATGACTCCATGTGCACAGCACTGGTTCGGAACAGATGAGCTGGGAAGAGATATTTTCAGCCGTGTAATTGACGGAACAAAAATCTCACTTTTTGTAGGTTTTGCAGTTGTTGTATTTTCAGCCGGTATCGGCGTTATCATTGGAGCTTTTGCCGGATATAAGGGTGGAGCTGTAGATACTGTTATCATGCGTTTTATGGACATTATGCTTTCCACGCCATCTATTCTTCTTGCAATCACTTTGATGGCTGCACTTGGAAAAGGTATGGACAAGGCAATCATTGCAATCGGTGTTGTATCCATTCCGGAATACGCACGTATTACCCGAGGCAGTGTTTTATCTGCGAAAGAAAGTGACTATGCACAGGCTGCAAAGGTCGTTGGAAATAAAGATAAGAGAATCATATTCAAGCACATTCTTCCAAACATTATTTCTCCTATTATTGTAAGAGCAACTCTTGGTGTTTCTTCTGCAATTATGGATACTGCAGCACTTGGTTTCTTAGGACTTGGTGTACAGCCGCCTATGGCAGAATGGGGCGATATGCTTGGCCGTGCAAAAGGATATATTTTCTCTGCACCATACACTTTGATATTCCCGGGAATTGCAATCACTTTAACTGTTCTTGCATTTAACATGTTTGGTGACGGATTAAATGATGCCCTGGATCCAAAATCAAGAAAGAGATAGGGGGAAGAAGGGAATGCTTTTAGATGTAAAAAATCTCCGCACAGAATTTAAAACAAAAAAAGGAATCGTACATGCTGTTGATGATGTGAGCTTTCATGTAGACAAAGGTGAGATTCTTGCACTGGTTGGAGAATCCGGTTCCGGTAAAAGTGTAACCTCCCTGTCTGTTATGGGACTTCTCCAGGATCCTGGAAAAATCGCAGGAGGAGAAATTTTATACAACGGCGAGGACTTAAGAAACAAAAGTAAAGAAGAATTACAGGAAATCAGAGGAAACCGTATTTCCATGATTTTCCAGGAGCCAATGACTTCACTGAATCCTGTATACAAAATTAAATATCAGATTATGGAAAGCATTTTGCGCCACACTAAAATGAGCAAAAAAGAGGCTTATGAGCGTGCCGTGCAGATGCTGGAATTAGTTGGAATCCCTTCTGCAAGAGAAAGGGCAGAGGATTATCCCCACCAGATGAGTGGTGGTATGAGACAGCGAGTTATGATCGCCATGGCACTTGCCTGTGATCCTGAGCTTCTTATCGCAGATGAGCCTACCACTGCACTTGACGTTACCATTCAGGCCCAGATTCTGGAACTGCTTGACAGCATGAGAAAGAAATTTAACATGGCAGTGCTTCTGATCACTCATGATATGGGTGTTGTATCAGAAATGGCAGACCGTGTAGCAGTTATGTATTGTGGAAAAATCATGGAAGAGGCAACAGCTGATGAGCTTTTTGAGAATCCTCTTCATCCATATACTATCGGTCTTCTGAAATCTATTCCAAGACTGGAAGCAGAGGATGACGGTCCTTTGTACATGATTAAGGGAATGGTTCCCAACCCGTTACATATGCCGGCTGGATGTCCGTTCTCTGACCGTTGTGAAAACTGCATGGAAAGATGTAAAAAAGAAATGCCGCAGTTAAAAGAATATAACGGTCACAAAGTAAGATGCTTTTTACAGGAAGAAGGAAAGGAGGGAGCTGCCAAATGAGTGAAGTACTTCTTGAAACCAAAAATCTTTCCAAATACTTTAATCTTGGAAGCGGATTTTTCGGAAGAAACAAAAAGATTCTGAAAGCCGTTGATCAGATATCTTTTTCCATTAACAAAGGCGAGGCTTTCGGTCTGGTTGGTGAGTCTGGATGCGGAAAAACCACAGTAGGAAAAATGCTGGTAGACCTTTACCGTCCAACAAGCGGACAGATTCTTTTTGAAGGAAAAGACCTGACAGCACTTCCGGAAAATCAGAGAAGAGAATATTGTACCAGTATTCAGCTTATTTTCCAGGATCCTTATGCATCCCTGAATCCAAAGATGACCATCGGTGATATTATTGCCGAGCCGATGATCATTAACCATATTCTTCCTGCAAATGAAGTGGAAGGAAGAGTAAAAGAGCTGCTGAATAAAGTAGGTCTTGCTTATCATCAGAGAAACCGTTACCCTCATGAGTTTTCCGGTGGTCAGAGACAGAGGGTTGGAATTGCAAGAGCACTTGCAGTAAATCCGAAACTGATCGTGTGTGATGAGCCTGTTTCTGCACTGGATGTTTCCATTCAGGCACAGGTTTTGAACCTTCTGGATGAGCTGAAAGAGGAAATGGATCTGACTTATCTGTTTATTGCACATGGATTGAATGTTGTAAAACATATCAGTGACCGTGTTGGTGTTATGTATCTTGGAAAGCTGGTGGAGATCGCACCGAAGAAAGAGCTTTACAAGAATCCCCTTCACCCGTATACAAGGGCACTGCTTTCCGCAGCACCGGTGATCGGGGAGAAAAATACAAAGAATCGAATCATCTTATCAGGAGATGTACCAAGCCCTATCAACCCGCCAGAAGGCTGCAGATTCCACAGCAGATGTTATGAGAAAGATGGTCAGTGTCCGAATTATCAGCCGGAATTAAAAGAGGTGACTCCGGGACATTTTGTGGCTTGCTGTCACTTTGAGAAGTGATGATACCTTATCATGCAAACGTAAAAGGTTTTTTGGCCTTTTGCCCCTGATATGATCAAAATAAAATTTATAATTTACAGGAGAGGGATAAGAAAATGACAGATACAAGAAAAGATTGGTTTAGAGAAGCGAAATACGGACTTTTCATGCATTGGGGACTTTACTCTATTTTAGCCGGAGAATACAAAGGCGTAAAAACAGACAGAATTGCTGAGTGGATCATGAATTACCTTCACATCCCGGCACCGGAATATGAAAAACTGGCAGAGCTTTTTAACCCGCAGAGCTTTAATGCTGACGAGATCGTTCGTATGGCAAAAGAAGAGTGGGGCATGAAATACATGGTATTTACCACAAAACATCACGAAGGTTTTGCAATGTGGGACAGCGCATGCTCTGATTACAATGTTGTGAAAGCATCCCCATACGGAAAAGACATTCTGAAAGAGCTTCAGCTTGCATGTGAAAAATATGACATGAGACTGGGACTTTATTATTCACAGGCTCAGGACTGGGATGATCCGGATGGATTTATGTACGGACAGGACAGCTCTGTGAAAGATTTTGACGCATATCTGGAAAGAAAATGTATTCCGCAGTTAAAAGAGCTTCTTACCCAGTATGGAAAAATTTCTATTATCTGGTTTGATACTCCAATGGAAATGACCGAAGCACAGTCAGCGCGCCTTGCAGAACTGGTACACAGCTTACAGCCAGATTGCCTGATCAGCGGACGTATTGGAAACGGACTTGGGGATTACATGACCACAGGAGATAACTTTATCCCAAGACTGCCAATCGAAAGAGACTGGGAAGTACCGGCAACTCTTAATGATACCTGGGGCTTCAATAAAGATGACCATAACTGGAAAGATCCTGATGAGCTTTTACGTCTCCTTCTGAAGATTGTAAGCCGTGGCGGAAATTATCTTCTGAACATCGGACCGGACAAAGACGGAAATGTTCCGAAAGAGAGCATCCGTATTCTGTCTGAAGTTGGAAAATATGTCCGTGAAAATGAAGAGGCAATTTTCGGAACAAAATGCGTAGGCGTTTATCCATATGAACTTCAGTGGGCTGAGCTTACCGGCAAAGACCACAAACTTTATGTACATATGCTTGCACCGAGAATGCGTATTGAACTTCTTGGAATTGCAAACAGCGTAAAGGGCGCATATTTAGTGAAAGATCATACTCCGCTTGAAGTTTGTGCAAGAAAAGTCTGCGAAGGTGACAGCATTATTGAGGTTGAATTAACGGAAGAGTTAAGAAAGAGCAGATATTATGCTGTTTGCATTGAGCTTGGAGAAGCTGAACCTGTTTTTGAAGAAATCAGAGGATGATGAGAAAAGAGGAACAATAGGATGGAGAACCGGAATCACCAGATCATGGAAATGATGACCAATCCACCTGATAGCACAAGAGTTTGTACAAGATGGTGGTGGTTTGGCTGTGCAGTTACCCGTGAGGAAATTACAAGAGAACTGGATTTTATGAAAGAAGCAGGAATTGGCGGCGTGGAGCTGCAGATCCTGTACCCTGTAGAGCCGGATGATCCGGAAAAAAATGTAAAGAACCATTTTTATTTGTCTCCGGAATATTTTGATTATATTGCTTTTGCAGCAGAAGAAGCGCACAAAAGAAATATGACATTTGATATGACACTTGGTTCTTCCTGGCCTTTTGGCGGTCCTTTTGTCCCGGAAGAATTAAGTGCCCCAAATATAATTCCGTACACCATTGATGTGGAAGGCCCCTGTGAGTTTTCTTATGATTTTACTACAAGACTTTATGGAAAATGTGTGGGCTGTGTCATCGGAAAAATGGAACATTCCAAAATGGTGCCGGAAACCATACAGGACATTACAGATCTGGTAAAAGATAAATATCTGTTTAACTGGGAATGGGGAAAGGAACTGGAGAAAATAAAGGTTCCAGAAGGCAGTTATAAAATTGTTATTTTTATATCAAATGACAAAAGACAGACTGTATTGAAGCCTCTTCCTGGGGGAGACGGACTGATCATCGACCATGACAGAAAAGATGCACTTCGGTTTTTCCTGGAGCAGGGCGGTGATCCTATTGAGAAAAATGCAGGCAAATGGATCCGGTCTTATTTCTGTGATTCCATTGAAGTATTTGGACAAAACTGGACAGATATCATTTATGAGGAATTCAGAAAAAGAAGAGGATATGAACTTCGTCCTTACATTTATGCATTGTGGGGCGAAATTGAGGGAATGACAGATCTTGTCCGCTATGATTTCAACAAAACTCTGGGCGAGCTGACCGTGGAAAACTTTTTCCAGGAGCTTACAAAGTGGTGCCATGAAAATGGCAAAACTTCCAGGATCCAGGCTCACGGAACCTGGGGAGATATTCTGAAAGCCTATGGCGCGGCAGATGTGCCGGAAGGTGAAACCTTTTCTGCTTTTGACAGATACGAGGTAAACACCATCCACCGCAGGCTGGCATCTTCTTCAGGACATATTTACGGGAAAAAGATTATTTCAAATGAGTCCTTTACCTGGCTTCGTTTCCCCAGATATATTGTAACACTGGAAATCATGAAGGCAGCAGTAGACAGCATTTTCCTGGATGGCATGAATCAGATCATCAATCATGGTTATGCTTATTCGCCGGAAAATGCAGGTCATCCGGGATGGAGCTTTTATGCATCCAGTCAGATCAATCATGAAAATACCTGGTGGAAACATTATCCCCATATGAGTGATTACATTCATCGTGTATGTACCTTTTTACAGAAAGGCAAAACAAAGGTTCCTCTTGCAATTTATTTACCACAACCTGATATCTGGGCAGAAAATCCAATGTCCGATATTCATATCGGCATGAAGCTGGAGGAACGTCTCACCACTGCTATGGTGGATGGAATCCAGAAAGCAGGATTCTGGTTTGATTATGTGAATGATGAGGCATTGGAAGATCTGGAGAGCCGCGGTTATCAGGCATTATTGCTTTTGGAAACGGACCGGCTCCCGGCAGAAAGTGCAAAAGATATTGAAAAATTTGCACAGTCTGGAAGGAAAGTAATCTGCAAGGGACATACACCTCTTAAAAGCTGCGGATTGCTGAAGTTTGAGGAAAACAGCCAATACGTAAAAGAAGTTTTTAACCGGATGCTGGAAAAACAGGAGTGTATCTGTACAGCGGACAGTCTGGAAGCTGTAGTTGCCGCACTTAATTCCTGTGTGGAAAAAGATGTGGTGCTAAAGGTGCATAAGGGGAAAATTGGTTATGTGCATCAGCAGGATGTGGATACTGATATTTATTTCCTTTCCAATATCAGCCGGGAATGGTGCAAAGAAGAAGTTACTTTCTGTGGACAGACTGAAAATGTGATGGTGCTGGATCTTATGAATGGAAAGACCAGAGCAGTCAGCGAGGTAAGAAAAGAGGAAAAGGGAACCACAATTTCTCTTACTTTCAAGCCTTTTGAGTCTCTGGTATTTGTGTTTGGAAAAAATATTCAGGATGAAGTAACAGTAAATCCGGCAAAGGATGCCCTCCAGGAGAATTTCACCGGAGAGCTGGATATTTCCGAAAACTGGACTTTAAATGTGGAGGCACTTCATTTCCACAGAGAATATGAAAAACTGGAAAGCTGGGAAAAGAATGAAGCTTTGAAATATTATTCCGGCGGGGGAGAATACGAGAAGAAATTTGTTCTTTCACAGGAAGAACTGGATGAGATGGATGGGAAAAAGGTATTTCTTGGTCTGGAGCATCTGGGGGAAACGGCAGCAGTCAATGTAAATGGCGTGGCAGCAGGTGTGATCCTGATGCATCCTCATATGCTTGAAATTACCGGTCTATTGAAAGCCGGAGAGAATATACTGAAGATTACAGCTGAAAATCTTCTCATCAATCAGGCAATTGATCCCCAGCATCAGCCGGAAACAATAAAAGAAACAATTATTCCACAGTGGCCTTATAATACAGGGCATTTGAACCAGGGAAGGGCAGAACGTGTTCTGAACTGGAGGGAACGCCAGATGGTGAAAGAGCCGGTCGCTTCCGGAATCTGGGGGAAAGTTGTGGTGAGGTATTAGAATCTGTTTTGCACATGGTTTGGTATTAAATCGGACGCAGAAAACAACGATGGCATATTGACAAAAGAAGTGCTGGCAGAGTGGAAAAGGCAGCAGGTCATGCAGGGAGTAGCGCCGGGAACTGTGACGAACCGGGTGGTGAAAATCAACCATTTTCTCCGGTATATGGGATTGGGAGAGCTGTGTTTTCAAAATGGCGGCAGACAAAATCTTACAGGAATGAGATTTGGGAATCTGATTGCAGTAGAACCATTGAAAGAAAGAACTTCTGACAGGAGTGTTTATTGGAAATCCATATGGACAAGAGAGCAAAGTCCCGAGTACCGCAAATACTGGGGACTTTTTCCTGTATTTTGAAAAAAATGGTTCTACAACACTTTTTATTGAATTTATTCTGTGTTACAATGTAGCAAATTTAATGTCTAAGGATTATAATTTGATTACATGAAAATAAAAAAATTGAGTATTAAGGAGTGAACATTATGTCAGAAAGTATGAAAGATTACGAAGCTGAACTGGAAGCTTCTTTTAAGAAAATTGAAGAAGGTGATATTCTCACCGGAACAGTTGTAAGTGTAGATGATAAAGAGATTATTGTAGATTTGAAATATTATGCAGAGGGAATCATCCCGGTTGAGGATTACAGCAGAGAACCTGGTTTTAATGTGAAGGAAGAAGTTCATCCTGGAGATGAAGTTTCCGCAACTGTTGTAAGAACAGACGATGGAAATGGAAACATTCTTTTATCAAAAGTAGAGGCAACAGATGTTCTTGCATGGGACAAATTAAAGGAGCTGAAAGCTTCCGGTGAAGTTCTTGACGTAGTAGTAAAAGGCGTGGTAAACGGCGGTGCAGTAGCTTATGTGGAAGGCGTCCGCGGTTTTATTCCGGCATCCAAGCTTGCACTTAACTATGTGGAAGATACTAACGAATATCTGAACAAACGTATTCAGGTACAGGTTATTGATGTAAATAAAGATGACAAAAAACTGATCCTTTCTGCAAAAGAGATTTTAAGACAGAAAGCAGAAGAGGAAAGAAAGAATAAAATTTCCAACATTCAGCCAGGCTTTGTTACAGAAGGAACTGTGGAAAGCCTTCAGCCATACGGCGCTTTCGTTGATCTTGGAAACGGTGTATCCGGTCTGGTCCATATTTCCCAGATCTGTGAAAAAAGAATCCGCAAACCATCTGAAGTTCTTGCAGTTGGCGATAAAGTGAAGGTAAAAGTAACTGCAGTAAAAGATGGAAAATTAAGTCTTAGCATTAAAGAAGCTACTGACATGATGGCAAAAGAAGTGGAAGAGGAAGAAATTATGATTCCGCAGTCAGGGGAAGAGGCAACCACAACACTTGGCTCTTTATTTGCAAATATTAAGCTGAATTGAAATCATTGAAATGCTATAGAAAACTTGCAGATATTAACCAGAGCCTGTTTGAAAAATTATTCCCGTAATCTGCATGCCCTGCTTTGCAGTATCTTGCAGAAAGCCTTTTTCAAACATGCTCTAATTCAGAAGGAAGAATGTGAATGAAGAATCAGAAAGTATTTGTAATGGGACACAAAAATCCTGACACGGATTCTATTTGTTCCGCAATTGCCTATGCAGATATTAAAAACAGAACCACCCAGACCAAGCGTTACATTCCAAGGCGTGCAGGTCAGATTAATGAAGAAACCCAGTATGTGCTGAACCGCTTCGGAGTACAGCCACCGGCTTATCTGGGAAACATCGGAACTCAGGTAAAAGATATGGATATCCGTCCAAAGCCGGATGCTGACCGCACCATGTCATTGAAAAATGCATGGGATATGATGCAGAATAAGGGAATTGTTACCCTTCCTATCTGCAACAGTGAGGATGAACTGGAAGGAATTGTAACCATCGGAGATATCGCAGATGTTTACATGGATACCAAAGACAGCTATCTTCTTGCCAACGCCAGAACCCAGTATAACAAGATCAAAGATACCCTGGACGGTGAGATCGTAGAAGGAAATGGCCACGGCTATTTTACCAAGGGAAAAATTCTTATCGGCACAGCAGATCCGGAAATGATGAAAGACTACATCGAAGAAAACGATATGGTCATTCTTGGAAACCGTAAAGAGGATCAGCTAAAAGCTATCGAACTGAATGTAAGCTGCATTATTGTGGGAATGAATATTCAGGTTTGCGAAGAAGTTATTCAGAAAGCTCATGAACGGCAGATTATCATCATTACTTCACCATACGACACTTATACCATTGCAAGAATGATAAATCAGAGTATTCCAGTCAACTATGTAATGAAAAAGGACAATCTGGTTACATTTAGCACAGAGGACTTTACAGATGATATTCAGGATGTTATGATCAAACACCGTCACCGTGCTTTCCCGGTTATCAATAAGCGGGGAAAATGTGTGGGAACTATTTCCAGACGTAATTTCCTGGATATGCACAAGAAACAGGTGATTCTGGTAGATCATAATGAGAAAGACCAGGCTGTTGATAATATTGAAAAGGCAGAAATCCTGGAAATTATCGATCATCATAAGCTTGGTTCTCTTGAGACTATGAAACCTATTAATTTCAGAAATGAGCCTGTTGGATGTACTGCGACCATTCTTTACAGAATTTATGATGAGCAGAGACTTGAGATTCCACCTAAGATTGCGGGACTTCTTTGCGCTGCTATTATTTCTGATACTTTAATGTTCCGTTCTCCAACATGCACCCAGCAGGATAAAATTGCTGCAAGTGCGCTGGCGTTGATTGCAGATATCCGCATTGAAGATTTTGCAAGAGAAATGTTTAAGGCAGGAAGCAATCTGAAGGACAAAGCACCAGAGGAAATTTTCTATCAGGATTACAAGAAATTTATTGCAGAAGGAAATGTGGCATTTGGTGTTGGCCAGATCAGTTCCATGGACAAAGAAGAGCTTGAGGAAATCAAGGAGCGCCTGAAACCGTTTATGGTAAGCGAATGTGGACGTCATGGAATCAGCCGTGTTTACTTTATGCTTACCAACATTATGGATGAATCTTCAGATGTGATCTATTACGGTGAAGGAAGCGAAGAAATGGGACGCATTGCATTTAAGCAGGAGCCAGAGGATGGCAGCTTCCAGTTAAAGGGCGTTGTTTCCCGTAAGAAACAGCTGATTCCGGCAATGATGGAAGCAGCGCAGATCATGGCCAACGATTTTAACTGATGTAAAAGAGGAGAATACTATGGCAAAGCAGACCTGGAAACCTGGGAATATGCTTTATCCTCTTCCGGCTGTAATGGTCAGCGTTACAGATGGAGAGGGCAATGATAATATAATAACAGTGGCGTGGGCTGGTACGGTGTGTACCAACCCGCCTATGGTGTCAATTTCCGTAAGGCCAAGCAGATTTTCTTACGATATGCTGTGCAAGACAAAGGAATTTGTCCTGAATCTGACTACAGAAGAACTGGCGTATGCAACTGATTATTGCGGTGTGCGTTCCGGCAGAGATGTTGATAAATTCCAGCAGCTACATCTTACAAAGGAGAAAGCAGATCATGTGAAAGCTCCCATGATCGGGGAATCTCCAGTTAATATTGAGTGTAAGGTGAGAAAAATTGAAAAATTAGGTTCACATCACATGTTTCTTGCTGATGTAGTGGCTGTGCATGCTGATGAAGCCTATATGGACAAAAATAAAAAATTTCAGTTTAACCAGTCACACCCCATTGTTTATTCCCATGGAGAATACCTGGGACTTGGCAAAAAACTGGGCACTTTCGGCTATAGCGTAAAGAAGGGGAAAAATCGCAAAAAGCCGCAGAAATAAAGGGCCTTTTTAATGGTATTGCAATAATATTAATTTTGTGTTAAAATTATAAGGAATATCGAATGAATATGAATAATATTACACTAATTGGAATGCCCGGTGCAGGAAAGAGCACACTGGGCGTTGTTCTTGCGAAAATACTTGGATATGAATTTTTAGATTCAGACCTTTTAATACAAAAAGAAGAAAAAAGACATCTTTATC
Source organism: uncultured Blautia sp. (assembly GCA_934364795.1). Lineage (GTDB taxonomy): Bacteria > Bacillota > Clostridia > Lachnospirales > Lachnospiraceae > Blautia_A. The sequence goes on from CAKRMK010000011.1 coordinate 67,351, forward strand.
AGATACTTGATGAAGAAGGAGAAGAAGGTTTCAAGGCCATCGAGAACCGCGTGAATGCGTCTATTGAAACAGAGAATACTGTGATTGCCACAGGGGGAAGTGTGGTGTATTGCAGTGAAGCGATGGAACATCTGAAATCTATTGGGAAAGTCGTTTACCTTCGGCTTTCTTTGCAGTCTCTTGAAAAAAGACTTGGAAACCTTAAACAAAGAGGCGTTGTTTTGAAGGAAGGACAGACTTTAGAGAGTCTGTATGAAGAACGGATTCCTTTATATGAGAAATATGCAGACATTGTAGTGGACGAGGAAGGGAAAGATTTGGAAGCAAGTCTGCAGGCACTTTTGGAAACACTACAGACAGAACTGTAGACCAAGGAGAGCACGACTGTGCTCACGGAGTGAAAATAATAGAGGTGTGTTATGGAACAATATGTGATTAAAGGTGGAAATCCGCTTGTTGGTGAAGTAGAGATAGCTGGTGCGAAGAATGCAGCTCTGGCTATTTTATCAGCAGCTATTATGACGGATGAGACGATCCTCATTGAGAATCTGCCAGATGTAAGAGATATTAATGTTTTACTTGAAGCAATTGCAGGCATTGGCGCGCAGGTTGACAGAATTAATAAGTCAACCGTTAAAATCAATGGTTCTACTATCGGTGATGTGAGCGTAGATTATGAATATATCAAGAAGATCCGTGCATCTTACTATCTTCTTGGTGCATTACTTGGTAAATATAAGAGAGCTGAAGTACCCCTTCCAGGTGGTTGTAATATCGGCAGCAGACCTATTGACCAGCATCTGAAGGGATTCCGTGCACTTGGCGCAAAGGTAGATATCCTTCACGGAGCTATTGTTGCAGAGGCATCTAACCTTCATGGAAGCCATATTTTCCTTGATGTGGTTTCAGTTGGAGCTACCATTAATATTATGATGGCTGCATCTTTAGCACCGGGACGTACCATTATTGAGAACGCTGCCAGAGAGCCACATGTAGTTGATGTTGCCAACTTCCTGAACAGCATGGGAGCCAATATTAAAGGTGCAGGTACAGATGTGATCCGTATCAAAGGTGTGGAGAAACTTCACCGCACAGAATATTCCATCATTCCGGATCAGATTGAGGCAGGAACCTTTATGTTTGCTGCTGCAGCTACCGGCGGTGATGTTACTGTAAAGAATGTTATCCCGAAGCATCTTGAGGCAACCACAGCGAAACTTGAGGAAATCGGCTGTGAAGTACAGGAATTTGACGATGCAGTACGTGTACGCGCTGCAGGCAAGCTTCACCGTACCCATGTTAAGACTCTTCCGTATCCGGGATATCCTACTGATATGCAGCCGCAGATTGCTGTTACTCTGGCACTTGCAGAGGGAACCAGCATTGTAACAGAGAGTATTTTTGAGAATCGTTTCAAATATGCAGATGAGCTTTCCAGAATGGGAGCCTGTATCAAGGTTGAAGGAAATTCTGCTATTATCGATGGTGTGAAGAAGCTCACTGGTGCAAGAGTAAGCGCACCTGATCTTCGTGCTGGTGCAGCCCTTGTTATTGCAGGTCTGGCAGCAGAAGGAATCACCATTGTTGATGACATTGTTTATATCCAGCGTGGCTATGAGAATTTCGAAGAGAAGCTTCGCAGCCTTGGAGCAGAGATTGAGAGAGTTTCCAGTGAGAAAGAAATTCAGAAATTTCGTCTCAGAGTAGGCTGATTTAAAGAAATCGTAATAAATTAGTCATATAAAACAAAATGTCTATTGACATTTATAAGCAATCAGTATATTGTATTGCTTGCAACAGGAAAACTGAAGAATAGCCTTTTATTCAGAGTGGTGGAGATACATAGGATCTATGAAGCCACGGCAACCCCTCATTGTGAGAGGAAGGTGCCAACCTGAGCGATTACGTCGAACAATAAGAGGATTGTTTATATAAAACGTCGTTTATAAGACAGTCCGCTTGTCCGGGCTGTTCTTTTTTTCGGGAAAATTCGTATAGAAAAATGCATACATTCCCATTCCACAGAAGAAAGGAAAACAAAAAAGAAATGGAAAACAAGGAGAAAATTTTATTTACATCCGAATCAGTAACTGAAGGCCATCCGGACAAAATCTGTGATGCGATTTCCGATGCCATTCTCGATGCTTTAGTAGCACAGGATCCAATGAGCCGTGTTGCCTGCGAGACCGCTACTACAACAGGTCTTGTACTTGTTATGGGTGAGATCACTTCAAAAGCAAGCATTGATATCCAGTCTATCGTAAGAGAGACAATCCGCGAGATCGGTTATACCCGTGGAAAATTTGGTTTTGACGCTGATACCTGTGCAGTTATCACAGCACTTGATAAACAGTCTACAGATATTGCAATGGGTGTTGATAAGGCACTTGAGCAGAAAGAAAATGAGATGGATGAGGATGAGCTTGATTCTATCGGAGCAGGTGACCAGGGAATCCAGTTTGGCTATGCTTCCAATGAGACAGAAGAGTACATGCCTTATGCAATTAATATGGCACATAAACTTGCACGCCAGCTTACCAAAGTTCGTAAAGACGGAACTCTGAAATATTTAAGACCAGATGGAAAAACACAGGTAACAGTAGAGTATGATGAGAATGGCAAACCAAGCCGTATTGATGCAGTTGTTTGCTCTACACAGCATGATCCTGATGTAACACAGGAGCAGATCCATGCTGATATTAAGAAATATGTTTTCGATGAGATTATCCCGGCTGATATGGTAGATGAGGATACCAAGTATTTCATCAACCCAACAGGACGTTTCGTTATCGGTGGACCAAACGGTGACAGTGGACTGACAGGACGTAAGATCATCGTTGACACCTATGGTGGAACAGGACGCCACGGCGGCGGTGCTTTCTCCGGAAAAGACTGCACAAAGGTTGACCGTTCTGCAGCTTATGCAGCACGTTATGTTGCAAAAAATATTGTTGCAGCAGGACTTGCTGACAAGTGCGAGATCCAGCTTTCTTACGCAATCGGTGTTGCACATCCTACATCCGTTCACGTAGAAACATTTGGAACAGGCAAAGTATCAGATGCGAAACTGGTAGAGATCATCCGTGAGAACTTCGACCTTCGTCCTGCTGGAATCATCAAGATGCTTGATCTTCGCCGTCCGATCTACAAACAGACTTCTGCTTACGGACACTTTGGACGTACAGATGTAGATCTTCCGTGGGAGCATCTGGACAAAGTTGAGGATCTGAAGAAATATCTGGCATAAGAAATATTTGGAATATTTGGCAGAAAGCCTTATTAAAATGTATGCTGTAAGTTAAAAAACGACCTGGAGAGACTTTGATAAAGTTTCTTACAGGTCGTTTTTTTGTGGGCACGCTCTAAGGAGATTTAATAGAAAATTTAGAGATAGAAATGCAGGTTTATGCTATAATTTAGTTCAAGTTATTACAACGAAAAAGAGGACGAATCAGTTATGAAACTTAAAACAAGAATTATCCTGGGATTTACCATGATCATTCTGCTTCCTCTGCTTTTGTTTGCTGCAACCCTGTATGGCTTCAGCCAGTCCCAGGCGCAGAAAACACAGGTACAGGTGGAAGGTGATGAAACTGTTTATGATATTTCCCTCACAGGATCAGCAGACAGCCAGGGCAGAGTTCACGTGATGGCGAAGGATCTTTTTATCAGTGCATTTGTAATTCTGATTTCTGTAGCACTGGTAGTCGGACTGTGGGTATACCGCAGTATTGCCGTGCCTCTGGTTAAATTAAAAAAAGCGACGCAGAATATCAAAGAGGGCAATCTTGACTTTGTTCTGGATGTAGAAGGGAAAGATGAATTTTCTGAACTTTGCCAGGATTTCGAAGAGATGCGCCGCCGTCTGAAAGAATCCACAGAAGAAAAAAGCCTTATAGAAAAAGAGAATAAAGAGCTGATCAGCAACATTTCCCACGATCTGAAAACTCCCATTACAGCAGTAAAAGGTTACGTAGAGGGAATTATGGACGGAGTTGCAGACACTCCGGAGAAAATGGATAGGTATGTAAGGACTATTTATAACAAAACCAACGAAATGGACCACCTGATCAATGAGCTGACTTTTTATTCTAAAATTGATACCAACAGAATCCCCTATACATTCAGTAAATTAAATGTAGAGGATTATTTTGCCGACTGTGCAGAAGAGGTAGGGCTTGAGCTTGAGACAAGGGGAATCGAGCTTGTCTATGCCAATTATGTGGAGAAAGATGTTATGGTTATTGCCGACGGGGAGCAGATCCGGCGGGTAATTCATAATATTATCAGCAATGCCATCAAATATATGGACAAACCTAAGGGAATTATTCAGATCCGTATTAAGGATGTAGGCGATTTTATCCAGATAGAGATTGAAGATAATGGAAAAGGAATCGGTCCTAAAGACCTGCCCTATATATTTGACCGCTTTTACCGCACAGATGTTTCACGAAATTCTTCCAAGGGTGGAAGCGGAATCGGACTCTCCATAGTGAAAAAGATTCTGGAGGATCACGGTGGCAAGGTGTGGGCCACAAGCCGGCTGGGAATCGGCACGATTATGTATTTTGTACTTAGAAAATACCAGGAGGTACCAATGAAATGAGCAGGATACTGATTATAGAAGATGAAGAAGCAATTGCGGAGCTTGAGAAAGACTATCTGGAGCTGTCAGGTTTTGAAGTTATTATTTCCAACAGAGGAGATCTTGGCCTGGAGAAAGCCCTGAATGAAAATTTTGATCTGATCATTCTGGATCTTATGCTGCCGGAAGTAGACGGATTTGAAATCTGCCGCCAGGTAAGAGATGCAAAGAATACACCTATCATCATGGTTTCAGCCAAGAAGGATGACATTGACAAAATCCGGGGGCTTGGTCTTGGTGCCGATGATTATATGACGAAACCATTTAGTCCAAGTGAGCTTGTAGCCAGGGTAAAAGCCCATATGGATCGGTATAACCGTCTGATTGGTTCCACGGCACAGAAGAATGACATCATAGAGATACGTGGAATTAAAATTGATAAAACCGCACGCCGTGTGTGGGTAAACGGGGAAGAGACTTCTTTTACAACCAAGGAATTTGACCTTCTTACTTTTCTCGCACAGAATCCAAACAGAGTTTTTACCAAGGAAGAGCTTTTCAGGGAAATCTGGGATATGGAATCTGTAGGAGATATTGCCACAGTTACAGTTCACATTAAGAAAATCCGTGAAAAAATAGAATATAATAATGCGAAACCGCAGTATATCGAGACAATATGGGGAGTTGGATACCGGTTTAAGGTATGATGAACCGAATGCGGGATGTACATTGAAATGGCAGAAGGGTAAGCAGTAAGTGACAGAAATGTCAGATTGAGAGGTAAGATGGAAAGACTGTATAAGAAATTGGAGAACTATGGGAAATCAGATTTTTACCCTTTTCATATGCCGGGACATAAAAGAAACAAGGCATGTATAGAGGGTGATTTTCCAGTTGAAAGGGATATTACAGAAATAGATGGATTTGACGATTTACACCATTCTGAGGGCATTTTGCTGGAGGCACAGAAGGCACTTTCCAGATTATATGGAACCAGAGCAAGCTTTTTCAGTGTAAACGGAAGTACGGCAGGGCTTCTTACTGCCATTTCAGCCTGTGTAAAAAAGGGTGGACAGATTCTCGTTGCAAGAAACTGTCACAAGGCGGTTTACCATGCAATTTACCTGCGGGAACTGGTTCCCACCTATATTTATCCACAGTCAGATCCGAAATTGGGGATAAACGGAGAAATTTCGGCGTGCCGCGTGGAAAGATGCCTGGAGGCAAACCCGGAAATCGAAGCAGTTCTGATTACTTCCCCTACTTACGATGGAGTTGTTTCAGATGTACGAAGAATTGCGGAAATTGCACATAAACATGGAATTCCGTTGATTGTAGATGAGGCGCATGGAGCACATTTTCGGTTTTCTGATTATTTTCCGGATTCGGCAGTTGATCTGGGAGCAGATGTTGTAATACAGAGCTTCCACAAAACACTTCCGGCGATGACCCAGACAGCAGTATTGCATTTGTGCAGTGACCGGGTAAATGAGAAGCTGATCCACAGATTTCTTGGAATTTATGAAACCAGCAGCCCTTCTTATATTCTCATGTCCAGCCTGGATGCCTGCGTTTACAAACTGGAAAGGGACGGCAGCAGGCTATTTGAAGAATTTACAAAAAATCTGGAAGAAGCAAGAGCTCGTTTAAGCAAATGCAAGTATATTCGCCTTGTTCCCTCAGTGGAAGAGGAAAAAATCATGCGGGAAAATCAGCAGCTTTTTGATTTCGACCGTTCCAAGCTGATTATTGCAACCAACCAGAGTTCTTTAAATGGACCAGAGCTTAGCAGGATTCTCCGAGAAGAATTTCATCTGGAAATGGAGATGACCACAGAGAATTATGTGCTGGCAATGGCAACAGTGGGTGATACAAGAGAAGGGTTTTCGCGGCTTTGCCAGGCTGTAGAAGAGATTGACCGCCGGGAATTACAAAAAGTCCGGGAAGCACAAAACGCTGGGGAAACATGCAACTGTAAGTGCGATCCCATGAAACAGCTGATGACCATTTCAAAGGCTATGGAATCCCCATCACAGCTTTGTCTGCTTGAAGAAAGTATAGGTAAGATTTCCGCAGAATTTGTTTATTTATATCCACCGGGAACGCCTATTATTGTGCCGGGAGAACAGATAACTGGACTTTTTACAAGGAATGTGAGAAGATACATGGAGCAGGGACTGAATATACATGGTCTTTGCGGCGAAAATAACGAAAAGATCTGTGTAATAAAGGAGCAGGCAGAGGTTTAATCCCCTGCCTGAATAATTTATGGGAAAAATATTTTATATTATGGGAAAGAGTGCGTCAGGGAAGGACCACATTTATGCAAGGCTGGCAGCACACGAAGAACTTCAGTTAAAAAAACTGGTTCTTTATACCACACGCCCCATCCGTGCGGAGGAAGAAGACGGCAGGCAATACTACTTTGTGGACGACAGGAAATTTCAGGAGTTTTTTAGCCAGGGGAAAGTAATAGAAGCCCGTTCTTATACTACAGTTCATGGAATCTGGACATACTTTACAGCAGATGATGGACAGGTGGAGCCTGGTAAGGCCGATTATCTTGGAATCGGGACACTGGAATCTTATGTAAAAATGAGAGAATACTATGGCAAAGAAAATGTCTGCCCGGTTTATATTGAGGTAGAGGACGGCGAACGTCTGGAAAGAGCCCTGAAACGGGAACGAAGCCAGGAAACGCCCCGGTATGAGGAAATGTGCAGACGCTTTCTTGCAGACCAGAAGGATTTTTCAGAAGAAAATATTGAAAATGCAGGAATACAGCACAGATTTCAGAATGTGGATCTGGAGCAGTGTGTGGATGAGATTGTGAGATATATTGCATCTTTTAAGTGACATATGATTTACAGAACGCCTTTGGGTTTGAGAACCTTTGAGCGTATATTTAATTATATGACGGAATGAATCGTGAATTTATCGTGTAGTTTCACAAAAAAGTATGGCATGATTTTGTCGTACATGATAGAATTATAACGAGAATACAGTTAGAGAATATTGTATGAATTGCAGTTAATGAATATACTTTATCTTGTATTTGTACAAAATGATTAGGGTGAGGTGATTCCGATGTTAGGGTTTAACGACATTATAGGACATGAAGAAATAATAAGACATTTGAAAAATGCCATACAAACGGAGAAAGTGTCCCATTCATATATATTTACAGGTGACCCTGGTTCAGGAAAGAAGTTGCTGGCTGGAACATATGCCATGACATTACAGTGCGAGGAAGGTGGAACAGAGCCTTGTGGCCATTGTGATTCCTGTAAGAAGGCTATTGGTAAGAACCACCCGGATATCATTATGGTAACCCATGAGAAGCCGAATGTTATTACAATTGACGAGATCAGGGAACAGGTAATCAATGATGTAGATATTAAACCATACTGCAGTCCTTATAAGATCTATATTGTTGCAGACGCAGAGCTGATGAATCCGCAGGCGCAGAATGCCCTTCTGAAAACTATTGAGGAGCCGCCGGAATATGCGGTGATCATGCTTCTTACAAGCAATATTGATGCACTGCTGCCTACTATTCGTTCCAGATGTGTGCGCCTGGATCTGAAGGTGGTTGATGATGGCCTTGTGAAGAAATATCTGATGGAGCATCTTCATGTGCCGGATTATCAGGCAGAGATTGACGCTTCTTATGCTCATGGCAGCATAGGCAAGGCGAAACAGGTCGCCACTTCACAGGATTTTGCAGATATGACCCAGAATGCTCTGCGTATTCTGAAAAATGCAGATGGCATGGAAGTATACGAGCTTACCGAAGCAATCAAGGAAATATCCAATGATAAGCAGAATATCTCTGACTATCTGGATCTTTTCCAGTTCTGGTTCCGTGATGTACTGATGTTCAAAGCTACAAGGGAAGTTGATAATCTTGTTTTCAAACAGGAAATAAATTATATAAGGGAACAGGCAAGCCTGCGTTCTTACGAGAACCTGGAGAAGATTCTGGATGCACTTGAGAAGACCAAGGTACGTCTTCGTGCAAATGTAAATACAGAGCTTGCTCTTGAGCTTCTGTTCCTTACAATCAGGGAGAAATAAAATGGCAAAAGTAGTTGGTGTAAGATTTCGGAATGTTGGAAAAATATATTATTTTAACCCGAAAACTTACAAAATAAAACCGGGTGATCATGTAATTGTAGAGACTGCCCGGGGCGTGGAATATGGAAAAGTTGTACTGGCTCCGAAGGAAGTGGCAGAAGATGAAGTTGTACACCCTCTGAAAGAGGTAATTCGTGTTGCCACGAAAGAAGATGATGAAAGAGAACAGTATAACAGAGAAAGAGAGAAGGATGCATTTAAGATCTGTCAGAAAAAGATCCGTGAGCACGGACTTGAGATGAAGCTGATTGATGCAGAGTATACCTTTGACAATAATAAAGTGCTGTTTTACTTTACTGCAGATGGAAGAATCGATTTCCGACAGCTGGTAAAGGATCTGGCTGCTATTTTCAAGACCAGGATTGAGCTTCGCCAGATTGGAGTACGTGATGAGACGAAGATTCTTGGTGGAATTGGAATCTGCGGCAGATGTCTTTGCTGTCACACCTATCTTTCCGAGTTTGCTCCTGTTTCCATCCGAATGGCTAAGGAACAGAATCTTTCTCTGAATCAGACTAAGATTTCCGGTGTATGCGGAAGACTGATGTGCTGTCTGAAAAATGAGCAGGAGACATACGAAGAGCTGAACCGCAGACTTCCTGGAATCGGAGATACTGTTACCACTCCCGATGGAATCCAGGGAACTGTACAGAGTGTGAATGTTCTCCGCCAGCTTGTGAAGGTAGTGGTTGAGATTGGTGATGAGAAGGAGATTCAGGAGTTCCCGGTAGCGGATCTGAAATTCCGTTCACGCAAAAAGAAGGTTAAGGTTTCCGAGCAGGAATTAAAAGAACTGCAGGATCTGGAAGATAAAAAGGGAGATTCCAAGTTAAATGATTAATGATCTTGTGAAGGAGAATGAACGGGTGGATGACCTGCAGAACGGGTATTATATCATCCAGGATCCGGAGAAATTCTGCTTTGGTATGGACGCTGTTTTACTGTCAGGCTTTTCCCGGGTAAAAAAGGGCGAGAGGGTTCTTGATATGGGAACCGGAACCGGTATCATTCCGGTTCTTCTCGCTTCCAAAACTTTGGGAGAACATTTTACAGGTCTTGAGATTCAGGAAGAATGCGCTAAGATGGCCGCACGAAGTGTGAAGTATAACAACCTGGAGGACAGAGTCAGTATCAGACAAGGTGATATTAAGGAGGCTGTCCGTATTTTCGGAGCAGCTTCTTTTCATGTTGTCACATGCAATCCTCCGTATATGATCGGACAGCACGGGCTGACCAATCCACACATGCCAAAGGCAATTGCCCGTCATGAAATTCTCTGTACTCTGGAGGATGTAGTGAGCCAGGCATCAAAACTTCTTGGGGACAGAGGACGTTTTTATATGGTGCACAGACCGTTCAGGCTGACAGAAATTATGAATGTTCTGACGAAATACAAGCTGGAGCCCAAAAGAATGCAGCTTGTTTACCCATACATAGACAGAGAGCCCAATATGGTACTGATCGAGGCACTAAAAGGCGGAAATTCCCGCATTACGGTGGAAAGACCGCTTATCGTCTATGAAAAGCCAGGAGTTTATACGAAAGAAATTTTGGAAATGTATGATATGGTGTAAGAGAAAATACCACAGCATATCTGAAAAAAGAAGGGAGAAAGCCACATGAGCGGTAAATTATATTTATGCGCTACCCCCATTGGAAATCTGGAGGATATTACACTTCGTGTCCTTCGGACATTAAAAGAAGTGGATCTGATCGCAGCAGAAGATACCAGAAACAGTATTAAGCTTTTAAACCATTTTGACATAAAAACCCCTATGACCAGCTATCATGAGTACAATAAAATTGATAAAGCATATACCCTTATTGAAAAAATGCAGTCAGGTCTGAATGTTGCTTTGATCACAGATGCAGGAACTCCTGGAATTTCAGATCCGGGAGAAGAACTTGCTGCCATGTGCTACGAAGCGGGAATAGAAGTAACGTCCCTTCCAGGACCTGCTGCCTGTATTACGGCACTTACTTTATCAGGACTTCCCACCCGCAGATTCGCTTTTGAAGCATTTTTACCGTCAGATAAAAAAGAGAGAAAAGCGGTTCTGGAGGAGCTGAAAAACGAAACCAGAACGATTATTTTATACGAGGCACCTCATCATCTTGTGGGAACTTTAGAAGAGTTAAAAGAAGCTTTAGGGGATCGACAGGTAACTCTTTGCAGAGAGCTTACCAAGAAACATGAAACTGCTTTTCATAACACGCTTCAGGGGCTGCTTGATTACTACCGTGAGCAGAAACCCCTTGGGGAATGCGTTCTTGTGATCCGTGGAAAAAGCAGGGAAGAACTGCAGCAGGAATCACAGGCAAGCTGGGAAGAGATTTCGATTGAGGAACATATGGCAATTTATGAGAACCAGGGAATGCCTCGTAAGGAGGCTATGAAACAGGTTGCGAAAGACCGAGGAGTTACAAAAAGAGATATTTACCAGGCTTTGCTGGACTTGAAATAGAGAAACGCTGTTTAAGGATGTAAAAGGCGTATTTTTGACGGATATTCGTTGAAAATACGCCCTTTTTTTTACATCCGGAAATGGCTTTTTTATAGCAAAAACAGGGATTTTGTGCTATAATAAATTTGTATTATTATGCTCAAAAACAGGAACCAAATCCAATAAGTGATTTAAGTTGGAAATTCCTGTGCATTATCATGATATCAGGGAAAAATAATCTTTATTTCCTGACATCTTATCAATAGATTAGCAGGAGGAATATCATGGGCGAAACAAATACGGAATACGGAGCGGACCAAATCCAGATCCTGGAAGGTCTGGAAGCCGTGCGTAAAAGACCAGGTATGTACATTGGAAGCACATCCAGCCGTGGTCTGCACCATCTTGTATATGAGATCGTAGACAATGCCGTTGATGAGGCATTGGCAGGTTACTGTACAGAAATAAATGTAGCAATCAATCCTGATAATTCCATCACAGTTGTAGATAACGGACGAGGCATTCCGGTAGGAATCAATCATAAAGCTGGTATTCCAGCTGTAGAAGTTGTATTTACTATTCTTCATGCCGGCGGTAAGTTCGGTGGTGGAGGATATAAAGTATCTGGTGGTCTTCATGGCGTTGGAGCATCAGTTGTTAATGCTTTGTCAGAGTGGCTGGAAGTTTTTATCTGCAGAGATGGAAAGAGATATCAGCAGCGCTACGAGAGAGGCAAGACCATGTATCCGCTGAAGGAGATAGGTGACTGTGGCGATGAGACAGGAACAACTGTTACATTCCTTCCGGATAAAGAGATTTTTGAAGAAACTGTTTATGATTACGACATTCTGAAACAGCGTCTTCGTGAAATGGCATTTCTGACCAAGGGACTGAAGATCATTCTCACTGATAAACGTGAAGGCATGGAAAGGGAGAAAACTTTCCACTACGAGGGCGGTATCCGTGAATTTGTAACTTATCTGAACAGAAGCAAAGAAGCACTCTATCCGGAAATCATTTACTGTGAAGGTGAGAAAGACGGTGTAGCGGTAGAAGTAGCCATGCAGCACAATGATTCTTATACAGAGAACACTTATGGATTTGTAAATAATATCAATACTCCAGAGGGTGGTACTCATATCACTGGTTTCAGAAATGCAATCACCAATACGTTTAATGATTATGCAAGAAAGAATAAGCTTTTGAAAGACAGTGAGCCAAATCTTTCCGGTGATGATATCCGTGAAGGCCTTACTGCGATTGTAAGCGTTAAGATCGGTAATCCCCAGTTTGAAGGACAGACCAAGCAGAAACTTGGCAACAGCGAGGCCAGAGGAGCTGTAGACAGCGTTGTAAGCAAGCAGCTGGAGATTTTCCTGGAGCAGAATCCTACTGTGGCGAAAGCGACAGTTGAGAAATCAGTACTTGCACAAAGAGCCAGAGAAGCAGCGCGTAAGGCCCGTGACCTCACCAGAAGAAAATCTGCGCTGGACAGCATGTCACTTCCAGGTAAACTTGCCGATTGCTCCGATAAGAACCCGGAAAACTGCGAAATCTACATCGTAGAGGGAGATTCTGCGGGTGGTTCTGCAAAGACCGCGCGTAACCGTGCTACCCAGGCTATCCTGCCTCTTCGTGGTAAAATCCTGAATGTAGAGAAAGCCCGTCTCGACAAGATTTATGCAAACAAAGAGATCAAAGCAATGATCACTGCATTTGGAACCGGTATTCACGATGATTTTGATATTTCCAAGTTAAGATACCACAAGATCATCATTATGACCGATGCCGATGTTGATGGTGCTCATATTGCCACACTGCTTCTTACATTCCTGTACAGATTTATGCCGGAACTGATCAAGCAGGGCTATGTATATCTGGCGCAGCCGCCTCTTTACAAAATAGAGAAGAACAAGAAAGTATGGTACGCTTACGATGACGATGAGCTCAATGCCATTCTTACAGAGATAGGACGAGATTCCAACAATAAGATCCAGCGTTACAAAGGTCTTGGAGAGATGGATGCGGAGCAGCTTTGGGAAACTACCATGGATCCGGAGAAACGTATTCTTCTTCGTGTCACAATGGATGAAGCGGCTACTTCTGAGATTGACCTTGTATTTACTACACTGATGGGTGACAAGGTAGAGCCAAGACGTGAATTTATCGAAGAGAACGCGCGATTTGTAAAGAATCTGGATATCTAGGAGAGATAAAACAATATGGATGACAAGATTTTTGACCAGGTCCATGAGGTGGATCTGGAAAAAACCATGAAAGAATCTTACATCGAATATGCGATGAGCGTTATTGCTTCAAGAGCACTTCCAGATGTAAGAGATGGTTTGAAGCCTGTACAGCGAAGAGTGCTGTACTCTATGATCGAATTGAACAACGGTCCGGATAAGCCACATCGTAAATGTGCCCGTATCGTTGGTGATACCATGGGTAAATATCATCCTCATGGTGACAGCTCTATTTACGGAGCTCTTGTAAATATGGCACAGGACTGGTCATTCCGTTACCCGCTGGTTGACGGTCATGGAAATTTTGGTTCTGTGGACGGTGACGGCGCGGCAGCTATGCGATACACAGAGGCCCGTCTTAGCAAAATTTCCATGGAAATGCTTGCTGATATCAACAAAGATACCGTCGATTTTCAGCCGAACTTTGATGAAACAGAGAGAGAGCCGAAGGTTCTTCCTTCCCGTTTCCCCAACCTTCTGGTAAATGGAACTACCGGTATTGCGGTTGGTATGGCAACCAATATTCCACCTCACAATCTTCGTGAGGTTATTAATGCTGTTGTAAAAATTATTGATAATACCATTGAGGAAGACAGAGAAACCTCTATGGAGGAGCTTCTTGATATTGTAAAGGGTCCGGATTTCCCTACCGGTGCTACCATTCTTGGAAGAAGAGGAATTGAGGAAGCATACCGTACCGGCCGTGGAAAGATCCGTGTCCGCGCAGTATCCAATATCGAGACCTTACCAAACGGCAAGTCACGCATTATTGTTACAGAGCTTCCGTATCTGGTAAATAAGGCTCGTCTGATTGAGAAGATCGCAGAGCTTGTCCGTGATAAGAAAATCGACGGAATTACAGACCTGAATGACCATTCAAGCCGTGAGGGTATGCGTATTTGTATTGACCTTCGTAAAGATGCCAATGCAAATGTTGTTCTGAATCAGCTGTACAAGCATACACAGCTGCAGGATACTTTTGGCGTAATTATGCTTTGCGTGGTTCCACAGGGTGACAGTCTGGTACCCAAGGTCCTGAATCTGAAAGAGCTTCTGGAACATTATCTGGCACATCAGGAAGATGTTGTTACCAGAAGAACCAGATATGACCTGAATAAAGCACAGGAGCGTGCCCATATTCTGGAAGGTCTGTTAAAAGCACTGGATAACATTGATGAGGTTATCAGGATTATTCGTGCTGCACGTAATGTTCAGATTGCCAAGCAGGAATTGATGGACCGTTTTGAGCTGACAGATGTACAGGCACAGGCAATCGTTGATATGCGTCTGCGTGCTCTGACAGGTTTGGAAAGAGAGAAGCTGGAAGCAGAATATGCAGAATTAGAGGAAAAAATCCGTAAATTCCTTGCAATTCTTGCAGACAGAAATCTCCTTCTTCGCGTTGTAAGAGAGGAAATCCTTGCAATCGCAGATAAATATGGCGATGACAGAAAAACAGCAATTGGATATGATGTATATGATCTTTCTACAGAAGATTTAATTCCAAGAGAAAATACAGTTATTACCATGACGAAACTTGGTTACATCAAGAGAATGACTGTAGATAATTTCCGCAGCCAGAATCGTGGTGGCCGTGGAATCAAGGGAATGCAGACCATTGATGACGATTACATCGAAGAACTTCTCATGACCACTACACATCATTATCTGATGTTCTTTACCAATACAGGCCGTGTATACCGTCTGAAAGCGTATGAAATTCCAGAAGCAGGAAGAACTGCCCGCGGTACTGCAATTGTAAATCTGTTGCAGCTTATGCCCGGTGAGCGAATCACTGCTGTAATTCCTATGCGTAAATTTGAAGCTGGAAAATATCTGGTTATGGCTACAAAGAATGGTCTTGTGAAGAAAACTCCAATGGAAGAATATGCAAATGTCCGCAAGACTGGTCTTGTTGCAATTACTCTTCGCGATGACGATGAGCTGATCGAGGTTAAAGCTACAGACAACAATAAAGACATTATGCTGGTAACCAAGGATGGCATGTGTATACGCTTTAAGGAAACAGATGTAAGAAGTACCGGAAGAAGCTCTATGGGTGTTCGGGGAATGAATCTGGATCCAGGTGATGAAGTTGTGGCAATGCAGCTGAATTCACAGGGCGATTATTTACTTGTGGTATCCGAGAATGGTATGGGTAAACGTACTTCCATGAACGAATTTACCTGCCAGAATCGTGGCGGCAAGGGCGTTAAGTGTTATAAGATCACAGAGAAAACCGGAAACGTCATTGGTGCAAAAGCGGTTAATGAAGAAAATGAGATTATGATGATTACCACAGAGGGAATCATTATTCGTATTTCCTGTGCTGGAATTTCCATTCTTGGAAGAATCACTTCAGGTGTAAAACTGATCAATCTGGATACTGGTGTTACAGTAGCAAGTCTGGCAAAAGTACGCGAAAAAGTGGATGAAAATGTTCAGACTGAGACTGACAGCAGTGAAGCTGAAGAAGACCTGGAAATCATGGAAGATGAGACAGAGTATACACAGGATGAAACTGATTCACAGGAGAACGATGATTCAGAAGAATAAAAAGGAATCCGTGAAATTATGAAAAAGAAAACAAAACTAATACTTCTGGGCATTGTCATGGTGTTTGCCATGGCTTTGTCTGGATGCGGTGTGAATCAGAAGACCCCTGAGAAGGTTGTTGAATCACTGATAAAAGAATATGTGAATGGCAATGAGAAAAAAGTAAAAAAGTGCTATACACAGGACAAAGACGCCAATGAGCTTCTACAAAGCGAGATTGATGCGACTGTTAAATATTTTGCCGCACACAATCCCACCAAGCTGAAAGTAGAAAAATGTGACACTCTTTCAGAAAACGAAAACTATACATATGTATATATTCTTTATAACCTGGTACTGGAAAATGAGCAGGAATATCCCTGTGTGGGAACTTATATGGTGAAAAAAGACGGGAAAAAATATTATGTAATGTCTCCCTCTGAAATCACAGATGACCTGCGTGATCAGGCAGCAACAGATTATGCCAAGTTTATGACTACGGATACCTACAAAAGTTATACCAAGGCATATAACATATTTATAAAAAAGAATCCAGGATATGAAGAAAAAATTGCAAATAAGTTGAACGCAGAGTAAAAGGAACGTTATTGCTCACTGGTAACATTGTAACATTACTGTGCATCGCGTGGCTGTTACTGTGCATGTAGTGAGCAGTAATAAAGGGCTGCTGCAGGATAATTGAATCTTGCGGCAGCTTTTTGTAATTTACGCAAAATCTGAATTATAAAATAAATTTTGTATTATCAGGTAAAGGAGATAATGATAATGAAGCGAATTATAGTAATGGTTTTGAAAAATATCCTGTTTGTGCCATACTACTGGATTATGCTAAACTGGTATGCTGCACATGTGGATAAATACACAGAAGAACAGCGGTATGCAATGCTGAAAAAAATTGATCACGCCGCAAACAGAGGAGGAAATCTGCACATAGATGCACATGGGGTAGAAAATATACCATCGGAAAATGGCTTTATGTTTTATCCGAATCATCAGGGATTGTATGATGTTCTGGCAATTATGGAGGTGTGCCCGGTACCATTTTCAGTAGTTGCAAAAAAAGAAGTTGGAAATGTACCTTTTTTGAAACAGGTATTTGCATGTATGAAAGCCTTTCTCATTGACAGAGAAGATATTAAACAATCCATGCAGGTAATTATTAACGTGACAAAAGAAGTAAAGGCTGGAAGAAATTATCTTATTTTTGCAGAAGGAACCAGAAGCAAAAACGGAAATCATCCGCAGGAGTTCAAAGGCGGAAGTTTCAAAGCAGCAATGAAAGCTAAATGTCCGATCGTGCCGGTTGCGCTTATTGATTCATATAAGGCATTTGATACAGGTTCCGCAAAAATGCTGGATGTACAGGTACATTTCCTGAAACCTATGGAATATGAAGAGTATAAAGACATGAAATCTACGGAAATTGCCGCAGAAGTGAAACGCAGAATTGAAGAGACAATACAGAAAAATGAAAAAATAAAATAAAATTTAAAAAAAGCGTTGACAAGCGGTATTATTTTAAGTATAATAACTCATGCGTTGTGAAAACACGCACTCCACAATTTAACATTGGTTAAGTAGTTCGGAGACTGGAGAAGTACTCAAGAGGCCGAAGAGGTGCCCCTGCTAAGGGTATAGGTCGTTAACGCGGCGCGAGGGTTCAAATCCCTCCTTCTCCGTTTTAATTTTTTGAGTTTTAGAAAAAACTAAAAAAATTAAAAAAACTTGTTGACAATCGCTTGAAACTATGATAAAGTAGTCAAGTCGCCAACAAAGACGAAACATCTTCTTAAAAAGTTTTGAAAAACTTGAAAAAAGTTCTTGACAAACAAAAAGAAATGATGTAAAATAAACAAGCTGTCACAGAAAACTGACAGCGAAACAACCTTGATAACTAAACAGTGAAACACATACGATTCTCGAAAATTTCTTTTACAATTCATTTTCGAATGAAAACTTTTAAAAACAGTAATGACGAGAGATAACTAAGCTAGTTGGTTGTCTTGAGTGCATCAAACACTTTATCAGAG
>CAKRMK010000012.1 GCA_934364795.1 uncultured Blautia sp.
CCCTCGCCCTCTCCAAACTCCACATCAATGTGGATATAACTATCGGCTTTTTTGTGGGACAAAAGAACTACCGTCTCCACCGAAACCGTATTCGGAAACATATCCACCGGACAAACCTTTTTCAGCTCATACCCTCTCTGGCAAAGGTATTTCAGATCCCTGGCCAGGGTTGCACTATCGCAGCTTACATAAACCACTCGATCCGGCTGCATTTCAATGATGGTGGCAAGCAAGGTTTCATCACAGCCCTTTCGTGGCGGGTCCACTACGATCACATCTGCCCTTTCCCCAGTGCGGGCATACTGCTGTGGCAGAACCTCTTCTGCCTTTCCCACAAAAAATTCTGTATTCTCAAGCCTGTTCAGTTTTGCATTCTCTTTCGCATTTTCAATGGCTGCCGGGATGATCTCCACTCCTCTTACCATTTTCGCCTTCTGCGCCAGGAATAAAGAAATCGTTCCAATTCCGCAATACAGATCCCACACAGTCTCATTTCCCGTAAGTCCGGCATATTCCAGAGCTTTTCCATAAAGCCGTCCGGTCTGATAAGGATTTACCTGGAAAAAGGACAGCGGCGAAATCTGATAAGAAATCTCTCCGATTTTATCAGTAATATACGGACTGCCCCAGAGCAGACACACTTTGTCCCCAAGGATTACATTGTTCCGTTTTTTATTTACGTTTATCATAATGCTGGCAGTCTCTTTTATTTCCCGAAGAGACTTCACAAGTGCCTCTTCTTCTGGAAGTTTTTCTCCGTTAATAATAAGACAAACCATCATTTCATCAGTAAAAAATCCATACCGGATCAGCACATGGCGCACCAGGCCTTTTCCTGTAGTCTCGTCATAAGGCTGGATATGAAACCGCTCCATATGGGCGATCACACGGTCCAGTACCTCTTTGTTCTGGGACACCCCAAGGGCACAGTCACGATTCTCAATAATGCTGTGGGTCCTTCCTGCATAAAAGCCTGTGATAATTCTTCCATCCTTTGATTTTCCCACTGGAAACTGGGCTTTATTTCGGTAATGAAAAGGATTCTCCATTCCCAGGATTTCCTCCATGGGAAGGTCTGTAAAGCCACCGATCCGCTCCAGATGTCCCCGCACCTTATTTGTCTTAAATTCCAGCTGTTTTTCATAAGATAATGCCTGGAGCTGGCAGCCGCCGCACTGTCTGGCAAAATCGCACTCTGGTTTCACTCTATCCGGGGAGGGCGTTAGAATCTCCTCCAGCCGTCCATATCCATAATTTTTCTTCGCTTTCATGATCTTTGCGCGAACTGTGTCTCCGATCACTGCATCTTTGACAAAAACGGTGAAGCCATCAGCCTTTCCGATACCTTCACCGTCAATTCCGCAATCTTCAATCTTTAACGTAACAATATCATTCTTACGGTACTCCATAAAGATTACAATTCTCCTGTCTTTCTTAAGTTAGATTCAAACAATCTGTTATAGCCAAGCCATTCTTTCTTGCTCTTATCTGCGGCAAAAATCTCTGTAAGAGTTTCCATCCGTGCATCTGTATTATCTGCAAGATTCAGTGCAACAGCCTCTACCATAGCCGGTTTCTTCGGAGAACCGTATTCCAGTTCGCCGTGATGTGCCAGAATGCAGTGCACCAGCTGATTCTCAAGATCCTGTGGAAAATCCGGAATCTCCCGTGCCAGATCATGTATCATTTGCGCCCCGATGATAATATGTCCCAGAAGCTGTCCCTCATCCGTATAATCATTCATTGGAAAAGAAGAAAGCTCCCTTGTTTTTCCCACATCATGAAGAAGAGCCGCAGTGATCAGCATATCACGTTTGATCACAGGATAAGCACCAGCCATATAATCACAAAGCTTTGCCACACTAAGGGTATGTTCCATAAGACCGCCTACAAAACCGTGATGCACCGTCTTGGCAGCTGAATGCTCTTCAAAAGACTTAATAAATTCTTTGTCTTCTACAAACAGCTTCTTCAGCAATGTATTCAGATACATATTTTTCACTGTGCCAATCATAGCGGTAAGCTGTGCATACATATCATCCGTACTGTTCTCACTTACCGGAAGGTAATCGGCAGGATTATATTCTCCCTCGCCGGCCTTTCTGACTCTTTTAATATTCAGCTGCATGGCACCTGCAAAACTGGTCACATCTCCCATAACTTCAATGTAATCCAGTGCATCAAAATCATCAATTCCAAGAGAATTAGGATCCCAGATTTTACCGTCCATTATTCCGGTCTTATCCTGAAGGATAATATTCTCGTAAGGCTTTCCGTTCTTAGTCACTGCCGGCTGTTTCTGCTTACACAGATAAATGCCGCTGATCCGGTCACCCTCATGTAACTCGTTTAAAAAACGCATAAATTTCTTTCCTTACCTTTCTACTATAAAACATATAAAATACTGCCAGAACCTGAACCGTGTTTTCCTGACATTCTCATATCAAAATTGTTATAGATTCTTTAAAACATGCCAGAGCCTGCCCTCAAAATCATTTCTGCAATCTGCACGCCCCACTTTGCGGGAGATTTTGCCTGAATTCAGTTACCGTAGGCCGCTTTTATTCTTCCTCTCCTGTAAAGAATCCAAATCTTTTACATCATAACAAACATTTATGAACATTTTATGAATTATACACTACTTTTTCCTTTTCAAGTCTTTGTAAATAATGTACAATAAGGGATGCAGCAATACAAAGTAAGCACAGGCTCCAGAATAATTTTCCGAAAATATCTGGAGTTTTTACAGGAGAAATTATGAATCAAAAAGCTTTAAAATCACTTGAATATTATAAGATCATTGACCAGCTTGTGGAGAAAGCCTCTTCCCAGATGGGAAAGGACCTTTGCAAAAGGCTTCTCCCTTCTGAAGATATTTATGAAATCCGTCACATGCAGACACAGACCAGGGATGCACTTACCCGGCTTTTCCAGAAGGGTAACATTTCTTTTGGAAGCGTAAAGGATGTGCGCGGTTCCCTGAAGCGCCTGGAGATTGGCAGCTCCCTTGGAATTTCAGAGCTTCTTGCCATTGCAGGACTTCTTGAAAATACTAACCGGGTAAAAGCCTATTCCCGCAATGAACGTGGCGAAGCCCGTGAGGATTCCCTTGACGGCATGTTTGAAAGCCTGGAGCCTCTCACTCCCCTTTCTTCCGAAATCCGCCGCTGCATTCTTTCCCAGGATGAGATCAGCGATGACGCCAGCAGCGGACTGATGCATGTGCGCCGCGGCATGAAGCTTGCCAACGACCGCATTCACACCCAGCTTGCTTCCCTGGTAAACGGAAGCGCCCGCAACTATCTTCAGGACAGCGTAATTACCATGCGTAACGGACGCTACTGTATTCCGGTCAAAGCAGAATACAAAGGACAGGTTCCCGGTATGATCCACGACCAGTCCTCCACAGGCTCTACCTTATTCATTGAGCCTCTTGCTATCGTAAAACTGAACAACGACATCCGTGAGCTGGAGCTTCAGGAGCAAAAAGAAATTGAAGCCGTCCTTGCCACATTAAGTGAGCAGACCGCACAGAATGTAGATGCCATCCGTGCAGACCTGGAGATCATGGTACAGCTTGACTTTATTTTTGCCAGAGCCGGACTTGCCATGGACATGAATGCTACAGAGCCTATTTTTAATACAGAAAAACGGATCCACCTGAAACAAGCCCGCCATCCCCTTATTCCTAAGAAACAGGCTGTTCCCATTGATATCCGCCTGGGTGAGGATTTTGACCTTCTGGTTGTCACAGGACCTAACACCGGCGGTAAAACAGTTTCCTTAAAAACAGTTGGACTTCTCACACTCATGGGACAGGCAGGACTTCATATTCCTGCTTTTGACCGCTCCGAACTTTCTGTTTTCCGTGAAGTTTATGCAGATATTGGCGATGAGCAGAGCATTGAACAGTCTTTAAGTACCTTTTCCTCACACATGACCAATGTGGTTGCTTTCCTGGAAAAAGCAGATCAGGACTCTCTGGTGCTTTTCGATGAGCTTGGTTCCGGTACCGATCCTACAGAAGGTGCCGCACTTGCCATTTCCATCCTTTCCTTCCTTCATGAACAGGGGATTCGCACCATGGCCACCACACATTACAGTGAGCTGAAAGTATATGCCCTCTCCACAAAGGGCGTGGAAAACGCCTGCTGCGAATTTGATGTGGAAACTTTACGGCCTACTTACCGACTTCTTATCGGAGTCCCTGGAAAAAGTAATGCATTTGCCATTTCTTCCAAACTTGGACTTCCCGATTATATTATCGAACGGGCCAAAAAGAAAATCAGCCAGAAAGATGAAACTTTCGAAGATGTTCTCACCTCTCTGGAAAACAGCCGTGTAATTATCGAAAATGAACGTCAGGAAGTAGAGCGCTATAAAACTGAAATTGCATCCCTGAAACAGGAGTTAGAATCCAAACAGGAAAAACTGGATGAGCGTAAAGAACGTATTCTTCGGGAAGCAAACGAAGAAGCCCGCAAAATTCTTGCAGATACCAAAGAATATGCGGATCAGACCATGAAAATGTTCCACAAGTTCCAGAAAGATCATGTGGATACTGCCGCAATGGAAAAAGAGCGACAGAATCTCCGTGCCCGTATGAACAAAGCCGAAAAAGGCATGTCCATGAACACCACAGTGAAGAAACCAAAGAAAGAACTAAAACCTAAGGATCTTTCTCTTGGTGACAGCGTTCAGGTTCTTAGCATGAATCTTAAGGGAACCGTAAGCAGCCACCCGGATTCCAAGGGATTCCTTTTTGTACAGATGGGTATTATCCGTTCCAAAGTACACATTTCTGATCTGGAACTGATTGACGAGCCTGTAATCAACACTCCCGGCCTTTCCCGCACCGGTGCAGGTAAAATCCGGATGTCAAAATCCACAAGCGTTTCCACAGAAATCAATCTCCTTGGAAAAACTGTGGACGAAGCAGTGGCAGAGCTGGACAAATATCTGGATGACGCATATCTTGCCCATTTAAAGAGCGTGCGTATTGTACATGGAAAAGGTACCGGAGCCCTTCGAAAGGGTGTCCACAATTATCTCCGCCGTCAGAAACATGTGGCAGATTTCCATCTTGCACAGTTTGGCGAAGGTGATGCAGGTGTTACAATTGTAGAGTTTAAAAAGTAAAAGGAGAAACTATGGTTGCTAAACAGAAAATTCTCATCGTAGATGATGACAATAATATTGCAGAGCTGATTTCTCTGTATCTTACCAAGGAATGTTTTGAAACAAAAATTGTAAATGACGGAGAGCTTGCACTGAAGGAATTCCAGACCTTCCGCCCCAACCTGATTCTTCTGGATCTGATGCTTCCAGGCATTGACGGCTACCAGGTATGCCGTGAGATCCGCCATACATCTGATGTGCCAATTATTATGCTTTCTGCAAAAGGAGAAACCTTTGATAAGGTTCTGGGACTGGAACTTGGTGCTGATGATTATATTATCAAGCCTTTTGACTCCAAAGAACTGGTTGCCCGGGTACGTGCTGTCCTTCGCCGCTTCCAGCCAAAACCGGCAGCTCCGGTAAGTGATGAAAAATGTGCATCTTATCCGGATCTTACCGTAAATCTTACCAACTACTCTGTGACCTATATGGGAAAACAGGTGGATATGCCTCCAAAGGAACTGGAGCTTCTTTACTTCCTGGCATCTTCACCTAATCAGGTGTTTACAAGGGAACAGCTTCTGGACCATATCTGGGGTTATGAGTACATCGGAGACACCAGAACGGTTGACGTACACATTAAACGTCTCCGTGAAAAAATCAAAGATCATCCAAGCTGGTCCATCTCAACCGTCTGGGGAATCGGTTACAAATTTGAGGTGAAAAGCGAATGAAAAAAACGCTTCACAGTAAACTGATCAGCTGTTATATCCTTATTGGAATTGTAAGTTTTCTTTTTGCCACAGCAGGAGGCTCCCACTTTGTGGAGTCCTACCTGGAAAATGTAGTTGGAAAGCGGCTTTATGAAAGTGCTTCCCAGCTTGCAGCCGATGAAAACACCCGTCAGCAGCTTCAGGATTCAGACACTATGGGACTTCAGAAAATTGTGAATATCCTGGCTCACAGTGAGGACACCGGAATATTGATTCTGGATGCCGGCGCCAGAGTTGTAGCTTGCTCTTCTGATCTGAAAAATTCAGATAAAGTTTCTGATGACTTCATAAAATCAGGTAAGACAGCAGTTCTTCCTGGTTTTGATTCCCAGCTGTGGCAGGACAAAAAATATATAACCAGTGATTTTTACGGATACTTTTTAACTCCTCAGCTGAATCTTGTAATCCCGGTGGAAAGCTCCGGCTCCGTATACGGATATGTCACTTATCACTACGACATGCAGCAGCTTTATCAGAAGCGCAGCGGACTTCTTGGAATCCTTCAGATGGTTTTCCTGACTGTATATCTTCTTTGTGGACTGCTTCTTCTTTGTTATCAGAAATGGGTACATAAACCCATGCAGCAGATCATCAAGGGAGCTTCTGAATATGCCAATGGGGATCTCACATACCGGATTCCAGTAAAATCCGAAGATGAAATGGGATATCTAGCCAATACTTTGAACTACATGGCTGACAAGATTAACCAGAACGGTGAATATCAACGGACTTTTATCGCAAATGTTTCACATGATTTCCGCTCTCCCCTTACTTCTATCAAAGGTTATGTAGAGGCTATGCTGGACGGTACTATCCCGATTGAAATGCAGGAACGGTATCTGAAGATCATTTCCCACGAAGCCGACCGCCTGGAAAAACTTACTCGAAACCTTCTTGTCCTGAATGATCTTGATGAACGGAAGCGTATGATGAACATCCGCCGTTTTGACATTAACGATGTGATCAAGAATACAGCCAATACCTTTGAAGGAACCTGTTCCCGCAAAAATATTGATCTGAAGCTGCTTCTTGCAGAAAAAGAATTATTTGTAAATGCAGATATGGATCAAATCCAGCAGGTACTGTACAATTTATTGGACAATGCAATTAAATTCAGTAATGACAATTCTTCTATTAATATTGAAACAACTGTAAAGAATGGAAAAGTATTTGTTTCCATAAAAGACCATGGTGTGGGAATTCCAAAAGAAAGCCTTTCCAAAGTCTGGGACCGTTTTTATAAAACAGATACCTCCCGTGGAAAAGACCGGAAAGGTACCGGACTTGGACTTTCCATTGTAAAAGAGATCATCCGGGCACATAACCAGAATATCAATGTGATCAGCACAGAAGGTGTGGGAACGGAATTTATTTTTACACTTGAGAAGGCTAAATAAGAAGCTAAATAAAACATTTTCATTTTGTACAAGAAGGAATCCTGCTTTGCAGGATTCTCCGCCTGCGGCGGGTCGCCTCGAGCGACATTTACCTTTCCGCCGCTTCTGGATCCTGCCCGGTAGGGCTTGTTTTGTCAGAGCGTGTTTGAAACAGCTTTTTTACTATTTTCTGTTACTTCCACTCATAATTTCTCAAATGTCCCTGTAATTTCAGATGTGCAAAATCATGCTGGCGAAATGCCTCATAAAGAATGATCGCCACTGAATTGCTTAGATTCAGAGAGCGTGTTTCTCCAAACATTGGAATCCTTACGCAGGTTTCCTGGTTGTCTCTTAAAATCTCCTCCGGAATTCCGGCACTTTCCTTGCCAAACATAATGTAACAGTCATCCTCATATTTCACATCTGCATAGGTCTGAGGTGCTTTGGTTGTAGCGTAATAAATTTTTGCCCCTGGATTTTTTTCCAGAAAATCTTCGTAATCTACATAAGTTCTTACATCCAGGTCTTTCCAGTAATCCATTCCCGCACGTTTCAGTGCTTTTTCACTTAAGGAAAAACCAAGAGGCTCTATCAAATGCAGCCTGGTTCCTGTCGCAACACAGGTGCGTCCTATATTTCCAGTATTTGCCGGAATCTCCGGCTCATGAAGTACAATATTTAAAGTTCCCATTTTCTGTTAATTCTCCTGTTATTGGCAATTGCCATTTTCCTGCAGTACTTTATAAATTTCATCCTTCGCCGGGCGTTCCAGATATCTGCCATTTCCGTTATAGTACAACAGACGGTCATTTCCTGCATTGGTCTGGCCGATCACTGCAGCCATCACACCATCACGCAAAAGCCTGTTTACCAGCGCTTCTCCTGCCGGAACTCCCACCAAAATGGCGCCATCTGACAACAGCCTGTATGGATTCACATCAAAAATCTCACAGATTTCAATGGTTTCCTGACGGATAGGTACTCTTGAAAAATCCACCTCAAGCCCAACTTCAGAGGCTTCTGCCATTTTCCATAAGGCACTCAAAAAGCCGCCCTCTCCCATTGCATACAAAGCAGTGGCTCCTGCCTCCTTCGCCATTTCCCAGAATCTGCTTTTTTCCGTTTTTTCTCCAGTCCCATAAATCGCCCAGAGCTTTTGTGAATTTGCAAGAAATCCCTCCGAAAAATGGCTTCGTAAAATATCATATTTTTCTCTGGCAATGACGGAAGTGCCTTTAAGGGCAACAGCTCCGATTACTACCAGTTCGTCCCCCGGCTTCAGGCGACCGCATATTTCTGCCTGCAAAGCCTCCATAGCCGCTTTTCCAAGTCTCATCCGCAGTCCACCTTACAGAAGAAGGGAAATTACAGTAGGCACTACCATTGCCAGAACAAGGATTACAGCAATAATAGCAGTAACAAGTTTTCTTTTCTTTGGATCAAACATTCCCATATTCTAAACCTCTCAATCTTTATAAACAGATCCGTTTATAACTGACATTCTTTATGATCTGATTTTTTATAATCTGGTTTCTTTATAAATCGAATTTCTTTATAACCAGTTTTCTTTATAATTAATTTTCTTTATAACCCAATTACTTCACAACTGGATTTCTTTTACATCCGCATTATTCAGTAATGGATCACGTTTTTCGTAATCAAACAGTAAAACCTTTCCATCACGAAATACCTCAATGTGAGCAGTCTTCGGTATTTTCTCCTGCCTTCTGTACTCCCAGATAGCTTTTTCATATGGTTTCTGGTCATTTTCAAAAGAAGGATGGCTTTTCAGATTCTCCCGAAGGTACAGATCATAAATCATACTGTCAGCTATTTTTTCCCAGGTTATTTCCTGTAACTTCTCACTTTCCAGAGCCTTTTCTTTCATTTCCGGACTTTCTGAAAGTTTCTCTTCTATTTCCTTTGAACCATTTCCATACACTTGTAAACTATATTTATTTTCCAGTATTTCCTTCATAAATTCCAGAAAAATTTCATAACGTCTCATTCTGGAATGGGAAATTTCTGAATAACCTTTTCGCTCATAAAACTGCCCCAGCTTCTCATATAAGGTAAAAGCATCCTCAAACAGCGGCTCTGCACATGCAAGAGTGTTCTGAAACTGTCCACTATTATAATACACTTCCACCATACTTTCCACCATTTTCAGGCGCAGAATATCGTCATAGGAAAGCCATTTGGTTCCCAGTACCTCATATGGCTCCTGTTCTTTATGAATAATCTGATATTCAGATGTCATCTCTTTCATGTGGGAACCTTTTAGTACTTTCAGGAAACCAAGCTGAAGCTGCTGGGGTTTCAAGGCATACACATCATTAAAAGATTTGTGGAAGCTGTCGTAATCCTCATAGGGTAAACCTGCAATCAAATCCAAATGCTGATGGATATTTTTAAAGCTGTGAATGCGATTCACAATCCCTGTCAGTTTTTCAAAATCCATAGTCCTGTGGATTGCCCGGATTGTGTCCGGATTTGTGGACTGCACACCGATTTCCAGCTGAATCAGTCCTGGACGCATAGTGCTGATCAGTTCCAGTTCATTTTCCCGCAGAAGATCTGCTGAAACCTCAAAATGGAAATTGGTAATTCCATTGTCATGATCTTTTATGTACTGCCATATGGCCATTGCATGATCATGCTTGCAGTTAAAAGTCCTGTCCACAAATTTCACCTGGGGTACCTTATGATCCAGGAAAAACTGCAGTTCTTTTTTTACCAGCTCCAGATTGCGGAAACGAAGCCTTTTGTCCACAGAGGACAGACAGTAACTGCAGGAAAAAGGACAGCCACGGCTGCTTTCATAATAAATGATGCGGTTCTCAAAGTCTTTCAGATCTTCATAGACAAACGGAACCTTACTCAAATCCATGATCTCACGCCAGCCATTATTCAAAAATGTATTGTCCGGTTTATGGTACACAATTCCCTTTATATTTTCCAGTGGAATATTTCCTTCTACATAATGCTTCACAAGCTCCAGAAAAGTTTCTTCGCCTTCCCCCACCATTACACCATTAAATGCAGGATTTTTGGAAAGAAATTCTTCCGCATCATAGGAAACTTCCGGTCCTCCGGCCCAGAAAGGAACTCCTGGCAGAATCTTTCGAAGATCCTGCATCAGCTCCTTCACAAACGTAATATTCCAGATATAGCAGGACACACATACCACATCCGGATGGGTGCGGTATATGTCCCCTAGAATATCATCCTTCAGCTGGTTGATGGTGTATTCTCTTAAGATAACGTGACTGTCATATTCTCTTGCATAGGCTTTCAAATCAAATACAGCCAGGTTTGAGTGTATATATTTTGCATTACATGCTGCCAGTAATATTTTCATTTCTTTACTCATCAAGCAGCTTCTTCAGATCTTCTTTGTCTGTAAGACCAACCAGACGGTGCGCTTCGGCTCCGTTTTTGAATATGATAAGGGTTGGAATACTCATAACACGAAACTGCTGTGCAAGTTCCATATTCTGGTCTACATCCAGCTTTCCAACTGCATACCCTTCTTCTGCAAGCTCTTCTACAATAGGTCCCTGACGCATGCAAGGTCCACACCAGGTTGCCCAGAAATCAAGGAGAAACGGTTTCTCTGATTTTAATACTTCTTCTTCAAAATTCTGTGTTGTAATCACTTTTGCCATAATTCATTCATCCTTTCTATGATTATTATAACAATATTATCATTTTGTTTTACAGCTTCTCACATACTGATTTGCACTGATCCCTGCCTGTGCACCATCATAAACCGCTTTTGCCACCTGAAGCAGCCCTCCTGTACAGTCACCTGCTGCAAAAAGTCCCGGGATGGTGCTTTCCATTTTCTCATTTACCTTAATGTTGCCTTTTTCCGTGAGAACTGCGCCCATCTGTCTTGCCATCTCTGTACTTCCGGCTGTTCCCATAGCTACAAACACACCATCAACAGGGATATAACTGGTCTGAATCTTTTCAATGGCTGAACTGTTTCCACATAATCTCAATCCAACCACCTGGTTTTCCCCATCAACAGACTGTATTTTCATAGTATTTACCTCAAAAGGAGATTCTTTTGAAAAATCCGGCCCCTTACCATCTGTATAAATAGTAACAGATCCGGCTAAAGGCGCAAGTTCTTCTGCTTCATGAAGGGCAAAATCACTGTTTCCAAGCACTGCCACATCCTTACCTCTGTAAAAGAATGCATCGCACACCGCGCAATAGCTTACACCCTTTCCCTCCAGCTCTTTAATTCCTGGAATTGACGGGGTCTTTCTCCTGCTTCCAGTTGCAAGGATCACACTGACTGTTTCAAATTCTCCGGCAGTGGTTTTCACCTGAAATGTATCAAATCCGCTGATTCCAAGAACCTGTGCATCCAGAATACGGACACCAAGTGCCCTGGCCTGCTTCAATCCGGTTTCAAAAAGTTCCTTGCCTGATACAGGATGCTCCAGACCATAATAATTCTCTATTTTTTCTGCTTTTTCCAAAGCACCAATGCCATTATTGATTACCAGTGGATCCATATTTGCCCGCACAGCGTATAAAGCAGCTGAAATTCCAGCCGGCCCGGCACCGATAATTATAATTTTTTCCATTTGGTTCACCTGCTTTTCATCAGATTACCCACAGAAGATTTCCTTCTGCAGATACTGCCATTCTAACATTACTATATATGAAAAGCAAGGCATTGAATTCACAGAACTATCTGGGATTTTTCTGTGCACCGCGAAGCGTGTTGCTGTGAACAAAGTAAGCCGTAACATAAATTGTCGTATTTAACAGATTATTGCAAAAATTCATCTTGCATCTCTTTTGGTTTTATGTTATTATATCACCTGTAAGTTCGTAGAGCTTACCAATGCCCAGATAGCTCAGTTGGTAGAGCAGAGGACTGAAAATCCTCGTGTCGCTGGTTCGATTCCGGCTCTGGGCATTTTTTATTTCCTTTTTTTGCTCACGGCTGGTTAGAAAAAGCCTGGGCATTTTTATTTTCCTTCTTTGCTCACAACTGGTTAGAAAAAGCTGCCCCATACCGCCGGGCAGCTTTTGCATATTTACATATTTTATTCAGCAAGCATCTGATCCAAAGTCTCATTCAGCATTTCTCTTGATGTAACCTGAACTGCCTGGATTCCCAGGTTTCTGGCGCCTTCCACATTATCGGCGCGGTCATCAAAAAACAGACACTCTTCTGCTTTCAGATCATATTTATTCAGAAGCAGCTCATAAATTCTTCTGTAGGGCTTAATCTCTTTTACCTGGTAGGATACGATTCCGCCATCCAGAACCTTAAGAAATGCAGCATCCTTTGTATGCTTTTCAAATAACTCTTTTGAATAATTGGACAGTATGTAGATCTTATAGCCTTTTTCCTTCAGCCTGGCAATTTTTTCCCAGATTTCCGGACGCTTCACGGCCATCAGTTCTCCATTTCTAAGAAACCATTCAATTACCGTAATATCCTGCGGATACATTTCGCCATATTTCAAAATCGCTTCATCCAGAGTGATCTTACCACCGTCTAATTCCACGCCCCAAAGATCCGGCTCAAACATTTCATTTCCGATTCGGTTCGCTTCCTCGGCAGATAGTCCGTAATCCTTGGTCAGCATGTCAAACCAGCGGTATTCCACCAAAACATTTCCCACATCGAAAATCAGATTGCGAATCATAAAAATCAATCCTTATATCCATTAGGGTTATTGCTCTGCCATCTCCAGGAATCCTCACACATCTCACGGATGCCATTCTCTGCTGTCCAGCCAAGCTCTTTGGCAGCCTTGGATGCATCGCAGTAGCATGTTGCAATATCGCCTGCACGGCGTGGTTTGATCACGTAAGGAATCTTTACACCTGTAGCAGCCTCAAAGTTCTTCACAATGTCAAGAACGCTGTAGCCTTTACCTGTACCAAGGTTGTAAATTGCAAGTCCCGGATTCTCTTCAATCTTCTTCAGAGCTTTCACATGACCCTTTGCAAGGTCTACTACATGAATATAATCTCTTACACCAGTTCCGTCCGGAGTATCATAATCATTTCCAAATACACCAAGCTCTTTCAGCTTGCCAACAGCAACCTGTGTAATATATGGCATAAGGTTATTAGGGATACCATTTGGATTCTCTCCGATAGTTCCGCTCTTATGTGCACCAATAGGGTTAAAGTAACGAAGAAGCATTACATTCCACTGTGGATCTGCTTTCTGGATATCTGTAAGTATCTGCTCCAGCATGGATTTGGTCCATCCATATGGGTTTGTGCACTGTCCCTTCGGGCATTCTTCTGTGATGGGAATCTGTGCCGGATCGCCATATACAGTTGCAGAGGAAGAGAAAATAATATTCTTAACGCCATGCTTTCTCATTACATCTACAAGAGTCAGAGTTCCTGCAATATTATTTTCATAATATTCCCAAGGCTTCACTACAGACTCACCTACTGCTTTCAGTCCGGCAAAATGAATACAGGAGTCAATGTCTTCTTTTTCAAAAATCTGGTCAAGGGCTTCTCTGTCCAGGATATCTGCCTTATAAAATTTCACCGGCTTTCCTGTGATCTTTGATACTCTGTCAAGAGCCTTCTCGCTGGAGTTTGACAGATTATCAACAACTACTACATCATAACCGGAATTTTGAAGTTCAACTACAGTGTGGCTTCCAATGTATCCTGCACCGCCTGTTACTAAAATTGCCATGATATTTTCCTCCTTATTTGCTGAAAAAATGTACTGTCCAGGCTGGAATGTAATACATTCTGCAGCAGCCAGACATTTTTACAGATGTATGGTATCCATGCAGGCATAGCATTTCGTCGCTGTTAAATACAGCTTTATCAACGCTTTTGCCTACATGAATTAGAATACCACTATTTATATTTTTGTACAATAGCCTTCATCTGAGATAATTTATTTTCCATGTCCCAGACCAGTTTAAACTGCGTCCTTGCACGGTCCAGATTATGATTTTCTCTGTGGATGCGGAAATAATGATCCCCCTCAAGATGATCTGCCAGAAAACGCATTCCACATTCAAAGGTCATAAGAATGGCTCCCATTGGAAGCATTTCTATTTCCATATCTGTAAGAGCACCCCCACAGCCTTCCAGAAAACCTTTTACATAGACTTCAAAAAGATGGAGGTCACAGGAAACCTTTGAAATATCCTGCTCATCCTCTGTCGCTGTGCTGGCTCCGAAACGGATGGAATCCCCAAAATCATTTAAAGATAATCCAGGCATTACTGTATCAAGATCAATTACGCAGATGCCTTTTCTGGTTGCATTATCAATCATAATATTGTTCAGCTTGGTATCATTGTGTGTAACGCGAAGAGGCAGTTTGCCTGCTTTCTGAAGATCTACCAGAGTATGTGCAAGCTGTTCTCTTTCAAGAACGAACTGGATTTCCTTCTGGACATCAGCTGCCCTGCCACATACATCAGCCTCCACAGCCTTCTTAAAGTCTCCAAAACGCTTCACTGTATTATGGAAATCAGGAATTGTTTCGTGAAGGGTTTCTGCTGGATAATCTGCCAGAAGCCTCTGAAAATTACCAAATGCAAGTGCACTCTGATAAAAATCCTCATCACTTTCCACCTGGTCAAAACAGGTAGCATCTTCTATAAACAGATAGGCTCTCCAGTATTCTCCCTCTGCATCCACAAAATAAGGACTTCCCTGGCGGTCATTTACAATATTCAAGGTTTCCCTCTCTGTATCTCCACCGTTTTCCAGGATTTTTTTCTTCAGCCAGCTGGTTACGCCGCTGATATTTTCCATAAGTCCTTTTGGATCATGAAAAATTTCTTTATTCATCTTCTGAATAATGTATCTTTTTTCTCCATTTTCAGTAGAAAAAACAGCCCGGTAGGTTTCGTTAATATGTCCATTTCCATAAATGCTAATCTCTTTTAATTCCCCGCCAAAATCAAAGCTTCTTACTACCTCAAGCAGTTCTTCCCTGCCTGTCTCATTTGTTTTCCCCAAAGATCAGTCCTCCCATAATTTCTGCGGATATAATCCGCTATCCTTCATCTTCTGAACCGCCGCAACTACTACCGGCTTATCTTCTTTATAGGTAACTCCATACCATTTGTCCATGGAAGTAAGAACCCTGACAGTTGCCTTTTTTTCAACAAGAAGCTCATCCACTACAAATGGAAGGAAATATTCACATTTCAGCGGATTCTGCTGGATGTTCTTCTCAAGGAATAATGGAAATCTGTCTTTTAATTCTTTTAAAATACTTGCTGAAAATCCCCACATGTTCATAGATACTGTAGCGTCCATTGGAAGCTCATGCCAGGTAGCTTTGTCATCCTCTGTATAGGCGGCTCCCCCGTTTCTCTTCTCAATATGGGTACGCTCATTGATATCTTTGAGATAGCCATTTTCATCAGTCACACATACACCGCGTGCTACGTGTCCATTGTCTGTAAGGGTGTTCTCCAGTTTATATCCAACCATCATGTACTGGTAAATACCATCTTTGTCCTGATTCTGGGTCAGGAAATCGTAAGCCATCTTAAATGCATGGCTTCCATAATAATCGTCTGCATTGATAACTGCAAAGGGACCATCGATCACATCAATACAGCTCATAATCGCATGTCCGGTTCCCCATGGTTTCACACGGCCTTCCGGCACCTGATAGCCTTCTGGCAGATTGTGAAGATCCTGGAATACAAAAACAACCTCTGCATGCTTGCTCATACGGTCACCAATTGCTGCACGGAAATCTGCCTCATTTTCTTTCTTTATAATAAATACAATTTTCTCAAAGCCTGCCCGGATCGCATCGTAGATGGAAAAATCTATAATGATATCTCCCTCTTTGTCTACCGGATCAATCTGCTTAAGTCCACCATATCTGCTGCCCATACCTGCTGCCATTACAACTAATACTGGCTTTTTCATGTTCTTTTACCTCCCTGTTTATAAAAAATAAACATCGTTGTTTCTATTTTATATCTGTTCATGCCCAGTTTTTCGCATGATTATAATTATCGTAACAGACTATTCTATTCTTGTCAATTTTAAACATATTTATATAAAAAAAAGCAGAAATATTTATGGCGTTTCGCACAAATATACGTTATACTAGAAATGTCTGAAAAGCAGAGGCAGGGGGTTTTACAATATCACTATGCTCCCAGACAGAGAAGGAGAAGCAAAAATGAAAATCATTAAAGTAAAAAATTACGAAGAATTAAGCCGTACAGCTGCTACTATTATCGCAGGTATCATGCTGAAAACACCAGATTGTGTTCTTGGACTTGCTACCGGATCTTCACCTGTAGGAACCTATGACGAATTAGTATCCATGTACGAAGCAGGGATTCTTGATTTTTCCAATGTAAAATCAGTAAACCTTGACGAATATGTAGGACTTGATGGCAACAATGACCAGAGCTACCGTTATTTCATGAACAAGAATCTGTTCAGCCGCGTAAACATTGACATTAACAATACATACGTTCCAGATGGCACTAACTTAAATGCAAAAGAGTGCTGCGATGCATACAATACCCTTCTTAAGAATATGGGAAGTGTAGATCTGCAGCTTCTCGGAATCGGACCAAACGGCCACATCGGCTTCAATGAGCCGGATGACCATTTCGAAGCAGGCACACACTGTGTAGACCTTACAGACGCAACCATCCAGGCAAATAAGAGATTCTTTGCAAGCGAGGCTGATGTTCCCCGCAAAGCATATTCCATGGGAATCGGCAATATCATGAGTGCAAAGACCGTCCTTCTTGTAGCCAACGGCAAGGGGAAAGCCAAAGCTCTCGCTGCTGCAATCAAAGGACCGGTTACTCCACAGTGCCCGGCATCTATTCTTCAGTTCCATCCAAATGCAATTATCGTAGCTGATGAGGATGCACTTAGCGAATTATAATTATGACTCTGTTAAAAATGGAGCTGTCTAAAAAAGCAGCTCCATTTTTGTTCCTTTTCCAAGATCACTGTCCACATTTATTTTTGCATGATGCAATGTAGCGCCATGTTTTACAATAGACAGTCCAAGACCGGTTCCTCCAGTCTGACGGGAGTGACTTTTATCTACCCGGTAAAATCTTTCAAATATTCTCTTTTGTTCTGATTTTGGAATTCCAATTCCGTTATCTTCCACGCGGTAGTATGTTCTTTCTCCTCTTTTTCCAACAAAAATCCGGATACGGCCACCAGGATTGGTATAACGTACTGCATTGTCCGCAATATTGTACAGCATTTCATAAAGTACATGACGTACGCCCTGGATAGTGGCAGGTTCTCCATAATATTCCAGGGCAATCTCTTTCTTTTTTGCATGTTCCCGGAGATTATTTACCACATCTTCTGCAAGCTCATCAAGATCCACACTTTCCATGGCAACCACACCATCCTGCTGTTCATCCAGACGGGAAAGCTGAATAATATCCGCAACCAGGTTTCCAAGACGGTTTGCCTCTTTGTATATTCTTCCTGAAAAATCTGCAATATTTTCCGGGCGGACCATTCCGTTCATCATAAGCTCTGCATAGCCGGAAATAGACATTAACGGAGTCTTTAACTCATGGGAAACATTTGCCGAAAATTCTCTTCGCACTGCCTCTGTTTTTTTCAGTTCTTCCAGCTGACTGGCAATCTGTTTGTTCTGCTGATCGACCCTTACCAGCAAAGGACGAAGCTCCTCATAACACACATTGTCCAGAGGATGCTCCAGATCAAGATTATTGATAGGCTCTATCAGTCTCTTTGTCTGCTGCTGGGCAAGTCCAAATTCTACAAGAATAATCAGTACCATTAAAAGTCCAAGCAAAGTAAAACTGGTCATAAGGGTATGAAACACACTGTCCGTTGTCTTTGCAAGACGAAGGATTTTTCCATCGGAAAGCTTTACTGCATAATAAAAAGTCTGCTGGGCAAGTGTCTCTGAATAGCGGACACTCTCCCCCTGTCCATCTTCCATTGCCTGAACAAATTCCGGACGGTCACTGTGATTGGGAAGTCTGGTGGCATCTGCCTCACTGTCATAAAGAACATTTCCTTTTTCATCCGTAAGAGTAATACGGGTATCAGTTGCATTTCCTACCTTATCATTCAGATAAGTCTCTCCTGCCTCTTCCAGGCCAACCTTTACATATTCTGCTTCATCCCTGACACCTGTTTTCATGGTGGCGTTAAATTTATCATACATAATAAAACTTGCTGCCACAAAAGTAAGGATTACAGTAAGAATGATCATCACACTGGTGTGATTCAATATCCTCTGTTTCATCCCTGGTTTCCTCCCTTATCTGCCATACGGTAACCAACCCCACGGACAGTTTCAATAAGCCTTCCTGTATCTCCCAGCTTCTGGCGCAGGGTTCGTACATGTACATCCACAGTTCTGGTTTCTCCGTCAAAATCATAGCCCCATATATGGCACAGAATCTGGTCACGGGTCATAACGATTCCCCTGTTCTCCATCAGATAAAGAAGAAGTTCAAATTCCTTGCGGGTCAGTTCTACAGGCTGTTCCCCACTGTACACCTGATGGCGTCCCGGGAAAATACTTAGATCTTCACAGCGCAGCTCTCTGTCGTCCCCATGACGGCTGCTGCGACGCAGAACTGCCTTTACCCTTGCGATAAACTCCATCATTCCAAAGGGCTTCGTAATATAATCATCAGCTCCGGATTCCAGTGCCCGCACTTTGTCAAACTCCGCTTCCTTGGCAGTTACCATGATCACCGGAATATCTCTTGTTCCGGAAGATTTCTTCAGTTTGTCCAAAATAGAGTACCCGTCCTCACCTGGAAGCATAATATCCAGAAGGATCAGATCCGGTTCCTCCTGTGCCAGTGCCTTCCAAAGCTCCTGGGAATCTATCAGGCCCTTCGCATGAAATCCGGTAGTTTCCAGGGTATATACCAAAAGATCCCGGATGTTATTATCATCCTCAACACAAAAAATCATTTTTCTGTCCTCTCTTTAACTGCCTTACTGTTCTTATCTTTTTTCAGTTCTTTTGTTCAGTATACGGTGTTTTTTTTACATGTACAAGTAGTATTTATGATATCGGGATTAAAAGTTTACGGCAGCATATAATTCAGTCTTGCAACCTCCAGTTCATGATGAAAGTGCTCGCCCGGTGCATTTTTCACAGTATCCAGATGACTGTGGGTATCATAAAGATCTTCCCGCACCTGTGTCACACAGACAGCAATATTGGAGCAGTGATCTGCAATTCTCTCCAGACAGGTAGTAACATCAGAAAGGATAAATCCCATTTCAATGGTACATTCTCCGGCTCTTAAACGGTTGACATGACGTCTTTTCAGCTCACGGCTTAACTCATCGACAACTTCTTCAAGTGGCTCAATTTCCTCTGCCAGCTGCATATCCTGATTTGCAAATACTGCATATGCTTTATCTACAATATCACTTACCGCCTTTTCCATTACATGCAGTTCTTTTACTGCCTGCTGGGAAAATACTGCATTCTTTTCTGACATTTCTTTTGCAGACTTCATAATGCTAAATGCATGATCTGAAATACGTTCAAAATCACCAATGCAATGAAGCATAATAGAAAGACTGTGACTGTCCTCCAAAGACAGATCCTTCTGATTCAGCTTGATCAGATACGTACCAAGCTCATCCTCGTATCGGTCTACCTTTGATTCAATTTTTTCCACGCGGAATGCATTTTCCTCATCGAACTGATCCAGAAGTCCAAAGGAAAGCTTCAAGGCATTTCTGGACTGTTCTGCCATTTTCTTTGCTGCTGTTTTACTCTGCTCAATGGCGATTCCAGGATTGCTTAAGAAACGGGATTCCAGGATCATAAACTCCTGATCTTCTGCAGAAATTGCTTTTTCCTCTTTGGTATCACGAATTGTTGCACATGCCATTTTCACTAATACATCTCCAAATGGAAGAAGTACAACAGTTGCAATAATATTAAATGCACTGTGAATTACTGCAATTCCAGCCGGACCTGCAACTTCATTTATAAAGGAAAAATGTAAAAATGTATTTAACAGATAAAATACACCCATAAAAGCAATGGTACCTACAATATTAAAATACAAATGAACTACTGCGGCGCGCTTTGCATTTTTTGTAGCACCAATGGAAGAAAGCATTGCTGTAATACAGGTTCCAATGTTTTGTCCCATAATGATTGGAAGTGCTGTGCCATACTGTACTGCACCTGTTACACAAAGTGCCTGTAAAATACCAACTGATGCAGAGGATGACTGAATAATTGCTGTAAGTAATGCCCCTGCAAGCACACCTAATACAGGATTGGAGAATTTCAGCAAAATATTTGTAAATTCAGGTACCTGTGCCAGAGGTTTTACTGCGCCGCTCATGGTGTTCATTCCGAACATAAGCACTGCAAAGCCAACCATAATATTTCCAATATCTTTTTTCTTCTCATCGTGGAGAAATACAATAAAAATAACTCCGATCAATGCCAGAATCGGTGAAAATGAACTTGGATTCAGAAGTTTTACAAAGAAGTTGGAACTTTCAATTCCTGCAAGACTTAAGATCCATGCTGTGATTGTGGTACCGATATTTGCTCCCATAATAAAGCCTACAGCCTGGGACAAATGCATAATCCCAGAGTTTACAAAACCGACTACCATAACTGTGGTCGCTGACGATGACTGGATTACTGCTGTTACAGCAGCACCTACCAGCACTGCTTTTATTCTGTTTGAAGAAAGATTTTCCAGAATCTTCTCCAGTTTTCCGCCGGACAGCTTTTCAAGTCCTTCTCCCATAACCTGCATTCCGTACAAGAACATTGCCAGTCCTCCCAGCAAAGTCAGGATGCTAAATAAATCCATTTCTTTTTCCTCTCCTTTTTCATTTGATTGATTGTATTTTGTTATGTTATTGAGTTTCTTTTGTTTATAAATCTAATATAGGTACTCATTGTAAAATTTCGTGGGAGAGGAATGTTAAATCTATGTAAAATACTTTACATTTCCTTTATTTTCCTGTGTTGGTAAAAATTATAAGAATGTAAAATTTAAAAAAAGCCCCTGTCAGAATGGTATAAAATATGATCCGCACATTTTACATAATTCTAACAGGGAGAGTTTTTCTTTCTTTATTTAATTTATAGTTTTTAAAATCCTCTTATTTCTTCTTCCTCTGAATGGGTCTTGTCAATAGAACGGATTTCCAGAAAATAACTGTAATTGTCATTAACTTTAACTTCTACACGGTCACCTACTTTATGCCCTTTCAGCGCCATGCCTATAGGAGAATCAATGCTGATACGGTTTTCCATGGAATTTCCGCGAATGGAAGTTACCAGTTTATATTTCTCGATTTCATCGTCTTCCTCGAAATACACTTCCACAATATCATCCATTCCAACCTCATCGCTGCCTGATTTGTCCGACACAATTGTTGCTGTTTTCAGCATATTCTCCAGATAGCGAATCCGGCTTTCATTCTGGTTCTTATGACGCTTGGCTGCATAATACTCAAAATTCTCACTTAAATCTCCCTGGGCACGGGCTTCTTTTACAGCTTCGATTGCTTCCTTACGGACAACCAGCTTACGATGCTCAATTTCCTGCTCTATTTTCTCTACATCTTTTTGGGTAAGTTTCTCTCTCATGTCTGTACATCTCCTTTAGGTCTTACCTTATCAGACAGAAGCCTTTTTGTCAATTTGTTACTGTTCACTCCGTTCACAGCAACACGCTCCGCGATGCACAGAAATCATGCTTTGCATGATTTCGCGCCGAGGTTCTCGGTTTTTCTGTGAGCCTTGCTCACAAAAAACACCTCGCGGAATATTACCAGTGAACAGTAACGTCAATTTGTCAAACTGATTTAAATAGCAAGTTTAACTTGACTTTTTTATATTGCAAAAGTAAAATTTAGTTATCAGTAAGTCGTGCAGGTTTTACCAAATGTATGTAAAATTTATAATTTAGGAGGGA
The DNA here is from genome assembly GCA_934364795.1 of uncultured Blautia sp. Taxonomy (GTDB): domain Bacteria; phylum Bacillota; class Clostridia; order Lachnospirales; family Lachnospiraceae; genus Blautia_A. Next base: position 22,222 of record CAKRMK010000012.1, read on the forward strand.
AAAAGTGTGAAAAAATATTTCAAAAAATTATCCTGTGCACTCTTAACTTTCGTTATGGTTCTGGCTATGACACCACTTGGAGTTAGTGCAGCAGATATTTCTTATGAGAAGAGTTCTGTTATTTACTTTTCTGGTTCTAACAACTATAACAGTCTCTATATTGGTGATCTTTCTTCCAAACAGAAAATTGCAAAATCTTCTGTTAAGGTATCCGGAAGTGCCATCAAACTGCAAGCCCTTGATAAGAACAGTTGGTCCAATCAGTCCGAATATTTCACAACTGGTGTGAAACCTTATTCCTATTCCAGCAATACCTATTACATCAGATACCAGATCAAAAAGACAGGAAATGCCAAAATTTCCTTTAAAGTAGGAAGCAAAACTTATACTTCCACAGTTAAGATTCTTCCATACACCAACCCACTTTCCAAACTGACAGTTACCGGTGTAAAGGGAAACCTGGCTTCCAAATTCAAAAAGAGCGGTTCTGCAACTGCAAAAGTTTCAAAAGCACAGAAAAATGCAACAATTCAGTGCAAAGCAGCGAAAAACTGGAAGATTACAAGCATTACTTATAATGACAATGTTAAGAAGCTTTACCGTAACATCAATTCCCAGAACGGAGTAGGTGTTGCCAGCCTTTCCCTTCCAATCGGAAGCCTTTCTGCAAAGAGTGGAAATTATCTTAACGTCAACCTTTATAACACACAGACACACGGCTATGTAAACTGCACACTTGAATTAAACTAAGTACAAGTACATTTTATAAATGTACATCAGGCTGTATTTATGAAATGATCTATGCACGACTGAATCCTTTAAAATACCTGCCATGAAATATAGATTAATTTCTATTTTCACTGGCAGGTATTTTTATTTCAAAAAAATTCAATTTATATATTTTTTCCGAGTTTTCAATCTTCTCACTGATATAGTCCACTACTTTTCCTTTTGGAATTCCAAGCAGCAGGGAAATGGTTTTGATCATCCGTACCAGATTCCGGCTGTCACAGCTTTTCATACATTCTTTATAACAGGTTTCCCGGAGTTTTTCATTTGAAATATCAAGAGTCTCCATCCTTGACATGTCTCCAAGAAGTTCCTCCACTTCTTCTTTTGTCATAATCCTTCGAAGAGCCACTTTGGAATTTTCAACCGGAGTAAAAATCGTTCCGCCTGTACCATTTTCAGGACGGAGTACATAGTACAGTCGGTCTTTTGGAACCCCTTCCATTTCCATAAATTACATATTTTTTTGTGCAAAATTACAATGTCTTTTTCCCAAGCCTCACTTCTTCCATCAGCTTTGCAGTTTCTTCATCAGCATGATCAAACAGATAGGTGTGGCTTGACTGTCGGTGTAAATGCCATTCCTGACGCATCAGCTTTTTAGTTTCCTCGATTTCTTCTTTCAAACCTCTTGCAGAAATGCGGTTTGCACCCTGTCCCATGATAATGATCTGCTCCAGACCATCAGATGTGGCAACGGTTACCTGGTGCTGTCTGCCAATTTTATGAACTGTTTTTTCTATATACTGATCCGCCGTCTCTGCCTCTTTCGTATAGACAACATGAATGTTATGATAAGTAAGCACCTCTTCCTGATGCCCTTCAACCTTGTAAGCATCAAACACCAGAATCAGTGTACATTTTTTAAAGCCCTGATAATTACATAAAATATCCATAAGCTTTGTCTGTGCTGCACGGACATCCCCATCTGCCAGTTCTTTCAGCTCTGGCCAGGAAAAAATAATATTATAACCATCTACCAGAAGATATTCTTCCTGGTCTTTTTTCCGAATCTGACTGCCACCTGATGATGGCGAAGCTGTCACCACTTTTTTATAGGAATATGCTCTGTCACGTTTTACAGGTCCAAATGTTCTCTCAAAAATCGCCTGAAGTTCTTTGTCATCCTCATAGCTTCCCCTGTACGCTGACTTTGGCGGCTGATAGACTGTTGAATTTTTTTCTGTACCTTGAGGCTCATTGCCTTTTTCCTGCTCATCGTCTCCTGGCAGATCATCAAATTCCGTCATGACACCTGTATCCAGATGCATGTACTCTTCCACTTGATACCAGGGCACTACAAAGCCTGCTCCATGAGCACAAAATACAGAACCTGTTGGATTATCCAGATCACGTTCCGAATCATAACCAATCTGCTCCACAATTTCATCCTGATTTTTGCAAGGCTCATATCCCTTCAGACTGCAAAACAGTCTTCCAAGCCCTCTTGTGTAGGAAACAACTTCTTTCTGATAGTCACGCATAGCCGAAACTGGTGCTTTTCCCTTTAAAACAGCAGTCATATCTTCTGTTTCCGGCGGCAGGATCGTTCCCTGCATTTTCTGGATGTCTGTCATAACTCTGCCAACTGTGTCCACAGGAACCTCAAGACGAAATTCATAATAGGGCTCCAGTAAAATACTTTTTGCTTTTTTCAGTCCCTGACGAATGGCACGGTAAGTTGCCTGGCGGAAATCACCGCCCTCTGTATGCTTCTGATGAGCCCTTCCGGTTAGCAGGGTAATCTGCATATCTGTAACCGGAGCACCTGTAAGCACTCCCCGATGTTCCTTTTCTTCCAGATGCGTAAGAATCAGCCTCTGCCAGTTCCGATCCAGCACATCCTCACTGCATGCGGTAAAAAACTGCAGTCCGCTTCCTGGTTCTCCTGGTTCCAGAAGCAGATGTACCTCTGCATAGTGGCGCAGGGGTTCAAAATGTCCCACGCCTTCTACTGGTTCTGCAATGGTTTCTTTGTATACGATATTTCCTGTTCCAAAGTCTACCGCTACATGAAAACGTTCCCAGATCAGTCGTTTCAGAATCTCGATCTGAACATCTCCCATAAGCATGGCATGAATTTCTCCCAACTGCTCGTCCCATACAATATGAAGCTGGGGATCCTCCTCTTCCAGCTCTTTCAACTTTTTCAGCATCTGGTGCACATCACAGCCTTCTGGAAGAATAATACGGTAATTTAAAACCGGCTCCAGAACCGGCATATTAGAATTCTCTGTAATTCCAAGCCCCTGTCCTGGAAAAGTATGGGTAAGCCCGGTCACAGCGCATACAGTTCCGGCAGGCGCTTCTTTTGCCAATTCAAATTTAGCACCGGAATAGATACGGATCTGATCTGCTTTTTCTTCCCAAACTTCTTCTCCTGCTGCCACATTTCCCTTGCTCGTAGTAAGGAGTTCTTTTACCTTCAGGGTTCCTCCCGTAATTTTCATATAGGAAAGACGATTTCCCTGATCATCCCTTGCGATCTTATAAACTTTGGCACCAAAAGCTTCCGGATATGTAGGCCGCCTGGTATATTTATCAATACCACGTATAAGATTCTCTACTCCATCCATTTTCAGTGCAGAACCAAAATAGCATGGAAAAACTTTTCGTTCTGCGATCAGAGCTGTAACCTCTTCCCTTGTCACGCTGCCGGTTTCCAGATATTTTTCCAGAAGAGCTTCCTCACACATTGCAAGGCTTTCCAGCAGTTCTTCTGTAAGCTCATCTGCTTCTTCTGATTTTTCTTCATGCTTATTTTTTAAGTTTTCCTCGGATTCTCTTACGGCTTTTCTTTCGGCTTTTCCTTCAGCTTTTCCTTCAGTGCTTTCTTTCACTTTTGGCTCAAAATCCATACAGTTCTCACTTAAGCGTTTCTTCAGTTCTTCCAGAAGCCTGTCATGATCCGTTCCGTTCTGGTCCATTTTGTTCACAAAAATAAAAGTTGGAATGTGATACCGTTCCAACAGCTTCCATAATGTAACTGTATGTCCCTGTACCCCGTCAGCTCCATTGATTACCAGAATCCCATAATCCAGAACCTGTAAAGTACGCTCCATCTCTGCCGAAAAATCAACATGTCCCGGCGTGTCCAGCAGTGTAACACGGGTATCTGCCAGATCTATGATTGCCTGCTTGGAAAAAATAGTAATTCCACGTTCCCTTTCAAGGGGAGAAGTATCCAGATATGCATCCTTATGATCCACTCTTCCCAATTTGCGGATTTTTCCGCTCAAATATAAAAGTGCCTCTGACAATGTTGTCTTTCCTGCATCAACATGTGCCAGAATTCCTATACTTAAGTTTTTTTCAGGATTATTTCCAAAAGTCTCTGCCACGGAAAATCCCCCTTTCTGTACTGTGAAGATAAAATCTTAACTTTATTATCATAACATAATATGATATCCGGGTCAAAAGGTCAAAAAGCCGTTTATATTGTATTAGAGCCTGCATTTAGTTTTATTTTAAAATTATTTTATCTTTACAATATTTGATAACATGATATAATCTCATACAGGATTAAAACCGTATAAAAAGTTCCTGATACCAAGAAAGTGAGATACTATATTATGAACCCTTTAAGAAAAATATATTGCAGAATTTTTCAAAATGTCTTTAAATTTGCCCTTCCATTTCTGCCTTACCGCAACCCTGAGATCATCGGTAGTCTGAAAGCTGTGCCAGATGTACTGATCAAGAAAAAATGTGAAAATGTACTGATTATCACAGATGCCGGAATTCACAAACTTGGACTTACTGCCCGACTTGAAAAGGCATTGACAGATAATGGCATCTCTTATATCCTTTATGATAAAACAGTAGCAAATCCCACAACCGAAAATGTGGCTGAAGCTCTTGAGCTTTACCATTCAAACAGCTGCAAAGCGATTATCGGTTTCGGTGGTGGCTCCAGTATGGACTGTGCCAAGGCAGTAGGCGCCAGAGTTGCCAAGCCCCGTCAATCTCTTGCAAAAATGAAAGGAATTCTGAAAGTCCACAAAAAGCTGCCTCTTCTTATTGCCGTTCCAACTACCGCTGGAACAGGCAGTGAAACAACTTTGGCAGCTGTTATTGTAGATGCACAGACCAGGCACAAATATGCAATCAACGATTTTCCCCTGATTCCACGTTATGCTGTTCTGGACCCTAAAGTTACTTTAAGTCTTCCGCCGTTTATTACAGCAACCACAGGAATGGATGCACTGACCCATGCAGTTGAAGCTTATATCGGTAATTCTACTACTCCGGGAACCAGAAAGAATGCTCTCGATGCAGTAAAATTAATTTTCGAAAATCTGGATACCGCTTATACAGATGGTTCCAATAAAGAAGCCCGCCGCAACATGCTCCGTGCATCTTACTTTGCAGGCTGCGCTTTCACAAAATCTTATGTGGGTTATGTACATGCAGTGGCCCATTCTCTTGGTGGACAGTACAATGTACCTCACGGACTTGCAAACGCAGTACTTCTTCCCTATGTTCTGGAAGCCTATGGAAAAACCATCCACAAAAAACTGGCAGCTTTAGCTGTTGCAGCTGGTGTGGCAACAAAAGAAACACCTGTAGAAGAAGCTGCTTCAGACTTTATCCAGGCAATCAAGGACATGAAAGCCCGATTTGGTATCGGAGATTTTATTCCTGAAATTCAGGAAGAGGATATACCGAAACTGTCCCATTATGCGGACAAAGAAGCGAATCCCCTTTATCCGGTTCCTGTACTTATGGATGCCGGCGAACTGGAAAAATTTTATTATATGCTGATACCTGGCAACCTAAAGCGTGTTTGAAAAATTATTTATCAATCTATATTTATTGCTTTATAAGGAAAGGAAAATGTTATGACACAGGAATCCATTCAGGAACTTATCCGAAAACAACGTGAATATTTTTACACAGGTGCTACTCTTGATGTAAATTTCCGTATCAATTCCCTGAAAAAAATACAGACAGCAATCCAAACTCATCAGGAGCAAATCAATGCTGCCCTGAAAGCAGATCTTGGAAAAAGCAGTTTTGAAAGTTACATGTGCGAATCCGGACTTGTTCTTAATGAAATTACTTATATGCTAAAACACATCCGTTCTCTTGCAAAAGAAAAAACAGTTCCCACACCACTGGCCCAGTTTCATTCCAGAAGCTATATGAAGCCCTCTCCTTATGGAGTTGTCCTGATTATGAGTCCCTGGAATTATCCTTTCTTACTTACCTTTGACCCGCTTGTGGAGGCTCTTGCAGCCGGAAATACGGTAGTACTTAAGCCAAGTGCCTATTCACCTGCGACCAGTCGTATTATCTGTGAAATTGTCCGCGAATGCTTTCCTGAACAATATGTGGCAGTGGTAACAGGTGGCAGAGAGGAAAATGCCTGCCTCCTTCAGGAACATTTTGACTATATTTTCTTCACAGGAAGCCAGTCTGTTGGAAAAGAAGTTATGCGCCAGGCAAGTGCCCACCTTACTCCTGTAACACTGGAATTAGGAGGAAAAAGCCCCTGTATCGTAGATAAATCAGCAAACCTTAAGCTTGCTGCCAGACGAATCGTTTTCGGAAAATATCTGAACTGCGGTCAGACCTGTGTTGCCCCTGATTACGTTTTCTGCCATCAGGATATAAAAGATGATCTGCTAAAGCAAATCCAGAAACAGATCCGGAAACAATTTGGAAAATCCCCACTGGATAATAAAAACTACGGAAAAATCATAAATGAGAAACATTTTTCCCGGATTGTGAATCTTATTGATTCATCCAAAGTTGTTACCGGTGGAAATATACGGCAGGAAACTTTACAGATTGAACCTACCGTAATGGATCATGTAACTTTCGAAGATGCAGTTATGCAGGAAGAAATTTTTGGTCCTGTAATGCCGCTTCTTACTTTTACCTCTATGGATGAAGTTATCCACAAAGTAAATTCTATGGCACACCCCCTGGCACTTTATATTTTCGCCCAGGATAAGGCCGTGATCAATAAAGTCACATCTGAATGTGGCTTCGGAGGCGGATGTGTCAACGATGTGATCATCCACCTGGCCACCAGTGAAATGCCATTTGGCGGATTTGGTGAAAGCGGCATGGGAAGCTATCATGGAAAGAAGGGTTTTGAAACCTTCTCTCATTATAAGAGCATTGTGGACAAAAAAACCTGGATTGATCTGCCTATGCGGTATCAGCCATACAGAAAAATATATGACAGGCTGATCCACCTGTTTCTTAAATAAACCAAAAATCCCCATAATATCCAGGAACCTCCTATTGTTTATTTGTTACAAATATATTACAATTTCTTTTGTAATCAGCTGATACATAATAAAAAATAAGGAGGTCGAAACTATGTGTTTTAATTTCAATAGCTGTACCGAGTTATTTAATGCAATCTGCAAAATGTTCAACATTGGTTGTTAAATGCCCGTATAAAGTTTAACCAGAAGAAGCCCCCAGTATTTGCGGTACTGAGGGCTTCACTCTTTTTGTCCACATGGACTTGCTATTTCTTTTCACCTATCGGCATTATATCATATGCATTTTTTCTTTGCAGTATACTCAATATATTTTTTAGATGTTTCTGCTTACATGATATTTATTCATTAAATCTATTTGTCTTATGCTGCGCTTTGTAAGAGACTTCTCAATGTCTCTTTGAAGCTCCGGTGGCATCTTAGGGAACTTACTACTTATAAGAAAAACCCCGGAAAATCAAGGCTTTCCGAGGTTTTAATAGTTTTCTGTATACGATTGTAATTATCGTTTGCTGAACTGCGGAGCGCGACGAGCTGCTTTGAGACCGTATTTCTTACGCTCTTTCATACGAGGATCACGAGTAAGGAATCCAGCTGCTTTAAGAACTGGTCTGTACTCTTTATCTGCCTCAAGGAGTGCTCTGGAGATACCATGTCTGATAGCACCAGCCTGTCCTGTGTATCCGCCACCGTGTACGTTTACAAGTACATCGAATTTTCCTTCTGTCTCGGTAGCAGCCAGTGGCTGACGAACGATAACTTTAAGTGTATCTAATCCAAAATACTCATCAATGTCTCTTTTATTGATAGTGATTTTACCAGTACCTGGGGTAAGGTAAACTCTTGCTACTGATTTTTTTCTTCTTCCTGTTCCGTAGAATTTTGCGCTAGCCAATGTTTTCTACCTCCTCATTAAAATGTTAAAACTTCCGGTTTCTGAGCCGCATGTTTGTGTTCAGGTCCGGCATAAACGAAAAGTTTTGTGTACATTTCTCTTCCTAATGGTCCTTTTGGAAGCATACCTTTAACTGCCAGCTCAACAACTTTCTCAGGTTTCTTAGCCATCATCTCTTTTAATGTAGTCTCTTTCATTCCACCTACATAATCAGAGTGATTGTAGTAGATCTTCTGATCCATTTTCTTACCTGTAACTTTGATCTTGTCAGCGTTAACAACGATTACATAATCACCTGTGTCAACGTGTGGTGTAAACTGAGGTTTGTTCTTTCCTCTTAAAACGCTTGCTACGCCAGAAGCCAGACGGCCAAGGGTGCAGCCTTCAGCGTCAACTACATACCATTTTCTCTCGATTTTATCTGGATTAGCCATATAAGTCTGCATGGTTTTACCTCCTGTTATTTATCAACGATTGTTTGTATAAATGCGATATCTCGCATATGTTAGTAATATGGAAACGATGGTGCAATTACTGCGGAAATGTCCGAAACCGCTGATAAATACTGTCGCCGGGGCTATTGGCTAAAGTATCTCGCACTACGTCACATTGAGTAATTATATTATAAGCCTTCTCTCCTGTCAACTACTTTTTCCCCATATTTCCATATTTTTTTCAAAAAGTTTTCCACATTACACTCTATATTTCATTTTGCTTTTCCACATTGTAAATTAGGGCTTTCCACCACTTACACATTTATCCACATATCTTAGATAAAATTTATGGTCTGTCACTTTTTTAAATCCGTTATTTACAGAAGTTACAGTTTCCATAAAAGTGCCAATTTACAAACCGATTAAAACCTTCTAATTTTTCAATAAACGCTGGCATTTTCTTTTGCAAAATGCTATAGTGATGGGAAACATATTTACCGTTTTATGCTGACATAAACATTTTATTTTTTGAGGTGAGAGTTTTATGATAACATTTTTATCCCGTTTCCTTATTAAAGACTATAAGGATTACAGTTCTCCACAGGTCCGCCAGGCATATGGCATGTTATGCGGTGCTGTGGGAATCATTCTGAACATTTTCCTTTTTGCCGGAAAATGGCTGGCTGGAGTTTTAAGCGGCTCTATTGCGATCACAGCAGATGCATTTAACAACCTGTCAGATGCCGGATCTTCCGTAATCACCCTGGTAGGTTTCAAGCTGTCCGGGCAAAAACCGGATACAGAGCATCCTTTCGGACACGGACGAATGGAATACATTTCAGGACTCCTCGTCTCTGTGGCTGTACTGATCATGGGCTTCGAACTGATTCGTTCCTCTGTTGCAAAAATCCGCACACCAGAGCCAATTGAGTGCAGCCCTGTAATCATTGGAGTTCTCATTGCTTCCATTCTTGTTAAAGTTTATATGTATCATTATAACCGTACAATTGGCCACAAGATCGACAGTACTGCCATGCAGGCAACTGCAGGTGACAGTTTAAGTGATACAGTAGCTACCAGCCTGGTTCTTCTTGCAACCATTATCAGCCAGATTACGGGAATTATCCTTGATGGCTGGTTTGGTATACTGGTAGGTATTTTTATTTTTTACACAGGAATTACTACCATGAAAGATACCATTGATCCGCTTCTTGGTCAGGCGCCGGAGAAAAATCTTGTAGAAGAAATCGAAGAAATTGTTCTTTCCCATTCCCTGATACATGGAATGCATGACCTGATTGTCCACGACTATGGTCCCGGAAGACTGATTATTTCTCTGCATGCAGAAGTCCCTGCACATGGAGATCTGCTGATCATTCACGACGAAATTGACAATGTAGAGCATGAACTTCAGAACAAACTGAATTGCTCCGCAACCATTCATATTGACCCTATTGTAACAGACAATAAAGAAGTCAATGAAATGCGTATGCAGATTGAAGAAGTTGCACGTAGTCTTGACCGAAGGCTTACAGTTCACGATTTCCGTATGGTAGAAGGACCTACTCATACCAATCTGATTTTCGATGTGGCAGTTCCTTTTGAATGTAAGCTTACCAATGTAGAAATAACCAATCTTCTGAAAGAGCGGATTCGAAATATGGATGACGGTGATTACTGTGCTGTGATCCAAATTGACCGAGTCTATGCCTAGAGCGCGTTTGAAAAAGGCTTTCCGCAAGATATGCGTCACAATTTGTGGGAGATTTTACCCGAATGAAGGAGTCATAGCAGGCTGCGACAACTGAATTTGAGTAAAATTCCCCCGCAAAATAGGACGTACAGCTTACAGGAATAATAAATAGCTTTCTGCAATCTGTACGCCACATTTTAGATTACATAAATATTTTAGCAGGTCATTTCCGGTATAAGTTTTTCTCTTTATTCCCTGATATTCAGATAAACATCCTCTTTCGTATGGAATCCTCCATCAATAATCACTTCATCCATATTTTCAGCTGTTACTGCAATAGGATCAATACTGTAATAAGGAATATCATAAGTTCCGTCATTAAAAGTTTCTGTTGCTTTATACTCACCGGTTCCGGAAGTGATATCTTCTCCTTTTCCCAGTGCAACAGCAAATTCTGCTGCCGTATTTGCCTCCTGCTCAATAGGCTTATATACTGTCATTTCCTGGGTTCCTTCCACGATTCTCTGACATGCGGCAAGATCCGCATCCTGTGCAACCACAGCCACCTTCCCAGCCAGACGGTTTTCTGACAGTACTTTCACAGCCTGGCTTGCCAGATCATCATTTCCACACATGACTCCAACAATATCCTTAGTAACTTCCAGCCCTTTATTTACATGGTTTCCTGCAAGTTCAGCCAGCCAGTTATCACAATAGCCGGTATAGACAATATTAAGATTACTTTTTTTCAAAGCTTTGTTAAATCCCTTTACAACCTTCGCAACATTTCCATCTGTAGGAGAACCGTTAATGGCAAAAATGTTCCCGCCATCCGGACATGCCTTGATCAAAGCTTCCCCCATCAGCGTTCCTACTTTTTCATTATCAATGGTAATATACAGATCCGCATTAATATTTTCCACAATACGGTCATAGCAGATTACATAAATGCCATTTTCCTTTGCCTCTTTTAGCACATCGTACAGGGCATTTCCGTCAATGGGAATCACCACGATTACATCCATCTTTTTCTTTATAAAATATTCAATCTGGGAAATCTGTTCTTCCACAACGCCGCCAGCTACCTGTACATTTACTTCCGCACCAAAGCTCTGGGCCGTAGAAACAAACATATCCCGGTCCCGGAGCCATCTTTCAATTACAAAAGAATCAAAGCTAAGCCCGATCTGAAGCTTGTCCTCTTCTTTTTGCTCCGCTTTTTCCGGCACCTGCCCGGTGCTGCCACAGCCAGATGCAAAAGCCAGTACCAGAAGTATTATAAAAAGCACCCCACCTCTTTTTTTCATTTTCCATACCTCGCCTTGTATTCGCTTGGAGTCATATCCATCTGTTTCTTGAAAATCCGGCTGAAATAATTGGGATCTGAATAACCGCTTTGAATTCCGGCCTCTTTTACACTTACGTTAGCATCCACAAGAAGGGCTTTCGCCTTTTCAATACGCACCCTGGTCAGATATTCAATAAAATTTTCGCCTGTTTCTTCCTTAAATATCTTACTGAAATAATAAGGGCTGATATTTACCTGCCCTGAAACATCATCAAGGGAAATATCCTTACTGTAGTTTTCCTGAATATAAAGCATGGCTTTTTTTACTGCGGAATTTGACTGATCTTCTTTCTGATCACGAATCGCCCGGCAGATATTTACCATCTTTTCCTGAAACCATTTGTGAAGTTCTTCATAAGAGGAAAGGGACATGGCAATATCCAGATAGTCTCTGCGGTAACTGAAGCCGTAATTAATAGCTCCGCTTTCAAAGGCGATTTTTTCTCCCCAGATAATATACTCAAGCACTTTCAGGCGGATATTATTCATATCTTCTGAATAATGTTCTACCATCCAGTCAAAAAAGAAATTCAGCTCCTGGAGCATATCTGTTTCATTTCCCTCCCCAAGAAAGCGGAACATTCTTTTTTCATTAGTGCCTGGAAATGCTTCATCATAGACACCATTCTGGGAAAGATCCTCAATATGTATTACCCTGCTAAGGCTTCCGTTAAGAGCCCTAAGTGCCTCACGGTAGGAACGCTCCAGCTCCGGCATTTCCCAGACTCTGCCAATTCCCACCCTGAATTTCGCATCCAGCCGGTTCTCCAGTCTTGCTACCAGATCTCTTGCTTTTTCCACCAGATCAATACGATCTTCATAAGGATTTTCTGAAATTTCACATGGCACTACAACAGGGATCCTGTTTGACATAACGTTTCCCACAACACAGGGAAATGCAGATTTCACCACATCACGGAATTCCGGATAAAAGCTTTGCGCTTTTACATTCATTCCAACCGGGCTGACCAGCCTGCCGTTTTCATAGCTTTGCCCGAACTGTACCACCATTACATACCCCTGGCTGTCTTCAATGTCCAGAAGCTGCTGGTAATAATCTGCTGCCTGCATTTCTCTTTGGAAAAGCAACGTGTTTACATAGCTTGACTCCACTACCGGAATTACAGTTTCCAGTTTTTCCTGGATTTTCAACAGATTACTTCTCTGATCACGTACTTTATCCACCTTGGCAGTGGCTTCTTCCACAACAGAAATAATCTTGCTCTTTGAAATAGGCTTTGTAAGATATTTTTCCACACCAAGATCAATGGCTTCTTTTGCGTAATCAAATTTGTCATATGCAGAAATCACATAAAACAAAGCGGAATTATTAAATTTCCGGATTTCCCGCATAGCCTGGATTCCGTTGATTCCAGGCATGTGGATATCCATAAATACAATATCCGGATGAAAGGTTTCTGCCTTTTCAATTACCACTCTTCCTGTTTTCGCAGTTTCTACAATACACTTTTCTCCAAATTCAGCCAGAATCACGCCTTTGAAGCCTTCCAGCATAAGCCCCTCATCATCAGCTATTAGAATACGATACATCCCTTGTGCTCCTCTGCTTATCACTTTTTTATATTATTCGGAATCTCTTATTGTGTACCTGTATTACTTCCGTAACTGTCAACCGGCAGTGTAATATGAACACTGGTTCCCTTTCCCGGCCCGTCACTTTCAATAGATAACAGATTTTTTTTCTTATAATAAAGCTCCAGCCTGTCGATTACATTTCCCACAGCAATTCCGGTAGAATACCGGTCTTCCCCGTTATTACGCGCTTTTCTGGTCATGACCACCTGTATCATTTCCGGTGTCATTCCAGCTCCGTTATCGCTGACTGTAATTTCCAGATTGCTGCCCTCTTTGTGAATGGACATTTTAATCTGCCCTGTTTCCATACAGTCATGAATTCCATGCTGCACTGCATTTTCCACCAGCGGCTGCAGGATCATACTTGGAATCCGAAACTCACCAATTCCTTCATCCACCTCTTTTATAAAGGTGATATCACCTGCAAATCTTACATTCAAAATATAAATGTAGTTATCAACTGCATCTACTTCTTCCCAGAGCATGGCATCGTCTTCCATTTTCCGTACATTATAGCGAAAAAAATCTGCCATTTTTTCCAGAAAAACTCCAGTTCTTTCCGCATCTTCCAACATGGCAAGCTGCGCTCCTGCGTTTAAGCAGTTAAAAAGAAAATGCGGATTGATCTGTGCCTGAAGATATTTCAGCTGTGCTTCCTTAAGGTGGGTTTCCATAAGAAGTTCTCTTTCCTTCATCTGTGCCTGTTTTTCCATGTTTTCTCTTTGCTGGGTAATATGAACACGGATACTGTCAAGCATTTGATTAAATCCTCTTGTCACCACACCAACTTCATCTTCGCATACCACCGGAAGAATCGGCACATTCAGATTTCCCATAGCTACTTCATGGGCTGTATTGGAAAGCTGGGTAAGAGGGCGGATCATGGAACGCACTACCAGCAGGATAATGGCAACACCTACTGCTGCTACAATAAAAATTACTACCAGAGCCAACCGGTACAGCACATCCATAGAATTAAGAAGAATCTGATAATTGGCCGAATTCATGCGAAATCTTAAATTGTTTAATTTGTAGATATAAGATGTAATATATTCGTACAAAAGCTTCTCTTTTTCATAAGAAGATTTATATTTTTCTATGTTTCTGCCTCGCTTTGCCTGAACAGTCTCGCCGGTCTGTTCCAAATAACTTTCTGACATCCTGCGGATATTTTTTTCCAGCATTTTTACTTCACTTTCCACATTCCGGTCATTCAGTTCGTCTAACAGCTGTCGGTAATCCTGCTCATAACGGTAATAATTTTCCAGTACTTTCGTTCCTTTTGTATTCAGGTATTCGTACACAGTACCTTCCAGCTTGTTTAAGGTATCTGACAGATCATTGATAGCCGCATTACTGGAAAACACAGCATCAATACGGTCAACACCTGAATGGATCTGTTCAAAAATAAAAAAATTAATGCAAACCACAAACAACATTACCAGAACCATTGCAAGGCTTAGTCTTGTCTGAATAGATTCCTGAACGGATAAGCTTTCTCTTTTTTCTCTCATTTATCCGCCTCCGTTCTGTATGTACTGACATTTTCTCTGGTAATCACATGCTGGCCCACACTGTAGTAACTGCTTGTATGACCAAGAGACAGATACTCTTCCAGAGCATTCACACTGTATCTTCCCACCTCATCCATATCAAGTGCAATGGCAGAGGAAATGATTCCTTTACTGATGGCATCCAGAATCACATCGGAATAATAAAATCCCACTACATCTACATTTCCAACTTCATTATAATCTACCAGAGCCTGATAAACGCACTCTGTTACCACCTCGTCCATACATACCAGCACATCCGGAAGTGTTTCGCCATTTACAAAAATATCACGTACAAATTCTTCTGTATCAAAATCAGAACTGCTGTCAATGCTGTATTCTGAAATATTTACAGACTGATCACTTTTCTTTTTTTCTTCCAGTTCTTTTTTTATCTGATAATAGACCAGGTTCGTTTCCTGGGTCTTGGACTGGGAATTGGACAAAAGAAGTACCTGGGTGGTTCCTTTTTCACGCAAAAGACCTAATATCTGCTCTGTATATGCGTTTCCCAGCTGATAACTGTTCAGTCCCACAAAACTGATCCTGGCACTGGAGGAATCGTCTGTAAGCACTGTAACCACAGGAATATCCTGTTCCAGAGCCTCCTGGATCAGTTCCTGTTCTTCGCTGCTTCCATCTGCCTCCACAATAATCCCATCCACCTGTGACGCAATTCCAATCCGCAGATAATCTGCCTTCGTATAAGAAGAGCCGTGTTCCGGAGCGATCAGCTCCACATAAGCGTCCTCATCTCTTGCCGCCTCACTTGCACTTTCGTAGATGGAATCCCACATCAGGGTATTTTCCTCTCCTGAAATCATCAGATAATGTTTTTCGTAACCAGTTGCACCTTCTCCTTCTCCCAGATCTACTTTATCCAAAGTTTTCTGAAAATAGATCCAGATTCCAGAAAGGAACAGCATACAGCCTGCCAGAATTGCAAAAACTGTTATGGTAGATTTCTTCATATTCTCATCCTTTTGTTTTCTTTTCTGTTAAGTCTACCACACTTTCTTCCAGTGTGCAAAAAGAGCCATTGCAGATTGTGCAACAGCCCTTTTTTCTTACTGCTATTTGCATTTACAGCAGTTTTTCTTATCTTATTTAGTTGGATTTTCTGTTGGAAATTACATCAAATACAACTGCGATCAAAAGTACGGCACCTTTTACTACATACTGCCAGGAATCACCGATACCCATGATGGACATACCCATGTTGATAACACCAAGGAGAAGAGCACCGATTACAACACCGCCTACAGTACCGCTTCCACCGTATGCAGAAGCACCACCGATGAAACAGGAACCGATTGCATCCATCTCAAAAGAAGTACCTGTACTACCATTTACAGAACCAACACGCGCTGCACATAAAAGACCAGCAAGTCCGGCAAGTAAGCCCATGTTTGCATATGCAATAAAGTAAACCTTGTTTGTATCAATACCGGAAAGCTGTGTAGCTTTCTCGTTACCACCGATTGCGTAGAAGTAACGTCCAAATGCTGTTTTGGATGTGATAAAGTTGTAGATCATGCAGATTGCAACTACCCATACAAGCATTACGGAAATTCCTTTATACTGATACAGTTTGTAGCAGTACCACAGAATAACAACTGCGATCACGGCTGCTCTGCTGTAATCAGAAGCTGCTGTATTCTGACGATAACCTTTTTTCGCTTTGTTTGCTCTTGAACGCATGGTTGAGAAAATAATGTAGCATGCGATAATAACACCAACAATCAGTGCGGAATATTTCTTTCCATCATCCAGACCTGGAATATTAATGTAAGAAGTAAATACATTCAGGAAAGATTTATTCTGGATAGAAACAGTCTTGTTATCCAGTACCAGACGTCCAAATCCACGGAAAATGAACATACCAGCAAGTGTTGTGATAAATGGAGGGATTCTCTTATAACCAATCCAGTAGCCCTGCCATACACCAACCAGAAGTCCGATTGCAAGACAGAGGATAATGGTGATAAATGGATTAAATCCCTTGTTGCCGATAAGAACTGCAGCAACACCACCAACAAGACAGATAACAGATCCAACAGAAAGATCGATGTTACCACCTGTTAAGATACAAAGCAGCATACCACATGCAAGAACCAGTACATATCCGTTCTGGAGCATAAGGTTTGACATGTTCTGCGCGTAAAGAAGTCTTCCTTCTGTAAGAGCACAGAACAGAATAAATACGATCACAAGAGCAATGACCATGGTATATTTTCTTAAAAAGTCCTTTATTTTGGAATTCATATTGTTTTCCCCCTTGATTATTTCTTCTGATTCTGCATGATATGTGCCATGATGCCCTCCTGGGTTGCTTCTTTTGCATCCAGTTCTCCAGCCATCTTACCTTCATTCATGATATAAACACGGTCACACATACCAAGTATCTCAGGCATTTCTGAGGAAATCATGATTACAGATTTTCCCTGTTCTACCATCTGGTTAATCAGACAGTAAATATCATATTTTGCACCTACGTCAATACCACGGGTAGGTTCGTCCAGAATCAGAATATCCGGTTCTGTAAACATCCACTTTCCAAGAAGTGCTTTCTGCTGGTTACCACCTGACAGATTGCCGATACGCTGTTCATTGGAAGGTGTCTTGGTTCCCATTTCTTTGGTCATCTGCTCTGCCAGCTGTACTTCCAGGTCTGTATTGATAATTCCCTTATCACAGACTTTCTGGAGACGTGCCAGAGTTGTATTAAAACGAATGGATTCATCAAGGATCAGTCCATTTGTTTTACGATCCTCGGTTACATATGCAAGACCATGCTGGATGGCTGCCCGTGGATCCTTAAGATCTACTTTTTCACCCTTTATGTACAAATCTCCGGTGATTCCAGTTCCGTAACTCTTTCCGAAGATGGACATTGCCAGCTCTGTACGGCCTGCACCCTGCAGTCCTGAGAAGCCAACTACTTCGCCCTTATGTACTTTAAAGGAAATATTGTCGTCTACAATTTTTTCCGGATACAGAGGATGATGAACAGTCCAGTTCTTCACCTCAAGCATCACATCTTTACTTACATTGTGCTCACGTTTTGGATAACGGTCTTCCATGGGACGTCCAACCATGCCTTTGATGATTCTGTCCTCACTTAAGTCATCCACACCTTTTGTAAGTGTCTCAATTGTGCTTCCGTCTCGAAGAATGGTACAACGGTCCGCACAGTAAATAATCTCATTCAGTTTGTGTGTAATGATAATAGATGTCAGTCCCTGCTTTTTAAACTCCATAAGCAGATCCAGAAGCATCTTTGCATCTTCATCATTTAAAGATGAAGTAGGCTCATCCAGGATGAGCAGTTTTACTTTTTTGGAGAATGCCTTTGCAATTTCTACAAGCTGCTGCTTGCCAGTTCCAATATCTTTGATCAGAGTCTGGGCTGATTCGTGAAGCCCAACCTGAGCCATATGTTTTTCAGCTTCGCTGTATGTTTTATCCCAGTCGATAGCTCCTCGTTTATTTTTAATCTCATTTCCAAGAAACATGTTCTCACCGATTGAAAGCAGTGGGATTAACGCAAGTTCCTGATGAATAATAACGATACCTTTTGCCTCGCTGTCATTAAGCTTTTTAAACTTACACTCTTCTCCCTCGTAGGTAACCGTTCCAGTATAACTGCCATATGGATACTGACCACTTAATACGTTCATCAATGTGGACTTTCCCGCACCGTTCTCACCGATCAGCGCATGAATCTCTCCACGCTGAACTTCAAGGTTAACGTTATCCAAAGCTTTGACACCGGGGAATTCCTTCGTAATGTGTTCCATTACTAAAATATTATCAGCCAAAATGGCGCCCCCTTTCCCATAAAGCAGGCGGGGCTTTTCACCCCGCCCGCAATTAAAACTTCGTATTTATTTTTGACGTTTTTTGCTTAGTTCAGCTTAGTTTGCCGGATGAAGATATCCGTCATCGTCCATTGTGTAATATCCTGGGTCAACCAGTGCTTCCTGAAGGTTATCTTTTGTTACAACTGTAGGAACCAGAAGGAAGGATGGGCATTTGTTTCCATCAGATGTCTCATAGGACTCTGTATCATATGCACAATCGAAATCCCAGCCAGAAGCTTCGATAAGAGATTCATCAATTGTATCACCAGCAAGCATTGCTTTTGCAAGGTCAAGTGTTACGACTGCCTCGTTAGCAACTGCTTTGTAAACTGTCATGGACTGTTTTCCATCAACGATGTTTGCAAGGTTTGCTTCATCACCATCCTGACCTGTGATCAGAACGTCGTTTGATCCTGCATAGTCAGATTCAATGGCCTGTGTTACACCAAGTGCTGTAGAGTCATTGGAGCAAAGAGCTACATCAAGCTGTGTTCCATCTGCATAATAGGAAGCAAGAATGTTCTGCATTCTTTCAAGTGCTGTCTGAGTATCCCATGCCGGTGTTGCTACAGAATCAAAATCAGTCTGTCCGGAAACAACGTTTAATGTTCCTGCATCGATGTATGGTTTTAATACATCATAAGCACCATTGAAGAAGTATCCTGCATTGTTATCTGCCGGATCACCAGCTGTAAACTCGATATTGTATGTCTTGTCACCAGCATTGTCAAGATCCAGAGTATCTACAACGTACTGTCCCTGAAGGGTACCAACTGTGTAGTTATCAAAGGAAATGTAGTAGGAAACAGCGTCGGATTTGATCAGACGGTCATAGGAAATAACCGGGATTCCAGCATCTGCTGCTTCATCCATAACTGTGTTAAGAGCCTCGCCATCAATAGCTGCTACAACTAACAGGTCAACTCCGTCAGAAATCAGGTTCTGGATATCATTTACCTGACGGTCTGTCTCGTTATCAGAATAAGTAAGCTCTACTTCATATCCAGCGTCTTCGAACTGTTTCTGCAGATAAGAACCATCACGGTTCCAACGCTCCAGAGACTGGGTAGGCATTGAAATACCGATCTTTCCGCCTTCTGCTGCTCCGTCTTCTGCAAATACCGGAACTGTAAATGCGCTAACTGCCATTGCTGCTACCATTGCCATTGCTACTTTTCTCTTCATGATAAACCTCCCGCATCATTTTTATTTGCTATTTCGTATAGCTTTTTGATGGGATTATAATATCATACAGGTACTTTGTGTAAAATGGACTAATTTTTGTTTTCCCTTTCAATTTTTGTTTTCATATCTGCACAATTTTATGCTGTGCTGGACATTTTTGTTGTGCAACAGCACTAATTTATAATTATGTGCTATTGACATTTCATGATATCAGAGAAGTAACAATTTACGCAGTAAATCAGCGGATTCCGAATGTTTGGAAATTCTGCTGTAACCCTGACAGCATTTTTATGGCATAAAAAAACCAGGGGCAAACATTTTTTACTCCTGGCTTCCTGTCAATGATGTCAGGAGCAAAAAGTAATTTGCCCCTAACCTGATATCTATAAATATATTAATCAAAAAACTGTATCCCCATAAGTGTCAGTCCCTGGGCGGGGGCTGTAGGTCCTGCTGCTGCTCTGTCCCTGGCATCCAGGATCTTCTGCATCCGTTCTGGTGGATACTGTCCGTTTCCTATTTCAATCAATGTACCGGAAATGATCCGCACCATATTATAGAGGAATCCTGTACCAGATACCCGGATGGTCACCATATCCCCCTCACGAAATACTTCAATTCCCGTAACTGTACGGATGGTGGTTTTTACCTGTGCACCGGAACCGCAGAAACTGGCGAAATCGTGGCGTCCGATCAAGTAAGAGGTTGCTTCCCGCATTTTGTCAACGTCCAGCTTATAATGATAAAAATAAGAATACAAACGCTCTGTGGGAACAGGAAATTTACGGTTCAGAATCCTGTATTCATATGTTTTCTCACTGTCACAATATCTGGGATGAAAATCCGGTTCCACTTCTTCTGACATCTGAATGCGGATATCCTCAGGAAGTCTCTGATTCAGCGCATAGGAAATTTTTTCTCCCGGAATACGGGTATTGGTATCAAATACAGCCACATTTCCAAGAGCATGCACACCGGCATCTGTACGGCTTGCACCAATGGTTTCTATTTTTTCTCCCAGAAGTTCTGATAGAGTATCATTAAGAACGCCCTGTACTGTAATTCCATTTGGCTGCGTCTGCCAGCCACAGTAGTTGGTTCCGTCATATGCTACAACAAGTCCGATTCGCTTCATATTTCTGTGCTCCTTTAAATTCCAGCCACTCTGAACCCAATTGCAACAGCAAGATATGCTGCCAGCACCAGGTACGCAATATGATCTGTTTTCTTATAACGCAGCGGCTTCATCTGTGTACGGTTATCACCGCCATGATAGCATCTTGCTTCCATTGCCATGGCAAGATCATTTGCACGGCGAAAAGCAGAAATAAATAACGGAACCAGAAGAGGAACCATATTTTTTGCTTTCTGAATCAGATTTCCATTTTCGAAGTCTGCGCCCCTGGCAATCTGGGCTTTCATGATCTTGTCCGTTTCCTCCAGAAGAATAGGAATAAAACGAAGTGCAATAGACATCATCATTGCAATATCGTGCACCGGCACATGGATTTTATTTAATGGACGAAGCAATCTTTCCAGACCATCTGTCAGCTGATTAGGTGTAGTCGTAAGTGTCATAATAGAAGAACCAATTACCAGATAAACCAGCCTGATAGCCATAGTTCCTGCCAGAACAAGTCCTTCTTTTGTCACTTTTATGAATCCAAGCTTCCACAAAACCTCACCAGGGGTCAGTATCATATTAAAAAATATGGTAATCAGAAGCAGCATAAAGATGGTTTTCAGTCCCTTGAAAATAAATTTCACCGGAACCTTGGAAAGCAGGATCATTCCTGCCAGAAACAAAGTTGCTACTGCATATCCTGGAAAGGTGTGAAATAAAAACACAGATACAATAAATCCAACAGTCCCTACCAGCTTGGTCCTGGGATCCAGTTTGTGGATCAGAGACTCAGCCGGATAGTATTGTCCAATGGTAATATCTCTTATCATTCTTTGCAGCCTCCCTTCTTAAGAAGTGAAGGCTTCTGTTTTTTCAATGCTGCCAGTATTGTGTCCCTTGCTTCCTCCACTGTCGTTGCAGTCACATCCACTTCCAGACCATTTTCTTCAAGAGCATGCATAATATAAGTGATCTGTGGTGCCGCAAGTCCCATTTTTTCAAGCTCCTGGTAATGGGAAAATACATTCTTTGGCGTATCGTCAAATACCATCTCTCCGTGATTCATTACAATCAGCCGTTCCACGTATTTCGCAATATCTTCCATACTGTGTGAAACCAGGATAATGGTAATTCCTCTCACCTTGTGAAGAGCAGCAATCTGATCCAGAATGTCATCTCTTCCCTGAGGGTCAAGACCCGCCGTAGGCTCATCCAGAATCAATATCTTTGGATTCATTGCAAGTACACCGGCAATGGCAACTCGTTTTTTCTGACCACCTGATAACTCAAAGGGAGATTTGGTAAAGTTTTCTTCCTTTACTCCTACATGGGTAAGAGCTTTTTTTGCTTCTTCTTCAGCCTCTTCTTTGGAAAGCCCCTGGTTCATGGGACCAAAGCACACATCTGCCAGAACTGTATTCTCAAACAGCTGATGCTCCGGATACTGAAATACAAGTCCTACCTCGCTTCTAAGGGCACGGCGGTTATAATTTTCCGCCCATACGTCCTGTCCGTTATACAGGACTTGTCCTTCTGTAGGCTGGATCAAAGCATTAAAATGCTGGATTAAAGTTGATTTTCCACTTCCGGTATGACCGATCACGCCGATGAACTGTCCTTCCGGAATTACAAGATTAATATCTTTCAGGGCATGACTTTCATAAGCAGTGCCCTTACTGTAAGTATAGGTTACGTTCTTAAGCTCTATCGACATAATGTATCCACCAATTCCTCTTTTGTCAGTATTCCCTCCGGAATGTCTACGCCAGCTTTGTGAAGCTCATGGGCCAGCAAAGTCACCTGCGGCACATCCAGCCTGTATTTCTTCAGAGTTTCCACCTGTGAAAAAATTTCTCTTGGTGTTCCCTGAAGCACAACATTTCCGCGATCCATTACATAAACCTTATTGGCATAAATAACCTCTTCCATGTAATGGGTAATGAGGATAACGGTTACATTTTCTTTTTTATTCAGCTCCAGAACAGCTTCCAGTACTTCTTTTCTGCCGTTCGGGTCCAGCATTGCAGTAGGTTCATCCAGTACAATACAGCTTGGACGCATAGCCACCACACCAGCTATGGCAACTCTTTGCTTCTGCCCTCCGGACAGCTTATTCGGGGAAGCATAACGGTAAGCGGTCATTCCTGTTTTTTTCAGGCTGTCATCCACACGCTTCCATATTTCATCAGTAGGGATTCCCATATTTTCGGGGCCAAATCCTACATCCTCTTCCACAACTGTACCAATAATCTGGTTATCCGGATTCTGAAAAACCATTCCCGCTCTCTGGCGGATTTTCCACAATTCCGGCTCCTTGGCAGTGTCCATATCATCAACCCACATGGTTCCTTCTGAAGGGATCAGAAGGGCATTCATCTGCTTCGCCAATGTGGATTTTCCGGAACCATTGTGACCCAGAACAGCCACAAAATCACCGGCTTCAATGTCCAGGTTTACATCATTGACAGCACGCTGTGTTGCCTCTACGTTGCCGTCCTCATCGTACTTGAGATAGTCAAATCCCAGCTTGAACGCCTTGATAATTCCCATATTCTTTTTCCTCGCAGTGTGTCAGGCTTCATCCGTAGCTGCCGGTGCAAAACCGGTCAACTCGTCCATCAGCGCCCAGATTTCTTCTCTTCCCTGCTTCGTCTCTGCTGAGAAAGGAATGATAGTCGTTCCGGGACGCAGCTTCAGCCCGTCTTTGATTGCCTTTATGTTTTTCTGTACCTGGCTGCGTTTCAGCTTATCCAGTTTGGTTGCAATAATAATTGGATTGTATCCGTTATTTACGATCCAGTCATACATCAGCTTATCATTTGCAGATGGGTCGTGGCGGATATCAATAAGCAGAAATACTGCCTTTAAAGTCTGGGAAGTGTGAAGATATCTTTCGATCATCTTTCCCCATTTCGCTTTCTCCGTCTCCGGAACCTTTGCATATCCATAGCCTGGAAGGTCTACCAGATACATAAAATCATTTACATTGTAAAAATTGATCGTCTGTGTTTTTCCCGGCTGGGAGCTTGTCCTTGCCAGTGCTTTACGGTTCAGCAGACCGTTAATGAGGGAGGATTTTCCCACATTGGATTTCCCTGCAAAAGCAATTTCAGGTCTTCCGGTATCCGGCAGCTTGCTTGTAATACCGCAAACAATATCCAGTGAAACATTTTTTATTACCATTTTTTCCTCCGCTTCATTTCAGGCAAGTGCTTTTTCCAGCACTTCATTCATATTTTCCACAAAAGAAATCTTCAGTCCGTCTGTGATCTCTTTGTCCAGTTCCTTTATATCCGGCTTGTTCTCCTTTGGAACAAGTACTTCTTTTATTTTTGCATATCTGGCAGCAAGAAGCTTCTCCTTCAGTCCGCCAATTGGAAGTACACGGCCTCTTAAAGTGATCTCTCCTGTCATGGCCAGATCTGCACGCACCGGTTTTCCTGTGATTGCAGACAGCATGGCTGTTGCCATGGTAATTCCGGCAGAGGGTCCGTCTTTTGGGACTGCACCTTCCGGAATATGTACGTGAATATCATTTTCCTGGAAAAATTCCTGGTCAATTCCATATCTGGATGCAACGGAACGGATATAGCTGATGCCTGCTTGTGCAGACTCCTTCATCACATCCCCCAGCTGACCGGTAAGGACAAACTCGCCCTTGCCTGGCATAACATTTACTTCGATCTGAAGGGTATCACCACCTACCTGTGTCCAGGCAAGACCGCGGGCAATACCGATCTCGTCTTTTTTGTTTGCCATCAGATAATTGTATTTCTCCTGTCCCAGGAAATCAGAAAGGTTTTTGCCTGTAACTGTAACTTTCTCTTTGCCATCTTCCATGATCAGACGGGCGCTCTTGCGGCAGATCTGTCCAATAAGACGTTCCAGATTACGGACACCGGCTTCTTTGGTGTAGTTATTGATGATCTTACGAAGGGCTCCTCCCTGAATGGAAAGTCTGCCTTTTTCAATTCCGTTTACTTCCATCTGTTTCGGAATCAGATGCTCTTTTGCAATGTGCTCTTTCTCATTCTCTGTATAACCACTGATCTCAATGACCTCCATTCGGTCAAGAAGAGGTCTTGGAATTCCCTGAATGTCATTGGCTGTTGCAATAAACAGTACCTCTGAAAGATTCTGGGGCAGCTCTACGTAATGATCATTAAAATGGCTGTTCTGCTCCGGATCCAGCACTTCCAGAAGTGCTGCGGAAGTATCTCCTTTATAATCACTGCTTGTCTTATCAATCTCATCCAGAAGCATAAGAGGATTGGCAACACCAGCCTGCTGCAATGCCACTGTCACTCTTCCTGGCATAGCACCTACATAAGTTTTTCTGTGTCCTCTTATCTCTGCTTCGTCTCGCACACCCCCCAGACAGATTCGCACATAACGCTTACCGGTTGCTTCTGCAACAGATTTGGCAATAGACGTCTTACCTGTACCTGGAGGTCCTACCAGACAGAGAATTGGAGACTTGCCCTTGTGAGTCAGCTTACGGACAGATAAAAATTCCATAATCCGCTCTTTCACATCTTTCAGGCCATAATGACCTTCCTCCAGGATTTTCCATGCCGCTTTCAGATCTTCTGAATCTTCTGAGCACTTATCCCAGGGAAGGGAAAGAAGCGTCTCAATATATCCCCTTAGAATGCTGCTTTCTGCTGCATTGGTATTGGTGATCTTGAAACGTCCGATTTCTTTAAAAATACGGTCTTTTACTTCCTGTGAAGCAGTCAGCTCCTTCGCTTTTTTGCGGAATTCTTCTGCCTCGTCAGCTGTATTATCCTCACCCAGCTCCTCACGGATCAGTTTCAGCTGTTCTCTTAAAATATATTCCCGCTGGTTCTTATCCACACGTTTCTTCAACTTCTGCTGAAGGTCATGGCTGATATCCAGCACATTGATCTCACTGCTTAAAATAGCACCAAGAAGCTCATATCTGTCAGACAGCTTTGCAGCTTCCAGAAGCCTCTGCTTGCTCTGCCAGGAAAGAGGCAGATTCACAGAAATCTGGTCAATCAGCTTTGGTGCCTTCTGAATATTCATGATCTGGGCAGCCAGTTCCTTCCCGATTTTGCCCCCTTTGGAGCAATAGGTATGAAATAACTCCCTGATACTTCTGTACATTGCCTCAAGCATGGCTTCAGGCAGTTTTTCCTCTTCCTCATTTATCAGAACGGTCTCCGCTCTAAGATAAGGTGTTTCCTGCTCCAGGCCCAGAAGTTCAGCTCTTCTGGTTCCCTCTACAAGAACACGCAGCAGATTGTCCGGAAGTTTGACAACCTGTTTGATATATGCAACAGTTCCCACCTGAAAAAGCTGTACAAAGCCCGGATCTTCTATCTGCGGATCTTTCTGTGTTACCAGAAAAATCTTCTGATCCTGCAGCATTGCCGCTTCAATTGCTTTCTTGGAACGCTCCCTGCTTACATCAAAATGGATGATCATACCCGGAAGTATGGTGGTTCCACGCAGCGCAATAGCGGGAAGTACATTGATCGGCTCACTCATCTGTCGTCATGTCCCTTCATCAGGCTGTTTCAGGAGTGCCTTTTTTGTGTGCACGCTGGCCTCTTCTGCCTGTATTTGCACTGTTTACCGGCAGTGCCGGTGCCTCGCCGTGAACGATCTGTGGTTCACCGGTTCCCTCTACAGCTTCTTTTGTAATAATGCATTTACGAATAGTGTCATCGGATGGAGTCTTATACATCAGATCCATAAGAGTGCTTTCCATGATAGCACGAAGTCCTCTGGCTCCTGTCTTACGCTCCATGGATTTCCTAGCCATTACCCGAAGTGCCTCATCTTCAAAATCAAGCTCAACGCCGTCCAGTTCAAATAATTTATGATACTGCTTGGTAAGTGCGTTCTTTGGCTCCTGAAGAATACGAAGCAGTGCATTCTCGTCTAATCCGTCCAGTGTTACAAGAACCGGAACTCGGCCTACAAACTCCGGAATCAGGCCGTAGCGGATCAGATCTTCCGGCATTACCTGCTTAAACAGCTCACCTACATTCTGCTCTTCCTTGGAAGTAACCTCTGCTCCAAAACCGATTGCCTTGGTGTCCTGTCTGCCCTCAATGATTTTCTCAAGGCCATCAAAAGCACCGCCGCAGATAAACAGAATATTGGTAGTATCAATCTGGATAAATTCCTGATGAGGATGCTTTCTTCCACCCTGCGGCGGAACACTTGCAACAGTTCCTTCCAAAATCTTCAGAAGTGCCTGCTGTACACCCTCTCCGGAAACATCACGGGTAATGGAAACATTCTCGGATTTACGTGTGATCTTATCGATCTCGTCAATATAGATAATTCCATACTGTGCTCTGTCAATATCATAGTCTGCTGCCTGAATGATCTTCAGCAGAATATTCTCAACATCCTCACCCACATATCCTGCTTCTGTCAGTGTGGTAGCATCTGCAATAGCAAACGGTACATTCAGAAGTCTTGCAAGAGTCTGTGCAAGCAGTGTCTTACCAGAACCAGTTGGTCCTAACATAAGAATGTTACTCTTCTGAAGCTCCACATCCAGATTCTTGGAAGCGGTAATTCTCTTATAATGGTTATATACTGCAACGGAAAGTGTTTTTTTTGCCTCATCCTGTCCAATTACATAGTCATCCAGAATCGCATGAATTTCCTCTGGCTTCATCAGATTGATTTCTGAACCGAAAGCATCATCCTGCTCATATCCGCCAAATTCTTCTTCCATGATTTCTGCACAGATTCCCACACATTCATCACAAATATAGGCTCCGTCCGGTCCTGCGATCAGCTTGCGTACCTGATCCTCGGTTTTCTGGCAAAAGGAACATCTTATCTTTCCTTCTCTTATCTTCTCTGCCATGAATTTTCAACTTTTCCTTTCTTAAACAGAAGCTTCAATCAGAATCGCATTTATTCTGATTGCAGATCATCTGTCATGAAATTTTTCTTTATTGATTAAACTTTGGAATTATTTTATAAAATATTCATAGTTTACAAAATTTTCCCATTTTACAAGATAAGACTCCTGTTATCGCAGGAGTCTTTTCTTACAGTAGCATGCAAAAGAAAACTCCGTCTGGGGTTTCTTTTGTTTTCAGTTATAGAAATGCCGCCAGATAGCGTCATTGCTTTATTTGTGGGCTACAACACCATCGATCAGACCATATGCAAGTGCTTCTTCTGCTGACATGTAATTGTCACGGTCTGTGTCTTTTTCTACAACCTCAAGAGGCTGTCCGGTGTTCGCTGCCAGTATTTCATTTAATGTTCTCTTTGTCTTGGCAATGTGATCTGCCACAATCTGAATCTCTGTAGCCTGACCCTGTGCTCCGCCGGATGGCTGGTGGATCATAATTGTAGAATTCGGAAGTGCAAATCTTTTGCCCTTTGTACCGCCGGCAAGAAGGAATGCTCCCATGCTGGCAGCCATACCAAGACAAATAGTGGAAACATCGCATTTAATGTACTGCATGGTATCGTAGATTGCCATACCAGCAGTTACGGAACCACCTGGGCTGTTAATATAAAGCTGAATGTCCTTTCCAGGATCCTCTGCCTCCAGGAAAAGTAATTCTGCAACTACCAGGCTGGCTGTCACATCATTGACTTCCTCTCCCAGGAAAATGATTCTGTCCTTCAGAAGCCTTGAATAAATATCGTAGCTTCTCTCCCCTCTGCTTGTCTGCTCAATGACATAAGGCACTAAACTCATATATTTCCTCTTTTCTTATCAGGTAAGCAATACAGATTACAGATTACTCTGCATCTGCTGCTTTCTCAACTTCAACAGCTGCGTCAGCGATAAGTGTAACAGCTTTCTGAACAGCCATATCTTTCTTCATCTGCTCAAGTCCGTCCTCACCGATTGCTTCTCTGATCTTGTCAGCTTCCATCTTATAAGCGTCTGCCATCTTCTGGATCTCTTCTGTGATCTCTTCTTCAGACGGCTGAACATTTTCTGTCTCTGCAATCTTCTCAAGAACAAGTCTTGTCTGGATTCTCTTAAGAGCCTGTGGTTTCATATCTTCCAGCATCTTGTCCATGCTCTGGCCTGTGAACTGGAAGTACTGATCCATGGATAATCCCTGCTGCTGCATTCTTCTTGCGAAGTCATCCATCATCTGACGGCTCTGGCTGTTAACCATAAGCTCCGGAATATCCATCTGTGCATTCTCGATTGCTTTATCTACTGCTGCATTTTCTTTTGCAGTTCTTGCTTCTTTTTCTTTCTTCTCTGTCAGGGTTTTCTTAACATCTTCTTTGTACTCTGCAAGAGTATCAAACTCAGATACATCCTTAGCGAACTCATCGTCAAGCTCCGGAACTTCTTTTGTCTCGATCTTCTTAACGTCGCACTGGAATACAGCTTCTTTGCCAGCAAGCTCTTTTGCCTGATATTCCTCTGGGAATGTAACCTTAACTTCTACATGATCACCTGTGTTAGCGCCAACAAGCTGATCCTCAAATCCCGGGATAAATGTGCCGGAACCAAGTGTAAGAGCATAATCAGATCCCTTGCCGCCGTCAAATGCAACGCCGTCAACAAATCCCTCAAAGTCGATTGTTGTGATATCGCCGTTTGCTGCTGCACGATCCTCAACAACAACTGTTCTGGAGTTCTTCTCCTGCTCTTTCTTAACTTCTGCGTCAACTTCCTCGTCTGTTACAACGATCTCTGTCTTCGGAACTTCTACTCCCTTGTAATCTCCAAGAGTAACTTCTGGCTTGGTAGCTACGTCAGCTGTGAAGATAAGTGCTTTTCCTGGCTCCATCTGTGTTACGTTGATCTCCGGCTGGGAAACGATCTCAAGATCACACTCAGAAAGTGCTTTGCTGTACTCCTGTGGTACAAGAGAATTAACAGCATCTTCCATGAATACTCCCTTGCCATACATGCTTTCGATCATTTTTCTCGGAGCTTTTCCTTTACGGAATCCAGGAAGGCTGATTCTGCTTTTCTGTTTCTGGTAAGCTTTCTCCATTGCTTTGTCTAACTCTTCAGCGGAAACTTCGATGGTAAGTTTCGCCATGTTCTTCTCTAATTTCTCCACCTGTAAACTCATTTTCGTGTTCCTCCTTAATATTCAGGTAAAATGCCGAACCTGACTTCATACAGGCAGACATTTTCTTTTTATTTTTGTGCAGGGTTTCCCCCTATTATTACAGTCATTGTAGAAGTATAGCACAACCAGATAAAAAATGCCAGTGTTTTTTTACCGTTTTGACCTTATTTCCAGGAAAAAATTACTGTTTTTATCTGTATACTACAGATTCTGCAATCTGATCTGCAGTCTTCTGATCAAGCAGCTGGGCAATAAGGGAAAGACTAAAATCCACTGCGGTTCCAAGTCCACGGCTTGTGGTAATATTTCCGTCCACAACCACTTTTTCTTCTGATTTAACTGCGTCTCCAAGTCCTTCCATGCAAGCCGGATATGCAGTTGCCTTCTTTCCATGTAAAAGTCCAATCCTGGCAAATACAGTTGGAGCTGCACAGATTGCTGCAATCCTTCCACCATTGTTATAGAAGTTTTTCAAAAGATCTGTAAGTGGAGAAAATGCACCCAGATTGGTGGTTCCCGGCTGTCCTCCCGGCAGTACCAGCATGTCCGCATCAGAAAAATCTGTCTCTGCAAAAGTGTTATCTGTAAGCATGGTAATTCCGTGAGCAGTTATGATTTGCTTTGTATTTTTTATGGAAACAGTTGTAATTGTGATTCCAGCTCTTCTCATAAGGTCTACTACAGTCAGACCTTCAATATCCTCAAATCCGTCAGCAAGAAAAATATATACTTTTTTACTCATGGTGTTCCTCCTTATATAGTCAGGCATTTTTTATAGAATCTATACTATAGTTCATATAATCCAATGTTAAATAAATAAGTTGTTAGTATCAAAAAATAATAAGAAATCCGCTGATTCACTGCGTAAATCAATGCTTCCTCATATCAGGCGCAAATACGTTACATTTTCTTTCCTTTATCCGCACATGCCTGCAATGCTTCAAATACAGCACTTCTGAAGCCATTCTTCTCCAGAGTACGAACTCCTTCGATGGTTGTTCCGGCCGGGGAGCATACCATATCTTTCAGTTCACCCGGATGCATTCCTGTCTCCAAAACCATCTTCGCACTGCCAAGTACAGACTGAGACGCAAACTGATAGGCCTGTTTGCGTGGCATTCCCTGTGCAACTGCTGCATCTGCCATTGCTTCAATAAACATAAACACATAAGCCGGAGAGCATCCGCTTACTGCTCCCACTGCATCCATCAGTCTTTCCGGCACTACTTCTGTGCGGCCAAAGCTGTTTGTGATAGTCAGGATCTTCTCCATATCTTCCTTCGTCACACGCTCATTGGCGCAGGCTCCTGTCATGCCCTCACCTACCTGTGCCGGAGTATTTGGCATTAAACGAACCACTTTTAACGGCTGCTCACATTTTTCCTCCAGCCAAGCAAGTGTTTTGCCAGGAGCAATTCCCACGATCATATGCTCTGGAGTCAGGTAGCCTTTGATCTCTCCAATCACTTCTTCATAAAATTGCGGCTTCACTGCTAATATAACAATATTTGCATTTTTCACAACTTCGCAATTGTCCATAGTCGTGACAACCCCAAGTTTTTCCCTGCTTCGTCTGCTTCCCTCTTCTGTAAGATTTGAAACAATAATCTCATTTTTTTCAAATACACCTTTTTTCAGGATTCCACCGATCATTGCAGAACCCATATTTCCACATCCGATAAATCCGATCTTCATGACTTTTGCTCCTCGTTTTTAAATGATTGTTATTGTGTTTTTCGTATTATAAAATAAAAAAATTCAAGGTGCAATATATTCCAAATAAAAAAGACGCCAAAAACAGCTGCCCTGCGCTTTCACCGGACAGCTGTTTTCCCTTAGATCTTTACTTTTTTATTCCTTTACTTAAAGTACTGTTGTGATATCTTGTCTGATATGTCACATCTTCCCCAAACCACTTTGGCGGCTCATATGCCTTTGCCGCTTCCTCTGATGGAAATTCCACTTCTGCAAGAAGAAGTCCCTCATAAGGAGTCTTAAATACATCAAGTTCAATAAAAAGCCCGTCTTTTTCCGGAATCACGTAACGTACTTTGGAAATTACAATTCCGTCTGCCTTTGGTTTTAAATGTTCATAAGCCTCTTTTGTCAGCGGCAGGTTGTATTCCTCTCTTGACAGAAGACCTTTTGATTTATAAGTCAGATAATAGTCCTCGTTTGATTTACGGATTCTTACCACTGGTTCTGTACACAGATATCCCTGTTCGATAACTTTACTTGGATACTGTTCCAGATTTTCCGGAAGATTTTCTTTTTTTACAAGAAACTTTCTCTCAATTTCCATATAAATTTCTCCTGATATCCATTTAAACTCATATAACTTATTCTTTTACAGTTTTCTCTTTTTCTTCCACCGGATCAGGAGTCCAGTTTCTTCTTCCAAATCTGGTTGCAAGAGTGAGCATTTCTTTTTGCAATTCTTTTGTAAACTGCCCCTCTTTCAGACGCCATTTCCAGTTTATTCCAAGAGTGGATGGCTGATTAATGCGGGCAGTGTTATCAAGCTGCAGATAATCCTGAATAGGAATAATACATCTTCCTGCAACGCTTCCCATTACCAGGCGGATTATATTCCGGCAGATTCCCTTCTCATCATCATGGAAATTCCACAGATATTCACGGACCATGTGACGTTCTTCCGGTGTAATATCTGCAAACCATCCAAGCAAAGTCTCGTTGTCATGAGTTCCGGTATAAACCACACAATTTGATGTATAATTATGAGGCAGATAATCACTGGCATTTCCTGTGTCACGGGCATCAAAAGCAAACTCGATAACTTTCATATTCGGATATCCGCTTTCTTCCACAAGACGTTTTACAGAATCTGTCATAAAGCCAAGATCTTCTGCAATAATATCTTTGTGTCCCAGCCTGCAGGAAACAGTACGGAACAAGTCCATGCCAGGTCCTTTTTCCCACCAGCCACGCTCTGCTGTGGTATCTCCATAAGGGATTGCATAATATTCATCGAATCCACGGAAATGATCAATACGAACCACATCATACATACTAAAGCAATGTGCCAGACGCTTCAGCCACCACTCGAAGCCTGTATTCTTATGCACATCCCATCTGTAAAGGGGATTGCCCCAAAGCTGTCCTGTTGCAGAAAATCCATCAGGCGGGCATCCTGCCACCTGTGTAGGCTGGTTGTTCTCATCCAGCTTAAACAGCCCCGGATTTGCCCAGGTATCTGCACTGTCCATTGCAACATAAATAGGAATATCTCCAATAATACGGATTCCTCGTCTGTTTGCATAATCCTTTAATTTCGCCCACTGCTCATAGAATTTAAACTGCATATATTCCTGAAATTCAATTTCAAAATACAGCTCTCTTCTGTAATAATCAAGAGCGTTATTCCAGCGAAGCCGAATATCTTCTGCCCACTCGCTCCAAGGGATTCCACCGAAACGATCCTTCACTGCCATAAAAAGGGCATAATCTCCAAGCCAGTGTGCATTCTCCTGCTGAAATCTTACAAAGTCCGGATTTTTGGAAATATCACTTCTTTCATATGCTTTGTAAAGAAGCTTATAGCGGCCTTTGTAAATTTTCTCATAATCTACATCATCTTCTCTGGAGCCAAAATCAACTGCATCACATTCTTTTTCTGTAAGGACTCCTTCCTGGATCAGATCCTCCAGACTGATAAAATAAGGATTTCCGGCAAACGTAGAAAAAGACTGATAAGGTGAATCTCCATAGCTTGTAGGACCAAGGGGCAAAATCTGCCAGTACCCCTGTCCTGCAGCTTTTAACTGATCTACAAATTTATAAGCACTTTTTGAAAAACATCCGATTCCATATTTTGACGGAAGACTGCTGATTGGAAGCAGCACGCCGCATTCTCTTTGATTTCCCATTTTCTCCTCCAAACCTATTTTATATATGCTGACATTTATGCAAAAATGGAGCTTCTCTGACAATGTACTTTGCCGCAAAAGCTCCATCTTAATTTCCTGTCACAAAAGCAGCAATTTACATTATGTTATATCATTGCACTTTTTATGATACAGAATCAATATTAATTTTTCAAGAAATATGCCACTTTTTTCTAATAATGGTATTTCGATCTGTTTTTCACCAGACAGGTTAGAGAGCCATTGCTCCCACAAGGTTTGAGACAAACAAACCATCTACCACACTGTAAATAGATGCAACGATCATGGTAATAACAGAAGGCAGGGTAAATTACTTATCTTGCAAAAATTCATTTGTTACTTCTTCAAGCACCTGAATCTGTTTCAGTCCGTAATAAAGGACTCGTTCTCTTTCTTCAGCAGTCAGTCTTTCAAAAGCTTTTTTTTCCACTTCAAAAACATGGTCCACTGTATTTCTCACCAGTTCTTCTCCTTTTTCTGTAAATCGGACTCATTTTCACATAACTGTAAGCTCCTGTCCTGCTTCCTGTTTTATTATTTTCCACTTATTAGTTACAACATTTTTCGTAACATTTACTTAGGCTGTCCGTGTACCTCTTGCCTGTGACATCTTCGTGCTGGTATCAAATTCGCGAAGCTTTCTCTTAGATTCTTCACTTAAGTTCCTTGGTACCTGAACCTGCACAGTTACATACAGATCCCCAAACACTCCAGCTTTTCCCATAACCTGGATTCCTTTACCCTTCAGACGGATCTTGCTACCGGACTGGGTTCCTTCTGGAATACGGCACATTACCTGACCATTTAAGGTCTGCACTCTGGCTTCCCCGCCAAGAGCCGCTGTTATAAATGGCACATTTACTGTAGTATAAACATCGGCACCTTTTCGCTCAAATCCCGGCCTCTCACCTACATGAACTTTCAATAGAAGATCTCCTGACTGGCCACCGCCGTAGCCTGGATTACCTTTTCCTCTTAAACGGATGCTCTTGCCATTGTCAATTCCGGCTGGAATATGGACTTTCAAGGTCTGTTTGCCATTTCCATCTGCTTCTGAAAGATTGATCAGCTTATCACAGCCAAATGCAGCTTCATTAAATCCAATGGAAATTTCTGCATTCAGATCCTGGCCTTTCTGCTGATAGCTGCCTCCATAGCCATTTCCGTAACTGCTTCCATGAAAACCACCGCCTCCGAAACTTCCGTTTCCGAATCCATTGCTGCTGTTCGCAGATTTACCTGACCTTCTGCTTCCTCTGCCAAATAAATTCTTCAGAATATCGTCCATGTCACCGCCTTCAAAGTGGAATTCCTGATAGCTGCCATCCGGACTTCTGTAAGCACCGCTCTGGCCTTTTCCAAAACCACCGAAACCGCCAAAGCCGGATCCACCAAATCCTGAGCCGCCAAATCCTGAGCCGCCAAATCCACTGCTTCCATATCCAGCTCCACCTGCTCCGGCTCCTTCTTCAAATGCAGCATGGCCAAACCGGTCATATAATTTCTTCTTCTCGGGATCACTTAGCACATTGTATGCTTCTGTAACCTCTTTAAATTTCTCTTCGGCACTTGCATCTCCTGCATTAGAATCAGGATGATATTTCTTTGCCATTTTACGATAGGCTTTTTTTATTGTGTCTTTATCTGCGCTGCGGTTAATTCCCAGCACTTCATAATAATCTCTCTTTGCTCCCATACTGGTCACCTCTGACTCCTCAAATTGTTACTGACTACCTGTTACAAAGTCCTGCTGGCTGTTTTAACTTCTCTTAACTCAGACAGCTGGAACTTCTTCTATATTTTTGCTTACACAAATTCCCCGGAAATATTCCCGGGGAATTTATTTTTTCTTTGTTCTATTTGTAATATAACATTTATTTTGATAAAAGTCAAGGAGACACCTGTAATTTCATATTTTTTTCACAGCTTCTTTTTTCACTTCTTTTCGCATCCAAAGCAGCTGTTCACTTAGAGCTTTTTCAAACAGATTCTAAATTCCAAGACTTTTCAGCACGGTTTTCTTCATTTCCATCCGAACAGTTCTTTTTGGATCCACTACCTGGCAAAACTCCAGATTTCCCATCGCACTCAAAAGCATTCCCGCCTCTTCCAGGCTCATATGAAGCTGTTTCATCACAATCTGTGTCATATCCGAAACCGCTTTATATATTGCATTTTCCAGGTTTTCATCAGAAGAAATGGTATAACATGCTTCTTCGTTTTCAAGCATGGGATCTGAAATAGATTTTCCTTTTAATACCTCAACCTTCACAGTAACTACTGCCGGAATTTCCAGTCCTGTTACCATGATCTCACCATCTCCCATGCAGGCATGTACATCTCCCATTGCCAGCAAAGCACCCTCATGAAATACAGGCAGATACAGAACAGATCCGGCTGCAATCCGTGTGTTGTCCATATTTCCACCATGACTTCCAGGTTCCCCACAGGGAATACTGCCTTCTTTTGGAGCCACACCGATCACGCCGATCATCGGCTTACATGGAATTTTAATATCAGATGAAAACTCTGCAATGCCATCTTTCACGGCTATTTTTTTCAAAACACTGCCAGTAATATCTTTTCCAAGCACTCCATTATCCGGAATTGCTGCCATAGTTCCCACAGGTGCAACCTGAATATCCAAAATAGAAACTTTTAGCACATCTCCTGGCATAGCATCCTCTACAAGCACAGGTCCCGTTGCCGGATTGATGGCATTCCAGTCCAGCTCATCCAGAACAGCATCTTCACCCAGAAGCTGGTTATTAAAACAGTCTTTTGTTTCAAATACAATCACATCTTTATCTTTCACAGTAGCCGCCGGTACATTATCTGCACTCATGGTAAAAATTGTTTTTCCGCTTATTTTCATAGAATTGTCCCCTTTTGCTCCTATAAACAAGGTTCCATGACTACCTGTTTCCCGGTCATGGAACCCTGAAGTTACTGTTTGCTTTATTTGCAGCAACATATTTTACATTTTTTACTTCAATTTATTTATGCTAAAGTGATGTTCTTCACGTAGAAGTTCCAGAACCAGCTTCCTGTTAACTGGGAAACACCGGATGTCACACGTTTATTTATACCAAACAGCCAGTTCTGATGTGTCCATACATAGTTAGGAACTTCGTCTGTAATAATATCAAGAGCTTTCAGCATCAGATCTGTTCTTTCTGCATCATCCGTGGAAGATGCCTGCTGACTTAAAAGTTCATCAACTTCATCATTGCTGTATGAACAGGAGTTGGAACCGCCATCACCTGCATTCTTTGACATATACAGAGGAGTCAGGGCACCGGAAGGATCAGGGAAGTCAGAAGACCACTCAAAGATACCGATATCATACGGACGTACACCATCTTCATCAATTCCGGAACCAAACTGTAAGGAAACAACTTCATCATTGGAAACCTTTTCAATTGTTGCCTGAATGCCAAGAACGGAAAGTTCCTGCTGTAAAACCAGTGCAATAGAGTTTGTAATAGATTTCTGGTCTACTGTAATGGTACATTCAAATCCGTTTGGATAAGCGGATGCTGCCAGGCATTCCTGTGCTTTTTCAAGATCATAAGAATATTTCTCGCAGTTCTCTTCATAATTTTTCCAGGTATCCTCTTCAAACAGGAACAGGCTTTCCGGCACTGGAAGTCCATTGGTAAGAGTACCGAAATCTTTGATTACATTGTCCTGTAAATTCACATCATCAATTGCATAGGCAATTGCTTTTCTTACATTTACATCATCAAATGGAGCTTTCTTGCAGTTAAATGACAGGAATTCCAGACCCATAGAAGGAATCTTCAACAGATCCACATCGTCTGCTTTTTCCAGATCACCAAGCATATCTACCGGCTGCTGCAGGTTAATATCAACCTGTCCGGAGGTAGAAGCCATTACTCGGGTTGTATCCTCTGGAATGATCAGGAAATTAAGTTTCTTTACCTGTGGCTCACCCGCCTCTTTGTTCCACCAGTTTTCATTATAGGACATGGAAACCTGGTTTCCTACATCCCAGCTGTCTACTACATATGGACCAGTTCCAAGGACACCGCCAGTTGCTGTACCGTAGTCATCCGGATGTGCCTCTACATATGCTTTGGAATGAATCATTCCGGCTGTTGTTGCAAATGTATGTTTCCACAGTGCATCTGGCTGTTTCAGTTTTACCGTAAACTGCCAGTCACCAGTCTGCTCAATGCTATCCACGCTGTCATACATCCACATAAGATAAGAGGCAAGATCCGGATCTTCATAACGCTTTACGGAGAACAGTACATCCTCCATAGTCATTGGAGTTCCATCTGAAAAAGTAACATCATCCCTTACATTATACACATAAGTTGTAGGATCGACTTCCTCCCAGCTCTCGCAAAGATAAGGCTGCAGTTCATCATTTTCATCATAGTACAGAAGTCCCTCTGTAACCTGTTCTACTACCGGGTTGGTGGTAAAATCATAGGCAAATGCAGAATCCAGTGAAATAATATCGGAATAAAGGCCTACATTTAAAGTATCGCTACCTCCCTCTTCTGCATATACCGGCGCTGCTCCCAGCATTCCAACCAAAAGACTTGCAGAAAGTAAAATACCCATCACTCGTTTTTTCATATAATCGTCCTCCTTTTTTCTTTTATCTTAACTTCACAACATATCAAAACTATTATTAATTTTTCTGTTATATAACAGTTTTTTATGTATAAAAGTCAAAATCGTTATAATTTATGCAAGCTTCTGCTTCTCAATAAATGCGGCTCCCAGCTTTGCTGTCTGGATCACATCCTCAATGTTTACCACACCGATTGTTGTATGGATATATTTTTCCGGAATGGAAATTCCTCCTGTCATAACACCTGTATTATTGTAAACCATTGCACATGCATCTGTACCACAGCTTAAAACTGCGGAACGCTGATATGGAATCTTCTCCTCTTCGGCAATGCGTGTGAGTTCTTTTACCATTTTTCTTGGTACCATAATTCCACTGCAGGAAGATGGTGTCCAGTCAAATAACTCGATCATTGGGCCTTTTCCAGCAAAAGAACGGCCTGCTGCAGGATTTAGTTCCCCATGCTCTGTTGCAAGTCCCACGTCAATACAAAGGGCAATATCCGGATCAATTCTGCGAACCAGTGCTGAAGCACCTTTTAATCCAAGTTCTTCCTGAACTGTTCCGCATGCATAAATGCTAGCTTCCAGTTCCACATCCTTTAATGCTTCCATCAAAAGGATCATAGAAACACAGCTGCTACGGTTATCTACTGCTTTTCCGCTGAAATATTTTCCATTTAGAACATGGGATTCTTTTTCAATATTTACCAGATCCCCTTCTTTAATTCCAAGTGCTCTGGCTTCTTCTGCTGTTTCAGCACCAACATCAATTCTGATATCCTCAAATGTAAAGCCTGCACTTTCTTTACCCATAGACTGATGAATTGGTTTTCCACCGCCTGTAACACCATAAACCGGTCCGTCATCTGTATGGATAGTCATTACCTGATTTACCAGCACATTGGGATTATGAAAACCAACTGGCAGAAGAGTTACAAATCCATCATCTGTAAAATCACTTACCATAAACCCGATTTCATCCATATGAGCTGTAAGCATAATCTTTTTATCCGGATTTTTTCCCTCTTTTACAAATACTGCATTTCCAAGAACATCCTTAAAATTATGATCTGTTATTGGCTCCAGATATTTCTTCAGGTGCTCTGCCACTGCATCTTCATTTCCGGAAACGCCATTGATCTCATCAAATTCCTTTAACAACTGAATAACTCTTTCTTTTTCCATTGTTATTTTCCTTCTTTCATATATTTTTCAGCAGCATCTTTTGCCCTGTGGCAACATACCCAATGTCTGTCCGCTACTTTATATAATGGTGGAACCATCACATCACAAAGCCCTGCAATTTT
Source organism: uncultured Blautia sp. (assembly GCA_934364795.1). GTDB lineage: Bacteria > Bacillota > Clostridia > Lachnospirales > Lachnospiraceae > Blautia_A. Next base: position 61,822 of record CAKRMK010000012.1, read on the forward strand.
TTCTGGACATCTGGTGCAGAAACGGCAGCCTGCCGGAATCTCTGTTGCATTTGGAACTTCTCCCTCAAGTGCAACATGCTCCTTTACCTGATCCGGATGATCCTTTGGTTTGGATGCGATCAGTGCTTTTGTATATGGATGCATGGTATTATCAAATATTTCTTCTGTTACACCAATTTCTACCATTGCTCCAAGATACATAACCAGAACTCGGTCACAGATATGTTCCACAACTGTCAGCTCATGAGAAATAAACATAAGTGTGAGGCCAAACTGGTTTTTCATATCATACAGAAGATTCAAAATCTGTGCCTGCACGGAAACGTCCAGTGCAGATACCGGCTCATCTGCCATGATAAAACTTGGATTAGGGATCAGCGCCCTTACAATTGCCAGACGCTGCAGCTGTCCGCCGCTAAGCTCTCCGCTTCGTCTGGAAAGAAGAGACGGATCCAGATTTACATATTGCAAAAGTTCATATATTTTCTTTTTTGCTTCTTCATCTTTCATTCCATAAAACTTTGCAACATCCATTAATGCTTTTTTTAATGTCTGTTTTGGGTTAAAAGAAGAATAGGGGTTCTGGAAAACCATCTGCATATCTTTACGAAGTGCAACCATCTGTTTTTTATTTTTCCGGATAATGGATTCATCCCTGAAAATAATGTCGCCTTCAGTAGGTTCAATCAGCTTTAAAATGCATCTTCCTAATGTGGATTTTCCACATCCACTTTCCCCTACTACTCCAAGGTTCTCACCCTTAAATATATTGAAAGTAATATCATCCACAGCCTTCAGATTAATTACCTCTTCCGGTTTTCCACGTTCTCTTTTTACTCCGATCGGATAATATTTTTTCAAATGTTTCATCTGAAATAATTTTTCCATAATCGTTCTCCTTACCTATATCTGATTGACTTTATGACATGCAAACTTGTGGGTATCAGATATGCTCTCCAAAACCGGTTTTTTTGTTCTGCAAAGTTCATCGGCATAAGCACATCGGGGTGCATAAGGACATCCGTCAATTTTCATTCTTAAATCCGGAGGAGTTCCTGGAATGGTTACCAGTTTTCCGCCTCTCTCACCGCTTTTTGGAATGCTTCGGATCAGATCTTTTGTATAGGGATGTTTTCCCTGATCAAAAACTTCCCTGACTGTGCCCGATTCTACAATTGTTCCCGCATACATAACTGAAACCTTGTCACAGATTTCTGCAACAACTCCGAAATTATGGGTAATAATAAGAATGGACATATCTCTTGTTTCCCGAAGGTTTTTAAATAACTTTAAAATCTGCTCCTGAACAGTTACATCAAGTGCAGTTGTAGGCTCATCTGCAATCAGAAGCTCCGGTCTGCAGGCAACTGCCATGGCGATCATTACACGCTGGAGCATACCACCACTCATTTCAAAGGGATACTGGGCGTATCGTTTTTCCGGAGGGTAAATTCCTACCTCTTCCAGTAAGCTGTACACTTCCTGCCTGTAATCTTTTTTTTCGTCTTTTCCATGAGCTTTCAGAATTTCTGTCATCTGCTGCCCTACTGTAAACAGCGGATTCAAAGATGTCATGGGATCCTGGAAAATCATAGAAATATTATTTCCTCTTATATTTCGCAGTTCCTTTTTTTTCATAGAAAGGATATCCTGCCCTTTATATATGATCTCCCCGTCATACAGCATTTTTTTCTCATCATGTAACCGGAGAATGGATTTTGCAGTCATGGATTTTCCGCATCCGCTTTCTCCCACAAGACCATGAATTTCACCTTTTTCAATATTCATATTGATGTTTCGCACTGCATGTACGATTCCTCTTGGAGACATGAGATTTACTTTCAGATTTTTGATTTCAAGAATAGGATCACTCATTTTCTGCACCTACCATTTTTCTGAATTTTCGCATTGAAGGAAGTTTTCTCTGTGAAGGATCCAGATAGGAACGGACACCATCACTGAAAATATTTAAAGCTACTACTGTGATAATGATCATAATACCTGGAGCAATGGAAACAAGCGGTGCTGATGTGATTACAATTCTGCCATCCTCCAGCATTGCTCCCCAGTCAGCCGTAGGCGGCTGTACGCCAAGGCCAAGGAAGCTAAGTCCTGCCAGGTCCAGGATCGCATAACCAATATCCAGTGTCATCTGTACGATCAGTGTTCCAACACAGTTGGGAAGGATCTGTTTGACCATAATGTTTAAATTAGAATATCCAATGGAATGAGAAGCTTCTACATATACTTTGTTCTTTTCCACCATTACCATGGATCTTGTCAGCTTTGCAAGCATGGGAACATACACAATACCAAGTGCCAGTACTGAATTAAAAATTCCTCTTCCAAAAGCAGAAACAAAAATAAATGCAAGAAGAAGGGACGGGAAAGCCAGGATAATATCCGATACTCTCATCAGGATCATATCTACCCATTTTCCATAATAGCCTGCCAGCATTCCAAAAGGAATTCCGATTACTGCTGAAATAAGTACAACACCAAAGGCACTTAATATAGTTGCCTGGGATCCGATGATCAGTCGGGATAAAAGATCTCGTCCTGTTTTATCTGTTCCAAGAAGATGTAAAAGGCTTGGTCCTTCCAGCATATGGGCAAGATCCAGAGCGTTTGGATCATATGGTGCAATTTTTTTTGCAAATAACGCCATGAACAAAATCCCAAGAAGGATCAGCATGGAAATAATTACCGGAATGGTAAAGAAACTTTTCAGTTTTCTTTTTGTTGATGCTTTTATTTTCATTGCGAAGTCCTCCCTTATTTCTGACGGATTCTAGGGTCAATGACCATGTAAAGAATATCCAGGATTGTACTGATGGTCAGGAAAATAAATACCATTAAAATTGTAATTCCCTGTACAACAGGATAATCAGCAGCTTTTACACCATCAATGAGAATAGAACCAAGGCCTGCAAGCGAAAAGACCTCTTCTACAAGAACGGAACCAACCATCAGGATACCGATCTGTGTACCAAGAATGGTGATTACCGGAATCAATGCATTTTTCAGGCAATGTACCCAGATAATTTTCTGATCACTGATACCTTTTGCAGTGGCTACCATTTTGTAATTTGTCTGAAGCTGTTCCACCATGCTTGTTTTCATAACTCTGGAAGTTAAAGCGATCATACTGAATGCAAGAGCAATGGACGGAAGACTGATTCTGGAAAGGAATTCACCAAAACTGTTAAAGGATCCGGTAAATGCATAACCAGGTGCCAGTGCCGACACACAGACGATCATAAGAATACTTGTGAGAAACGGAGGACTTGCCACCAGAATCAGCTGAAAGATGGATAAAAATGTATCAATCGGTGTATTTTGTTTCACAGCTGTAAGGATTCCGGTTGGAATTGCAATAATAATTGCAATTAAAGTAGATAATAAGACGATTCCGGCAGTAACCGGAAATCTTCTGGCCATCAGTTCTGAAACTGACTGGCGGTACTGAAAGCTTGTTCCGAAATCGCCATGAAAGATTCCGGAAATCCAGATACCGTATTGTTCCGGAAGACTTTTGTCAAGATTGAAATCTTTTCGGATGCTTTCAACAGTTTCTTTTGTTGTCTGCTTGCCGCCTACAATTACGGATACCGGATCTGTTTTGTTCAGACGAACCATGCCAAAGATGATCAGGCTGGCACAAAATAAAACGATTACATACTGTAATAATTTTTTTCCTATAAATTTAGCCATTTTTTATATCCTTTCTGTTTCTTCCAGAAAATTTTCTATCAGTGGATTATAAATTTCTTTCTGCTCCCAATGAACCAGATGTGTGCCTTTCAACAGCTCCCACCGACTTTTCGGTATTTTTTCCTGAATTTCCTTCATCATAAACGGAGTAGCTTCATCCATTGTTCCAGAAGTAATCAAAACCGGTACCTGTATTTTTCCCAGATCTTTTTGTATATCCCATTCCTTCAGGTTTCCTGTAATTGTAAATTCGCTTGGTCCGATCATCTGTTCATAACATTCTGTATGGGAATTCATGGAATATGCTACCTGTTCTGGCATTGGATCCAAACTGCACACATGACGCATAAAAAATTTTTCGTTTGCCTTTTGATACTCTTGTGTGTCATAGTTCTTTTTTTCTTCTGCAGTCTGTATAGCTTTTATATCCTCTTTTGGAAGCAGCTTCACCAGTTCTCTTGTTTCTTCCTGCCATCTTTTCATAGACGCCGGTGAACTTGCTATAACAAAACTGACAACTCCTTCTGGTTCCTGCTCCATATATTCCATGCCAAGCATTCCACCCCAGGACTGTCCCAATATATGTACTTTGTCCAGTTTCAGGAATTTTCGGAGTTGTTTTAATTCCTCCAGAAATATCTGTTCATTCCACTGAATCTTTCCATTCGGAACTGAAGATTTCCCACATCCGATCTGATCATAATAAATTACTTTTCGTCCATATTCTGTCAGACCATCCAGCGAAGTCAGATAATTATGGCAGCTCCCAGGACCCCCATGAAGTACAAGTAGCGGAACCTTTTTGCTTTGATCATTTCCTGCAATTCGAAACCAGGTTTTATATCCCATAAAATCCATATAGCCTTCTTGAATTTCACACAAACTCCTCACCCTTTTCCTTGTTTTCTAAAAACAAAAAAGGCAACGGAATCTTTATCAGACACCGTTGCCTTTTATGGTTTGAAAGTATATTCTTTTCGATTTAATTTGTCAATAGTTTTTGAATTTTTTTATTTTTTTGTGTTTTTATACAAAAGTTGCTCCATTAAGTCTGCTATATATGCAGCAGCTTCTACAGGAGGCATTCCCTGTCTGCTTATATTTGAGACTACTGTATAATCAGATTCAGACATCTGGGGTCTGGCGTTTACTGCCATGTATGCAGACATGCTTTCGCTGGTAAGAAGTCCGGGACGTTCCCCGATCAGAACACAGGTGAGAACCGCTCCCACAAGAGGTCCCACTGTTCTTGCCGTATTTACCCTGCAATACCGGACAAAAAAAGGAGTTCCCACTGTAATCCCACGGTATTCCAGTTCTGCACGCAGGGCAGGATACAAAGAGGGGAGATTTGCACCTATCGAGGGGGAGCACAATCCATCTCCAAAATAAATCTGTACCTGCGGATTTTTCATACAGTTTTCACTGATTTTTTCTCTGGCATCTTCCTCCAGGATTCGTCCCCAGTCCGGTCTTGTAAGCATTTCATATTTGTTTTTGCATTTTGTCCTGACCTCAAAAACTCCCAGTTTTTTTACTGTTTCTTCCGAAACCTCCTCAAAAACAGCGTCTGAAGCCATTGCCTGCGCTTCCAGAAAATCAAGCATTGCGCCAGTTTTATATCTGCTTCCAGCGCGCCCTATCCCAATTCTGGCAGGAGTCATTCTTTTCAGTTTTTCTATGTCCATTCTTCTCACCCCTATTCAAAAATCGATACATCTCCGCAATGTTTTCCCGGATGTCCGTTTTCCCAGATTCCCATTTTTTCCAGCCAGATTGCAAACTCATTGATCGGTCTTTTTCCGGTCAGCTCCCTGAGGGCCGCAATATCATGAAATCCTGTGGACTGATACATCAGCATAACATCGTCCCCCTGTGGCAGTCCCATAAAATAATGGCATCCCGCAGCCGAAAGCATTACAGCCAGATTTTCTATATCATTTTGCTGTACCGGCATATGGTTGGTGTAACACACATCGCAGCCCATAGGAAGCCCATGCAAATGTCCGCAGAATACATCTTCCAGCCCTGCTCTTAGTAACTGGCTGGAATCATATAAATATTCCGGTCCCATAAATCCAACTACTGTATTTACCAGAAAGGGATCATAATGTCTGGCAAGCCCGTAACATCTGCACTCCATAGTCACCTGATCCCATCCATTATGACCACCGGAAGATAACTCGGAGGCCTGTCCGGTTTCAAAATACATTACATTCTTCCCTTTTGCAGATCCCTCCTCCAGAAACATTTTCCATCCTTCATCCAGAATCTGTTTGCTGATTCCAAATGCCTCACATGATATCTGGCTGCCTGCAAGGGACTGAAAACAAAGGTCAGCCTTTCCTCCTGCTTTCATAGCTTCCATCTGGGTGGTGATGTGGGAAAGTACACAAATTTGCGTAGGAATCTCATATTTATCCCGTATTTCACCTAAAAGTCTCCAGATATTTCTGGTAGAGTCCACAGTATCAATAGCCGGATTCAACCCAAGCACAGCATCTCCCACACCATAGCTTAATCCTTCCAGTACAGAAGCTCTGACTCCTCTTTCATCATCAGTTGGATGGTTGGGCTGAAGCCTGCTGGCAAGCACATTTTTCTCTCCGATTTTCGTATTACACCACGCTGTGATTTTCATTTTGTTTCCAGCATACATCAGGTCGAGATTTCCCATAATTTTGGCAACTGCAGCAATACACTCACTTGTAAGTCCTCTGGCACATTTTAGCATTTCATCACCAGAAGTTTTCTCATCAAGAAGCCATTCCCGAAGTTCCCCGATAGTCCAGTCTTTTACTTTTTCGTAAATAGTTTCGTCTATATCCTCCTGGATGATCTGTGTTACGAAATCTTTTTCGTATGGTACCGCCGGATGGTTACGGATATCCCTTATTTTCAGATTGCTTAATACCCGTTTTGCTGCAATTCGTTCCAGACCATTTTCTGCGCCGATTCCAGCCAGACTGTCCCCTGCCTTTTTTTCGTTTGCTTTTGCCATTACTTCACGGATATCTCTAAAAGTGTAATCGCTGTTTCCCGCTTTTGCTGTCAGTTCCATTTTTTGTCTCCTTCCCTAACCAAAGACCAGAGTTTTTATCACAACCTGAAGGGCATTTCCTCTTCCTATGGGTTTTCCAACATCAATATAATCTCCGTCTGAACAATATATTTCATCTATACAGACCGGTGCCTGTCCGGGACCTTTTTTTCTTTTTAAAGCTTGTCCCAAAGCTTTTCCCAGATCTTTTTCCAGAATAACAGCCTGCAAGTTTTTCTCTTTTACCAATATTTCCGTAATGTGTTCTATATCTTCAAAGGAGGCCGAAACATCTCCTTCCATCCATATTGCAAAAGAGCCGTCAGTACTGGAAAACAGCTGTTTTTTTGCTTCTATTTCTTCTGAAATATGTGGAATATCTTCCGGAGCCTTCCAGGGAATTGTAATCACAGGAAGATTTTTAAGTGGCAGACTTCTTCCCTGATAATCAATGGTACTTCCGGAAATTTCTACTGAATAGCTTCCTGCCCCAATAACCGTTGCACGGATGGTTTCTCTGGAACGAAACAGATTTTTTTTCATAAGATTGTGATTTCTGGCAATTGTTCTTCCTAGTATGTCTCCAAAATCACCATAGGCAAAACTGGTCTTACTGCAAAAGCAATCAGCCACACCGCCTGAAAAAGTAAGGATTTCCGGGATATAGCTGCCGGTAAGTCCGTGATTGGTTGTCATTTTTTCCAAAAGTGCTGTTTTTTCCTTAACTCCCAATACTTCTTCTAAAAGCTCACACATTCTGTAGCAAAGTTTTTCTATTGTTTTTTCATCCGGCTGCACTCCGGTTTCCATGGAAAATCCCATGTCATCCAGAAGTATCTGCATTGATTTTTCTATCTTACATATTTTATTATTTTCCACACGTAAAAGGCGTCCACCTACATTCAGGCAGGCACAGTCTACTGCTTTTCCGTCCTGAAAAAGACAGATATTTGTTGTTCCACCTCCTATGTCTACATTTGCCACAATTTTTCCGGTCTGCAAAGATATGAGATCTGCTCCTGCCCCTTTTCCTGCAAGCACAGATTCCAGATCAGGCCCTGCCTCCATAGAAACAAATTCTCCGGAAATCCTGGAAAGCGCTTCCATAACACCTTTTGCATTTCTTTTTCGTGCGCTTTCTCCTGTAATGATCACAGCTCCTGTATGCACATTTTCCGGTAAAAATCCTGCAGTTTCATATTCTTTTTTTACAATCCGGGCAACTGCATTTCCATCAATTTCCTCATCACTGCTTAAAACTGTGTTCCATATTTTGCTCCGGTATATCACTTTTTTGTCTGTAATTTTTACATGGGGTGCTCTTCCATAACTGGCCTCTTCTTCCAGGTGAAGACTGCAAAATACAACCTGCGTTGTGGAAGTTCCCACATCAATTCCAATGCTTAGAAGTTCCTGTTCCATTTCATTTTCCTCCTGCACTGTACCAAAAAAGGCACTGCAGAAAACTGCAGCGCCTTTGCTGACCCACATTATAATATGGGGTCTGTGATATGTCAAGATATTGTCAGTTGCTTTATTTGGATTTTTGTGTCCCATCGCGGAGCGTGTTGTTGCGAACGGAGTGAACAGTAACATCCAAACTAATTTTTATTTAATGCTGTTTTCCACAACTCCGGGGAGCACATCATAAATGGAGCAACCCATTTTTTTCTGGAAATATTCTTTTATTTCCAGTATCCTCTTCCACCGATCTAAAGTAGCAGGATGTACTCCATAGCGCAGGGTCACATCAACAAAGCGTTTTTCCAGAATGCAAAATCCACTTGGCAGTGCCAGTGAATCACACAGCTGCACCAGATAATCATAGTCATCATAAACTGCATTTTTTATGAATTGTTCCATAAAATGATAATCTTCTTCGGTGACATCAAATCTGCCAATGGATGTGTGGATATCCTGGAGCATAAATGCATGAGAAATACAGATCTGTGCATTTTTTTCCCAGCCCCGCTTTATACAGTAGCGGTACCCATCAATGAGATGACGCTCGGATGTCACACCCGGATAACGTCCAATATCGTGAAGCAGTCCATAAATGTATGCTTTCTCCGGATCAAGGTCTGTACAATGAAGCGCTATGTTCTGGCAGGCTTCTGCCACATAGCGAGAATGCTCCACCCAGACCCCGGGGTTGGATTTATATGCATCCTGCAATGCCTTTTCTGCGATTTTACGATCTGGTTCCATACAATTTCTGCTCCTTTCGTTTATATTATAAAAATAATATCTTATGAAAATTCATAAGACATTGTACTTCAACAATATAATAAATACCTCTTTTATTTTTGAAAGGTAGGGATTTCTTTATGAGAGGTAGGGAAGATGAAAATGCAGCTATCGCTGCTCCCCTGTTTTTTCTTCTTCCCGGATATCATTATACTGTTTTTTATATTCGTAAACTACATTTTTTCTGCCATTATGTATTAAAATCCTGCCAATTAATCTATAGTATATTTTGAAAAAGCTTTCTGCAAAATATACTGTAAAGTGGGGCGTGCAGATTGTAGGAATAATTTTTTAAACACTTTCCAAACTTTTTCTGTACTCCACTGGCGTACATTTCATATATTCCCGAAACACTTTTCCAAAATAACTGCTGCTTCCCAAACCGCACGCATGGCTGATCTCCGTAACCGAAGCCCTGGTTTCTCCAAGCATCTGACATGCCATCTGCAAACGGTAATTCTGAATATACTGCATAGGTGTCATATGAAGGCAGTCCTGAAAAATCCTGAAACATTCACGCTCGCTTAAATATGCAGAAGCTGCCACTTCTGAAACCGAAATCTTTTCTCCATAATGCTGATGAATATAAATCATCAGATCTTTTATTTTATCATTATTTTTTCGCGGTTTGGATGGCATCAGCAAAAGCTCTCCGGACTGCTCAAATATCTTAAGCCAGATTTCTGACAATGCCGCCCGTAAATGCACCTCATAACCATATTCTTTTTCAGAAATATCAAATGCCCCACGTATTTTTCCCAGAATTTCTTCATGGACTTTATTCCCTGGATATAAAGAAATCATTTCCACCTGTGGTGCCAGAACCAGCGGGAGCACATATTTTTCTTCAATTCTGCTGCCATGGCCGCCTGAAATCAGTGAATAGTCAAAAATATGACAAAACTCCACATTCTCTTCTTTTACTGAAATCCCTCTGGAACAGTGTAAAATATTGGAGTTTAATAAGCCACCACTTCCTGCTGGAAAAGAAATTTTCCCTCCTGGAAGAGTATACTCTATTTCTCCACTTTCTACATAAAAAAGCTCCACTGCCTTATGCCAGTGCCAGGGAACAAAATGATCTATATATTTATCTAACTCGGCACGGGATGCAATATATGGAAAATCCGGCCAGAAATCTGGAAGCAGCTCTTCCTGGCTTCCGGTATGAAATAAAATCTGCTCTATTTTTTTCATTCTCCGATTAATAACCCTTTTCAAACACGCTCTAGTCTTTTTCTCTTATTGTAAAATACCTTTCTCTCCCCGTCAATCACAACAAGAAAGAAACCGGCTCTACTTTCTGAAACAGTAAAACCGGTTTGAAAAATCTTCTGTAATGTATCACTTATATTTTAATCCAATTCTTCATAGCGTAAGCAATTCCGTCCTGATTATTGGACAGTGTAATTTTATCCGCACACATCTTGACTGCCTCTTCTGCATTTTCCATAGCCACTCCACATCCGGCTTCCTCAAGCATTGGAATATCATTTTCTGAATCTCCAAATGCTGCTGTGTCACACAGATTCACGCCAAGATAAGTACAAACATCTGTCAGACCTTTTCCTTTATTTATCTGGGATGGGATAATTTCCAGATAAAATGCCGCAGTTCTTACCACAGTCAGCTCCTGATCCAGATACTCCGCGATCTGCTGCTGGACTTTTAAAATTTGCTTTGGATACACAGCAAGAAGCAGTTTGATTGGGGAAAAGTTTAGAAAATCAGCAAGGTTTTCCACCTCTGTACACTGCATATTATTGTTTTTACACTCATAATCCACTTTATATCCACCGGCATCAGTCACATAAAACTGTATGCCATCATCCAGGATCACAGTTACTGGCAATGTTTCCAGAAAACGCAGCAGTTCTTTTGTTTTCTCTTTTTCCATATGGATTTCAGAAAGCACCGTTTCACTGGAGGCTTCTACAATCCTGCCACCATTGTACGCCATCAGAATTCCTCCATGCGCTTTCATATTCAGGCACTCTGCCGCCTGATAAAGTCCAGGCGTTGGTCTTGCTGATGCCAGTACCAGGCGCACTCCTTTTTCCTGTGCTTCAAGAAGTGCTTTTCTGGTTGCTTCTGTAATCTTTTTCTGATCATTGGTCAGGGTTCCATCTATATCAAGTGCAATTACTTTCACATTCATTTTAATCCACCTCTCTTTTTTCAAATATGTTCCAGCATCTCATGCATCACAACCATCAGCACCAGAATTACCAGCAGATATACCGGCAATAACGCAACTGTAATATAATTTGCCATCAGTCCGAAAAGAGGCGGCATCAGACAGGTTCCGGTATAGGCACTTGCCATCTGAACCCCAATGATCGCCTGTGATTTATCTGCCCCGAAATGTGCCGGGGTGGAATGGATAATACAAGGATAAATTGGCGCACAGCCAAGACCGATAATAATAAAGCCTACCAGAGACATATTCTGTCCAAGTGGCAAGAGCATAATCACAATTCCAACTCCGATTAATGCCTGCCCCAGACGGATCATCTGTGTATCGTTCATTTTCATGGTAATAAATCCACTGACTGCCCTTCCAATGGTAATTCCAATAAAAAACAGGCTGGCAAATTTCGCTGCCACATCCGCCGGAACCCCTTTATAAAGAGTGAGATAACTGCTGGCCCATAATCCTGTGGTCTGTTCCACCGCACAATAGCAGAAAAAACAAATCATAACCTGCTTCACGCCACGGATCTGAAAAATTTCCTTTAGCGAAAGTGCTTTTGCAGAAGTTTCCGGATCATTTTTATCTTTCACCTGTGGACGTTCTTTCCATAATGGAAGACTGAATACCAGAATCAAAGTAAGCACTACCTGTAAAATCCCGATCACACGGTATCCCAGATTCCAGCTGTTCCACCCGGTTATTGCATATCCCATAACATAGGGACCCACAGAAGCTCCAACTCCCCACATACAGTGCAGCCAGCTCATATGGCGGCTTTCATAATGAAGTGCCACGTAATTATTCAAAGAGGCATCCACGCTTCCGGCACCGAGGCCATAAGGAATTGCCCAAAGGCACAGCATCCAAAAAGAGGTACAGGTGGAAAATCCAAACAGTGCCACAGCTGTCATCCCCACACTGATTGCTGTTACTTTACCAGTTCCAAGTTTCCTTGTCAAACGGTCACTTTGCAGGCTGGAAACAATGGTTCCAAGTGCAATGATCATGGAAATCGCCCCTGCATAGGAGACTGGTACCCGAAGCTGGGGATACATAGTTGGCCAGGCAGACCCCAGCAATGCGTCCGGAAGTCCCAGACTGATAAAGGACAAATAAATAATGGCTAATAGTAACTGAAACATTTTTATTTCCTCCGTTTCATTTTTCGTTTTTTTCAAAAGAGGTTACTTTATATTTATATAATAGCGTCAAAATTCTCTTGATTCAATTTCATACTCGCCATATAATATAACAAAACCGACTTAATCTTGAAATATTTGTTGGAAGCCAAAAAATGTTTCTTACCAAAAAGGAGAAAAAATGTCCCTGCAAAAATGTGGTTTAAACATGAATTCAGATTTAAAAGAATTACAGCCTCACGGTACACTGGATTTTCCCTGCGCCGGTTATGAGGAAACCTATACAGATAGAATTTCAGATGAAATCCCCTGGCACTGGCATGAAGAACTGGAAATTATTTATTTAAAAAAAGGAAGCCTGAAGCTTCAGGTTCCCTCAAAAGAATACATTATGAATGCAGGCGAACTGGCAGTGATCAATACCAATGTACTCCACTACGCCACCGCCATGCCTTATTGTGAGCTTCAATCTCTGGTATTTTCCCATCTGCTGCTTACCGGAAATAATACCTCCGTTTTTTTCCAGAAATACATGCAGCCTTTAATGTCCTGTCCGGACTTTGTCCTTTTAACCGGACTTTCCAGGAAAATGATCACACATTTTAAAACTGCTTTTCATGCACTTTCCACAGATTCTCCAGGCTATGAATTTATCGTGCGGGAACGCCTTTCACAGATTATGCTGTACTGTTATCAGAAATTTAAAGAGCATTTTACCCTTTCAGAAAAAAATATTAGTCCAGATACTGTGCGTATTGAAAAAATGTTTCATTTTATACAGTCCCATTATTCGGATAGTATTAATTTGACAGATATTGCCAGGGCAGCTGATATCGGAGAGAGGGAATGTCTCCGATGTTTCAAGCGTACCATCGGAGACTCCCCCATCCAATACCTGTTAAAGTACCGTCTTATGCAAAGTGCTTCCATGCTGCAGAATTCCACTGCTGATATTTCTGAAATCGCCACAGCCTGTGGCTTTGACTATTCCAGCTACTATTCCAAACAGTTTCGGAGATTTTATCAGTGTTCTCCTAAAGAGTATCGTGCCGCGCATTTAGAACAAAACTATTGATACCTTAACTTTTTATTCCACACGAATGGAAAACATCTTCGCCTTTTCCCCATCAGCCAGTTCCGTATCCGCTGAATATGTAGTTGCAGTTACGATTTTTCCATTTTTCTTTTTCATACGGTACTGGAGTTTCTTTCCATTTTCGTAAAACTCTGATACAAACCGCTCCCGATCCTCCTCATATACCAGCTCAATGAAAAAGCCTTCCGAAGCTTTCATCAGCTCTTCAAAAGAGTATCCAAGGGCTGTAAGCGCAAAACCGGACACACAATAAAAGAGATACTATAGATCAAAACCTATAGTATCCCTCTGCGTTTACTTATATTTTTGCAACTGGCTGCCATTTTACAGGCCCTATAGCTTTGCGTCACAGCCTTTTGACTGCTTTGCCAATAGCGTGAAAATACACGCTGTATCTGTATTTACTTTTAAATTAAACTATATTGCTCTGGGAATTATAGCATCAGCCTGACAGTTTTTCAATAAAAAATTGTAATGAAAACCAATTTATTTGTATGACCCAGAATATGTTTTAAATCTCCAGCAGATTCTTAATTGCCTCCATATAGACAAGAACTGCTTCTTCCATTTCAGATACCAGGATAAATTCGTCTGCGCCATGAATGTGATAATCCATTCCCAGCTTCTCCGGACCAAAGGCAATAATATTTTTCAGGGATTTTGCATAAGTTCCACCACCGATTACCATTGGCTCATTCTTAGTATCGCCTGTTACATCTACATATGCTTTGTATAGTGCATTTACAAGTGGGGACTCTCTTGGGAAAAATAATGGCTCACCGATTTCTCCTATTTCAATCTTTCCGTTTTCATCCTCAAGCTTGCCTTCGCACATTTTCAGAATTTCTTCTTTTTTCAAAGTAACCGGAACTCTTATATCAATGGTGCAGGAGATAACACCGTCTGTGGTTTTCACGATTCCATTGCAGAAAGTCAGATCACCGTATTCATCTGCAAACTTAAGTCCCACACCAGATCCGTCACAGGCTGTTCCAAGATGGGAATTGTAAAATTTCACAAAGTCATCTTCAAATCCGGCTTTTTCAAGGCATTCACAGGTTACCCCTGCCGCATTGATTCCAAGTGAAGGTGTACTGGCATGTGCCGGGATTCCTTTTGCAAAAATGGTAATGTTCCCCTTTTCCTCTGTCACCTTATAGGACTGAAGTTTTGTTTCAGCTAAAACGGCCTCCAGTTTTTCTTTCAGTCCGTTTTCTGCCGGAATCACAGTGGTACAGGTATCACAAACAGCGTTGGAAACAAATCCACCTTCCATTGACAGAATTTTCGTATTCTTGGAATATGCCATCATGGACATATGTCCCTTTTCACCGTGGATACAAGGGAAGTTGGCATCCGGGGTAAATCCGCAGGATAACTCTTCTTCCACTTCATTGTAATGTTCCATACATTTGGAACCGGTTTCTTCGTTGCAGCCCATGATCAGGCGGACTCTTTTATTTAACTTTACCCCGGAATCTTTAAGCAGTTTCATGGCATACAGTGCTTCTATAACAGGGCCCTTATCATCTGTGGTTCCTCTTCCGTATACATGATCGCCAACACGGGTCAGTTTAAATGGGTCATATGTCCAGTCACCGCCAACAGGAACTATGTCAAGATGTCCGGCAATTCCTACAATTTCTTCTCCCTCTCCCATCTGAGCATAGCCACAGTAATTGTCAAGATTTACAGTTTCAAAACCAAGCTCCTGTGCAATCTTAAGTCCTTCTGCAAGGGCTCTTGCCGGCCCCTCTCCAAAAGGCATTCCCTCTTTTGGGTTGTCCCGTTTGGAATCAATGGCAACCAGCTTTCCCAGATTTTCTAACATTTCCTCTGATAATGCATGGATTTGTTCTTTTGTATTCATAATTATTTTCCGCCTTTCTGTTTAAATCATAAATCATTAATCCTGCCTGATTATTCTGTAAAAATCAGCTTTTGGGTTGATACCGCATGTCCGAAACGTTGTAAACTGTCACAAAGGCCTTAGGGTCCTCATGATTGATGTAATTCATCAGCCGCTGATACTCTGATTTATCCACAATTGTGATGATCTCATTTCTTTTTTGCATATTGTAGGCACCAATGGATTCGTAGATGGTAGCACCGCTGTGCAGATCTTCAATAATAAATCTGCGAAGCTCTTCCTCTTTTTGTGTAATGATGCACACTCGTCTTTTGATATTATGGTCAAAAATAAAATGATCCAGAATTATTCCATTAAAATATGTTCCCAGAATACTAAGGACAACTGTCTTTTTGTCATACACAAGTGCAGCAGAAAGAGCCACACACATTCCCGACAAGGACATGGCCTTTCCCAGCTCCATATGCAGGTATTTGTTCATGATCTTTGCCACAATATCCAGACCGCCGGAAGAGGCATTTCTGTTAAAAAGAATACTAAGTCCTACACTGACTACCAGAATATAACAAAGCACATCCAGTTCCTGGCTTCCGGTCATGGATTCAAAATTCGGAAATATTTTCTCGAAAAGTCCGATAAACAGTGGAAGCACAATGCTGGTGTATACCGTTTTTACCCCAAATTCCTTTCCGCAGGTAAAAAATCCAATGATCAAAAGAACCACATTTAAAATCATGGTGATCGCAGACAGTGGCAATGGCACAAAATTGGAAAGAACAATTCCAAGACCAGAGATACTGCTTACTGACGTATGGCTTGGCACCAGAAAGAAATAAACTGCGGCTGCAATGATGGCTACTGCACCGGTCAGAATAAAGGTTTCCTTTAGGACTTCCATGTAATTTAGCTGTTTTTTCATAATGATACCTTTCCTGTTTTTTATACGGGAGCCTGCCCCAAAAACTTTCTGTAAAATGTCCATCACAATTTGTGGGAGATTTTCCCCGGATAAGGGCATCGTAGCGAACCACGCAGACTGAATTCGGGTAAAATATGCCGCAAAGTGGGGGCGGAAATGATTTTTTTGCAGGCTCTGGTCAACTGAGAGTAGATTTTAAATCCACTCTCAAAGCTGACTATATTTTTGCATGTCACAACAGGTAAATTATAACAACTTGCCACATGTTATACAAGCCATAAAAAATGTTCTTCTACTTCACCGTCACTTTACATTTTACGGATAAGCTTCCTGCTTTCACAGTGATATAAGCCGTTCCTTTCTTTTTGCCTGTAATCTTTCCGTTTTTGTTTACAACTGCCACCTTCGTATTGGATGATGTGTAAACCAGTTTACTGTTTGTACCGTATTTCTTTGGTTTTAATGTGATGCTCTTGCCTTTTTTTATGGTAGCTGACGATTTTACATTGGCAATTCCAGGGACTGTTATGGTACAGTAAGCTTTTTTCTTTCCTGCCTTCACAGTAATCTTTGCAATTCCCGGACCTTTGGCTGTGATTTTTCCCTTGCTGTTCACGGTTGCAACTTTTTTATCAGAGGTACTGTAGGTGATTTTCTCCACGCTGGTAATTGGAAGCAGTACCGGTTTCAGGGACAGATTTTTTCCTTTGCTGATTGTCGCTTTACTCTGGATTCCTGTAATCTTTTTCGTTGCAACGGCTGTTTTTTGCACTTTTACATTAATCGTCTTTTTCAGACCACTCTTTAAAGTTATGGTAATTTTTGCAGATCCGGTTTTCTTCTTTGCTGTAATGGTACAGGTTCCGTTTTCCTTTCCGGAAACTTTCACAATTGCTGTGTTGCTGGATTTCCAGAATTTTACAGCATCACCTTTTGCCATTTCAGATACTACAAACCGGGTTGTTTTCTGTCCGATTTTCAGGACAATGCTGTCTGCTGACACACCCATAGAAGGATTCAGTTTGTTTCCATTTTTTCTGCTTTCTTCTGTACCGCATACAGTACAGATATAGTTTTGCACTTCTTCCGCAAATACTGTAGCTTCAGAAATTGTTTTCCATTCCCCCCACTGATGGCCTGTTTTGCTTCCTGAATCGGAAACTGTGTTAGCTACCTGATTTGTTATATCGGTTTCTTCTGTAAAAGCAATCCCTTCTATATTTGCAGCAGGAGCTATACCTGTTACTTTATATCAAGAAAAACCATCAGATTTCCCCGCATAACATCGTAGTCATACCAAACTGAAAATAATCGCTTCGATAATAATCTTTCCGGTCATAACCCTGTCCCTTTCCTGTATCCTTTATATTTTTTGTCTGATCCATTCATGTAATGCAGCCGAAAGTCTTTTATCTATGTCCTTTCTGGCTGCTTCGCATTCATTGGGATATTCTTTTGCAGCTTTAAATACAAACCGCAAAACAAATTTCAGCCCCACAGGCAAAGCGGTGCGTAGCATGGATTCCGGCAATACAAAATGGGTGCCATGCTCATAAATAAGGGTTTCATACCGGCAGCTATGTGGTCTTTCTTTCAGCCGCTGATCCATACGGCGAATATATTTGCCAGCCTCCCAGAAGGAATCATCATCAGCCCCTACCAGTATCAGTTTTCCCTTTATATTTTCCACCTTTATCATTTCTTCCTCTGTGTGCTCTCTCGCTTTTTCGGAATCAATGAACAGACAAGTGCTGCGTTCAAAATCACCGGAGCCTTTTGTCTCTTCCTCTATTTTCTGACAGTATACCGGATGTTCATATACAAAGGGCATATATGCAAGGGGTTTTCCTTTCCAGGAAAGAGTAGAAGCACCTGGAACCGGCCATTCCCTGCATCCATCCTTTTTTCCCTGCTCAAAGCCCTGCCACACAAAATCGCTGGCCGTGAGAGCAAAAGTCAGGGTAATGTCTGAAAAATAAGATGCAGCCACAAGGGAATCCATGCCAGTGGTGCTCATTCCCATAATGCCAATTTTGCGGTTTCCATTTTTCTTCAGCCATCCGATTGCTGTCTCAATTCTCTCCAGAGGATAATTTACATGGCTGTAATTCTTTTTTCCAGGTGAAATGCAAAGAACATTCACACCATTTTTGTGAAGCCATTTTGCGCCGCATTTTGCCATATAATCATTGGGATCATCACCGAATAAGCCGATTATCGCGCAACTGGCTCCGGCAGGATTTTCATAGTAAGTACCATAAAACCCTTCTTTTTCATTTTCAAAATACTGTTTTTTCAAAAAACGATCACCTCTATTTTTTGTTAGTTTGCACTTACTTCTATTTTACCACATAAATTTTCTCTGGCACATAATTTTGCCAAAAAATAGAGACAAAAAATCAACGAAAATCTGCTAATAGTTTTTCCCAGGGTTCATAACCTTTCATATATGCAAATTCTTTTTCGTCTTGAAAGCCCAAAAGCAGTTCTTTTTTCATTTCTTTGGTATATGGATTTTTAACCTCCCGGAATTTCATATGTCTGTATAATTCAGAGTTCTGAAAATCACATATCGTATCCACATTTTCCAGCAATTGCTTTGCTACCTGGAAAGTGCCTTCTACATTTTTCTCGGCAGTCACAATATTTAGCATTGCTGCACATTCACTGTATTTTCCCATTTCAAAAACACCGGCCAGTGCACATATTTTTTCTGCCAGGAATCTTGCGTATCCAGGATCATTTTTTTCAAGAGCTTTTGTTATCATTATTCCAAAAGCCAGATTTAAGATGGTATATTCTGAAAAAATTACATCTTCCAGTTTTTCGTAGGCTTCTTCGTTTTTCCCCTGTTTCATATATAATCGGCCCTGATATATCTTTTTTGTGGAATCATAATCGGAAAAATAGTTCAGATATTTCTCAGCCATTGCATAGTTCTCTTTTCTTAAATAAAAGCCAAACAGGGAATCGGCAGCGTGATGCTGGATTTTTTCATCTTTATCACTTAGCGCCGTTTCGTACCAGGAATTAATCTGTTCATCATACTGATCAGGATTTTCACACATTCCTATGAGTCTTCGTGAGTCAAGCATCACTGCTACCTGCCAGATCAGCATATTACAATTTGGGTATTTATTGATGATATTTACTGCCCATTGATAGGTTTTTTCATAGCCTTCTTCGGAAAACATTTTTCCATTTTCTGAATAAGTTCCGTAATTTCAATGTCTGTCAGATTTTCGTGAAAAGACAACAGGGTATTTTGCCATCTCTTCTTGAGTGAAACCCGATTCTTTTCTGTATTTTTTTATTACGCTTCCAATATTCATTCTTATTCTCTCCTGATTGAAATTCCAAAAGTTTTTGTGGTTAAATCATAACAAGATTGGAGACGGGACACAATTGAATTGTTGTTAAATAATCTTCATATTTTTTTACTGCCAGGAAAGTTAAAAACGAATTTATGTAATTGAGTGGATGGGTTGTGTAATCTGATCACTGATTGATACTATACGGTATTTTCAGAAGAAATGTAATAAAATATAAGAGATTCTCAAGCTACTTGCGGATAATCAATAACAGCAATTTCCTGCATCAGTTTCTTTGCCATATTTACTATTGCTTCAAGGCGTTCAGCAATTTCGTCTGTATAATATTTTTCCCCACACTGCTCACATTCAAGACATGGAACATTCTTAATTACGATAATGCAGTTTTTATAATTTACGACATGTGTTGTCGTACTATTTACGGTTGTGCTATTTTTGCAATACATATTTTTATCTTTACATATACCCAATTTTCAACTATGATAATTACAGGATTATTTGAGGTGGTAAATTTCGTTGCAACCACGCCCCCTATGGGTTAAAAGAGATGCAGGAGCCGCGACGCCTGCCAAATAATCGCTTTCATCAAATGCTCTGTTCCGAATGGATAGGGCTTTTTATTTTGCAATAAAAATTATATGTTGAACTATTTTCCTGCCTTCTGCATACCCTAACAGCAGAAGTCTTAAAAGGAGTATCTACATGAAAAATAAAAAATGGATCTCACTGGCGGCCGCTGCCGTACTAGCGGTGACTGCGCTGCCGATGACAACTTTTGCTACAAAGAATGACGGAACAGATGATAAACTTACAAAAGTCACTTTAAATGAAGTCGCCCATTCTATTTTTTATGCACCGCAGTATGTGGCAATCGAAGAAGGGTATTTTGCAGAGGAAGGTCTGGATCTGACACTGGTAACTGGATTTGGTGCGGATAAAGTTCTGACTGCTTTGATCTCCGGTGAGGCAGATATCGGATTCATGGGAGCAGAAGCATCTATCTATGCGTATCAGGAAGGGGCAACCGACCCGGCAGTAAACTTTGCACAGCTTACCCAACGGGCCGGAAACTTCCTTGTGGCACGGGAAGAAATGCCTGAATTTAAATGGGAAGATCTGAAAGGGAAAAGGGTTCTTGGTGGACGTAAAGGTGGCGTACATATATCAATGTAAATTATAAGACGATTGTGATTTTATGTAATTGGGTGGATGGATTGAACAGTGCGAAGAAATCGCAGAAAATAGAATAGCTTTAAAATAAGTGGAAATATTTTGCTAATATATCCACTTATATTTTGCGAAATTTTGTTATCTCTTTCCAGTTACTCGGAAATCCCATATATTCAAAAAGAGCATTCAACTTCAAATTTGAATTCTGCTTTTGATATCGGTCAAAAATATGTAATAATTGCTTTTTAAACAGTAAAAAATCGGTCTTTGGAAGTAGATAACGAAAAGTAATGACTACACTAAACAAATCATTTTTTCCATATGTGTATTTTGAACCGTTTTTAGAAATGTCCAATTTTTTATGTAACAATGTATCTGGAATATCAATATATGTGTGATAGGAAAATAACCTTTCGTTATGAGCACATACATTTCGGTACAGTGTTAATACCTTTAAATATTTTATCATCTCATTTTTCTTGACATCTCCAAAATCTTGACAAATTGTTCCTTGCGTATTTTGAGGTAAGAATTCAAACATTTTGGATATCTGGCCAAAAGTAAGGGTATTCATAATCACCCATAACGGAATATTATGATATTTGTTACGCTGATAAACAAGATATTCGTGATCCTTGTTTTTGTTCGCCATCATATCTAACATTTTGATTAATTTGGTAATTCCATTTTTATTTTTAGGAATATTGCCGTAATTATTGGAGTTGAGATATTCTTCCTGACGTTCGCCATGTTTTTTACAGAAATGATAAGAAATAGACGAACGCATTTTTCTTTCTACGCGGCATAAATATTTAAAGAATATTCCACGTAACTCTTCATCAAATTCATAAAGAGCAACTATGTCTTCAAAACATGCTTCATTAATGTATTTGCGGGTATGAATATCAATAAAGGGATGTTTATATCCACCAATTAATGCATAGTAACTGATATTCTGCAGGGATTCTACCGCAAAATCATCATCTGTAATAACTAGATTTTTTTCATTTTTCAGTTTTTCAACTTGTGCGGTATATGTAATAAACGGTTTGCTCATATGTACCTCGCTGCAAAATGTTCCGGATAAAGAAAAAGGAGAGGGGCCTCGGCACCCTCCCCCGATCGCAGGCTTCTCAAGTTTCTGCAATCTGATCACTAAAGATAATATAACTGATATAACTAAGAAAGTCAATCAGAAATTATCCTTGCTTTAAATTATATTCGCCAAGAAGATTTTTATACATTGACCAAGGACCAAGGGGGACGGTGTTTGATGGCTCAAATACAGTCCCCTCTGGCTTTTCCCCAG
>CAKRMK010000013.1 GCA_934364795.1 uncultured Blautia sp.
TCGCAGTTAGTCATTAGCTTGCCGGAACGTTGCGCCGACCTGCGTGGAATACTACTTGTTCTAATGCGTCCGTCTTGGAAATCCTGGCTGTATTAAATAGCAAAAAAAGAGCATTGACAAAGCAAAAAAAATGATTTATTATATAGCATATTTTTGAATAAGAATTTGTTTTTTGACAAAGGCGTCAAAGAGTGATGGACAGGTCAAGTGCCCCCTGAAATCCTCTTTGGCGCCCTTTTTGTTTCAGAAAAAGCTTTATGGAGGCTTTTGAAATTCAGGAGGAGGAAATCGAAAGATGGCAGTAAAATACGTTTTTGTCACTGGCGGTGTTGTGTCAGGACTGGGAAAAGGAATCACAGCAGCTTCACTGGGAAGACTTTTAAAAGCAAGAGGTTTCCAGGTGACCATGCAGAAATTTGATCCCTATATTAATATTGACCCGGGAACCATGAATCCGATCCAGCATGGAGAAGTTTTTGTAACAGACGATGGTACAGAAACAGACCTGGATTTGGGACATTATGAAAGATTCATAGATGAAAGCCTGGATAAAAATTCAAACGTGACTACAGGAAAAATCTACTGGTCCGTTTTACAAAAAGAACGTCACGGAGATTTCGGAGGAGGTACCGTACAGGTAATTCCTCACATTACAAATGAGATCAAAAGCCGTTTTTACCGTGCAAAATCACCGGATGAGGACCGGATCGCCATTATCGAGGTAGGCGGAACAGTTGGAGATATTGAGAGCCAGCCATTTCTGGAATCCATCCGTCAGTTCCAGCATGATGTGGGACATGAAAATGCCATTTTGATTCATGTAACCCTGATCCCGTATCTGAAAGCCTCCGGGGAAATGAAAACCAAACCTACCCAGGCAAGTGTAAAAGAGCTTCAGGGAATGGGAATTCAGCCAGATGTACTGGTATGCAGAAGCGAATATCCTCTTACAGATGACTTGCGTGCAAAAATTGCACTGTTCTGTAATGTGCCGGTAAGCCATGTATTACAGAACCTGGACGTAGAATATTTGTACGAAGCACCGCTTGCAATGGAAAGAGAAAAGCTGGCAGATGTGGTTATGCAGTCCTTAGGACTTGAGAAACGAAAACCTGACCTTTCTGACTGGGAAGAAATGGTAGAAAATCTCCGTCATCCTGATAAAACTGTGAACATTGCCATGGTAGGAAAATATACCCAGCTTCATGATGCATATTTAAGTGTTGTGGAAGCACTAAAGCATGGCGGAATTGCCTGCAGGGCAAAGGTAGAGATTACCTGGATTGATTCCGAGGAGCTGAATGAGAAAAATCTGGACCAGAGACTTTACAGTGTAGACGGAATCCTGGTGCCGGGAGGCTTTGGCGGAAGAGGAACAGAAGGTATGATCCTTGCTGCACAGTATGCCCGTGTACATAAGATCCCATACCTTGGTATCTGTCTCGGAATGCAGATGGCAATTGTAGAATTTGCCCGTCATGTCCTTGGCTATGAAGATGCAAACAGCATTGAACTTGCGCCAGAGACTACGCATCCTGTAATCGCGTTGATGCCAGATCAGGAGCAGGTAGAGGACTTAGGCGGAACACTCCGTCTTGGAAGTTATCCTTGTGTACTTCAGGATGGCTCCCTGTCTCTTAAGCTTTTTGGAAAGAAAGAAATTCAGGAGCGCCACAGACATCGTTACGAAGTAAACAATGCATACCGTGAAGAGCTTGCTGCAAAAGGCATGACCATTGCAGGTACTTCTCCGGACGGACACATTGTGGAAATGATTGAGATTCCGGCCAATCCTTTCTTTGTAGGAACTCAGGGTCATCCGGAATTCAAATCAAGACCAAATCATGCTCACCCGCTGTTCCGTGGATTTATCCAGGCAGCAGTAGATAAAAAGAAAAAAGAGGAAACTCTGAATCAACAGTAGAAAGGATGAGGAAAATGAAAGAAGTGATAAGGGAAAGGCAGGGACTTTACCGTCAGGAATTTGAACATGACAACTGTGGTATTGGTGCAGTTGTAAATATCAAAGGTAAAAAATCCCACGATACGGTAGCAAACGCATTGCGGATTGTAGAGAATCTGGATCACCGTGCCGGAAAAGATGCAGAAGGCAAAACAGGTGATGGCGTTGGTATCCTCCTTCAGATTTCCCACAAGTTTTTCAAAAAAGCCTGTAAAAAAGAGGGCATTGAAATCGGACAGGAAAGAGAATATGGAATTGGACAGTTCTTTTTTCCGCAGCATGAGATCAAACGTGCCCAGGCGAAAAAAATGTTTGAGATCATTGTGGAAAAGGAAGGCCTTGAATTCCTTGGCTGGAGAGAAGTACCGGTAGTGCCGGAAGTCCTTGGACATAAGGCAAGAGAATGTATGCCATGCATTATGCAGGCATTTATCAAAAAGCCAGAGGATCTGGAAAAAGGCATTGCTTTTGACCGTAAGCTGTATATTGCCCGCCGGGAATTTGAGCAGAGCAATGATAACACTTATGTATGTTCCATGAGTAGCCGTACCATTGTTTATAAAGGTATGTTTCTGGTGGGACAGCTCCGGACATTCTTTCAGGATCTTCAAAACCAGGATTATGAATCTGCTATTGCAGTGGTACATTCCCGTTTCAGTACCAACACAAATCCAAGCTGGGAAAGAGCACATCCTAACCGTCTGATCGTGCACAATGGTGAAATCAACACTATTCGTGGAAATGCAGATAAAATGCTGGCAAGAGAGGAGAATATGGAATCTCCTTACCTGGAAGGGGAAATGCAGAAAATACTTCCTGTTGTAAACAGAAATGGTTCTGACTCTGCCATGTTTGACAATACACTGGAATTTCTTACCATGAGCGGTATGGATCTTCCTCTTGCAGTGATGATCACCATTCCGGAACCGTGGGCAAATAATGACACCATTTCCCAGGAAAAGCGTGATTTCTATCAATATTACGCAACGATGATGGAGCCATGGGATGGTCCTGCTTCCATTCTTTTCTCTGATGGAGATGTAATGGGTGCTGTCCTTGACCGTAATGGTCTTCGTCCTTCCAGATACTATGTTACCTCTGATGGCTGCATGATCCTTTCTTCTGAAGTTGGTGTACTTCCTGTACCAGAAGAGAAAATTGTATTAAAAGAGCGTCTCCATCCAGGAAAAATGCTTCTTGTAGATACCGTTCAGGGAAAAATCATTGATGATAATGAATTAAAAGAAATGTACGCAAAGAAGCAGCCTTATGGTGAATGGCTGGACAGCAATCTGGTACATTTAAAAGATATTAAAATTCCAAATGAGAGAATGGAAGAATATACAGAAGAACAGCGTTCACGTCTGCAGAAGGCTTTTGGCTATACTTACGAGCAGTACCGTACTTCCATCCGCAACATGGCTTTAAACGGCGCAGAAAGCATCGGTGCCATGGGTGTTGATACTCCGCTTGCTGTATTTTCCAAACAGAACCGACCACTTTTTGATTACTTTAAGCAGCTTTTTGCACAGGTAACAAACCCGCCTATTGACGCAATCCGTGAGGAAATCGTTACCAGCACCAGTGTATATGTTGGAAAAGACGGAAACCTTCTGGAGCAGATTCCGGAGAATTGTAAGGTATTAAAGATCAACAATCCTATCCTTACCAATACAGACATGCTGAAGATCAAGGAAATGGATCATGAGGGCTTTAAAGTTGCTGTGGTTTCCACTTTATATTATAAGAGTACCAAGCTGGAACGTGCCATTGACCGTCTGTTTGTAGAGGTTGACAAGGCATACAGAGACGGTGCAAATATCCTGGTGCTTTCTGACCGTGGAGTAGATGAAAACCATATGCCGATCCCGTCATTACTTGCTGTATCCGCAGTACATCAGCATCTTGTAAAGACAAAAAAGAGCACTTCCCTTGCCATTATCCTGGAGTCCGGCGAGCCAAGAGAGGTTCATCACTTTGCAACCCTTCTGGGCTATGGCGCAAGTGCAATCAACCCGTATCTGGCACTGGAGACAATTCATGAGCTGATTGATACTCATATGCTGGATAAAGATTATTATGCAGCTGTAAATGACTATAATCATGCTGTGATCAGCGGTATTGTAAAAATTGCATCCAAAATGGGTATTTCAACCATCCAGTCTTACCAGGGTTCCCAGATTTTTGAGGCAATTGGTGTGTCACAGGATGTAATTGATAAATATTTCACAGGAACAGTAAGCCGTGTTGGCGGTATCACTCTGGAAGATATTGAAGAAAACGTAGAGAAACTTCATTCAGAAGCTTTTGACCCGTTAGGACTTACCACAGATCTTACTCTGGACAGTGTTGGCGCTCACAAGATGAGAAGCCAGGGAGAGGAACACCGCTATAATCCGGCAACCATTCATCTTCTTCAGCAGTCCACAAGAACAGGCAGCTACGAAATGTTCAAACAGTATACAGATCTGGTTGACAAAGAAAACCACGGCAATCTCCGTGCTTTAATGGATTTTAAATATGCCGAAAATCCGGTGCCGCTGGAAGAAGTGGAAAGCGTAGAGGAAATTGTAAAGCACTTTAAGACAGGTGCAATGTCTTATGGTTCTATTTCCCAGGAAGCACATGAGACTCTGGCAATTGCCATGAATCACCTCCACGGTAAATCCAACACAGGTGAAGGTGGTGAAAGTGACGAAAGACTGGATTCAGCAGGAACCGCTGATGACAGATGTTCAGCTATCAAACAGGTGGCAAGTGGACGTTTTGGTGTTACCAGCCGTTATCTGGTATCTGCAAGAGAAATCCAGATTAAAATGGCACAGGGAGCAAAACCAGGTGAAGGCGGACATCTTCCTGCAAAGAAGGTTTATCCCTGGATTGCAAAAACCCGTCATTCTACCCCGGGTGTCAGCCTGATTTCTCCGCCGCCACATCACGATATTTATTCCATTGAGGATCTGGCAGAGCTGATTTACGATCTGAAAAATGCAAATAAATATGCAGATATATCTGTAAAGCTTGTTTCAGAGGCTGGTGTTGGTACCGTTGCAGCCGGTGTTGCAAAAGCAGGTGCACAGGTAATTCTGATCTCTGGTTATGACGGAGGTACCGGTGCTGCTCCAAGAAGCTCTATCCACAATGCAGGACTTCCATGGGAATTAGGACTTGCAGAAACACACCAGACTCTTCTTATGAATGGTCTTCGTAACCGTGTCCGCATTGAAACAGACGGTAAACTGATGAGCGGCCGTGATGTTGCTATTGCAGCACTTCTTGGTGCAGAGGAATTTGGTTTTGCCACAGCTCCCCTTGTAACCATGGGCTGTGTCATGATGAGAGTATGTAATCTGGATACCTGTCCAGTTGGTGTAGCTACCCAGAATCCGGAGCTTAGAAAGAGATTTAAGGGCAAACCGGAATATGTGGAAAACTTCATGAAATTTATTGCACAGGAACTGCGTGAATATATGTCAAAACTTGGCGTTCGCAGCCTGAAAGAAATGGTTGGCCGTTCTGACCTTCTGGTTGCAGCAAATGCAGTGGACGAGCCGCATAAGGGCAAAGTGGATCTTAGTGCAATTTTGAATAACCCATATGCAAAAGAAGGAAGCAAGGTTACCTTTGATCCGGAAGCACAGTATAATTTTGAGCTGGAAAAAACACTGGATGAAAAAGTGCTTCTGAAAAAATGCAGCCGTGCAATCCAGACCGGCGAAAAGACAGAGATTTCTGTAGCAGTAAAAAATACAGACCGTGCATTTGGTACGATCCTTGGTGCGGAAATCACAAGAAAGCACAAAAAAGGTCTTCCGGAAGATTCTGTTGTGATTAACTGTACAGGAGCCGGCGGACAGAGCTTCGGTGCTTTTATTCCAAAAGGACTGACTTTAAAACTTACCGGTGACTGCAACGATTACTTTGGAAAAGGACTTTCCGGCGGCAAGTTGATCTTAAAGACCCCGGAAAATGCAGGCTA
Organism: uncultured Blautia sp.; assembly: GCA_934364795.1. Classification (GTDB taxonomy): domain Bacteria; phylum Bacillota; class Clostridia; order Lachnospirales; family Lachnospiraceae; genus Blautia_A. Next base: position 5,943 of record CAKRMK010000013.1, read on the forward strand.
CAAAGCAGAGGATAATATTATTGTGGGCAACGTTGCACTTTATGGAGCAACCAGCGGAACTGCTTTTATCAATGGTATGGCAGGAGAACGTTTCGCAGTTCGTAACTCCGGTGCAAACGCAGTTGTAGAAGGTGTTGGAGAACATGGCTGCGAGTATATGACAGGTGGCCGTGTGGTTGTTCTTGGAAGAACGGGCAAAAACTTTGCAGCTGGTATGAGCGGCGGTATCGCTTATGTACTGGATGTGGAAAATGTCCTTTACAAAAATCTGAATAAAGCAATGATTTCTATTGAAAAAGTAGAAAACAAATATGATAAAAAAGAGCTGAAGGATCTGATCGAGGCGCATGTAGCTGCAACTGGATCAAAGCTTGGAAAAGAAGTTCTGGATCATTTTGATGAGTATCTGCCTCACTTTAAAAAGCTCATTCCAAATGAGTATAAAAAGATGATCACATTAAGTGCAAAGCTTGAGGAAAAAGGTCTGAACAGTGAGCAGGCACAGATGGAAGCATTCTACGAAAGTATAGGAGTGAAACATTAAGGAGGCAGGAAGATCGTGGGAAAACCGACTGGATTTTTAGAATATAACAGAGAGACGGCAAAGGTTCTGCCGCCAAAAGTGAGAATTGCAAATTTTAAGGAGTTCCGTACACCCCTTAACAAAGAAAAACAAAAGCTTCAGGGAGCGCGCTGCATGGCATGTGGCGTTCCCTTCTGCCAGGCAGGTATGATGATCGGAGGCATGGCTTCCGGATGTCCTCTTCACAACCTGGTGCCGGAGACAAATGACCTTGTATTTACAGGTAACTGGAAACAGGCATTTCTTCGTCTGAACAAAACACACAGCTTTCCGGAATTTACTTCCCGTGTGTGCCCTGCGCTTTGTGAGGCTGCATGTACCTGTAATTTAAACGGAGAGCCGGTGTCTACAAAGGAAAATGAACGTGCCATTATTGAAACTGCTTACCAGGAGGGCTGGGTAGTGCCGCAGCCGCCAGAGGTACGCACTGGTAAAACCATTGCTGTTATAGGAAGCGGTCCTTCCGGTCTTGCAGTTGCACAGCAGTTAAACAGAAGAGGCCACAATGTTACCGTATTTGAGAGAAGTGACAGGATCGGCGGCCTGCTCCGTTATGGCATTCCCAATATGAAGCTTGAAAAATCAGTGATCGACAGACGTCTGAAGCTGATGGAAGCAGAAGGTGTTAAATTTGTAACAAACACAAATGTAGGCGTTGATGTTACAGCAGAAGAGCTTCTGAAAAAATTTGACCGTGTAATTCTCTGCTGTGGAGCTTCCAATCCCCGTGATATTAAAGTTCCGGGAAGGGATGCAAAGGGAATTTATTTTGCAGTAGATTTTCTGAAAAAAGTAACCAAAATGCTTCTGGACAGTGATTTTACAAAAGCGCCTTATGAGGAAGCAAAAGGAAAACATGTACTGGTTATTGGCGGTGGTGATACCGGAAATGACTGTGTGGGAACTTCTGTACGTCTTGGTGCAAAATCCGTGACACAGCTGGAGATGATGCCTATGCCTCCAAAGGAAAGAACTGCTTCCAATCCGTGGCCAGAGTGGCCGAAGGTTTTAAAAACCGACTATGGCCAGGAAGAAGCTATCGCAGTATTTGGTCATGATCCCCGTATTTATCAGACCACTGTCACTGAGTTTATTAAGGATAAAAACGGAAATGTGTGTCAGGCAAAGATTGTGAAATTAAAAAGCGAAAAAGATCCAAAATCAGGCCGTATGATGATGGTTCCAGTAGAAGGAACAGAGGAAATCATCCCTGCAGATCTGGTACTGATCGCAGCCGGATTCCTTGGAAGCCAGAAATATGTGACAGACGCATTTAAGGTAGCCACAACTGCACGTACCAATGTGGAGACAAAGCCAGAGGCTTATGAGACAAGCGTACCAAGAGTTTTCACCGCAGGAGATATGCACAGAGGCCAGTCTTTGGTAGTGTGGGCGATCCGGGAAGGAAGAGAAGCTGCGAAAGCAGTGGATGAGTCTTTGATGGGATATTCCTATCTGTAAAAAGACAGCTATCGTTTGAAGCTCTTGTTGGGCTACGACAACCAAATCTGGGTGAAATATACCGCAAAGTGTGGCGTGCAGATTGCGGGAATGATTTTGGGGGCACGCTCTGGAAATAAATAGTTGAATATGTAATATGTGTGAAAAAATGGGGGTAAATTTATTTTATCCTCATTTTTCGTCTCTGATGCTATGTTAATTTGGTAAAGTGTTAAAAATAAGTTGACAAAGGGAAATCACGTTGCTATAATAACCTCCATGAACAAAGGCGTTCTTCAGAAGGGTATCTTTCTGAAGTGCGCCTTTTTTGTACAACAGGAAATTCTATTGGATGTTCCTATTGTATAAAAAGTTTAAATAAATGAGAAAATCATGCAGTGTGATGGATGAGGGCATGATGAAAAGGAGAGAACACCATGGGGAATTATACCAGAGACGAAGTGTTACAAATGGCAGAGGACGAAGATGTAGAGTTTATTCGCCTTCAGTTTACCGATATGTTCGGTACCTTAAAAAATATTGCAATTACAGCCAGGGAGCTCCCCCGGGCACTTGATAATGAATATGTTGTAGACAGTTCCTACATTGCAGGAATTGCCGGGGAAAAGGAACCGGATATGTATCTGCATCCGGATTACGATACGTTTACCATTCTTCCCTGGCGTCCGCAGCAGGGAAAAGTAGCCAGATTACTGTGCGATATTTACCGCTCTGACGGAACACCTCTTGAAAAAAGTCCAAGATATATTCTGAAACAGGTAGTAAAAATGGCAGAAGAAGAGGGATACCTGTGTAAGGTGAATCCGGAATGTGAGTTTTTCCTGTTCCACACAGATGATAATGGAGTGCCTACAACAGTGACTCATGAAAAAGCCGGATACCTGGATATCAGTCCACTTGACCTTGGAGAAAATGCAAGGCGTGATATGGTACTGAATCTGGAAGATATGGGATATGAGGTAGAGTCTTCTCATCATGAGACTGCTCCGGCCCAGCATGAAATTGATTTTAAATTTTCCGGTGCAAATGAAATGGCTGACTGTGTTATGACTTTTAAAATGGCAGTAAGAACCATTGCAAAACGTCATGGACTGCATGCAACTTTTATGCCAAAGCCCCGTGCAGAGGTAAATGGTTCCGGTATGCACATTCATTTTGCGTTATATAAAGACGGAAAAAATATTTTTGCAGATTCTTCTGATGTAAATGGACTTAGCGAGGATGCCTACCATTTTATCGGAGGACTTCTGGCACACAGCCAGGAAATGGCTGCAATTACGAACCCGCTTGTAAATTCCTATAAAAGACTGGTGCCAGGATATGATGCTCCTACAGAGCTTACCTGGACAAAAAATAACCAGAACTCACTGATCCGTATTTCAAACCTTAGAAAAGACAGTCTTGCTATTGAGCTTCGAAGCCCGGATGCTGCTGCAAATCCCTATCTTGTTTTTGCAGTGTGCATAGCAGCTGGACTGGATGGAATCCAGAGAAAATTATATCCTACAAAGGCTTCAGACCGTTCTTTTTCAGAGTCTGACCAGAAGGCTATGAATATTGGAAATCTTCCGGAGAATTTAAACGATGCTCTTGTACATTTTGAAAAGAGCACCTGGATCCAGTCTGTTCTTGGCAAAAAATTCTGTGAAGAATATGCAGCTGCCAAAAAGGAAGAGTGGCTGAATTATATGCGTCAGGTAAGTGAATGGGAAATCAGCGAGTATTTATATAAGATTTAAGATAAAGAGAGTGGCATTCATATGAACAGCAGCATTGTAATTGCATTACCGAAAATAGATGATGCAAAGAAAATCCGTACTATATTGAACCGGCACGGTTTTCCGGTAGCTGCGGTATGTTCCACTGCTTCCACAGCCCTTGCCAGTATGAGTGAGCTGGATGGTGGTGTGCTGATCTGCGGTTATAAGCTGCCTGACCGGTATTACCGGGATGTGCTGGAAGATATTCCTTCCTGTTTTGAAATGCTTCTGCTGGCATCCGGGCGGGTGATCGCAGAAGCTCCCACATCCGTTCTGACTGTGGAAATGCCAATGAAGGTAAGTGATCTGGTAAATACAGTAGATATGATGCTATCCCAGATCCAGCGGCGGCTGCGAAAGGAAAAGAAGAAACCAAAACCGCGTTCCTGGAAAGAACAGAATTATATTTCCAATGCAAAGTTTCTTCTTATGGAACGAAACCATTTAAGTGAAGAGGATGCGTACCGGTATATCCAGAAATGCAGTATGGATTCCGGAACAAATATGGTAGAGACAGCACAGATGGTTCTGATGCTGTTATATGATGAAGTATAAAAGAACGTTATAAGAAATGGAGGATGAGGAAATGGAGTTTTTGGATGGAAGTTGGAAAAAAGAAGTGAGCAGCTGGGATGCACTGATGGGAGAAGAACTTCTGAATCAGGAAGCCATCCTGGAAGGCGCCATTCACAGTATCCGCAATATGGGTGATGTTGCATTTGTAATTATCAGAAGAAGAGAGGGTCTGTTTCAGACTGTTCTGGTAAATGAGGAAGGAAATCTTTCCGTTCATGAACTGAAAGAGGGTATGACGGTAAGGGTAAAAGGTACAGTGAATAAAGAAGAGCGTGCTCCTCATGGCAGAGAGCTGCATATCCGTGAGCTTGAAGTGCTGTCTTCACCTGCCCAGCCCCTTCCGCTGGCAATTGACAAATGGAAGCTGAATACCTCTCTGGAAGCAAAATTAAATTACCGTTCCCTTTCCCTCCGCAATATTCAGGAACGTGCCAGATTTAAAATTCAGGAAGCCCTTACAAGAGCTTTTCGTGATTATCTTTATGAGAATGGATTTACAGAAATCCATACACCAAAGATTGGTGCAAGAGGAGCAGAGGGCGGTGCGAACCTGTTTAAATTAAGCTATTTCCATAAACCTGCTGTACTGGCACAAAGTCCTCAGTTTTATAAGCAGATGATGGTAGGTGTATTTGACCGCGTATTCGAGACAGGACCGGTATTCAGGGCAGAAAAGCACAATACAAAAAGACATCTGAATGAATATACAAGCCTTGATTTTGAGATGGGATATATTGATGGATTTGAAGAAATTATGGCTATGGAAACAGGATTTTTGCAGTATGCAATGAAGCTTCTGAAAGAAGATTATGGAAAAGAACTGGAAATTTTAAAGGTTCAGCTTCCAGATGCTTCAAAAATCCCGGCAGTACGTTTTGATGTGGCAAAAGAGCTGGTGGCAAAGAAATATAACCGCCAGATCCGCAACCCCTTTGACCTGGAACCAGAGGAAGAAGCACTGATTGGTCAGTATTTCAAAGAAGAATATAATGCGGATTTTGTGTTTGTTACACACTATCCTTCCAAAAAACGTCCATTTTATGCTATGGATGATCCAAAAGATAGCACATTTACTTTAAGCTTTGACCTTCTTTTCCATGGTCTTGAGATTACCACTGGAGGCCAGAGAATCCATGATTATCATGCACTTCTGAAAAAAATTGAAGACAGAGGTATGGAAACAGACGGTATGGAGCAGTATCTGGATACTTTCAAATATGGTATGCCGCCTCACGGAGGACTTGGAATCGGCCTGGAACGTCTTACCATGCAGCTTCTCGGGGAAGAGAATGTAAGAGAGGCATGTCTGTTCCCAAGAGATCTGAACCGTCTGGAACCGTAAAAGGGAAGTTGATAATCCGTGTTAGTTGAAACTTTTGGAGGATGAGGAAATGGCAAAACAGATAGATGATGAAACCATGGAAAATGTCTGCATTCTTGCAAAGCTTTCCCTTACAGAAGAAGAGAAAGAAAAAGCGAAAAAAGATATGCAGGAAATGCTTGATTATGTAGATAAGCTGGATGAGCTTGACACCTCCGGCGTAGAACCAATGTCCCATATTTTCGGAGATGAGAATGTGTTCCGTGAGGATGTGGTCACAAACGGTGATAACAGCCAGGCAATGCTTGCAAATGCACCGAAAGCCAAAGACGGACAGTATCAGGTTCCAAAGACCATAGGATAGGAGACATTCACATGGAATTAGAAAAATTAACAGCCTTACAGTTAGCTGATAAAATAAAAAAACAGGAAGTCAGTGTTCTGGATGGTGTGAAAGAGGTCTTTTCTAAAATAGAAGAAAAAGATGGCAAAATTCATGCTTATCTGGACACTTATAAAAAAGAAGCCTATGCAAGGGCAAAAGAAGTGGAAAAAGGAATCAGTGACGGAACCTACACAGGTCCTCTTGCAGGAGTTCCTATCGCCATTAAGGACAACATCTGTGTACAGGGAAAACCAACCACCTGTGCATCTAAGATCCTGGAAGGCTTTGTTCCCCAGTATCAGGCAGAAGTAATCGACCGTCTGGAAAAAGCAGGAATGATCATTATTGGAAAAACAAATATGGATGAGTTTGCCATGGGAAGTACTACAGAGACTTCCGCTTATGGAATCACCCGAAACCCATGGAATACCAGCCATGTGCCAGGCGGCTCATCAGGAGGTTCCTGTGCAGCTGTGGCAGCAGGTGAGGCTTATCTTGCCCTTGGTTCTGATACAGGCGGTTCCATCCGTCAGCCAAGCTCCTATTGTGGTGTAACAGGTCTAAAGCCTACCTACGGAACGGTCTCCCGTTATGGGCTGGTTGCTTATGCATCCTCCTTAGATCAGATTGGACCGGTCGGAAAAGATGTGGCAGACTGTGCAGCCCTTCTTGAGGTGATCGCAGGTCATGACCCAAAAGACAGTACCTCCATAGACAGGCATGATCTGGATTTTCTGGGAGAGATGACAGATAAAATTACAGGAATGAAATTTGGTGTGCCAAAAGAATATCTGGCTGAGGGAATTTCACCGGATGTAAAAAATGCCTTTATGGAAACCTTAAAAGTTCTTACCCAGATGGGGGCAATTGTAGAGTTTTTCTCTGTGAAAACAATGGAATATATGATTCCTGCCTACTATATTATTGCAAGTGCAGAGGCCAGCTCCAACCTGGAACGCTTTGATGGTGTGAAATATGGGTATCGTGCAGCTGACTACGATGGACTTCATGATATGTATAAACGCACCAGAACAGAAGGTTTTGGGGAGGAAGTAAAGAGACGTATCATGCTTGGATCCTTTGTTTTAAGCTCCGGTTATTATGATGCCTATTATCTGAAGGCACTGCGTACAAAAGCTCTTATCAAAAAAGAGTTTGACCAGGCATTTGAAAAATATGATGTACTTCTTGCCCCGGCAGCACCTTATACAGCACCAAAGATCGGGGAAAGCCTGAAAGATCCTATGGCTATGTATCTTGGAGATATTTATACAGTTGCTGTGAACCTGTGCGGACTTCCGGGAATTACAGTTCCCTGCGGCAAAGACAGCCAGGGGCTTCCAATTGGAATCCAGATGATTGGAGACTGCTTTATGGAAAAGAAAATTCTCCGTGCGGCTCATGCCTATGAAAAAGTAAGAGGAGATTTTGGAACACCAGAAGAAGGAGGCCAGGAAGCATGAAACAGTATGAGACAATAATCGGCCTTGAGGTCCATGTAGAGCTTGCTACCAGAACAAAAATTTTCTGCGGCTGTTCCACAGCATTTGGAGGAGCGCCAAATACCCACACCTGTCCGGTGTGCACCGGTATGCCAGGTTCTCTTCCTGTATTAAATAAAAAAGTGGTAGAGTTTGCACTTCGTGCAGGACTTGCTACAAACTGCAGCATTAATCAGTATTGTAAATTTGACCGTAAAAACTATTTTTACCCGGATAACCCGCAGAACTACCAGATTTCCCAGCTGTATCTGCCAATCTGCCATGATGGATTTGTGGAAATTGAGACAGAAGCAGGAAAGAAGAAGGTCCGTATCCATGAAATGCATATGGAGGAAGATGCCGGAAAGCTGATTCATGATGAGTGGGAGGACTGCTCTTTAGTAGATTATAACCGAAGCGGCGTTCCTCTGATCGAAATTGTTTCGGAGCCGGATATGAGAAGTGCGGATGAGGTAATTGCTTATCTGGAAAAACTTCGCTGTACCATGCAGTATCTTGGCGTTTCTGACTGTAAGCTTCAGGAAGGCTCCATGCGTGCAGACGTCAACCTTTCTGTGCGTGTAGCAGGAAGTGACACTCTTGGAACCAGAACAGAAATGAAAAACCTGAACTCTTTTAAGGCCATTGCACATGCCATCGAAGGAGAAAGGGAGCGTCAGATCGAGCTTCTGGAAATGGGAAAAAGTGTTGTACAGGAAACCAGAAGATGGGATGATAACAAAGAGTCCTCTCATGCAATGCGTTCCAAGGAGGATGCAAAGGATTACCGTTATTTCCCGGATCCGGATCTTCCGCCTATGCATATTTCCGATGAGTGGATCAAAAAAATTAAAAGTGAGCTTCCAGAGTTCCGTGAAGAAAAAGCAGCCCGCTATCAAAGTGAATTCGGACTTCCGGAGTACGATGCGAAGATCCTTACAGAATCCAGACATCTTGCAGCTTTATTTGAGGAAGTGGCTACTTTGTGTGGCAATCCCAAAAAAGCAGCAAACTGGTTCATGGTAGAGGTGCTGCGTCTTATGAAGGACAAAGGTGTGGAGCCTGAAAAAGTGCGATTTACACCAAAACATCTGGCAGATCTTCTGGAAATGGTTGACAAAAAGGAAGTCAGCCCTCAAAATGCAAAGAGAGTATTTGAAAAAGTATTTGATGAAGATATTGATCCAGTGCCATATATTGAAGAGCAGGGGCTTAAGATTGTGGAAGACACAGGTCTTCTTACCAGTACCATCTGCCGTATCCTGGATGCAAATCCAGGTCCTTTGTCAGAACTTCTTGGCGGCAAAGAAAAAGTTATGGGCTTTTTCGTAGGCCAGATCATGAAAGAGATGAAGGGAAAAGCAAATCCGGCAAGCGTCCGGGAAGCACTTCTGGCAGAAGTTGAAAAGAGAAAATAAGGATACAGGAGGATAACCAAATGGTTACTGTAAATCATAATTACCTGAAATTACCAGGCAGCTATCTTTTTTCTACAATTGGAAAAAAGGTGCGTGCATATAAAGAAGAAAATCCGGAAAAAGAAGTGATCAGCCTTGGAATCGGTGATGTAACACAGCCGCTGGTTCCGGCAATCATTGAAGCACTTCATGGAGCGGTTGAAGAAATGGCACATGCGGAAACTTTTCATGGTTATGCACCGGATCTGGGCTATGAATTTTTAAGAAATGCCATTGCAAAAAATGATTATCAGGATAGAGGCTGCCAGATTGAAGCGGATGAGATTTTTGTTTCCGATGGTGCAAAAAGTGATTCCGGAAATATTCAGGAAATTTTTGGAACAGATAATAAAGTGGCAGTGTGCGACCCGGTTTACCCGGTGTATGTAGACACAAATGTTATGGCAGGACGAACCGGAGAGTACAATACAGTTCGTGAAAATTTTGACGGTGTGATTTATATGCCTTGCCGCAAAGAAAATGGATTTCTTCCGGAATTTCCAAAGGAAGTTCCGGATCTGATCTATCTTTGTTTTCCAAATAATCCTACCGGTTCTGCGATCACAAAGGATGAATTGCAGAAGTGGGTGGATTACGCAAATAAAAACGGCTGTGTAATTATTTATGATGCAGCTTATGAGGCTTATATTTCTGAAGAAAATGTGCCGCACAGTATTTATGAGTGTGAAGGCGCAAGAACCTGTGCTATCGAGCTTCGTAGCTTCTCAAAAAATGCAGGATTTACAGGTGTCCGCCTTGGCTTTACCGTGATTCCAAAAGAGCTTGTAAGAGATGGTGTGTCACTTCACAGTCTGTGGGCAAGACGTCACGGAACCAAGTTTAACGGTGCTCCTTATATCGTACAAAAAGCAGGGGAAGCTGTTTATTCACAGGCAGGAAAGGCTCAGTTAAAAGACCAGGTTGGTTATTATATGAGAAATGCAAAGCTGATCCATGATGAGCTTGCAAAGGCTGGATTCTCTGTTTCCGGTGGTGTAAATGCACCTTATATCTGGCTGGAAACACCAGAAAAAATGACTTCCTGGGAGTTCTTTGATTATCTTCTGAAAGAAGCAAATGTGGTAGGTACACCAGGTTCTGGTTTTGGAGCTCACGGAGAGGGATATTTCCGTCTGACAGCTTTTGGCACTTATGAGAATACTCTGAAAGCCATTGACAGGATCAAGAGTTTGTAATTATAATTGAATTAAGCTAAAAATGCAGGGCGTATCTCTGGCTGTGGCTGGGGATGCGCTTTTACTTTCTGGCTACAGGAAAATCCGTTGGGGCAGGCTATGGCAGCCTGCACTGTGGCAGACGGTGGAATATTACATAGGAGGATGGGAAATTATGAAGATCAATCGTATTGAACATATGTGTGAAGGAAATGGACATGTAATCATTAAGGAGCTGCTGAATGAGCAGCAGTTAAATGGAAAATGCGGGCTTTATGCAGAGGTGACTTTAGAGCCGGGATGTTCTCTTGGTTTTCATATGCATTATGGGGAGAGTGAGACCTATTATATTCTGACTGGGGAAGGGGAATATAATGATAACGGAACATCTTACCGTCATGTGAAGGCGGGGGATATTACGTTTACGCCGGATGGAAGAGGCCATGGACTGGCAAATACGGGGAATACGGATCTGGTGTTTATGGCGCTGATTATTAAGGATTGAGTGAGGTTTTTGGCAGGGGGGACGGCGAAGGGCGGGGATGGTTCTGGCTTTGGGACGAGGGGATTTTCGGCAGGTTTGCTGCGCCGCCCTCGCCTGGTTGCTGGCAAAAACTGGGGAGAGTGAGGGTGAGTTGGAGGAGTTTGACGGTGCCGAGAGTGTAAGGTTGTGCTTGAAAAAATTGGTGCTTGAAAAAAGTTGAGAATTGGAGTTTGAGGTAAGATGGATAATTATACAGCAGAGAAATTACTTGAGTTTATAAAGGAGAGTCCTACTGCGTTTCAGGCAGTGGAGATGATGAAGAAAAGATTTTCAGAGAATGGTTTTACAGAGCTTAGGGAAGAGGAGCACTGGGAGATTGAGAATGGCGGGAAGTATTTTGTGACGAGAAACCATTCTGCGATTATTGCGTTTACGGTGCCGGAGGTTTCCAGTGATGTATTTCACATTATTGCAAGCCACAGTGATTCCCCGTCTCTGAAGATCAAAGAGAACCCGGAGATGGTGGAGAACGGATATGTAAAGCTGAATGTGGAGCTTTATGGCGGGGCGCTTCTGGCTCCCTGGTTTGACAGACCGTTGTCTGTAGCCGGCCGTCTGATTGTGAAAGAGAATGGAAAGATCTGTGAGAAGCTTGTGACAGTTGACAAAGATATGCTAATGATCCCCAATCTGGCAATCCATATGAACCGTGAGGCCAACAGCGGATATAAGTATAATGTACAAAAGGATATGCTGCCTCTTTACGGTCTGGAAAGTGCAAAGGGCTCTTTCTTTAAGACTGTGGCAGAAGCAGCAGGAATTAAAGAAGAAGACATTTGTGGACATGATCTGTTTCTTTATAACCGTATGCCTGGTACTATCTGGGGTGGTGAGGGCGAATTTGTTTCCGCGCCAAGGCTGGATGACCTGCAGTGTGCTTTTTCCTCTATGGAAGGTCTTATTGCCGGCAAAAATGAAAAAAGCATCTGTGTACATATGGTAATGGATAATGAAGAGGTGGGAAGTGGCACAAAGCAGGGAGCCGCATCTACCTTCCTTCGCGATACCCTTCTTCGCATTAATCTGGGTCTTGGAAGAAGCTATGAGGATTATCTGATTTCTCTTGCAAAGAGTTTTATGATCTCTGCAGACAATGCACATGCCGTACATCCAAATTATCCGGAGAAAGCAGATCCTGTAAACAGACCTCATATTAATGGCGGAATTGCAATTAAATATAATGCCAATCAGAAATATTGTACAGACGGCATTTCTGCGGCTACTTTTAAAGAATTTTGTAAAGAAGCAGGTGTATCTTGCCAGACTTATGTAAATCGTTCAGATATTGCCGGAGGTTCCACACTTGGAAATATTTCCAACACCCAGGTTGCATTAAATACTGTAGATATCGGACTGCCTCAGCTTGCCATGCATTCTCCTTATGAAACCGCAGGTGTGAAGGATACCTGTGATTTTGTAAAGCTTGCGGAGGTATTCTATGCCTGAGTTTAAGAAAAAAGCAGTGTTTTTTGATGCAGATGGAACTGTATGTGACATTGAAAAGGGGACACCTGCAAGTGCTGTGGAGGCAATTACAAAGCTGGTAAATAACGGTCATGAAGCATGGCTGTGTACAGGCAGAAGCCGGGCTTTTGTGCCGGATTATCTGGAGCAAATCCCGTTTACAGGAATGATAACCGCATGTGGCTGTACCATTGAGAAAAATGGCGAGCGTCTTTTTAATAAAGAGATGAGTACCAAAGAGGCATGGCACTCTGTGGAAGTGCTGCGAAAGTATGGTATGGTACCAGTTATGGAAGGTGCTGACCTTATGTACTATGACAAAGAGGAATATAATACCAATGTCAACTGGTATGCAGATCTTATTACAAAGGCACTGGGGGAAAAATGGCGTCCCATTAAAGGCTATGAGCAGGATCTTCATATCAATAAGATCAGCTCCAAAATTCTGCCGGGAAGTAATCCGAAAAGAGTATGTGAGGAGCTTTCTGATTACTACGAATTTATCGGACATGTTGGGGAAGGACTTGCGGGAGATACTATTGAAATGATTCCAAAGGGTTTTTCAAAGGCGGTAGGAATTGCAGCTGTCTGCCGGATTTTTCATATAGCCCAGGAAGATACCATTGTGTTTGGAGACAGTAACAACGATCTGTCTATGTTTGAATTTGCAAACACAAAAATTGCCATGGGAAATGCATCACCTGGAATCAAAGAACTTGCAGATTATGTGACAAGTGATATTTTCCATTACGGACTTCGAAACGGACTGGAATATCTGGGACTGATTTAGGTATGCATAATAAAAAGAAGTATGGACGAATAAAAATGACGGAAAATACAAAATACCAGCGAAGATTTAATAAATATGATAATGAGCTTATAGAAATACGCCGCCATTTTCACAGGCATCCGGAGCTGGGACTCCAGGAGTTTGAAACGTCGGCTTTTATACGTGATTATCTGGAAAAACTGGGCTACCGTTTAAGGGGAGTGGAGCCTACCGGGTTAATTGCAGAGCACCCCTGCCAGGATACAGACGCTTTTGCGGGCAGGAAAAAAGTAGTGCTCCGTGCAGAAATGGATGCACTTCCCATACAGGAACAAACCGGTCTTTCCTATGCTTCAGAAAATTCAGGAATCATGCATGCCTGTGGGCATGACGGAATTCTTGCAACTGCTCTGGTACTGGCCAGGATTCTTGCAGAAGAGGGGGAGAAGTTTCCTGTAAAAATGCGCTTCCTGTTTGAACCTGCAGAGGAAATCGGGGAAGGCGCAAAAAGAATGCTTGCATCTGATGCACTGGAAGGAAAACCAGATGCTTTTCTCATGTTTCATTATGCTGTGGATGAACCTTTTGGAATGGCGGTTCATGAAGGACAGGCATCTGCCATGATTAACGGCATGGAAATCCGTGTCCATGGAAAATCCAGCCACTGGTGTGAGGCGTCTAAAGGGATTGACAGTATTTATGCAGCCTCTCTTGTGGTGAAAGCCTTTCATGACCTGAATGAAACTTATAAAGGAAAAGGTCCCTGTCTGGCTGGAATCGGGACGATTCATGGAGGAGAATACTCCAATATTATTACAGACCTGGTGACTATGAAGGGAAATATACGTGCAGCATATGAAGAGGATTATAAGGCATTGGATGAGCTTGTCAGAAAAGCCTTGAAAGAAACCTCAACTCTTACAGGCACCAGAATCGAAATGGAATATCCAAAGCCGGCCGTTCTTCCTTTTGCAAATGACAGGGAGTTTACCTGCATTGCACAAAAGGTCGGAGAAAAGATTTTTGGGGATCGCTTTATATTGGAGGGCGAGGAACAGCTGTTTCTTTCTGGGGACAATGCTTATCGGTATTTTTTGCAGGCCAGAGGGCTTTTCTGTGTATTTCTGGCGGGAATACCGGGAAAAATTTATCCCCTTCATCATCCAAAGTTCCAGATTGACGAGAAGATTCTGCCATATAGTCTGGAAGCGTTGTATGCCATATTGGAGTGTGTTTAGAAAATTGTATAAAAAACTGTATAGAAAAAACGTACATATAAAAAGGTGCTTTTGTATAAAAACCTATATGAAAAAATAATTTATAGTAAATAAACAGATTTGCAGGAGGTGTGCACATGGAAACATTGTATATCGGAGGCTCCAGGGAGAAATACCATAAGATTATGAGTATTCTGGAAAAGGAACAGATCAGATATAAGTTTCACACGATTAATCATGAAAAAAATATGTTTTCTCCTGGAATTGGTGTGGGACGGGATTTTGGGCTGAACCATGCTGATTCTGGAAAGAATGATGTGTATGAAGTTATGGTGCATGAAAAAGATTTGGAAAAAGCCAGAAATCTTGTGAGAGAACTGTGAATAAATAAAGGCTGTTGTTTAAAAGTATGTCCCCAAAAATTATTTCTGCAAACTGTACGTTCCACTTTGTGGTATATTTTGCAGAAAGCTTTTTGGGGATACACTTTGTAAAGGGGAAAAATATCCCCCGTAAAACAACAGCCTTTAAAATGTTAATATTGTTATAAAAAATCTCTTAGATCAATCCAAAAGACCTGCAAATGAACAACCATCCTGTAAGGGTAAATGCGCTAAGCAAGGTTGTGAGCATGATCACACTGGAAGAAAAGGAACCTTCATGCCCCATATTTTTTGCCATGATATAACAGCTTACTGTTGTAGCAGACCCCAGCATGATTAGGATGGAAACCAGTTTGTCATGAGTGAATCCCAGTTTAATAGCAACCGGGAGAAAAATGGCACAAAAGCCTACAAGTTTCAAAAAGGTGCAGGCGATGGTTGCTTTTAATCGGGAAAATGCTTTTCCAAAATGCAGTGCACCACCCATTGCCATAAGTCCAAGGGGAGTGGCTGTTTTTCCAAGATTATTCACTGTGGTTTTTAAAATAACCGGAAGAGGCAGACCCAGCACCGACCAGATAAGGCCTACAAGAATGCCAAGGATAATGGGATTTGTGGCAATTCCTTTTAATGTCTTTATTATCATTTTTTTATCTATATTGTGGTTCCCTGGTTTCATAAAAGAAAGCACTGTCACTGCCATGACATTGTAAAGCGGCACGCTGGCAACAATCATTAAAGGTGCCATACCGGCATCACCGTACAGGTTTTGTATAATAGCAATTCCAAGGATTGCAGCACTGCTTCTGTAGGAGGCCTGTACAAATTCGCCCTGGATGTCTTTGGGGTTCAGCAAGAAAGACAGCCCGATGGAGATGGCAATACTGCAAAAAGTAGTTACAAAACAGAAAATTACCAGTCTGGTATCCCAAACACTGTAAAAATCTGCTTCTGCGATGTTCATAAATAAAAGAGCGGGCAAGGCTGCCTTAAAAACAAATTTGTTCATCTGGGAAACAAAAGAATCATCATACAGTCCAATGCGCCGGAAAAAATAGCCCAGCATCAGAGTTATGAAAATAGGGATAGTAGCGTCAAGACAAAAAAACAGATTTTCCATATAAAAATCACCTTTCCGATTTACTGTTACTGTCCACCTTGTGCCCAGCAACGATTTACCGCTTTTTTGATTATAAACACTTTCCTATAATTGTCAAATATTGTTTTCTGTGGTATCGTAATAGCGAAAGGACACGAATGGAGGAGAATTATGAGATATGGTAAAATTCGCATAGAAGATGGGAATCTGTTTTTTTTCAGGCATATGATACAGAACAATCTTCCATGCAGGGACATTATCTGGGCTTATATTCATCGGGAAGGCGAAAACGCGCAGTCTGCTGTGAAACAGATGATATCCAATTACCTGGTTGTCATAACCCGGAGAAAGAAAAGATACCAGTTTGAAATGACAGAGCATGAAGCGCAGGATTGCCTCCGTCTGCTTAAGATACTGAACCCGGATATTGCTACCGGTTTTCCAAAGGGAGGAAGGCTTCCACTGCAGAATCTGCCTAACACAAGAGATCTTGGGGCACTTGCTACAGAGGATGGACGGCATATTCTTCCACATAAGCTTCTTCGAAGCGGGACGTTGTATCATGCATCCCTGGCAGACCAGCATGTTTTGCAGGAGGATTATAAGGTAAAAACAGTCATTGACTTAAGGAGCCAGACGGAACGCAAAGAGAAACCGGATACGGTACTGATGGGTGTGGAATATTATCATATTCCAATGATTGATGAGGAAACTGCCGATGATTCTTTGGAGAGCAGATTAGGACTGCTTCAGGCAAGTGGGCTGCTTCATCAGATCCTGGAATATGATGGGGAACTGGAAGCACTGATAAAGAAGCAATATGAGAATTTTGTGAGAGACCAGTATTCAGTCAAACAATGTGCAAGATTTATGGATGTCCTTTTTCACCACGAAAATGGTTCTGTTTTATGGCACTGCAGCATGGGAAAAGACAGAGTGGGGATAACCACTGCGTTGCTGCTTTGTGCCCTTGGCGTACACAAAGATGTGATACTGGAAGATTACATGCGTTCTAATGCCTGTCTTGCCGGGGAGCTGGATTATATGCTCCGTTACCTGGAAGCCAATAAGCTTGACAGCATGGCCAACGTAAATAAAGTATCTGCTCTATTTAAGGTGAAGGAAGAGTATCTGGATGGGCTTTTCAGGTCTATATACAGGGAATATGGAACTGTGGAGCGTTTCTTACGAAAAGGGCTGTATCTCAATCCCAAAACTGTTACAGCTTTGCAGAGCAAATATCTGATCTGAATAAATGGTTACTGTAAACGGTAACATAAAAATGCTTTAATACAGTGAAACAATAAAATTTTCATTGACAAACAAAATTATGTTGCTATAATGATAAACATATCAATCTGAAGTACGAAAGCAGGATTATATTTATGCAAAACAGGATTTTATCTTTATTAGTAGATAACACATCAGGTGTGCTAAGCCGGATCGCAGGTCTGTTCAGCCGCCGTGGTTATAATATAGACAGTATTACTGCTGGAGTTACAGCAGATGTGAATTACACCCGTATTACAGTTGTGTGCAGTGGGGATGACGCGATTCTTGATCAGATCGAGAAGCAGCTCGCCAAGCTTATAGATGTAAGGGATATCAAGGTTCTTGACCCTTCCGAGAGCGTGGTTAGAGAGACGGTTCTTGTGAAGGTTGCAGCAGCACCGGAACAGCGACAGGGAATTGTTTCTATTGCAGATATTTTCCGTGCCAAGGTTGTGGATGTAAGTAAGGATTCTCTGATCGTGGAGATGACAGGAAGCAAGACCAAGCTGGAAGCTTTTATTAATCTGATGGGAGATTACGAAATCCTGGAACTGGCCCGCGCCGGTGTTATGGGACTTGAGAGAGGCTCTCACGGAGTGAAATTTCTTTAGTTTGCTAAGGGATGCATGTTTAATGGATGAATATCTATACAGGAAATATGCATATATATTCCCTTAACGATATATTTTTAAGTTTTAATACAGTAGGAGGAAACGAAAATGTCAGCAAGAATTTTTTACCAGGAAGATTGTAATCTCTCTTTATTAGATGGAAAAACAATCGCAATTATCGGCTACGGC
This sequence comes from uncultured Blautia sp., assembly GCA_934364795.1. Lineage (GTDB taxonomy): Bacteria > Bacillota > Clostridia > Lachnospirales > Lachnospiraceae > Blautia_A. Next base: position 23,690 of record CAKRMK010000013.1, read on the forward strand.
AGCCAGGGACATGCTCATGCACTGAACCTGAAGGAGTCCGGATGCGATGTCATTATCGGTCTTTACGAAGGCAGCAAATCCTGGAAGAGAGCTGAAGAGCAGGGATTTAAAGTATATACAGCAGCAGAGGCTGCAAAGAAAGCTGATATCATCATGGTCCTGATCAATGATGAGAAACAGGCTGATATGTACAAACATGATATCGAGCCAAACCTTGAGGAAGGCAACATGCTTATGTTTGCTCATGGTTTCAATATCCATTTCGGATGCATCGTTCCACCAAAGAACGTAGACGTAACTATGATCGCTCCAAAAGGACCTGGACATACAGTAAGAAGCGAGTATCAGGCTGGCAAAGGTGTTCCGTGTCTGGTAGCTGTTGAGCAGGATTACACAGGAAAAGCTCTTGACGTTGCACTTGCATATGCACTTGGAATCGGCGGAGCAAGAGCCGGTGTTCTTGAGACAACATTCCGTACAGAGACAGAGACAGACCTTTTCGGTGAGCAGGCAGTACTTTGCGGTGGTGTTTGTGCACTTATGCAGGCTGGTTTCGAAACTCTTTGCGAGGCTGGTTATGATCCGAGAAATGCATACTTCGAGTGTATCCATGAGATGAAACTGATCGTTGACCTGATCTATCAGTCAGGATTCGCTGGAATGAGATATTCTATCTCCAACACAGCAGAGTATGGCGATTACATCACAGGACCGAAGATTGTTACAGAGGATACAAAGAAAGCTATGAAGAAGATCCTTTCCGATATCCAGGATGGTACATTCGCAAAAGACTTCCTGCTTGACATGAGTCCGGCTGGACGTCAGGTACACTTCAAAGCCATGAGAAAGAAAGCAGCAGAGCATCCATCAGAGAAAGTTGGCGAAGAGATCCGTAAACTTTACAGCTGGAACGGCGAAGACAAGCTTATCAATAACTAATATGGTGAGAGTAAGCTTATCAGCAACCAATATGGTGGAGGTAAGTTTATCAGTAGCTAATAAGATAAGAACAAGTTCGTCAGTCACCAGTACCAAGAGGACAAGTTCAATAAATAAAAAATCCGGGGTTTCCCCGGGTTTTTTATTTGACGGAAAATTCAGCAGAAGTGCCCCGGTTATACAAAAGATTCTACCGGACAAAATCTCCCACAAATTGTGACGTACATCTTGCAGAAAGCTGTGAAATAATATTTTTATTATGTTCGTCTTTTTTGCATACGAACCCGATTTCGCGGGAAGGAAAGGTAAGATCCAGGGGTGCTTCTACGAGAAGACCTGCATCCAGCTCTTTTTGTACAAATTCTTTTATTACACAGGCAATGCCAAGTCCTACCTGTGCGAACTGGATTAAAAGATCCATGGAGGTAACCTCCAGAGTGTGACTTAACTGAAGCTGGTGTTCATGGAGCAGCGTGTTAACAGACTGTCTGGTAATATTCTGTTCGTCCAGAAGCATAAAGGTAGCCGTATGATACAGTGGTTCGGCAGGAAAAAGTCTGTGCTGGTTTTCAAGATATTCTTTTGTGGCTACGAATGTATCCTGGATCTGAAGCAGAGGAAGGAAAAAGTAGCCAGATAATTTCTGTGGCCGCCCGATGAGCCCGATATCTATTTTGTCCTGGTCAAGAAGCTTCAGAGTCTGATAAGTAGACTGGCAGGAAATGGTAATACGGATCCGGGGATTGACGGAAATAAAATTTTTGAGTCGTGGCATTAAAACATATTTACAAAGAGTGGTGCTGGCACCGATCCGCAATTTGGGAATTTCCCTGGAACGATTGTGTAGAATAGAGTCTTCTCCCTCAGAAAGAAGGGCGAAGGCTCCTTTTGCTTTTTCATAAAGGAGCTGGCCGTCAGGAGTCAGAGTGACGCCTCTGGAGCTGCGTTTAAAAAGTGTGGTATCCAGATTGTTTTCCAGCTTTTTGATAGCATGACTGATGGCTGGTTGGCTGATGTACAGTTCTTTGGCTGCCTGGGAAATGTTTCCGGTGCGGCTGACAGTATAGAAAATGTGATAAAGAGAAAGATTTTCCTGCATAAATGCCTCCTGTGAGTTTGGACGAACTTTGTTTACAAAAATTATTCAACGGAATGTGACCTGTGAACAGTAATAATATAAATATAAATTATAATAAACATGATTAATATGTATTGTTATTATAACAGAAAGTGTGATAAAATACCATCATACAATGAATCAGGAGGAATACAAAAATGGGAATGACAATGACTCAGAAGATACTGGCAGCACATGCAGGCCTGGATCATGTAGAAGCAGGACAGCTTATAGAGGCACAGCTTGACCTTGTTCTTGGAAATGATATCACTTCTCCGGTGGCAATTCATGAGATGGACAAGATGACAGTAGACACTGTATTTGATAAAGATAAGATTGCGCTGGTAATGGATCACTTTATTCCGAACAAGGATATTAAATCAGCAGAGCACTGCAAATGTGTGCGCGAATTCGCCTGTCGCCATGACATCACCAACTATTTTGATGTCGGACAGATGGGAATCGAGCATGCACTTTTACCGGAAAAAGGTCTTACTGTAGCCGGAGATGTGATCATCGGAGCTGATTCACATACCTGTACATATGGAGCTTTAGGAGCATTTTCTACAGGTGTTGGAAGTACCGATATGGCAGCAGGAATGGCAACTGGCAAAGCATGGTTCAAGGTTCCGTCTGCTATTAAATTTAATATCGTAGGCAAACCTCAGAAATGGGTAAGCGGTAAAGATGTGATCTTGCATATTATCGGTATGATTGGCGTAGACGGAGCTCTTTACAAATCTATGGAGTTTGTAGGAGAGGGCATTAAGAATCTGTCTATGGATGACCGTTTCACAATTGCAAACATGGCAATTGAAGCCGGTGGTAAGAATGGAATTTTCCCGGTTGATGATCTTGCAATCGAGTACATGAAAGAGCATTCCAAACGTCCGTATAAGGTATACGAAGCTGATGAGGATGCTGTTTATGAGGCTGAATACACGATTGACCTTAGCACACTTGAGCCGACAGTTGCGTTCCCACACTTACCGGAGAATACAAAGACAATTTCAGAGATCAAAGAGCCGGTTGCTGTAGATCAGTCAGTAATCGGATCCTGTACAAATGGACGTATTGATGACCTTCGTGTGGCAGCTGAAATTCTGAAAGGACGCAAAGTAAAGAAAGGCCTTCGCTGTATCGTGATTCCTGCTACACAGGCTATTTACCTGCAGGCAATGGAAGAGGGACTTCTTAAGATCTTTATTGAGGCAGGGGCAGTTGTAAGTACACCTACCTGTGGACCATGCCTTGGCGGCTATATGGGAATTCTGGCAGCAGGTGAGCGCTGCATTTCTACTACCAACCGTAACTTTGTTGGCCGTATGGGACATGTGGATTCTGAAGTTTATCTTGCAAGTCCGGCAGTTGCTGCTGCAAGTGCTGTAACCGGTTACATCTGTGCACCGGAAGAATTAGGATTATAAGGAGGAATACTTGATCATGCAGGCAAAAGGCAGAGTTTTTAAATATGGAGACAATGTAGATACTGACGTTATTATTCCGGCTCGTTATCTGAATTCTTCAGATCCGGCAGAGCTGGCTACCCATTGTATGGAAGATATTGATAATACTTTTGTAAAAAGAGTTCAGAAGGGTGATATTATTGTTGCAACCAAAAACTTCGGATGCGGATCTTCCCGTGAGCATGCTCCAATTGCAATTAAAGCAGCCGGAGTAAGCTGTGTTATTGCAGAGACATTTGCGAGAATTTTTTACCGCAATGCCATTAACATCGGTCTTCCCATTATTGAATGCCCGGAAGCAAGCAAGGGAATAGAAGACGGTGATGAAGTAGAAGTTGATTTTGACTCCGGTATGATCTATAACCGCACCAAGGGAACTGAATTCAAAGGTCAGGCATTCCCGGAATTTATGCAGAAGATCATCAAAGCAGAGGGACTGGTAAATTATATCAACGGACAGCATTGATGGCTGTGTCAACAGGCAAAGTAAAATATCCTGTTAAGGGGCAAAACGCCCAACCAACAGAATAATTGTCCAAGCATAAAAACTGACCTTGATGGACTGGCTCACATCCCAGCCCTTCGAGGTCTTTTTTTGTTATCATAGAGCAGCCCTAAACAGCGATTTTTTCCAAAAGTGATTATCAAAAAGAAGGTAAATGGAATGAGCAATAATAAACTTGATCCACGATTCTATCCGGAAATATATCAGGTAGTGGCAGGAAACAACTACACAGTCTACGCCTATCTCAATGATGGAAGTGTACGGGAATTTGATGTTAAGCCACTGATAAAGAAAGGCGGTATTTTCAAGAAAAACGAGGATAAAACAGTATTTAAGAATACGCTTACCGTTTTGAATGGGACAGTTGCGTGGGACATAGCTGGAAATCGAAACGAGTATGAATGCATTGATATTGATCCTATGACGATTTTTGAATGTCCAGTAGTTCCAGATTTTCCAACTGGTGAATAAGTACGAAATATTGAAGGTGAAAGTATATTATGGCTCAATAAAATTGCAGTTTTATTTAGTTTTCCAGAAAAAATCTGATTAATGCAGGTATTTTTTTGTTTGGCAGGCTGCGGGATTTGCCCCTTTTGAGAATGTGGCAGTGTGTCCCAAGACAGGCTGAAGAATATTTGAAGTAAGCGGTATGTATGAGAAAAGAACAGTTGTTATGGAAAAATCCTGCAATTGTTCTTTTTTTGTATATTATATATTATAGATGCAAATTTTTTCGGACTGAAATTGCCATTTATTATGTGAATTTTAGAACTATATGTGCTATTCTGATAAAGATAAAATTTATGTTTTTTTCACATATTCAATTTTTCTAAAAAATGGCTCTATATCTTTCACCAGATAGTCCCCCTCTGACTTCCTATATCAATCTCCTGCTTATAAAGCACTGTTTAGTAACGGTCTAAATCGCATTATACGGCTCAAATTTCAATTCTATCAGTGAAGAAATTTGTTGTCTGAAGTGAAATAATGGAAATTTAACCTACATGCAGCGTTGTTTTTCTGTATATAGGCTAATCAAAGAGGAAAATATATAAATTTGTACTCAAAAATGAGTATAAAAATAGGCCCACGAATAACACATCAAAAACTCATGGGCTTATTCAGGTATTCATATTTAATTTTGAACAAAAAATAACCACAGATAAAAGCTCTGTGATTTTGCGAATTTTCTGTGAAATCTTATTAAATTTACCACATTTGCAGGCTCATCCTCCTATAAATATATTTTCTCACTTATAAGAAATGATTACCTTTCTATTTCTCAATGAAACCAAAGTTCCCAAAACCTTTGATTTTACTAAATAAATCGGGGCAACAGGATTTGAACCTGCGACCTCACGGCCCCCAGCCGTGCGCGCTACCAAGCTACGCCATACCCCGCGAACGAGTTATATTCTACCAAATCCCAAACAAAAAATCAACCACTTTTTCAGAAAAATTTACAGCAATTTCAGTCCAGTTTATTGTACTAACTGTATGCTATACTTAAAATATTACCGCCTCCATACTGGTATCAGGAAGGAGGTGTTCATTATGGACGAAGCGTTGTCCTTTATTATCGTTGTTGCGGCTGGTGTGGTTTGCCACTACATCATCAAATGGCTAGACAGCGATAAGTAGTCGGTAACTAGCCTGTGGGTTTAAGCCTTCCCACACAAAAAAATAGGAATAGAAAACCCCGAAGTCCGTTGCACTTCGGGGTTTTTGATTGCTGTTCATTATGAACTAGCGTTATCCTTTTGTCTGCGGCAATTATAGCATATGCGTTTCTGGATTACAATATGCAAAATTGCTGGATAGTTTCGTTATTTTGGGATGAATTTAATTTATTTCATCTAAATTATGGATAGATATATGCTTCGAGTCTAGCTGCGATTTTGTTTCCATTAACTAGTCATAATTTGCTTTGTTTCCCATTACGTGAAGATTTTCAAGTAAGTTGTTATAGAAGTTTTTTGGATCATCAGCAGTAGAGTATTTAATTTCATTGTTTGATTTTTCTATATGTGCTTCCCCTTTCTGCAAAATATATTGGCTTTATTATGGGAAGAGTACCGCTGTTTGTCAAGAATTATATCATATTGCTTCATTTTTCCAGTCTGTGTGCAACTAAACCATATTCATCTTTTCCAACAAAAGCCAAATCATCCAAAGTTTAAAACTTCCTCCACCATATGTCCTGCGTAATAACATACTAAAATACCAGAGAATACATAATAACCATATACAGTACATCTATGAGACAACAGTTATAAAATCTTATGGCCTGACTCAACAGGAAGAACCGCACCGCACCAAATCCAACCGATCCCATAACAGATCTACCAGCAGACTGTAGAAAACAGAATCCTATAACAGAATCATATTAGAAAATCCATCTTTATCCCAGAAATAGAGCAAACCTTCTTTTTCCATATCCAGCATACATTTCTTAACATCATCATCTGAATAGTCGTGGAAGAAATATTGATTTCATATTATTTTTAGGAAAATGGTAGTAAAAAGAGCCTACACAGATTTATGCAAGCTCTTTGTGAAAATTATTCCTCTTTTTTGTTGAGTTTTTTGTAAGTGTCTTTTTGTTTTTGAGATAAGGTTTTATGGAATGAAAGTACTGATCCAGTTAAGTCTAATCCAATTGTATATTTCATTAGCTTTAAAAATAAAAATACAATTAGTAATGGAATAACGCACGATGTAACGATAAGGATAGCAAGAGATTGCGTAACCGTGTTTAGAAAAGTCTCTCCTTTATCGACGATTCCGGTAACAGCATTTGAAATGGCATCCGTAACTTTAGAAATAGCACCAGTAATAAAATTGGAATCCTCTTCGGTTGCATCATTTGTTGCATCTTCGGTTTCTTCTTTGATATTTTTAGCCTCTTGGATGGTATTTTCCAATGAAAAATTATAAATATCTTCGATTTGGTCTGCAATATGTATTCCGGTAGGAACTGCTGTAACCAATAGAATGCCAGTAAGAAAGATATTAATAAATTTTAGCCTAAGTGAGGGGATATTTTTCAAAAAACCAATTGCTAATATAATAAAGGCAAGAGGAATTATAAAATAAAAAACAATTTCCCCAATTATAGTAATGAGATATTTTTCTAAAAACAATGCAATCATAACGATAAATAAACCAGAGTTCAGATCCATTAGATGATCTGCAACAGTTGTTCCAGTATCTCCAGGAAGTGCGGTTATGGCAGATGATACACCTACAGTTAATGCAGAAAGTTCAACTACGCCTTTTGACTTTTTATCTAGCGACATGATTGTTTTTTCATAGGTTTGAGGAGCTCCCATTTTGGGTGCTAAATAGATCATTGAAAATAGTATGGCAATAATACAGATTAAAATGCCTATGGTTTGGGTGGTTCGGTGCTTGTTCATATGTGTATCCTCCTTGGTAATGGTTTCTTTGAAAAGTATGATTGGATGACAATGCAATGTAACTACCAGTTGTAAAAAATGGAATTATTAGTTGTTAAAAAAATAAAATTATGCAATGTATTATTGCATATGGACTTTAAGAAAATTTGATGCGATCAATGATATAGGTACTAATAAAAAATTTGAATAAATCGTAACTAATACTTCTGTATTCTTAACAATAATGATACAATATGGATATTAAAATTGTTGGGAGGAAGTACGAATGAAAAAGACGAAAAAATTACTATCAATTATTGCTGTGATTCTTATGATTCTTTGCATGACTATTCCGGTATCTGCGGCAGGGAAAATTAATAGAAGCAGAGCAACTTTGCTTTCTGGACAGACTCTACAGCTGGAAGTATTGGGAACAAACAGTACCACAAAATGGGCATCAAGTAAAAAATCTGTAGCAACTGTCAGTAACTCTGGAAAAGTAAAAGCTAAGAAAGCCGGTTCAGCTACAATCACTGCAAAGGTTGGCAAAAAGAAGTACAGTTGCAAATTAACGGTTGAATCTCCAAAGCTGAATAAAAAAGCGTTATCTTTGACAGTTGGAGGAACAGGCACTTTAAAAGTAACTGGAACTAAGCAGTCTGTAAAATGGAAATCTTCACGGAAAGGTATTGCAACTGTAAATAATGGAATAATTACTGCAAAAAAGGCAGGAACAGCCAATATTATTGCTACAGTTCTTGGGAAAAATTTTGTTTGTAAAGTTACTGTGAAAAATATTTCTGTACCTAATAATACAAATCCAGAAACTCCTGCAACAGAAGGTGAAGTATGGATTCCAAATTCCGGAAGTAAATATCATAAATCTTCCGATTGTAGTAATATGAAAAATCCTAAACAAGTGACTTTGGATCAGGCAATTAGCATGGGATATACGCCGTGTAAAAAATGTTATTGATATTGTTTTTCCTTTGACTGAGAATAAAATGAATATATTAATAGTATATAGCCCAGAGGAAAATCATGAACTTGCTCATTTATAGTTGCTTATATAAAAAATTAGTGTTACTATTATAATTAAGTAATAACAATATGCTAAAATGCGGATACATAAAAAAGCATAATTGAATAAAGGGCATAACCGGAGAAATCCGGTGGCGCAAAACTATAGGGTCTAAGCAAATGTATGACAGCCAGTTGCATTTTTTATACGATAAGAGAGCATTGCTTTTCCGAAGAGGAAGGTAGTGCTTTATTTATGTAACAGGGATTTCACAGAACTTTTCTGTAAAGCATAATTTTTCCCTATTTGAAGAAGGTATCAGCAGTATAGGATTTGTCCCTGACCTGAAGGGGATGAAAATATAAATTTATTTACGGTGATTAAGGAGAAGGTGTATGGAGAGAAGAAATGAAATTTTATGCATGATGTATTATGAAAGGGGGATTTTGGTATGAAACAAATGAAAAAGACGTTTGCAGGACTGGTATTGCTTTGCGTACTGTTTATGTTTGCAGTTCCAGTTATGGCAAAGGATATCACAGAAAAGAAAGAGCTGAAGGATCCTGTGCAAAGCGTGGAGCACTCTGTAGCAGGTAAAAATACTAAGGCTTCCACTAAAGTTTTAAACGATTTAAAAAAATTAAACAGTTACAACAGTTTGAATGAAGATACTCAAATGGTAGGGTATTCATCAGCTTCCTATTATCTTACTGAAGTATCACCCAGAGATAATGATGTGATTGAACAAGGTGATAGGTTATACATTAAGTTTTATGCAAGAGATACCTACAAATATTATTATACCAAGCCACTTGTTTCGATTTTTAATTCAAATTCAGAAATTGTATATTCGAAGCTTGATTTAGCCAAAGTATCTGTCTATGGAAGAGATACTTACAGTGGATATATTTCCTGGGACACAAGTGATATTGCACTGGGTGAGTACTATGTTTATATTGTAAATGCACCGTGCAATTCAAGCGGTACACTGGCCAGCAATTGGACAACGTTTAACACTCCTTATATTAAGACAAAAATTAAGGTTGAACACCAACATCAAAAAGTTATAGATGCAAAAATTCCTGCAACCTGCACACAGCCAGGAAAAACAGAAGGAAGCCATTGCAGCATTTGTGGAGCGGTAATAGAGGAACAGTATGAAATTCCGGCAACAGGTCATGAGGAAGTTACAGACGAGGAAGTTGATGCAACTTGTACACAGCCCGGAAAAACAACGGGAAGTCATTGCAGTGTTTGCGGCAGCACAATAGAAGAACAAAAAGTTATTCCGGCAACAGGTCATAGCTACTATGCCTGGGAAACTGTAAAAACAGCAACAGCCTGTGCAAAGGGCAAAAAACAGCGTACCTGTATGATGTGTGGAAAGGAAGAGTCACAATCCATTCCAAAATTAAAGGCAACAATTAAGCTTTCTTCCACAAAGAAAACAGTAAAGAAGAATAAATCTTACACTCTGAAGATCACCAAGCTTGCAAAGGGTGATATGGTTAAGTCTGTTAAAAGCAGTAAAAAAAGTGTTGCAACAGTAAAGAAACTTAAAACAAATCAGTACAAAATTACCGGAAAGAAAAAAGGAACGGCCACTGTGACGGTTGTTTTAAAATCCGGTAAAAAAGCTACATGTAAAATAACAGTAAAAAATAAATAATCGAAGAAAGAAAAATGAAGAGCCAAAGAAAAAATAAATTTATCTTTCACCTTTTTTTTCTGCTGCTTCTGGGAAATTCGCTGATAGCCTTTCCAAATATGCAGGTACAGGCAGCTACTGCCAAAACATACAAGGTAAAAATTAACCGTGTTCATAAGGGTGAACTGGTAAAAAAGAAAAGTGGGTGGTACCTGCAGTCAAAAACATATAAGATAACGACAAGAGCGGCAGAAAAACGGGTAGTGAAGCTAACAATATTGTCCAAAAGCGGTTTAAACAGCGGATACTATTATTTTGACAGCAAGGGAAAGCTTGACGGAAGAAACAAATTTCATTATCTGAATACCAAAGCAGATGGTGTGCGTTTTAAGGGAATGTATTATTTCGGAAGAAGCGGTGGAAGGCTGCTGCGACGCAAAAGCCCCGGATGGGTCACGATCAATGGGAACAGATATGTGCTTAGTAAAATGGGACGAAGATATGAAAACTGCTGGTACGATGGATATTATCTGACGAAAAATGGACAAATTGCATTGGACCAGAAAATAACAGATGATATATATGTGGATGAGGAAAGCAGAAAGACCATTCGTGAAAATCTTCGTTATGGGGCTCTGATGCAGCAGCTACAGGCTGTCATGAATGAGTATGGTGGAAACTGGTCTGTTTATGTGAAGGATATGAAGACAAATGATGTTCTTTATATGAACGACTGCCAGATGTATCCGGCAAGTGTGATTAAGCTGTTTGTGATGGAAGCAACCTATGCCAATGCGGCGAAGAATCAGTTTGCATTAAGTGATTATGTTCAATCTCTTCTTTATTCCATGATTACATACAGTGACAATGAAAGCTTTAACCAGTTGGTAAAAATAAACGGAAATGGAAGCTTTGCAGGAGGATGTGCCAATATTAATGAATATCTCCGGCAAAATGGTTACACAGGTACTGGTGTGCATCACACTTTGCATCCGGCAAGCAGCAGTAGTCAAAGTGACGGAGGCGGCAGTAATTTAAGTACAGCCAAAGATGTAGGCGGGCTGCTTGAACGGGTTTACCGCCGTACAGCAGTATCAGAGGAAGCTTCTGCCCAGATGTGGAACCTGTTATGGAACCAGCAGAAACGGATTAAAATTCCGGCCGGTTTACCATCAGGTGTGATCAGTGGAAACAAAACCGGGGAAACAGACAGCTATCAACATGATGCGGCTATCGTATATGGAGAAAAAACGGATTACGTAATCGTTGTTTTTTCCAATATTGGGGAATACTATGGTATCAGAGGAATACAGCGTATCTCCAGTCTTGTATACAATTATCTGAATAATGCGTAAATGCTGCTAAATTTTGGATGCGTAAATGTTGCTGAATTTTGGATTGACAAATTCCCTGGAAAATGTTAGAGTAATAACCGCAAAGAAAATATGAAAAATGCTTTGAAAAGGAATAGTATACAGAAACTGGAGCACAGAGAACCATCGGATGGTGTAAGATGGTGGAAGGAATCTGCAGAACTCACCTTGGAGCAGCTGCTTGAAATTTGGATGATAAGAGTAGATGCAGACGGATTCCACCGTTATCAGGAGAGGATATAAGGATTGTTTAATTGATATTTAAGGAATGTTCCCGTATCCGTTAAGTGTATGAATTTTATTCATGAAATAAGAGTGGTACCGCGTAAGATATAATATCTTCCGTCTCTTGCATGTCATGTGCAGGGGATGGGAGATTTTTTATATAATAGGAACTTCCGTTGGAATTCCCTGTTACACAAAAAGCCCTACCGGGCAGGATCACACTGCGGCGGAAAGAAAGATGTTAGAAAAATTAATTTAATATGGAGGAACCAGATATGATGAATGTGAGTAAGTACAAAAGACAGTATTATCTTCCACCGGAAGAATGTATGGACTGGGCAAAAAAGGATTATATTGATAAGGCACCGGCATGGTGTTCTGTAGACCTTCGTGATGGAAACCAGGCACTTGTAATTCCCATGAGCCTTGAGCAGAAGGTTGAATTTTTTAAACTTCTTGTACAGATTGGTTTCAAGGAAATCGAAGTTGGTTTCCCTGCTGCATCTGAGACAGAGTATACATTCCTTCGTACTCTTATTGACCGCAACCTGATTCCGGAAGATGTGACAATCCAGGTTCTTACACAGGCAAGAGAACATATTATCCGCAAAACTTTTGAAGCTGTAAAAGGTGCTCCAAAGGCAATTGTCCATGTATACAATTCAACTTCAGTAGCACAAAGAGAGCAGGTATTTAAAAAGTCAAAAGAAGAGATTCTGAAGATTGCCGTAGATGGTGCGAAGCTGTTAAAGGAACTGGCAGAGCAGACAGAAGGAAATTTCCAGTTTGAGTACAGCCCGGAGAGCTTTACAGGAACAGAACCGGAATATGCACTGGAAGTGTGCAATGCAGTTATTGATGTATGGCAGCCGACACCGGATAATAAATGTATTATCAACCTTCCGGTAACAGTAGAACATTCCATGCCACATGTATATGCAAGTCAGGTTGAGTACATGTGCAAACATATGCTCCATCGTGAAAATGTAATTGTATCTCTGCACCCTCACAATGACAGAGGCTGCGGTGTAGCTGATTCTGAAATGGGAATTCTGGCAGGTGCAGACCGTATTGAGGGAACTTTGTTTGGAAACGGAGAACGTACAGGAAACGTGGATATTGTAACTCTTGGAATGAATATGTATTCCCAGGGCGTTGATCCGAAGCTTGATTTTTCAGACATGCCACATATCTGTGAAGTATACGAACAGTGTACCGGAATGACAGTAGGAGAGAGAAGCCCATACAGTGGAGCACTTGTATTTGCTGCATTTTCCGGCTCTCACCAGGATGCGATTGCAAAAGGTATGCACTGGATTGAAGAAAAAGATCCAAACCGCTGGACAGTTCCTTATCTGCCAATTGATCCTACAGATGTGGGACGTAATTATGATGCAGATGTTATCCGTATTAACAGCCAGTCTGGTAAAGGCGGCGTAGGCTATATCCTGGAGACAAAATATGGCCTGAATCTTCCTCCGAAAATGCGAGAAGCAATGGGCTATACTGCAAAAGGTGTTTCCGACCATCTTCATAAAGAGCTTCATCCAGATGAGATTTTCGATCTGTTTAAGAAGACTTTCGAAAATGTAGTAAAACCATATAGTATTAATGAGGTTCATTTCCAGCAGACAGCTGATGGAATTACAACAAAGGTTACTTCCACATTTAATGGCAGAACCATTACCACAGAGGCTTCCGGTAACGGACGTCTTGATGCGGTAAGCAACGCATTAAAGAAGGCATATGAACTGAAATATTCACTTGAAGTATATCAGGAGCATGCGTTAGAGCGCAGTACAAGCTCCAAAGCTATTGCATATGTGGGAATCAAGAAACCAGATGGAATAATGGCATGGGGAGCTGGCGTGGATCCGGATATTATCCGTGCTTCTATTGATGCTCTGGTAACCGCTATCAACAACAGATAAAACGAATTTTTTAAATCCGCTGCGAGCATATGATGAATGTGCCCATAGCGGATTTTTTTGTGCATCGCGAAGCGTGTTGCTGTAAACGGAGTGAACAGAAACTTCTTGTCTAAATACATCTAAATACATCCGAATGCGTCGACCAAAAAGCGTTGACGCAAGCAAGGAACAAAGGTATAATTTTATTTGTAAAAGAACTGAAACAGTCTGGCTGGCAGGAAGGGCGTTCTATAATCAGCAGGTCAGAGTTTTTCAGTCAGGGGAGCTATAAGGGGACAGACAATACGTAAGAAATTTGTCAAAAATGTTACAATATTTTTGATGGAAAAATTAAGTTTTGTTTGCTACCCCTTCTTTTTTTACCTGTTTTTGGAGAAAAAGGGCAGAAAAACATAAAAATTACTTGACATTTTAAACAGTATTAAATATAATTTTCTCATACATTACAAAAATGTTACAAAATAAATAATTAAAGAAATCAAAACATAACAGAAGTGCAAGGAAAGAAGAATATGAAATTAAAAAGAAGTTTACGAATTGTAACAACTTTCAAGGACGGTTCAAAAGAGAAAGATGAAAAAAAGGCTCTTGTCCATAATTTTGTAGCTCTTAGTGCCTGCGCCACGTTGGCAATGATTTTGGGAATTGGAACGAAAGTGGCAGATCCGGGAGAGCGAAGTCAGGTATATGCGGCTTCAGATGAGAAGGACCTGGATCAGGATACGGGAATAGACTGGGGCAGTATGGGGTATGATCTTCCTACGGGGATCGCAGGTATGGTCACCAGTGTGGCAGATACCCCGGCAGCAGGAACTGCTGTAACACGTATTGGAACCTCCTGTGAGAGAGTTATGGTAGGACAGCGGATCACGACTGTGAAGTGTAATGCTGATGAGTTAAGTACAGGTAACTCCATGGCAGATACGGTAAACAGTCTGGATGCGGCAGCTGCTTCTATGTCAGCCAGTGCTAAGATGATGTCAGATGCAGATTATGATACCCTGCTTAGGATCGTGGAAGCAGAAGCAGGAACTGAAGATATCAAAGGTCGTGTACTGGTAGCGAATGTTATTATGAACCGGATTTCCAATGATGAATTTCCAGATACGGTTACAGATGTAGTCTGGGATCAGAGATACGGTGTTCCTCAGTTTTCGCCTACATATGATGGGAAAATTTATGAAGTAACAGTTACAGATGAGACAAAAGAAGCGGTGAAACAGGCCTTGGAAGGCGTGGATTATTCAGAAGGGGCCCTGTTTTTTATTCAGCGGTCAGCCGCAGAGAAGCACAATGTGAACTGGTTTGATAAAGATCTGAAAAGACTGTTCAAATATGGGGTTCATGAATTCTATACTTATCCAGACGAAGGGGATGAACAGACCGCAGATACAGTTTCCCTTAGTGAGACTGGTACTGTACAGATGGTGAAAAAATAGTATTCTACAATAAGGGCTATAAGCCGCCTGGGAAAATAAGACCCAGGCGGCTTTTAAAATTTACTATTGATTTAGCACGGTGAAGTATGTATAATACCTGTAAAGTCTAAGTATTATATAAACGAAAGGCAGGAGTGACAAAATGCAGGTAATGTATCAGAGCACCAGAGGAAAAGGGGAACCGGTAACCGCTTCCCAGGCTATTTTAAAGGGACTTTCCGAAGATGGAGGACTGTTTGTACCCACATCAATTCCCGCACTTGATATTTCCATGGAAGAGCTTTCCAGGATGTCTTATCAGGAGACTGCTTATCAGGTAATGAGCCGTCTGCTTACAGACTTTACAGAGGAAGAACTGCGAACCTGTATTGACAGTGCATATGATAAAAAATTCGATACCGATGTGATTGCACCGCTTAAGGAAGCTGACGGAGCATATTTTCTGGAGCTTTTCCATGGCCCTACTATTGCATTTAAGGATATGGCATTGTCTATTTTACCGTACCTGATGACAACTGCTGCGAAGAAGAACCAGGTAAAAAATGACATTGTAATTCTTACCGCTACTTCAGGAGATACAGGAAAGGCAGCTCTGGCTGGCTTTGCAGATGTACCTGGCACAAGAATTATTGTTTTTTATCCAAAGCATGGTGTCAGTCCCATCCAGGAGAAGCAGATGGTGACCCAGAAGGGTGCCAATACTTATGTGGTGGGAATCACCGGAAACTTTGATGATGCCCAGACAGCAGTAAAGAAAATGTTTAATGACAAAGAGATGGCAGCAGAGCTTGCACAGGCAGGCTTCCAGTTTTCTTCTGCGAACTCTATCAATATCGGACGTCTTGTTCCACAGATTGTTTATTATGTATATGCATATGCATCTTTGGTGCGCCAGGGAAAGATACAGGCTGGGGATAAGATTAATGTAGTAGTGCCAACTGGTAATTTTGGAAATATTCTGGCAGCATTTTATGCAAAGCAGATGGGACTTCCGGTAAATAAACTGATCTGTGCATCCAATGAGAATAAAGTATTATATGATTTCTTTGCTACAGGTACTTATAACAGAAAAAGAGACTTCATCCTGACTACTTCTCCATCTATGGATATTCTGATCTCCAGTAATCTGGAGCGTCTCATTTATCGCATTACAGGAGAAAATCCAGATACCTGTGCACAGCTTATGGATGCATTATCAAAAGGCGGAGAATACACCATCACCCCTGAAATGAAAGCACAGCTTCAGGACTTCTATGGCAATTTCTGTACAGAGGAAGAAACAAAAGAAGCAATCCAGGAAGTTTATAAGAACAGTAATTATGTAATTGATACGCATACTGCAGTTGCTGCCGGCGTATATAAGAAATATGTAACAGATACAGAGGATAAAACACCGGCTGTCATTGCTTCCACAGCAAGTCCGTACAAATTTACAAGAAGTGTTATGGACGCTATTGCAAAAGGACATGAGAATCTGGATGACTTTGGTCTTGCAGATGCCCTTGAGAAGATTTCCGGTGTGGCAGTACCAAAGGCAGTGAATGATATCCGTACAGCACCGGTACTTCATGATAGAGTAGTAGATGCCAGGGATATGCCAAAGACAGTAAAGGAGATTCTGGGAATACAGTAATCGGCGTGTAAAATTCTGTCAAAATAAATATGTATTTTATGTTGAAAAACAGTATATACTAGGTTATAATAACTTTTAGAAAAGTAAATCCTGGGATGTGCGAGGCCCCTTTTATTTTTGAACCTACATTGACATCAAGGGAATCCAAGATCGCAGTGCGGATGTCAGACCTCTCGTTGTGGTAGGCAGAAGTCCTGTTGAGGATACCCACCTAGCGGCAAGCTAGGCGTCAAAAGAAAGGGAACGGCATTCTGGGATTTTTTTAGAATAAGGAGGCAGGTAACATGGGTGTTACAGCAAAGAAATTCGGGGAATTAACTTCTGGGGAAGAGATTACTTTATATCATCTGGAGAATGGAACAGGCGCTTATGCCGAAGTAATGGATTTTGGAGCAATACTTGTGAAGCTGTGTGTTCCAGATAAGGATGGCAAGCTTACAGATGTTGTGCTGGGATACGATGATGTACAGCAGTACGAAGTAAACGGATGTTTCTTCGGAGCAATTATCGGAAGAAGTGGAAACCGTATTGAGGGAGCGAAATTTTCCATTTATGGAAAGGAATATCAGCTTGCCAAGAACGAAAATGAAAATAATCTTCACAGTGGTCCAAATGGATTCGAGAAGAAAATATGGACTGTGAAGAATGTGGATCAGGATAAAAATGCCGTTGCTTTTTCTAGAATCAGTCCTGACGGGGAGAATGGATTCCCGGGAGAGTTCCAGGTATCTGTTATGTATGAGTTTACAGAGGATAGTACTTTACAGATTTATTACAGCGGAATCTGTGATCAGGCTACACTTGCCAATATGACTAATCATTCTTATTTCAACCTTACAGGAGAGGGAAGCGGCAAGGTGCTGGATACATATCTTACGATTCATGCAAAAGAATATAACCCGGTAGACCAGTATTCCATTCCTACAGGAGAGTATGCTCCGGTAGCGGGAACTCCTATGGATTTCACCAGGGAGAAGAAAATCGGGGAAGAGATCGAGGCGGATTTCCAGCAGCTGAAGTATACAGGCGGATACGATCACAATTATGTAACAGACAATTACGCCAAAGGCAGCAAACGGGTAATTGCCAGTGCCTACAATGAAAAGTCAGGAATCACCATGGATGTTGTTTCTGACTGCCCATGTGTACAGTTCTATGCAGGTAATTTTATTATGGGCGAAAAGGGAAAACAGGGACATGTTTACAATAAGCGGGAGGGCTTTTGCCTGGAAACACAGGTAGAACCAAATGCAGTAAATGTAGAAGCGTTCCATTCACCTGTGCTGGAAGCAGGAGAGAAATACCAGTCCTTTACTTCCTATCATTTTGGTATTCGCAAATAAGTTAAAAGATCAGTGTTAAAATAATATCATATTTTCTGGTTTTCTTCATATATTTATGCTATGAAGAAAACCAGATTTTTTTATGAAATAAATTATTTTCTGTTTGTGCTTCTTGGCTGGCTGTTACTTCTGGGAAAGGCTGTGGAGGTGAACCGGGAAAAAGACAGAGAAATGACAGAAAAAAGAAATGAATATGTGTCCGAAGAAATGGAAGCTGCCAAAAGGGTTGTTGTGGAATTATCAGCAGTTGAAAACAAAAGTGCCATGTCAGATATAAAAGATATCAGGGTACTTCTTATGACCTCCGGTTATCAATCTTATTATCACCCATCTGTAACAGTAAAACTGGATGGAAAAGAATACGTCTATACTCCAGAATCAGAGGCACTTCAAAAAGGACCGTTGATTCTGGCTGGAAAAGACGGGAAATTTGCCATTTCCTCTATCAAACGGCAGGAAGCTCTACCTGTTTATCAGGGAACTTTGGAAATCAGAAAAACAGATCAGGGGCTGCTTTTGATAAATGAGCTGCCACTGGAAACTTATCTGGAAAGCGTAGTTCCAAGTGAAATGCCAGCCTCCTATGAAATGCAGGCTCTGATGGCTCAGGCAGTGTGCGCCAGAACTTATGCAGTTTGTCAGATGGAGGAGGGTACCTTGGAAGAGTATGGTGCAGACGTAGACGACAGTGTGAATTATCAGGTGTATGGAAACTGCAGTGCTTCCGACAGAAGCAGTCAGGCAGTAAAAGATACAAAAGGGCAGATATTATGTCAGAACGGGAAACCGGTTACAGCATATTATTTTTCCACTTCATCAGGAAAAACCAGTACAGATGAAATATGGGGAACAGAGAGTTCACCCTATCTACAGAGCGTGGAATGCGATTTTGACCAGCAACAGCCCTGGAGCAGCTGGAACGTGGAAATTCCCTGGAGTATGCTGCAGGAAAAAGTAAACGGACAGCTAAGCGGACTTCAGGTCACAAAGAAAAGCGAAAGCGGGGCAGTGACAGAGCTTCTGGTTTTGACAAAGGAAGAAGAGCCACAGGCTGTACAGGGAGAATATGCGGTGCGTAAGTTTCTGGCACCAGAGGGACTTACCATAACAGAAAAAGACAAAAGCCAGGTAACAGGAGGAAGTATTCTTCCAAGCGCATATTTTGACCTGGAAATCCAGGAAGGGAAAAATGTGAAAATTAAGGGCAGAGGGTATGGACATGGTGTGGGAATGAGCCAGAATGCTGCCAATGAAATGGCGAAAGAGGGTTACACCTGGCAGGAAATACTTGGATATTTTTTCAAAAATACAAGTCTGGAAACATGGGGAAAACAGAAAAAGTAGACAGAAAGCCTGTTTCATGATATGATGCATAAGTCAGCAGACAAAACTGAAAATGCAACAGGAGCAATCGTATGGATAAGAAAAAAGAAAAACAAAGCGTTCTCCAGCTGCTGCTGGGATTTGTAAGCAGGGCGAACGGTGATCATGTAGGCGCTTATGCAGCGCAGGCGGCCTATTTTTTGATTATGTCGTTTATCCCTTTTGTTCTGTTTCTTACGACTATGATCCGTTACACGCCTTTGACATATAATATGGTCAGTGAGACCATCCGGGCATTTGTGCCTCATAATATACAGAATTTTGTGCTTACCATTGTATCAGAAGTATATGGAAGAAGTACAGCAGTTGTACCTATTTCTGCCATCATGGCATTGTGGTCAGCAGGGAAGGCCATGCAGTCTCTTACCAACGGACTGAATACGATCTACCATGTGAAGGAGACACGTAACTGGCTGATGACCAGGCTGTATGCGGTTGTATATACATTTATGTTTGTAATTGCCATTATTGCCAGCCTTTTGCTGCTGGTACTTGGCAATCAGATTCAGACAATGGCGGGGAAATATGTACCTATTTTGGGAAGAATGATCGGTAAGATCATCGGAGCAAGGACAGCCCTTGTTTTTGCAGGTCTGTTTCTTATATTTCTCATATTGTATAAAATGCTTCCCAACCGTAAAGCTACCTTTAAGAGCCAGGTACCAGGGGCTGTGCTTATTGCGGCAGGATGGTCTTTGTTTTCCTATTTCTTTTCTCTGTATTTTGAACTGTTTCCGGGATTCAGCAATATGTATGGCAGCCTGACGGCACTGATCATGGTAATGCTGTGGCTGTATATCTGCATGAATCTGCTTTTGTACGGCGCGGAAATCAATGCCTATTTTGAAAAACAGTTCAGGATGGCCCAGGCATCTATGAGGGAAATGTTAAGCCGTGAGCACGATGAAACAGAGAAAGAAGCAGAAAAAGAAAAGAAAATATAAACTACTTGACAGATTTACTCTGGTGTGGCATAGTAATAAAAGAGAAAAAGCCAGGAAGGTGTTTTTAGGAAATTATTTTCTTTCAGAGAGAGGAAGTCACCGGCTGTAAGCTTCCTTAAGTTCAGATGATTTCTGAGTTTCGCACCGGAGCCGCGTTTCTGAATTTTTTAGTAGGAAGCGACGTGATGCTGCGCGTTAAGCGGCGAGAGAGCCCGTTTGTACGGGAAGCAGGGTGGTACCGCGGATATGCTTCGTCCCTTTTATGTAAGGGACGGGGCTTTTTTTATGTAATAGGAAATTCCGTTGGAATCTCCTATTACATAAAAAGCCCTGCCGGGCAGGATCCAGAAGCGGCCAAAAGGTAGATGTCGCTTGAGGCGACCCGCCGCAGGCGGAGAATCCTGCAAAGCAGGATTCTTTCTTGTGTACCAGCTCCCTGTATTTTACCTGGCAGATCATAAGAATAAAGGAGAAATGAACCATGGATATGAAAGAAAGACTTCAGGAACTGGCTGAAAACGCCAGAATACGGATTGAGGAATCCGAGGGCCTGGATAAATTAAACGATGTACGTGTTGCATACCTTGGAAAAAAAGGAGAGCTCACTGCAATCTTAAAAGGAATGAAAGATGTATCTCCGGAAGAAAGACCGAAGGTAGGACAGCTTGTAAATGAGACAAGAGCCAAGATTGAGGGACTTCTGGAAGAATCCAGACAGAAACTGGAAGAAGCAGTAAGAGAAGAGAAAATGAAAGCCGAAGTTATCGACGTTACTCTTCCGGCTAAGAAATCAAGAATCGGTCACCGTCATCCAAACAGCATTGCCCTGGAAGAGGTAGAGCGTATTTTTATCGGAATGGGCTATGAAGTAGTAGAAGGACCGGAAGTTGAATATGCAGATTACAACTTTACAAAGTTAAATATTCCGGAAAACCATCCGGCAAGAGACGAGCAGGATACTTTCTTTATCAATGATTCTATTCTCCTTCGTTCCCAGACTTCCCCTGTTCAGGCACGTACCATGGAGAAAGGCAAGCTTCCTATCCGTATGATCGCACCTGGAAGAGTATTCCGTTCTGATGAGGTAGATGCAACTCACTCTCCATCCTTCCATCAGATTGAGGGACTTGTAATTGATAAAAATATCACATTCGCTGATCTGAAAGGAACTCTTGAAGTATTTGCAAAAGAGCTTTTCGGACCAGAGACAAAGACGAAATTCAGACCTCATCACTTCCCGTTTACAGAGCCAAGTGCAGAGGTAGATGTTTCCTGCTTTAAGTGCGGCGGCAAGGGATGCCGTTTCTGTAAGGGATCTGGCTGGATTGAAATCCTTGGCTGCGGAACTGTTCATCCAAATGTACTTCGCATGTGCGGCATTGATCCGGACGAGTATACAGGATTTGCATTTGGTGTAGGTCTTGAGCGTATTGCACTTTTGAAATACGAAATTGATGATATGCGTCTGCTTTATGAAAACGATATCCGTTTCCTGAAGCAGTTCTGATAAGAAAAGGATGTGGCTTATTTATAGCTGTTTTCCCAGTAAATTATAAAGTGAGAAGAGGATTAAAAAATGAATACTTCATTATCTTGGATGAAAATGTATGTGCCGGATCTTGATGTAACCGCACAGGAATATACAGATGCAATGACCTTGTCAGGTACAAAGGTAGAGGGATTTACCAAACTTGACGCAGACCTTGAGAAAATCGTAATTGGACAGATTGAAAAAATTGAGAAACATCCTGATGCAGATAAGCTGATCATCTGCCAGGTAAATATCGGAAGCGAAACAATTCAGATCGTTACAGGTGCTCCAAATGTAAAAGAAGGAGATAAGATTCCGGTTGTTCTGGATGGCGGCCGTGTAGCTGGTGGACATGATGGAAAAATGACACCTGGCGGAATTAAGATCAAAGCTGGAAAGCTTCGTGGAGTTCCATCAAATGGTATGATGTGCTCTATTGAAGAGCTGGGAAGCAACCGTGACATGTATCCGGAAGCACCGGAATATGGAATTTATATTTTCCCGGAGGATGCGGTTGTTGGAGAAAGTGCTATCAAAGCGCTGGGACTTGATGACGTTGTATTTGAATATGAGATCACATCCAACCGTGTTGACTGCTATGGTGTTCTTGGAATTGCAAGAGAAGCTGCCGCTACTTTTGGCAAGAAATTCTGCCCGCCGGAAGTAAAAGTAGCTGGAAATAATGAGCAGGCTTCTGATTATGTAAAAGTAACCGTAGAGAAACCGGAGCTTTGCCCACGCTACTGTGCAAGAGTTGTAAAAAATGTAAAGATCGGTCCGTCTCCAAAATGGATGCAGCGCTGTCTGGCTTCCAACGGAATCCGTCCAATTAATAACCTGGTAGACATCACCAACTATGTAATGGAAGAGTTTGGACAGCCTATGCATGCTTACGATCTTGATACCATTGCAAATCATGAAATTGTTGTACGCTGTGCAGGAAAGGGTGAGAAGTTCGTCACACTGGATGGACAGGAACGTACAATGGATGAAAATGTACTGATGATCTGTGACGGTGAGAAACCAGTTGGAATTGCCGGCATCATGGGTGGAGAAAACTCCATGATCACAGACAATGTGCACACTGTTCTTTTTGAAGCTGCCTGCTTTGATGGAACCAATATCAGACTTTCCTCCAAGAGAATCGGACTTCGTACAGATGCTTCCGGCAAATTTGAGAAGGGTCTTGATCCAAATAATGCAAAAGCCGCAATCGACAGAGCATGCCAGTTAATGGAAGAGCTTGGCGCCGGTGAGGTTGTAGGTGGAATGGTAGATATCTGCAATAAAGTAAGCGAGCCATCCCGTGTGAAATTTGAGCCGGATCGCATCAATGCACTTCTTGGAACAGATCTTTCCAAAGAAGAAATGCTTGGATATCTTGCAAAGATTGAGCTTACCTATGATGAGGAAACAGATGAGATCGTAGCACCTACCTTCCGTCAGGATATTCACTGTATGGCAGATGTGGCAGAGGAGGTTGCACGTTTCTACGGATATGACAAGATTCCGACTACTTTACCATCCGGTGAGGCTACTACAGGAAAAATGCCATTTAAGCTTCGTATTGAAAACATTGCAAGAGACATTGCAGAATACTGTGGATTTTCCGAAGGTATGACATATTCCTTCGAAAGCCCGAAGGTATTTGACAAACTTAGAATCCCAGAAGACAATGTGCTTCGTAAAGTAATTACCATTAGTAACCCTCTTGGTGAAGATTACAGCATTATGCGTACAAGCACATTAAACGGAATGCTTTCTTCTCTTGCAACAAACTATAATAGAAGAAACAAAGATGTTCGTCTTTACGAACTTGGAAATGTATATCTTCCAAAGGCACTGCCACTTACAGAGCTTCCGGATGAGAGAACCATGTTTACACTTGGAATGTATGGAAACGGTGATTTCTTTGACATGAAGGGTGTTTGCGAGGAATTCTTCGAAAAAATCGGTATGAAGAAGAAAATGGAATACGATCCTGCCAGTGAAAAGCCATTCCTTCATCCTGGAAGACAGGCAAATATGATATATGAAGGTACTGTAGTTGGTTATCTTGGCGAGGTTCATCCTCTTGTGGCTGACAACTATGGAATTGGTGACCGTGCATATATTGCCATGATTGATATTAAGAGTGTTCTGGAATTTGCAAACTTCAATCACAAATTTACAGGCATTGCCAAATATCCGGCTGTAACCCGTGATATCAGTATGCTGGTTCCAAAAGCTGTACTTGCAGGCCAGATCGAGGATATCCTGGTTCAGAGAGGCGGAAAGATTCTGGAAAGCTATCAGTTGTTTGATATTTATGAAGGAAGCCAGATCAGAGGCGGCTATAAATCAATGGCATATGCTCTTGTATTCCGTGATCATGACAAGACTCTGGAAGAGGGCGAGATTTCAGCAGCAATGAAGAAGATTTTAAATGGTCTGGAAGGCCTTGGAATCGAGCTGAGAAGCTGATGCTTTTATATGTATTAAGACATGGGCTGACTCCCTGGAACCATCTTCACAAGGCCCAGGGGTCAGCAGATATTCCTCTTGCACAGGAGGGAATTGATCTGGCAAAAAGAACCGGTGAGGCTCTGATGGGTGTGAATTTTGATATGTGTTTTACAAGTCCTCTGACCAGGGCAAGACAGACGGCCAGTCTGGTTCTTGGTGGAAGAGAGGTTCTTACCATACCGGATAAAAGAATTCAGGAAATCAATTTCGGTGACCTTGAGGGGCACATTATGAGAAAGGGAAATTCCATGGAATCTGACTGTGGGGAATTTGACTTGTTTTTCAGGGATCCCCTGAAATTTCCCCGTCCGAGAAACGGTGAGAATATTCAGGATGTACTGGATCGGACCAGGGATTTCTGGCTGGAAAAAACAACAGATCCGTCTCTGGCAGATAAAACCATACTGGTATCTTCTCATGGGTGTGCGGTAAGAGCGCTTCTTCAGAATCTGTATCAGGATCCGGAGCATTTCTGGCATGGATGTGTGCCGCCAAACTGCAGTATTAATTTAGTGGAAGTAAAAGATGGCAAAGCCAGATTCCTGGAGGAAGATAAGGTTTACGCCTAGTTATATTGAATATGTTATAATATCTCTGCCAGTTGGAAAGCGAAAAAGATTTTCTTATTGGCAGAGATTTTTTATTAATAGGAAATTCCGTTGGAATCTCCTATTACATAAAAAGCCCTACCGGGCAGGATCACACTGGGTTGGAAAGGTAGATGTCGCTTGAGGCGACCCGCCGCAGGCGGAGAATCCTGCTTTGCAGGATTCTTTCTTGTGCAGTTTGGATTTTTCTTGTGAATAAGCGAATATTGTGATATTATTAGAAAAAATGATTCATTATCAATTAAATATTCACAAAAGAAAAAAGCTTTTGTGAAAATACAAACAGGAGGCAGACAATGAAGAAAAAAATTACACATTCTGTATTGTTTGTTGCGGTTCTTGCAGGAACTACTGCACTGACGTTATATGCAGGCAGGGGGAATGTATCATCCACTATCTACAATTTTGTATTTCTGGCTGTGATTGCGGTATTGTACATGATTGCTATGTTTGGTGGAATGTTCCGCATGAACAATCTTGGCACAGCTTTTCACAGGGCTGTGGATGAACTGAACGGCATGTTTAAGACACCGGGAAAGACAGATCCCAAGAACCTGACTTATCTTGGTGAGCTGTTTGATGACAAATATCTGGATAAGAAGATGGATAATTTTACAGACAGCATCAATAACAGCAAGGAAGGTCTTGGGGATATTGAAGAGTTCATTAATGAAGATGAGCTTGATATTCATATTCACAAGAAGCTTCTGGAAATGGTACCGGATATTTTTACCAGCCTTGGTATTCTTGGAACATTTTTGGGACTGGTATGGGGACTTCGGGATTTCCAGCCTACAGATTACAGCGCCATGACTTCTTCTGTAGCAGCACTGGTAGAAGGTATTAAGGTTGCGTTCCTTACTTCTATTTATGGTATTTCTTTTTCCATTATTTATACCTTTGGAATGAAAGGCGAGTATTCCTCCATGACAGAGGAACTGCAGAATTTCCTTGAGAAATTTCACGCCTATGTAATGCCTACAGCAGAGAATGAATCCAGGAACCTGCTTCTTGCAAGCCAGAAGCTGCAGACAAGTGCCATGAAACAGATGGCAGAGCAGTTTTCCGTTCAGATGGCAGACAGCTTTGAGAAGGTTATCACTCCTACCTTTAAGAAGATGAATGATTCTCTTGATATGCTGGTTTCTTCTGTGACAAGATGTCAGGAGGATGCTATCCGGGAGATTTCCGATGAGTTCCTGAAACAGATGAACAATTCCTTCCATATGCAGTTCAGAGATTTTAATGTGGCTCTGGATCAGCTGAAGAAAGCACAGAAAGAAAATACCGCGTACACATCTGCCATGTATCAGACCATGAGCCAGAAGCTTTCAGAGACTTATGATAAACAGGATAAGGCAATTACAGATATGGTAAGAGAGATGGGTGGTATGCAGACCAGATATATGTCTGCTGCTAACAGAATCCTTTCCGAGAATCAGGAGATCCAGAAGATGCAGCAGCAGGATTACCAGCATATTGTGGATTACCTGAAAGATGCGGAGAAATCCGCAGCCAAGTTCTGGGTTGCATGTAATCAGGCAATGCAGAAATATGTGGAGACAGCCGCAGCTTCTATTGAACGTGTTGGTGCCACTGGTCAGGCAAGTGCAGATCTGATCCGCAGCAACCAGAAGCTGACAGAAGAGTTTGCAGCAAAGATGGACGATTTTGCCCAGTATCAGCAGCTTTCCTATAAGACTATGGAACAGGTGAGAAGACTTCTTGGTGAAGTGACTGCAGCAAATACAAGAGATGTATCCCTTATTGCAAATGGCAGAAATGATTCCGTGGAAAAGCTTGGAAACCTGATTGCACAGCAGAATGAGGGGCAGCAGGCACTCCTTGAGGAAATCAGTAAAAACATGAAAGAGCTTTCCAAAGCTGCACAGAAGGGAAAATTTGGTTTATTCAGATAAGAGGAGAGTAGCATGCGTAAAAAAAGAAAATCAGGGGATGGGGGCTTTAATGTATGGCGTTCCTATTCCGATGTAATGGCTGGTGTTCTGCTCCTTTTTATACTGATTATGTCATTGACACTTTTTCAGGCTCAGAAGAGCTATGATGAGAGTATTCAGGAGCGTGATGAAAAGCTGGCACTTCAGGCAGAATACACAGCAGATCTTCTCGCCAAGCAGAATACCATTGAAGAACAGGAAGGCACTATCAAGACCAAGGATGAGAAGCTGACAGCTCTGGCGCAGACTCTTGCAGAGCAGGAAGCCAAACTGAAAGAACAGCAGGCGCTTCTGGATCAGCAGCAGACTGATCTTGATGAGAAAACCACACTTCTGACAGAACAGCAGACCAAGATCGATAATATTATTGGTGTAAAGGCAGAGGTTGTGGAAGCACTTCAGAAAGAATTCCAGAAGAACAATATCAATGTAAATCTGGATGCACAGACCGGTGCCCTTACATTGGATGCCAGCGTACTGTTTGATGTTGATGAAGCAGAGCTTACAGATGCAGGTAAAGAAGCACTTCGAAATGTTCTTCCAATCTACTGTAAGGTACTTATGGAAGATACATATAAGAACTATCTGGCGGAGATCATCATTGATGGTTACACGGATACAGACGGTGATTATGCATATAACCTGGAGCTGTCCCAGAGACGTTCCCTTGCAGTGGCACAATATCTTCTTGATATTCAGGGAGAATTTCTTACCGAAGATCAGAGCCTGAATCTGCAGGATTATCTCACTGTTAATGGACACTCTATGGCGAATCCGATTCTGGATGCAGACGGAAATGTAGATAAAGAGGCTTCCCGTCGTGTAGAAGTTAAATTCAGGCTGAAGGATGATGAAATGATCGATGAACTTAGCAAGATCATGTCCGGAAGTGAAGATACAGCGTCTACAGATGGAAGTTCTGATAGCAGCACAGATACTGGCGCAGATGCCAGTG
Organism: uncultured Blautia sp.; assembly: GCA_934364795.1. Taxonomy (GTDB): domain Bacteria; phylum Bacillota; class Clostridia; order Lachnospirales; family Lachnospiraceae; genus Blautia_A. The sequence goes on from CAKRMK010000013.1 coordinate 51,615, forward strand.
ATAATGCAAATTAAGAGAGTATACTTAAGAAAAAACAATCAGGGAGATGGCAAAATATGGTATTGATCCACATCCCTCTGATTGTTTTTTGATATCCACGAATTGCTCCGCTGTAAAGCAGCGCCCACAATTCCAGGAATATAAGTATACTCTCTTATATTTTTGTAAAAATCAACTTAATCTTGATAAAGCTTCATCGGAAACAATTTTTTTCCGGACTTTAAGAAAGATAAAAAAGGCAGTTGTTGCAGCTGTAATGTCTGAAATTGGTTCAGCATAATAGATTCCCATAACTCCGAAGAATTTTGGAAGGATCAGGGCTAACGGAATCAGCAGGATTACCTTACGGAGCAGGGCGATGAGTAAAGAGATTTTTGCCTGTCCAAGTCCCATGAAGGTAGTCTGGCAGCCCATCTGGATTCCAAAAACTGCAATTCCAGCCATGAAAATTGGCATTACCTTTTTTACAAGTGCCAGCAGTTCCGGGTCGGATGTGAAAATGCCGGCAAAGATTCCAGGGAAAGAGACTGTGAGCAGACAGAATAAAGTTGCCACTGCAAAAGTAAAACTGATGGTAAGACGGTAAGTCTTTTTTACCCGATCGAATTTGCGGGCACCAAAGTTATAGCTGATAATAGGCTGAATGCCCTGGGTAAAGCCCTGAATGGGGACTACCACAAGCTGCATTACACTTTGAAGGATGGTCATGGATCCCACGTAAAGATCTCCTCCGTAAATGGAAAGTCCCCGGTTCAGCACAATGTTGATGGCGCTTTCTGTTGCCTGCATGATAAACGGAGAAATTCCAAGTGCCATAATGCTTTTGATAATGGAAAAATCAAGAATCATGTTTTTACGCCGGATGCGAATGGCAGACTTTGGGGAGGCAAGGAAACGCACCACCCATATGGCACTGACTGCCTGGGAAATAACAGTGGCAAGTGCGGCACCCTGTACATTCATGTGAAGCCCGAAGATAAAAACAGGATCCAGAATAATATTGATAACAGCACCGATCAGTACGGAAAGCATGGCAGTGCGGGCCTGGCCCTGGGAGGAAATAAACATATTCAGACCAAGTGCCATCTGCACAAAAACAGTTCCCATGAGATACAGGGTAATATAATTGACTGCATAATCAATGGTCTGGCTGCTGGCCCCAAACATAAACAAAAGGGGACGTCTGAAAATCATAAAAATAACAGTGAGGGAAACGGAGAAAATAAGAAGAACGCTGACACCATTTCCCAGAATCTTTTCCGCCCGTTCTTTATCACCCTTTCCAAGGGAAATAGATGCAAGGGGAGCGCCACCGGCACCGATAAATGCACTGAATGCCGAAATTAGCATAATAATAGGAAAGGTAAGTCCAACACCTGTCAGTGCAGTTGGTCCCACCTTGGGAATATGCCCGATGTACATTCTGTCAATAATGTTATAAAGAACATTAATAAGTTGTGCAATTACAGAAGGAATCGCAAGGCTTGCCATAAGTTTCGGCAGTGGCATAGTACCCAGCTTTTGTTCTTTTGTCTGCGTCATAAAAGTATACCTCTTTTCTGGAGTATGCACCAAAAGGCATTCTGCAAAGTTTCCTGCAAAGTGAGGAGTATGAGATGCCGGAATGAATTGGTAGCACGCTTTGATGGCTGTAAAATTTCATTTGCGAAAAATAAGTATAGCATAGGGATATTTATAAGGCAAGAATCGATGAGAGAAATTACCAATAAGAATGATAGGAATTTGGGAAATAGTGTGGTATGATTAGAATGTTTGAGTTAGCATAAACTAACATACTGCTGCGCCGTTTTTTGGCAGGAGAGGAGGAAGATGGATATGAATGTATTTTGGGGATTGCTGATTCCGTTTCTGGGAACAACTCTTGGATCGGCTTGCGTGTTTTTTATGAAAAAGGAATTGAATCCTTTTGTACAGAAAGGATTCCTGGGATTTGCAGCTGGAGTAATGGTGGCTGCGTCTGTGTGGTCCCTTTTGATTCCGGCTATGGATATGAGTGCCAGAATGGGAGAATTTGCTTTTGCCCCAGCTACATTTGGATTTCTGGTAGGAATTGGATTTCTGCTTTTTATGGACAGACATGTGCCACACTTACATCTGGACAGTGAGGAAAATGAAGAACCAAAATGCAATCTGAAAAAGACTACCATGCTTGTACTGGCAGTTACCTTGCATAATATACCGGAAGGTCTTTCTGCCGGGGCTGTTTTCGCAGGAGCACTGTCTGGAAGTGAAACCGTGACTATGGCCGGTGCATTTGCACTTGCTATTGGAATTGCAATACAGAATTTTCCAGAAGGGGCTATTATATCCATGCCTCTTCGGGGCAGTGGAATGAGCAGGAAAAAGGCTTTCTTTTATGGAACTATGTCTGGCACTGTTGAACCGGTAGCAGGAGTACTTACCTTACTGCTGGCAAAATATATTACGCCGGTGTTACCAGGGCTTCTTGCATTTGCAGCAGGCGCGATGATTTATGTAGTTGTGGAGGAACTGATCCCGGAGGCAAGTGAAGGGGAGCACAGTAACATTGGAACTCTTGCTTTTGCAGGAGGCTTTGTGCTGATGATGGTACTGGATGTGGCACTAGGGTAATTTTTGTTGCAATTTGCAGAAGGTCAGTATAAAATAATAAAAGGCTGTATAAATCCTGAAATAAATTAAAAGAAAGACTGCCATAAGTTGCAGCCCAAAGTTAAAGGAGAGAGTAAAATGTCATTAAAAATCGGACGAAATGATCCATGCTGGTGCGGCAGCGGGAAAAAATATAAAAAATGTCATGAGGCATTTGATGCAAAGGTAGAAATGCTGCGGCAGAAAGGGTATCCGGTGCTGGATCATAAGCTGATTAAGACCCCGGAACAGATTGAAAAAATCAAAGAAAGCTGCAAGATCAATGTAGCAGTTCTGGACTATGTGGCGGAACACATTAAAGCTGGTGTTTCTACAGAAGAAATTGACCGTTGGGTACATGAGGAAACTGTACGCCATGGAGGAATCCCTGCGCCTTTGAATTATGAAGGTTTCCCTAAGAGCGTATGCACTTCTATCAATGAAGTAGTATGCCATGGAATTCCTTCTGAGGAAGAAATTCTAAAAGACGGAGATATTGTCAATGTAGACGTTTCTACTATTTATAATGGTTATTTTTCCGATTCTTCCCGTATGTTCTGCATTGGAAATGTAAGCCCGGAGAAGGAAAAACTGGTCCGCGTAACAAAAGAGTGCGTGGAAATCGGCATTTCCAAAGTAAAACCATGGGAACCGATTGGAAATATGGGACATGCAGTGCATATGCATGCTCTTGAAAACGGCTATACCATTGTAAAGGAAATTGGCGGACATGGAGTAGGCCTTGAATTTCATGAGGATCCGTGGGTAAGCTACACATCTGAGGAAAACAGTGGTGTGATCATGGAGCCTGGAATGATGTTTACCATTGAACCTATGGTAAATATGGGAAGTGACGAAGTATATACAGATGAAGAAGATGACTGGACAGTCCGCACAGAGGACGGCATGCCTTCTGCACAGTGGGAGGTAACAGTGCTGGTTACAGAAACCGGATGTGAGGTTATCTGCTGGTAAAAAATGTTGCTTTTTTCTGTGCCTTTTTGAAAATAATAGTTGCAATACCAAAATAACTATAGTATAATCACTTATGTTGTGAAAAAAGATGGTCCGCTGTTACCGTGATGGGTATTAAGAACATCCAGAGAATAAGGAGAGAATAACATGAACGAAATTATTAAAAACATCGAAGCAGAACAGTTAAAGAAAGAAGTACCGCAGTTCAACGTAGGAGATACTGTAAGAGTACACGCTCTTATCAAAGAGGGTAACCGTGAGCGTATCCAGATCTTCGAGGGAACTGTGTTAAAGAAACAGGGCGGAAGCACCAGAGAGACTTTCACAGTAAGAAAAGCATCCAACGGTGTTGGCGTTGAGAAAACATGGCCGCTTCATTCCCCACATGTAAAAGAAGTAGAAGTTATCCGCCATGGTAAAGTTCGCCGTGCGAAACTGAACTACTTAAGAGATCGTGTTGGTAAAGCTGCTAAGGTTAAAGAGCTTGTTAAATAATTTTGGGCGTATTCAACCGTAAATAAAATTTGCTGCACAGATGGCCGTGATGACTGTCTGTGCAGCATTTTTTTCTTTTTCTTTAAGTGGTTTTATGATACAATAATTTGGTGGCGCGGGACACAGCTTAAACAGGCACCGGAGCCCACCTGAAAAATCTGAATTTGGAGTAGCTATGCGGGAGAGAAAAAATAAAGAAGAAAAAGAACAGCTTTTTAATATGCCAGAGATTGCACGGATGGAGAAAAAAGCCCTGTCCGGTACGAAGGAGAGGCTGGAGAATCAGAAACTGAAGAAAGCCCTGATCTGGGGATTTGAAATCACAGTTACACTTATTTTCGCAGTTCTGACTTCCATGATGCTTTTTCAGTCTGTGACCATGCAGGAGAGCTCTATGGAACCCACTCTGACAGTAGGAAGCAAATATTTTATTAACAGGCTTGCCTATAAGGCATCTTCACCTAAAAGAGGAGATATTATTGTATTTCGCACCAATGGAAGTGATGATGCAGCTTTGCATATCCGCCGGGTGATCGGACTTCCTGGAGAGACCGTCCAGATCGTAAATGGCAGGATTCTTATCAATGGAGAAACTTATAAAGAGGGGAAAGATTTTCCCACGATCAGCAATCCGGGAATGGCAGCCAATGCCATTACTCTGGAAGCCGGAGAATATTTTGTGCTGGGTGATAACAGGAATAACAGCGAGGACAGCCGTTACGGTGACATTGGAAGAGTAAATAAGAAATACATAACAGGTAAATTATGGTTCCAGATATGGCCAAAGAAGGATATAGGGCTTCTGGACAACTGATTATGGAACAAAGCGTTGGAGGTAAATATGAACGTACAGTGGTATCCTGGTCATATGACCAAAGCGAAAAGACAAATGCAGGAGGATATCAAGCTGATCGATCTGATCATTGAGCTGGTAGACGCAAGAGTCCCTCTTGCAAGCCGTAATCCGGATATCGATGAGCTTGGCAAAAATAAAGCAAGACTGATTCTTTTAAATAAATCTGACCTTGGAGATGAGAGGCAAAATGAAGCCTGGAAGTCATATTTTGAGGAAAAAGGATTTTCGGTTGTAAAAGTAGATTCCCGCAGCGGTGCAGGAATGAAAGCAATTCAGGCTGCTATTGCAGAAGCCTGCAAGGAGAAAACAGAGCGCGACAGAAGAAGGGGAATTAAAAACCGCCCTATCCGTGCAATGGTAGTAGGAATCCCGAATGTGGGAAAATCTACCTTTATCAATTCTTTTGCAGGAAGAGCCTGTGCAAAGACAGGAAACAAGCCTGGTGTGACCAAGGGAAAACAGTGGATCCGTCTGAACAAAAATGTAGAGCTTCTGGATACACCTGGAATTCTCTGGCCTAAATTTGAGGACGAACAGGTAGGAATGCGCCTTGCATATATTGGATCAATCAAAGACGATATTCTGAATATGGAAGAACTGGCACTTACTTTAATTGACTTTTTAAGAGAAAAATACTCCGGATTATTGGAAAAGCGTTATCAGATCCAGGAAGAAGGAACAGCACTACAGGTTCTGGAGGGGATTGCAAGATCAAGAGGCTGTCTGAAAAAGGGCGAAGAGCTTGACTATTCCAAAGCATCTCTGATTTTATTTGATGATTTCCGCTCCGGCAAAATCGGACGTGTTACGTTAGAGCATGTTTGAAAAAGATTTTCTGCAAATTGTAGGAATGATTTTTTAAACAGGCTTTAAAATAGGTCTAAGAAGTATAAAAAAACAGGAGTCTGTGATATGCAGAAAATTGGCGAGATTAAAGAAGAAATTTTAAAAGCACAGCCAGAGGATTATGCCAGCCTTATAGAAAAATACAAAGAAGATTCCAGAAGCGGGGTTCAAAAGCTCGTGGAACAGCTTTATAAGAAAATCCTGGCACATGAAAAGGAGCTTGCCCGTACAGAGGCAATGAAGGAATACGAACATAAATATGAGCATCTTGGCTATATTTGTGGAATCGATGAAGTAGGAAGAGGTCCCTTAGCTGGACCAGTAGTCGCAGGAGCTGTTATTTTACCGCAGGATTGTTCTATCTTGTATCTGAATGATTCCAAGCAGCTAAGTGCCAAAAAACGTGATGAGCTTTATGATGTGATCATGGAAAATGCAATAGCCGTGGGGATTGGAATGGCAAGCCCAAAACGGATTGATGAGATCAATATTCTTCAGGCTACCTATGAGGCCATGAGAGAGGCTATCAGCAAGCTTTCGGTAGTTCCCCAGATCCTTTTGAATGATGCGGTAACCATTCCCCAGGTAACCATTCCCCAGGTGCCTATTATAAAAGGTGATGCCAAAAGTGTGTCCATAGCAGCAGCCAGCATTGTGGCAAAGGTGACCAGGGACAGGATGATGGTGGAATATGATAAAGTGATGCCTGAGTATGGATTTGCATCTAATAAGGGGTATGGTGCGGCTGCTCATATAGAAGCACTGAAAAAATATGGCCCAAGTCCTATTCACAGAGCTTCTTTTATCAAGAATTTTGTATGATTTTTAAACCTTTACAGAAGATACCTACATATAAAATTTTCCGGAGAAAATGTGGAAAAAAATAAAAGAAAAGTTGGTACGCTTTATGAGAAGCTGGCAGCTGATTATTTGGTGGCCAGGGGTGTTATGATTCTGGAAAGAAACTACAGGAACCGATTTGGTGAGATCGATCTCATTGGACTGGATAGGGATGGATGGCTGATCTTTGTGGAGGTAAAATACAGAAGCTCGGAAGGCTTTGGGAATCCTCTTTCAGCTGTGGATGGCCGCAAACAAAAGGTGATTTCCAGGGTGGCAGTGGAATATCTGAAAAATCATTACAGAAGCATGGAGGTAAAGTGCCGATTTGATGTAGTGGGAATTGAAGAAGATCAAATCTGCTGGATCAAAAATGCTTTTGAATTTAAGTAATGTAGTATTTGAATAACGGCATCAGGAGAAAAATATGGAAATTATTTGGCACGATACAACAGGTCCACATATGAAAGTGCAGGAGAAAAAAGGAGTAACATTTCTTACCTATCCAGCGTTTGATGAAATTCCAGGGCTTATCCACTGCTTCAGCACTCGGCTTGGCGGCATCAGTAAGGGAATTTATTCTTCTATGAACTTAAGCTTTACCAGAGGGGATGACAGCCAGGCTGTAGCTGCGAATTACAGAAGGCTGGGAGAAGCAGTAGGTTTTGATGTGGAAGATATTGTTACATCTGATCAGACACATACAACAAATGTTAGAAGAGTTACAGAGATAGATCGTGGAAACGGGGTAATCCGTCCAAGAGCTTTTTCTGATGTGGATGGAATGATTACGGATACTCCCGGAGTCATGCTTTGTACTTTCTATGCGGACTGTGTACCTTTATATTTTGTGGATCCGGTTCACAGGGCAATTGGGCTGTCTCATTCCGGCTGGAGAGGAACTGTTGGAAAAATAGGCAAAGTGACAATAGAGAAAATGCAGGAAGAATTTAGCTCTGATCCGAAGGAGATGCTGACTGCAATTGGTCCTTCTATTTGTCAGGATTGCTATGAGGTAAGCGAAGATGTAATTCTGGAATTTCAGAAGGCTTTTGATGAGAAATACTGGAAAGAGCTTTTTTACAGAAAAGAAAATGGAAAGTATCAGCTGAATTTGTGGGAGGCAAACCGGATTATTTTTCTGGAGGCAGGAGTCAGGGAAGAGAATATTTCCATGCCTGGAATCTGTACCTGCTGTAATTCCCGGCTTTTGTTTTCCCACAGGGCATCTCATGGAAAGAGGGGCAATCTGGCAGCATTTCTTGGAATTAAAAGAGAAACTTTGTAGAAGATAAGAAGGAAGATAAGAAGATTTAGTGGGAGATTCCAGGGGGGATTTCCTGATATATGATATAATAAAAAGCAGGAAGCTCTGTATTTTATACCTTTACGGGGAATGAATACAAGAGCTTCTTGCTTTCGCTTATTGAAAATATTGTATTAATCTGTTTATTCCTGATTTACACGTTTCATCAGATCCATGATCTTCTCATTACTGGAACGTACCTTCTCAACAGATACATCGTGATTGATGATATCGATAATACTTGCAAGATATTTGCTCATATTAGCCTCGATATAGTATGGTCTGGTGAGAAGCTCCGGAATACGGTAGTTCAGGTTGGTTGTGATAACTTTATCAATCCAGCCCTTCTCATAATAAGCATCAAATTTATCCATGCCTTCTGTAAACAGACCATAAGTGGTGCAGATAAATACACGGTTGGCATGACGCTCCTTGATCTGTTTGGCCACATCAAGCATACTTTCGCCGGAGGAAATCATATCATCAATGATGACAACATCCTTGCCTTCTACAGAGTCGCCAAGGAATTCATGGGCTACGATAGGGTTCTTGCCGTTTACAACAGTGGAATAGTCACGTCTCTTATAAAACATACCCATATCTACTCCAAGAATATTGGAGAAATATACGGCTCTGGACATAGCTCCCTCATCCGGGCTGATGATCATAAGGTGGTCGTTATCAACCTGGAAATTGTCTACATTCTTCACCAGTGCTTTCAGGAACTGATAGGTGGGGAAGAAATTGTCAAAACCATTTAATGGAATAGAGTTCTGGACACGAGGGTCGTGAGCGTCAAAGGTGATAAGATTGGAAACGCCCATATCACTTAATTCACGTAAAGCCACTGCACAGTCAAGGGATTCTCTTTTTTTACGTCTGTGCTGGCGGCCTTCATAAAGGAAAGGCATGATGACGTTGATTCGATGAGCCTTGCCGGTGGCTGCGGAAATGATTCTCTTAAGATCCTGGAAATGGTTGTCAGGAGACATATGGTTCTCGTGACCGCAGACTGTGTAAGTAGAACTGTAGTTGGTTACGTCTACCATAATATAAAGGTCAGTTCCACGTACTGATTCTTTAATGATTCCTTTGCCTTCTCCGGTACCGAAACGGGGACATTCACAGTCTACAAGAAAAGATTTCTCACTGTAACCCTGGGGTATGTTAGTCAGACCTTTTCTTTCTACCAGCTCCTTACGGAATTTTACCAGTTTTCTGTCTACCTCCTCTGCAAGTTCGCGGCAGCCTTCCAGTGCTGCGATACGGATAGGTGCGACAGGCATAGATTTCTCAAGTAATTCTATGTTCGGCATGATATTCCTCCTAAGTAGTATGCTAATTGTAACTTTTCTTTATCTGTAAGCAAAGGACACGTGTCCTCTTACTTACAGACCTCTTCCTTATATTTATAACATTTGCCCTAAATGGCGTCAAGGAATTTATTCATTTTTACTTGAAAAAAACAAGAATTTTGATAGTGTGGAAAAATTTTTAGTTGTGTTTTTAGAAAAAACTTGGTATATTAAAAATAATGGCTATCATATGCCATGTTATAAATGGGAAAAAGCCGGCAGAAATGCCAGAGCTTGTTTTGCCAAAAGAAATAATGGAGAAAAATGTGAAAAAACAAAAAAAGCATATAATTTCAACAGTGCAAAAGGGAAGCATTGCCGAGGAACTGGAGCTTGTGCCAGGGGATGCCCTGCTTTCTGTAAATGGCCAGCCTGTTGAAGATATATTTGATTACCGCTACCTGATGAACGAAGAGTATGTGGTGCTTGAGATCGAAAAGGCGAACAAAGAGATCTGGGAGCTTGAGGTGGAAAAGGAATACGAGGAGGATCTTGGCGTGGAGTTTGAACAGGATCTGATGGATGATTACCGCTCCTGCTCCAACCACTGTATTTTCTGCTTTATCGACCAGATGCCTCCAGGGATGCGGGAAACACTTTATTTTAAAGATGATGATTCCAGACTGTCCTTTATCCAGGGGAATTATGTGACACTTACCAATATGAGCGACCATGATATTGACCGCATCATCCGTTACCATCTGGAACCTATTAATATTTCTTTCCAGACTATGAATCCAGAGCTTAGATGTAAGATGCTTCATAACCGTTTTGCAGGAAATGCCCTTGACAAGGTACAGAAGCTTTATGAGGCAGGTATCACCATGAACGGGCAGATTGTTTTGTGTAAGGGCGTTAATGACGGGAAGGAACTGGAAGAAAGTATCCGGAAATTATCGGCCTATGCACCTGTATTACAAAGTATTTCGGTGGTGCCGGTAGGACTTACGAAGTTTCGCGACGGATTATATCCTCTGAAGCTTTTTCAGAAGGAAGATGCCTGCGAAGTGCTGGATATGATTCATTCCTGGCAGGATAAAATGCTGGAGAAATATGGAATCCATTTTGTCCATGCTTCAGATGAATGGTATATTCTGGCGGGAAGAGAACTGCCGGGAGAGGAGTCCTATGATGGTTACCTCCAGCTGGAAAATGGTGTGGGGATGCTACGGCTTCTTGGAAACGAAGTGCAGGAGACTCTTGATGAAATGGAAGGGGATGACAGAAAGGTCCGTGCAGTAAGTGCCACAGGAGCGCTGGCAGCACCCTTTATCCGTAAATATATGCAGAAGATCCAGGAGAAGTTCCCCAATGTGCAGGTGGATGTGGTTCCTATCCGCAATGATTTTTTTGGAGAAACTATTACGGTGTCCGGGCTTATTACGGCGCAGGATCTGGAGAATCAGCTAAAGGGGATGAATCTTGGGGATAAGCTTCTCATTCCCTGTAATATGCTGAAAAATGAAGAAGATGTTTTTCTGGATGATGTTTCTGTTGAAGAACTTTCCAGGAAACTGAACACAGAAATCGTAATCGTGGATGAAGGCGGTGCTGATCTTGTGTCAGCTGTCCTTGACCCACCGAAACATAAGAAACAGAAAAGGAGACAGATGTATGAGCAAACCGGTAGTAGCGATAGTGGGAAGGCCTAATGTAGGAAAATCCACATTGTTTAACGTGCTGGCAGGAGATAAAATTTCAATTGTAAAAGATACGCCAGGTGTAACAAGAGACAGAATTTATGCAGATGTAACATGGCTGGATAAAGAGTTTACCATGATCGATACAGGCGGTATTGAGCCGGACAGCAGCGATGTGATCCTTTCTCAGATGAGAGAGCAGGCACAGATCGCAATTGATACTGCAGATGTTATTATTTTTATTACAGATGTACATCAGGGTCTGGTAGATTCCGATTCAAAGGTTGCAGATATGCTTCGGAGAAGCGGTAAGCCGGTAGTGCTGGTAGTAAATAAGGTTGACAGCATTCAGAAATATATGATGGATGTTTATGAATTTTATAATCTTGGAATCGGGGAGCCGTTCCCTATTTCTGCAGCCAACCGTCAGGGACTTGGAGATATGCTGGATGAAGTTGTGAAGCATTTTCCGGAGGACGCGGGCGAAGATGAGGATTCCGATATTCCGCGAATTGCCATTGTAGGAAAACCGAACGTAGGTAAATCTTCTCTGGTTAACAAGCTGCTGGGTGAAGACCGTGTGATCGTATCTGACATTGCAGGTACAACCCGTGATGCAGTTGATACCAAGGTGACATGGAACGGCAAAGAGTACATTTTCATTGATACTGCCGGACTTCGCCGTAAGGCAAAAGTAAAAGAAGACATTGAACGGTTCAGTGTGATCCGTACAGTAACAGCTGTAGAACGGGCAGATATTGTGGTTGTTATGATCGATGCCTCTGAAGGGGTTACAGAGCAGGATGCCAAGATCGCCGGTATTGCCCATGAAAAAGGAAAAGGTGTGATCATTGCAGTTAATAAGTGGGATGCCATTGAGAAAAATGACAAGACCATTTATAAACACACGAACCGTATCCGCGAAGTTCTTTCCTTTATGCCATATGCTGAGATTGTATTTATTTCTGCGAAAACAGGACTTAGAATATCCAGAATGTTTGAAACTCTGGATGCTGTAATCCAGAATCAGACTATGCGTATCCAGACTGGCGTTCTGAATGAGATTCTTGCAGAAGCGGTAGCTATGCAGCAGCCACCGTCAGATAAAGGAAAACGTCTGAAAATTTTCTATATGACACAGGTTGCGGTAAAACCGCCTACATTCGTTATTTTTGTCAATGACAAAGAACTGATGCATTTTTCTTATACCAGATATCTGGAAAATAAGATCCGTGACGCTTTTGATTTTGGCGGCACACCTCTTAGATTTATTGTAAGAGAGCGTGGAGAGAAGGAATAAATATGGAACGTATTATTTGCCTGGCAATCGGATATGTGTTTGGAATGTTTCAGACATCTTATATAATAGGAAAAGCCCATCACATGGATATCCGCCAGTATGGAAGCGGGAACGCGGGGACAACCAATGCTCTGCGTACCCTGGGAAAAAAGGCAGGGGCAATGACTCTGATCGGAGATCTGCTAAAGTGTGTGATTGCCATTTTGATTGTTGATGCCATTTTTAAAAATAAATATGAGGAAATTCTTCCTCTGTTGGGAATGTATACAGCAGCTGGATGTGTTCTGGGGCATAATTTTCCTTTCTATCTGGGCTTCAGGGGAGGAAAGGGAATTGCCGCTTCAGCAGGAATGCTGCTGGCACTTGACTGGAGAGTATTTCTGATCTGTGCAGCTGTTTTTATCGGGATTGTTGTAATCACAAGATATGTTTCTCTTGGTTCTATGGCTGCCTATATAGGAGCTCTGATCTGTTTTGTCTGCTTTGGCGCAGCTGGAAGTTACGGGATGGATTTTTCCTACACTCTGGAGATGGATGTGATCATGGGACTTATGACTGCCCTTGCCATATACAGGCATAGAGCAAATATATCCCGTCTCCTTAATGGAACAGAAAATAAACTTGGCGCAGGTAAGGCGGCGCAGAAATAAAATTGTCTGAAGGATGAGGTGATGAATTTGGCAAAAGTCAGTGTAATGGGAACCGGAAGCTGGGGAACAGCACTTGCAATACTGCTTCACAATAATGGTCATCAGGTCATGCTGTGGTCTGCACATGAAAAAAAGGCACAGACCCTGAATGAAACAAGAGAGGATCCGGCTAAGTTGCCCGGAGTAAAAATACCGGAGGGGATTTTGATAACAGGCAATGACAAGGCTGCACTGTCAGATGCTGATGTGGTGGTTTTTGCCTCACCTTCTGCTTATATCCGCAGTGTGAGTAAGAGACTGGCACCATATATAAAACTAGGACAGATCATTGTAAACGTAGCAAAAGGCGTAGAAGAACAGACTCTTATGCCTGTATGCGATATTATCAAAGAAGAAATTCCACAGGCAGATGTGTGCGTACTTTCCGGTCCAAGCCATGCTGAAGAAGTAAGCAGGGGGCTTCCTACTACATGCGTGGTAAGCGCTAGCAAAAAAGAAACAGCAGAATATTTGCAGGGGCTTTTTATGAGTCCTGTTTTCCGTGTTTATACAACGCCGGATATGCTTGGTGTAGAGCTTGGCGGAGCTCTTAAGAATGTAATTGCCCTGGCAGCAGGTACCGCAGATGGTCTTGGCTATGGAGACAACACAAAAGCGGCACTGATTACAAGAGGAATTGCAGAAATGGCAAGGCTTGGTGTGAAAATGGGTGCGAAATTAGAGACTTTTGCAGGGCTTTCCGGAATCGGGGATCTGATTGTAACCTGTGCCAGTGTGCATAGCCGTAACAGGCGTGCCGGATATCTTATGGGAAAAGGATATACCATGCAGCAGGCTATGGATGAGGTTCAGATGGTTGTGGAGGGCGTATATTCTGCAAAAGCAGCGAAAGCGCTGGCAGAAAAATATGGCGTAGATATGCCGATCATTACAGAAGTGAATAAGCTTTTATTTGAGGATAAGCCAGCTTCAGAAGCAGTGAAGGATCTTATGCAAAGAGAAAAACAGGGAGAGATTTCCTGGGAATAACAGAAAGACTCCGAAATGAAAAAAAAGATAAAAATATCAGCCGGAATTTTCCACGATTTATATGGAGAATTTCGGCTGCTGTTTTTGGAAAAGCAAGAAGCTCTGTTCTATGCCTGGATGCGTGAAAACAGAGCTTTTTAATATGCCTTGATATATTATCAGAAAATAACATCCTTCAGATCGTCCGGCACATGGGCAGTATGGAGATCTTCGTTCAGTGTATCCATAATAGCAATATCTTCGTCTTCGATATTGAAATCAAAAATATTGGCATTGGAAGCAATACGGTCAGGATTAACTGATTTTGGAATTACGGAAATTCCTTTCTGGATCGCCCAGCGCAAACCTACCTGGGCGGGAGTGTGTGCATATTTCGTGCCAAGGACACACATAACATCATTATCAAGATAAGCACCTCTTGCAAGGGGGGAATATGCCTGAACCTGGATGCCTTCAGCCTGGCAGTATTCGATCAGTTCTTTTGGATAGCAGAGAGGGTGGCACTCAATCTGGTTAACAGCAGGAACAATACCGGAAACTTTCTTTAGTTCTTCCAGATGGTGGATCTGGAAATTGCTGACTCCAATAGAAAGTACACGGCCAGATTCAAGAAGCTTCTCCATTTCCAGCCAGGTGCTGGTGTAGCATCCGGGAACCGGCCAGTGGATCAGGTAGAGGTCCAGATAATCCAGCTTCAGTCTTTCCAGGCTGCGGTAAAAGGCACCATCCACATCACCCAGGCGCTGGGCATTATTCCAGATCTTGCTGGTGATGAAAAGATCCTTACGGGGAATACCGCACTTGGCAATGGCTCTGCCGACGCTTTCCTCATTCTTATAAGCAGATGCAGTATCTATCAGACGATATCCTGCATTTACGGCAGCAGTAATGGCTGTCTCGGCTTCGTCATCAGCTGTTTTATATACTCCAAGCCCCAGAAGGGGCATTTCTCTGTCGTTGTTCAGGAATACGGTTTCTTTCAAAGATAATTCCTCCTTGCTAAAAAATAAACTTTAATTATTATAGCACATAATCAGGAAAGAAGCACCTGTTTTTTGCAATGAAAAGAGCTCGTTAATCTTTAGACAATATAATGTAAAATTTGGTAAAATTGTACAGAAATTAAAACATATATTTGTTTGGTAAAGCGATAAAATTTGGTAAAAATTTATAATTATATCCTTGCGTAATAAAGAAAAAGGATGTATAATAAAAGAAAAATTGATAAATTTATGTCATAAGTCTGCATTTTTTTTAGGTAGAAGAAAGGAATGGCGTTATGCATGAAAGAAGAGATAAGCGGAATCTCGTTACCACTATAGAGGGAAAGAATATCTTTTTTTATGCTCACTCACACTAATGGCGTGAGCTTTTTTCGTGCCTGTTTTTAGATTCATACCTTTTGAAGAAATATGGAATTATGCCGTAATTCATCTGTCTGTTTTACAGGCGGAAAGGAGTATGCAATGCATTTGATCAAAGACGAAAACGGAAACCTGATCCAGCATGGACATGAGCATACCCATGAGCACACACACGCTGATGGAGTAAGCCATACACACGCTCATACCCATGAGGGTTCTGATTCCCATAACCATACACATACAGAAGGACAGAACTGTGCTACAGAGTGCGGTTCCTGTCAGGGAGGAGATTGCAAGAATGAGACTGTGGCACTCCTGACATATATGCTGCAGCACAATGAGCATCATGCAGCAGAGCTTGACCAGATGGCAGATAATCTGGCTAAGATGGGAATGGATGCCGCTGCCAAGACTATTAAGGAAAGCGTTTCTGATTTCCAGAAGGGAAACATGCGCCTTGGACTTGCCCTTACCCTGGTAAAAGAGGAAATGAAATAAGGAGGCATTGATATGTGTTTAGCAACTGTTTACAAAGAAAGTGATGATTCAGTTATTTTTAAGAATGTCAGCCGTATTAATGTGGAAGGAGAAAAACTGATCCTTCGTGACATTATGGGTGACGAGAGAGTTGTAGAGGGCACTATTCTTATGGTTGACCTTGCCAACAGCATTGTAAAAGTGAAATGTGACTGATCCACAGTTCTATAGCAGCAGTACATCTTATATGATCTTCAGGCATAAGCCTTTAGAATAAATTACAAAATACGTGGAGGTATGTAATTATGAAATTGTCAGAAGCTATGAGAGAAAAAATGCTTCTGTCCTTCGAGCTTTTTCCGCCGAAGACAGAAAAAGGAATGGAGAATCTTCCAGGAACAATCGAACATCTGATGAAGTACAAACCAGAGTACATTTCCTGTACATACGGTGCAGGCGGCGGAAACGTTGGTGCTAACAGAGAAGTTTGTCAGATGATCAAAAATGCAGGAACCATTCCGGTTACTCATTTCACAGTAATCAAGAACACCAAAGAAGGAATCAAAGCACAGCTGGATCAGTACCTGGCAGAGGGCGTTGACCATATGCTTGCACTTCGTGGAGATATTCCGCTTGGTGAGACTACTACCTGTGGCGACTTTAATTATGCTACAGACCTTGTAAAATTTGTTCGTGATGAGTTTGGCGACAAATTCGAAATCGCTGTTGCAGGATCTCCGGAAGGACATATTGCATGTCGCAGCCTTGAGGCTGATATTGCTGTTCTGAAACAGAAACAGGACAATGGTGCTGACTATATCATGACTCAGCTTTGCTGGGATATGGAACAGTTTAAATACTGGCTGGATGCAATCCGTGAAGCTGGTGTTACCATGCCTGTAGATGTTGGAGTTATGCCAATCCTTGACATGTCTGCAACAATCAATATGGCACTTTCCCGTAACGGCTGTGTAATGGACCGTGAGCTTTGCAGACTCATTTCCAGAAACTGGCTGTTCCCGAACCCATTTGCAGCGAAAGATGCAGACGGCAAGCCGTTTGATATGTTCTATGATGACAAGATTAAGAGATTCAAAGAAGAGGGAATCGAGTACACAATCAAACAGATTGATGAGTACCGTGCTCTTGGTGTAGATGGTATCCATCTGTACGCTCTGAATAAATGGAAAGATGTATCCGAGATTATCGACAGATCCGGACTTCGTACCTTAATCTAATGATATTTTGACTTAATTTTTTCAGGAGGCAATTGATTTTATGGCACATGTAATTGCTGTCGCAGGAAAAGGCGGCGTTGGTAAAACTACATTATGCGGAATGATGATCCAGTATCTCTGTGAGAAGGGCAAGGGTCCCATCCTTGCAGTGGATGCTGATGCAAACTCCAATCTGAATGAAGTTCTGGGAGTAAAAGTAGAGACAACACTTGGTGATGTAAGGGAAGAAATTGCCCGTGCAGAGCTTGCAAGTGAGAATCCAATCCCGGCAGGAATGTCAAAGGCTGATTATGCGGAAAGACGTTTTGAAGATGCTCTTGTAGAAGATGATGATTTTGATCTTCTGGTTATGGGCAGAACACAGGGAAAGGGCTGTTACTGCTTTGTAAACGGACTTCTCCAGACACAGCTTGCAAAGTATCAGAATAATTATCCTTATATTGTAGTAGATAATGAAGCCGGCATGGAACATATCAGCAGAGGTGTGCTTCCGTCTATGCAGACGGCAATCCTGGTCAGTGACTGTTCCAGAAGAGGAGTACAGGCAGTAGGACGTATCGCAGAACTGATCAAGGAATGCGATATGCACCCCAGTACAGTTGGTCTTATCATCAACCGCGCTCCTGGTGGAAAGTTAAACGATGGAATTAAAGAAGAGATTGAAAAACAGGGACTTCATCTTCTTGGCGTAGTGCCGCAGGATGAAACTGTTTATGAGTATGACTGTGAGGGCAAGCCCACCGCAGGACTTCCGGAAGATAATCCGGTGAAAGCAGCTCTTCGTGAAATCGTAGATAAACTTGCATTATAATTTAAACCCTCCGGGGCCTGTGTGCTACAGGAGAATAAGAATGTATAGGATTCCGCAGTAAGCGGGAACGCTGCTGCGGAATTTTCGTCAGAATCATATCCCATGGGAGGGGATAGGTTCCGGGCACCGGAACAAAATAAAAATCATTGAAAGTAACACATACTTAGAGGAGGTCAATAATGAGTGAATTCAAATTAACTACAGTGGAAGAATTCGAAGCTGCCACAGCCCGTCTTCTTGAGACTGGTGCAAAGGTAGGCGCTGATTCCTGGCAGATGCGTGTTAAGAATCAGACTCCACACTGTAAATTCGGTGAGCAGGGCGTATGTTGCCGAATCTGTGCTATGGGTCCGTGCCGTATTACACCTAAGGCACCGAGAGGTATCTGCGGATGCGATGTACATGGTATCGTAGGAAGAAACTTCCTTCGCTTTACAGCAGGCGGCGCAGCTACTCACTCTGATCACGGACGTGAGATCTGTATTACACTTGGACATGCAAAAGAGGGCGGCGATTATCAGGTTAAAGATCCTGAGAAACTGATCCGTATTGCAAAAGAGTGGGGCGTTGAGACAGAAGGTAAAGATATTTATGATCTGGCTCACGAAATGTCTGATCTGGCTCAGGAAGAGTACGGAAAGATCAGAGGCTACTCCAGATGGTTAAAGAGAGCTCCGCAGCATACACAGGATCTGTGGCATGAAGCTGAGATCGAGCCAAGAGCAATTGACCGTGAGGTTTCCTGTGCACTTCATATGACACATATGGGTAACACATCTAAGCCTGAGGCACTGATCCGTCAGTCCCTTCGTAACGGTCTTTCTGATGGATGGGGCGGTTCCATGTGCGGAACAGAGTTCTCTGATGTACTTTTCGGAACTCCGAAGCCAATCGAGACAGAGGCTAACCTTGGTGTTATGAATGCTGAGAACGTAAACATTGTTGTTCATGGACATGATCCGAGCCTTTCTGAAATGATCTGTGAGTATGCAGACAGCAAAGAAATGATCGACTATGCAAAATCCATGGGTGCTAAGGGAATCACTGTATCTGGTGTATGTTGTACATCAAATGAAGTTGCAATGCGTCGTGGTATTCCGATGGCTGGTAACTTCTTACAGCAGGAGAACGTTGTACTTACAGGAGCATGTGAGGCTATCGTAGTTGACGTTCAGTGTATTTTCCCGGCACTTGGACCTCTTTCCAAATGCTTCCATACAAAATTTATCACAACTTCTCCGATCTGCCAGATGCCAGATTCTGATTTCATCAGATTTAATGCAGAAACAGCAGGAGAGAATGCAAAACAGATCGTTAAACTTGCATGTGAGAACTTCAAGAACAGAAAACCAGAGCTTGTACATATCCCGGATATGAAACAGAAGGCTACAGTTGGATATTCTGTAGAAGCAATTGTTAAGACACTTGACGGTGTAACCAACTCTCAGGTAGATGAGACAGGTACAACCAAACCACTTCTTGAGTGCATCACTTCCGGTGTTATCCGTGGTGCTGTTGCTATGGTTGGATGTAACAACCCGAAGGTTAGACCAGATACCGCTCATATCGAGCTTATGAAGAAACTGATCGCAAACGATATCGTAATCATCGCTTCCGGATGTTCCGCACAGGCTGCTGCTCGTGCAGGACTTATGGACAAGGCTGCAAAGGATCTTTGCGGTGCCGGCCTGAAACGTGTTTGCGAGCTTGCAGATATCCCGCCAGTATTACATATGGGATCCTGCGTAGATATCAGCCGTATGATGATCCTTGCAGCTGAGCTTGCTAAGGATTCCGGACTGAATATTTCCCAGCTTCCAGTTGTAGGATGTGCTCCAGAGTGGATGTCTGAGAAGGCTGTTTCCATCGGAAACTATGTAGTAGCAACTGGTATTGATACATTCCTTGGCGTAGATCCATATGTATCCGGATCCACAGAGGTAGCTAGTCTCCTTACAGAGGGTGTTCGTGACTGGGTAGAGGCTGCTTATACAGTTGAAAAAGATATTGATAAATTAGGCGATCTGATGATCGAGAGAATCGAAGAGAAACGTGAGGCTCTCGGAATCTAATTGCAGGAAAGGCGCGATTAACTTATGAAAATAGCAGTAACCGGTAAAGGCGGAGTAGGAAAGACAACTTTTGCGGCAACACTTGCCAGATTATACGCAGATGAGGGAAAGAAGGTTCTTGCGGCGGATGTAGATCCTGATGCAAACCTGGGCCTGGCTCTTGGTTTTGATGAGGAGACACTGGATTCCATCGTTCCAATTTCCAAAATGCGTAAATTGGTGGAGGAGCGTACCGGAGCCAACAGCCAGAATCAGTTTTATACACTGAATCCCAAGGTAGACGATATTCCGGATACCTATGGAAAGGTTTGTAATGGAGTAAAGCTGCTTGTCCTTGGAACCGTGGAAACAGGTGGAGGCGGATGTGTCTGCCCTGAACATGTCATGTTAAAAAGAATCATCAGCAATCTTGTAGTACACAGGGATGATGTGGTGATCATGGATATGGAAGCCGGTCTGGAGCATCTGGGCCGGGGAACCACGGAAAGCATGGATGAATTTATTGTTGTGATCGAACCGGGAGCGAGAAGCGTACAGACCTATAAGAATGTAAAGCGTCTTGCAGGTGATCTTGGCATTACCCAGGTTAAGGTAGTTGCAAACAAAGTTCGGAATGCTGAGGATGAGGAATTTATCCGTAATAAGATTCCGGCTGAGGATCTTCTTGGTATGATCCACTATAATGTAGAAGTTATGGACGCAGACCGCCAGGGCAAATCTCCCTATGATTTCAGTGAGACTGTCACATCAGAGATCAGAAAGATTAAAGAAAAGATAGACAACGAATCAAGTCTGTAAATAATAGGAGGTACTACAGTGACTTTATTTGATAGAGTATTCAGCGGAAATGACGCTGTTTATGGATTAACAGAGGGCGCTATTGATGCGGCCATTGCACAGCATGGCGAAGACAAAGCAGTAAGCTTCCCTGACACCGCTTACAGCCTTCCTTGCTACTATTCTGTAACAGGAACAAAGGTTACAACTTTAAAAGAGTTAAAAGAGGCTCTTGGTGTTGTAAAAACTCTTATGACAAGAGAAAAAAGACTGAATGATGCATTTATGTCCGGTATTGCTACCGCACTTTGTGCAGAGTTCATCGAAGTTCTGAAATATATTGACGGTGCAACACCATACGAAGAGCCATGCTATGGACATCTTGCAGATGCTGTTATCCGTGAGCTTGGTGTACCGCTTGTAACAGGAGATATCCCAGGTGTAGCAGTTATCCTTGGAACTGCTCCTTCTGTAGAAGAGGGTGTTGCTCTTGTAAAGAGCTATCAGGCACAGGGTATTCTTGTAACACTGGTTGGCGGAATCATTGACCAGGTTAAAGAAGCTGGCATGAACACCGGAGCAAATGTACGTGTTATTCCTCTTGGAAAAGACGTTACAGCAGTTATCCATGTTGTATCTGTTGCACTTCGTGCAGCTCTGATCTTCGGTAACGTAACACCTGGAGATGCAGGCACACTTATGAAATATACAATGGACCGTGTTCCGGCATTTGTTAACGCATTCGGACCTCTGGATGACGTTGTAGTTGCTTGCGGAGCTGGTGCTATCGCACTTGGCTTCCCGGTAATCACAAACGAGACAGAGAACATCTTCCGTGTACCGAAGAGCCTTATCGTTCAGGAGGATGTAAGCAAATTCAACGCTACTTCCCTTGAAGCCCGTGATATTAAGATCAAGATTACAAATATCGATATCCCGGTTGCATTTGCATCTGCATTTGAAGGTGAGATCATCCGTCGTAAAGACATGCGTGTTGAGTTCGATGGTTCCCGTGTTGACTGTGCAGAGCTTGTACATACCTGTGATGCTTCTGAAATCGAAGATCATAAGATCACAGTTGTAGGACCGGAAGTTGATGAGATGGAAGACGGAAGCAAGAACAGCATTGCATATGTTGTTAAGGTTGCCGGCAAGAACATGCAGCCTGACTTTGAGCCTGTTATCGAGCGTAAATTCCACAACTACATCAACTGCATCGAGGGTGTATATCACACAGGACAGAGAGATATGCAGCGTATCCGTATCAGCCATGCAGCATTTGATGCAGGATTCCGTATTAAACATATCGGTGAAGTTCTTTATACACAGGTTAAGAATGAGTTTGATGCTGTTGTTGACAAGTGTGAGGTTGTGATCTATACAGATCCTGCTGAATGTACCAGAATCCGTCATGAGGTTGCTATCCCAACATTCGAAAAACGTGATGACCGTCTTGCAAACCTGACTGATGAGTCAGTTGACGTATATTACAGCTGTATCCTCTGCCAGGCATTCTCCCCGTCTCATGTCTGCGTTGTTACACCAGAGAGACTTGGACTTTGCGGTGCTGTTTCATGGCTGGATGCAAAAGCTACCAACGAGCTTGATCCGAACGGACCTTGCCAGGTAATCACAAAAGAGCGTCCGATCAACGAAGAACTTGGTTCTTACGAGGATGTTGATGAGGCAGTTCAGAAATTCTCCCAGGGTGCTCTTGAGCACGTTACCCTGTACTCCATTATGCAGGATCCTATGACTTCCTGCGGATGCTTCGAGTGTATCTGCGGTATCGAGCCATTCTCCAATGGTGTAGTTATCGCTAACCGTGAGTATGCTGGTATGACACCTCTTGGAATGACCTTCTCAGAGATGGCTTCCATGACAGGTGGTGGAGTTCAGACTCCTGGATTCATGGGACATGGTAAACACTTTATCGCTTCCAAGAAATTCATGAAGGCAGAGGGCGGTATCGAGCGTATCGTATGGATGCCGAAAGAATTAAAAGAGTTCATTGCAGAGAAACTGAATGCTACTGCAAAAGAGCTTTATGGAATTGATAACTTTACAGATATGATCGGTGATGAGACTGTTGCTACAGATCCTGAGACTCTGGTAGGATTCCTTACAGAGAAAGGACATCCGGCACTTGGACTTGATCCGATGATGTAATTTATTTAGCAGCTCCTGCTGCAAAGCAGAGATAATTTCCCAGAGCCCGTCTGTAGCGGCGGGCTTCGGGATAACTGTTTTTGGCAGGAATACTGATTTTTGATTTCGCTGCGGAGGGCGAATATAGTGGATCATTTTTATTGCGGAATGAAATGATTCATATCTGATAATTTATTTAGCAGCAAATCCATGGTGTCTGTACCGGAGACTGTGGTTTGTGATAGAAGATTAACAGAAAAGGAGATGCAGAAAATTGTTGATCAACAGAATTTTCAGCGGAAATGATGCAGTATACGGTCTGACAGAAAAAGCCGTAAACGATGCTGTACAGCAGCATGGTGCAGATAAAGCAGTGGGATTTCCTCATACAGCGTACTGCCTGCCATGCTATTATGCAGTAACCGGTGTTAAGATCAAAACACTTGGAGAACTGCAGGCAGCTCTTGGCGTCGTAAAATCTCTTATGACAAGGGAGCATGCTCTTGACGATGCTCTTATGTCCGGCGTAGCCACCGCCCTCTGTGCGGAATTTATTGAAGCACTGAAATATCTTGATGGGGCAGAGCCTTATCAGGAGCCATGTTATGGCCATCTTCCGGATTCCATTATCCGTGAGCTTGGTGTACCGCTTGTAACAGGGGATATCCCTGGTGTGGCTGTTATTCTTGGAAGTGCACCGACTGCACAGGAAGGTGTTGATCTGATCAAGAGCTATCAGGCACAGGGTATTCTTGTAACACTGGTTGGCGGTATTATTGACCAGGCACAGGAGCTTGGCCTTAAGATGGGCTATAATTTACGAATTGTTCCTTTGGGAAAAGACGTAACAAGTGTTATTCACGTTGTATCTGTTGCACTTCGTGCAGCACTGATCTTCGGTAACGTAACACCTGGTGATGCAGCAAGCCTTCTTACATACACCAAAGACAGGGTTCCGGCATTTGTAAATGCTTTCAAGCCTGTTGATGATGTAGTTCTTGCAGCAGGTGCAGGTGCTATCAAGCTTGGATTCCCGGTTATCTCCAATGAGGATGAGAACATTGTGGAAGTACCAGGTGCACTGATTGCATGCCCTAACGTTGCCGATTTCAATAAGGTTTCCCTGGAAGCCAGAGGAATCAAGATCAAGATTACAAAGGTGGACATTCCAGTTGCGTTTGCGTCCGCTTTTGAGGGCGAGATTATTCGTCGTAAAGATATGCGTGTGGAATTTGACGGTTCCCGTGTGGACTGCGTAGAGCTTGTACAGACCAGAGAAATGAATGAGGTCGAGGATCACAAGATTACTGTCGTAGGTCCGGAGGTCGATAGCTTCGAACCTGGAAGCAAGCACAGCCTTGCGTATGTGGTAGAAGTAGCAGGTAAGAAGATGCAGCCGGATTTTGAGCCGGTTATCGAGCGTAAATTCCACAATTATATAAACTGCATTGAAGGTGTATACCATACAGGACAAAGGGATATGTTCCGTATCCGTATCAGCAATGATGCATTTGCAGCTGGCTTCAGGGCAAAACACTTTGGTGAAGTTCTTTACACACAGGTAAAGAATGAATTTGAAGCAGTTGTAGATAAGTGTCAGGTAACTGTCTACACAGATCCTGCTGAGTGTACCAGAATGCGTCACGAAGTAGCAATTCCTACTTTTGACAAACGTGATGCCCGTCTGGAGACTCTCACGGATGAGTCTGTAGATGTTTATTACAGCTGTATCCTGTGTCAGGCATTTTCTCCGTCACATGTCTGCGTAGTAACACCGGAGAGACTTGGACTTTGCGGAGCCGTTTCATGGCTTGATGCAAAAGCCACAAATGAGCTGGATCCAAACGGCCCATGTCAGATCATCACCAAAGAGCGTCCGATTGATGTAAATCTGGGCTCTTATGAAGATGTTGATGAAGCAGTAAAGAAATATTCCCAGGGTGCTCTGGAGCATGTTACTCTGTACTCCATCATGCAGGATCCTATGACCTCCTGCGGATGCTTTGAGTGTATCTGCGGTATCGAGCCATTCTCTAATGGTGTTGTTATCGCAAACCGTGAGTATGCAGGCATGACACCTCTTGGAATGACGTTCTCCGAGATGGCTTCCATGACCGGAGGCGGTGTACAGACACCAGGCTTTATGGGACATGGAAAACACTTTATTTCATCCAAGAAATTCATGAAGGCAGAGGGCGGAATTGAGCGTATCGTATGGATGCCAAAGGAATTAAAAGAGACCGTGGCGGAACGTCTCAACAAAACAGCAAAAGAACTCTATGGCATTGATAATTTCACTGATATGATCGGTGATGAGACCGTTGCCACAGATCCGGAAGTTCTTGTTGCATTTTTAACAGAACATAACCATCCTGCATTGTCAATGGATCCGATGATGTAGTATAATGGTTCTGTATATTTTTACAAATTTTTAAGGAGGCTTTAAGAAATGCCATTTAATCAGAAACCACAGAAGTTCAACGCAAAGATCAACACTGTTACGGTTGGAACTGGCGATAAAGCGGTTACTATTGGAGGAAATTCCACATTTCCTTTCTATACATTTGACGCACCAACTGAGAACAGCCCAAAAATCGGTGTAGAGATCACTGATATGGGACTTGAAGACTTTGCACCTGGAATCAAAGCATATTATGAAGGATGCACCACTATGGCTGAGATCGCTAAGAAAGCAGCAGCTATGGAAGGTGGAGATTTCGTTGTACTCAACCTGGAAGGCGGAGATCCAAACGGAGTAAACAAATCTACAGAAGAACTTATTGCAATCGTTAAAGAGGTTGCAGATGCAATCGACTGTCCATTAGTAGTTGAAGGCTGCAAGAATGTGGAGAAGGATGCGGAACTTCTTCCGAAGGTTGCAGAAGCACTTCAGGGCAGAAACGTAATCGTTATGTCTGAGAAGGAAGAAAACTACAAGGCAATCGGTGCTGCAGCAGGACTTGCTTACAATCAGATCGTAGGCGCTGAGTCTGCTGATGATATCAACCTTGCAAAACAGTTGAACGTAGTAACAACACAGTTAGGTGTTGATGCGAAGAAGATCGTTATGAACGTAGGAACAGCTACCGTTGGTTATGGTTACGAGTATGTTGTTTCCACTATGGACCGTATCAAAGGTGCAGCATTATCCCAGAACGATAATATGCTGCAGATGCCTATTATTACACCGGTTTCTTCTGAGACATGGGGCGTAAAGGAATCAGTTGCTACTGAGGAAGATATGCCTGAATGGGGTTCAGAGGATGAGCGTGGTATCGACATGGAAGTTATGACTGCAGCAGCAGACCTGGCAGCAGGATCTGACGCAGTTATTTTAAGACATCCAGAGTCTGTAAAGACCATCGCTAAGATGATCAAAGCACTTGTGTAATATTTTTAGGAGGGAAAAATTGATATGGCACTGAATGGTATTCAGATTTTTAAATTAACACCAAAGAAAAACTGTAAGGAATGTGGATGCCCGACATGTATGGCTTTCTCCATGAAAGTTGCACAGGGCGCTTTAAAGATTGAGCAGTGTCCACATATGTCTGAGGAAGCGTTAGCATCTCTTTCCGAGGCAACTGCTCCGCCAATGAAGACAATCAAGATCGGTACTGGCGATGAGGAGCTTACCCTTGGTGGTGAGACAGTTCTTTTCAGACATGAGAAGACCTTTGTAAACAAGACAAGATATGCAGTAGAGCTTTGCACATGCATGGATGACGCTACTGTAGATGCGAAGCTGGCTGAGATCCCGAAGGTTGATTACGACCGTATCGGTGAGAGAATGTACGCAGAGATCGTTTACGTAAACTGCGATACAGAGGCAACAGCTGACAAATATGTAGCTCTTGTACAGAAAGCAGCTGCTCTTGGACGTACCCTTATCCTGGGATGTTCTGATCCGGAGATCGCAAAAGTAGCCCTTGAGGTTTGCAAGGACAGCAAACCGGTATTAAACGGAGCAAATGCTTCTAACTATGAGGCTATGAATGCAGTTGCAACAGCAGCTGGTGTTGTACTTGGTGTATCTGGCAAAGATCTTAATGAGTTATATGATACTACAGCAGCAATTGAGAAGCTTGGAAACAAGAATCTGGTACTTGATGTAACAGGCGCTGACATCAAAGAAACCTTCGGCAATGCCGTACAGGTACGTCGTGCAGCTCTGAAGGATCAGGACAGAACCTTTGGATATCCATCTATCGTTAACCTGGCAAAGATCGCTGGCGGTGATTATCATCTTCAGGCAGGTCTGGCAGCTATGTTTACAATGAAATATGGTTCCATCGTTGTTATGGAGCGTATGACATATGCAGAGGCACTTCCGTTATATGGTCTGCGTCAGAACGTATTTACTGACCCGCAGAAGCCAATGCGTGTAGAACCAGGTATCTACCCGATGAATGGTGGAGATGAGAATTCTCTTGTTGTTACAACTGTTGACTTCGCTCTTACATACTTCCTTGTATCCGGTGAGCTGGAGCGTTCCGGTGTTCCGCTTAATCTTGTTATCAACGATGCCGGCGGTTTATCCGTACTGACATCCTGGGCAGCAGGAAAATTCTCCGGAAACAGTATTTCTACATTCTTCAAAGAAAAAGTAGAGCCAAATGTTAAGAGCAGACGTCTGGTAATCCCAGGCAAGGTTGCAGTCCTGAAGGGTGATCTGGAAGCTAAACTTCCGGGCTGGGAAATCATCGTTGGACCAAGAGAAGCTGTACAGCTTGTGAAGTTCTTAAAGGATCTTGAAGGCTGATTTAAGCCTTCAGGATACTAAAAGGGTATGCCGCTTATGAGCGGCACCACTATAAATGTAAAGGAGAACATTTGACATGGCAAAATTTGTTACAATTGGAGAGAGACTTTCAACAACAGCACCATCTGTAAATAAAGCATTTACAGAGAGAGATCCTGAGCCGATCTTAAAGAGAGCAAAACAGCAGCTTGATGCTGGTGCTGTTTATCTTGATGTAAACATCGGACCAGCTGAGAATGATGGAGAAGACCTGATGAAATGGGCTGTTAAGCTTCTTCAGGAGAACTTTGACAACGTTCCGCTGTCTCTGGATACATCCAACAAAAAAGCAATTGAGGCTGGTATTTCCGTATACAACCGTTCCAAAGGAAAACCAATCGTAAACTCTGCTGATGCAGCTGGAAGAATTGAGAA
>CAKRMK010000014.1 GCA_934364795.1 uncultured Blautia sp.
AAAATGAGTAAATCTCTTGGAAACGGTATTGATCCTCTTGAAGTAATTGATAAATACGGCGCAGATGCACTTCGTCTTACTTTAATGACAGGAAATGCACCTGGAAACGATATGCGTTTCTACTGGGAGCGTGTAGAGTCCAGCCGTAACTTTGCAAACAAGATCTGGAATGCTTCCCGTTTCGTTCTTATGAATCTGGAAGGAAAAACTGTAACAGAGCCGGAAAATGTAGCTTCCCTTTGTGCTGAAGACCGCTGGATCCTTTCCAGACTGAACAATGTAATCAAAGAAGTTACAGAGAACATGGACAAATATGAGCTGGGAATTGCAGTTCAGAAGGTTTATGATTTCCTGTGGGATGAGCTTTGCGACTGGTACATTGAGATTGCAAAGGTACGTCTGTGGAAGGCAGAGGAAGATCCGAAGGCAGCCAATGAGGCGCTGTGGACACTTCGCACTGCACTGACACAGGGCCTGAAGCTTCTTCATCCGTTTATGCCATTTATCACAGAGGAAATTTACTGTACCCTTCTTCCGGAAGAAGAGTCTATTATGATCTCTGACTGGCCGGTTTACAAAGAAGAGTGGAATTCTCCAGAGGCAGAACTTGCAATTGGAAGCTTCCAGGAAGTGGTAAGAGGCATCCGTAATACAAGAACAAGCATGAATGTTCCACAGAACAGAAAGACTCATCTTATTATTGTTGGAAAAGATGCGGCTATCTGCGAAATGTATGAGAAGAGCAAAAAATCTTTTGTAAACCTTGCATTTGCAAAGGAAATCTATGTTCAGCAGGATAAGACCGGAATCGGCGAGGATGCTGTTTCTGTTGTTGTTTCCAATGCGGTTGTTTATATGCCTCTTGAGGATCTGGTAGATAAGGAAAAAGAACTTGAGAGACTGACAAAAGAGCAGGAGAGGCTGACAAAGGAGATCGCACGTTGCGAGGGAATGCTGAATAATCCAAACTTTGTAAACAAAGCTCCGGCTGCAAAGGTTGATGCAGAAAAGGAGAAGCTTGCAAAATACAAAGAGATGAAAGAAAAAGTTGGAACACAGCTTGAGCAGCTTAAGAGATAAAAAGGAGAATTTGCATGAACTTCAGCAAATTTTGCAATAAGATTTCCCTGATCCTTCAGGCACTCTGGTGCACAGTCCTTTATTTTATCATAGAGGCGCTGTGCCGCCACTCTGTGGTGGAAGCCTGGAATTATATGACGGGAAAGCCATTGGTGTTTGCTTATAATACTGCGTTTATTTTTACCACAATGCTGATTGTGTATCTGTTTCACAGAAGGTTTTTCTGGCGGGTGGTAGTTTCGGTTTTCTGGCTGTTTCTGGGAATTGTAAACTGCATTCTGCTGATGAACCGTGTTACACCTTTTACCGGGCCGGATCTTCATATGCTGACAGATGGAATTGCCATTATGCAGAAGTATCTTCCGTTCTATGGTGTTGTGGCAGGTTGTATCATTATCGGACTTGTCCTTCTGGGACTTCTGGTTTTGTTTATAAAAGGACCGAAATATCAGCAGAAAATCAGGTATCGTTATGTGATTCCGCTGATTCTTGTGGGAATCGCAGCTTTTGGGGGAGTGACACAGTTAGCTCTTGAGAAGAGAGTTCTGTCCAATTATTTTGGCAATATTGCATTTGCCTATGAAGATTATGGATACCCATACTGCCTGGCAACTACTATTTTTAATACCGGTATCAGCCAGCCAAGGGATTATTCCGAAGACGAGATTAAAAGAATTGAAAAAACAGAATCCAACCTTCCGGAAACAAAAGAGGATGGAAAAAGACCGAATATTCTGTTTCTCCAGCTGGAATCTTTCTTTGATCCAACTCTGGTAAATTACCTGAATATTTCAGAAGATCCCATTCCTAATTTCAGGAAGCTGATGAAAGAATATTCTTCCGGATATTATAAGGTGCCCTCTGTTGGAGCTGGTACTGCCAATACGGAATTTGAGACGATTACAGGTATGAGCCTTCATTATTTTGGCCCTGGTGAATATCCTTATAAGAGTATTCTCAAGGAGACTACCTGTGAGAGTGTGCCTTATGTACTGAAAAATCTTGGATATTCTACGCATGCAGTACATAACAATGAGGCAAATTTCTACGGCAGAAGATCTGTTTTTCCAAATCTGGGGTTTGATACCTTTACTTCAGAGGAATATATGAAAGACGAAAATCTGCAGAATCCTCTTGGATGGGTGAAGGACAGCGTGCTCACGGATGAGATCCTGAAAAGTCTGGATTCCACAGAGGGTCCGGATTATGTGTATACAATTTCTGTTCAGGGCCATGGTGACTATCCAAGCGAGCCAATTCTGGATAATCCAACCATTACAGTATCTGGTTCTCCTACAGAGGAACAGGACTGTAAGTGGGAGTATTATGTGAATCAGATCCATGAGATGGATCAGTTTGTGAAAGAGTTAACAGATGCTCTTTCTGAGTATCCGGAGGATGTGATCCTGGTTATGTATGGCGATCATTTGCCTACAATGGGACTGACTGTGGAAGAACTGGAGAATAAGTATCTGTTCCAGACAGAGTATGTGATCTGGGATAATATGGGACTTACCAAAAAGGATGAAAATCTGGCTTCTTATCAGATCGCAGCAGAGGTTCTGGACCGGGTTGGCATTCATGAGGGTACGATCATGAAGTATCACCAGGCAAGAAGAAATACTAAGAATTATCAGGTGGATCTGGAAACTCTTCAGTATGATGTTCTGTATGGAAAACGCTATGCTTATGATGGGGAAAATCCATTTGAGCGGACAAAGATGCGAATGGGACTTTATGATGTGAAACTGGATTCTATTCGTCTGGTTTCCGATACGGATTGGACTTATTATATTCAGGGAACAAACTTTACGCCGTCCAGTCAGGTGAAGTTAAATGGAGAGTGGTATGACACGGCGTATGTAAGCCCCACTATGCTGGTAATTTCAGGAACGGAGCTGTCGGATTTTGACAGGCTCTCAGTGGTGCAAAGAAGTAACAGTTCCACCAGAAAGGCTCTTAGCAAGAGCTTTGACAGGGCGGTTTATGCGCTGTATGAAAGTAAGTGGAAGGTGGCTGCTAAGGAGCAGTAATATAAAATTAAAAAAGGGGGAGGATAAAATGGTTTGCTTCAGACCATATCCTCTCCTTTTTTATTAAAAAATACATGACAACATTTTTCAAAGTGTATTATCTTGAACAAACGGTGAAACAATCCGTCAACGGCAGGTTTTGTCGGATAAAAAGTTACGATTAGGGGTGGACTTCTGGTGTGACTATTATATAATGATAGGGTAATTAGTTGTGGAGGCGCATAAAAATGGACAGGTTTATGTGCCAAAATAGTGAGAATATGGATAAAGATGTACGATGTGTACATGAAATAAAATACAATAGAGATAAAATGGTGGTTAAGAAAATGAATTACGAAGAAGCAGTTGCTTATATTGAGGAGACTCCGAAGTTTACCACAAAGAACAGTCTGGAGCATACGAAAGAATGTTTAAGGAGACTGGGGAATCCACAGAAGAAGTTTAAGGTAATACATGTTGCAGGAACCAATGGAAAAGGAAGCACCTGTGCGTTTCTGACTTCGATTTTAAGAGAGGCCGGTTATTCATGTGGGCTGTTTACTTCGCCGCACCTGGTGAAAATCAATGAGCGTTTTCAGATCAATGAGGTAAATATTGATGATGATACGTTTCTGAAGGCTTTTATAAAGGTAAAAGCATTGTCTGATGAGCTGGTGGCAGAGGGCAGTTATCATCCTACTTATTTTGAAATGCTGTTTCTTATGGGAATGGTGATCTTTGCAGAAGCAGGTGTGGATTATGTTACACTGGAAACAGGGCTTGGGGGAAGGCTGGATGCTACCACCGCAGTAGAAGATCCGGTTGCATGTGTGATCACATCAATAAGTCTGGATCATATGCAGTTCCTTGGAAACACAGTAAAAGAAATTGCAGGAGAGAAGGCCGGAATTATCGTTCCTGGTGTGCCTGTAATCTTTGATGGAAATGATCCGGATGCAGCAGAAGTGATCGAAGCCAGGGCAAAGGAGCTTAAAAGCCCTGCATATAAAGTTGTTCAGGCAGATGCAAGGGTGCTTGGAAATAATAAGGATGGCATTGATTTTTCACTGGAAGATAAGTACTATGGGGATAACAGATTCCATATTCCGTTTATTGCATGGTATCAGGTAATGAATGCATCTTTGGCACTTACCACTATGGAAGTGCTGAAAGAGCAGATTCCGGTAACGATGGATCAGCTTCAAAATGGAATTGCAGATACCAGATGGCAGGGCAGAATGGAGACAATTCTGCCGGGTGTGATCGTAGATGGTGCACACAATGAGGATGGCGTCCGCAGATTTGTGGAAACAGCAGAGCGTTTTCAGGAGGAATACCCTCTTACTCTTCTTTTTTCAGCAGTAAGTGATAAGGATTATCAGGATATGATTCATACCATCTGCAGCCGGATCAGGTTCAGAAAGGTTGTGACTACAGAGGTTGGTGGATACCGTGAGGTTCCGTCTGCACAGCTTGCAGAGATTTTCTGTAAAGAAGGCTGTGAGGATGTGGGAAATTCTGATGATATCGCACAGGCGTTTCAGATGGCGCGTGCTGCGAAGGGGGAAGATGGAATGCTGTTTTGCGTTGGTTCCCTTTATCTGGTGGGAGAGATTAAAGCTATTTTGCTGAAGGAAAAAAGCAAATAAAAATTCTGGAAAGTAATTGAGAAATATTCATTTATGTAACAGGAAAAGCCATTATAATTCCTTGTTACATAAAAAGCCCTGCTGGGCAGCATTCTTTCTTATTTTTACAGATAACGAGAGATTATGGAGGAATTTTATGATAGATTACGAAGAGGAACTGAAGAAGTTTGAGCCCTGTCTGGATGTAACAGATGCGGAAGGGGCTATTTATGACAGAGAACTGACCGATATATTGGACATTCTTCAGGAGATGCTGCGGGAGTCCAAAAGTGGCAGAAGAGTGAAGTAGAATAGGAGATACCAATGAACTGTATGAATTGTGGCGCGTTCCTGGCAGATAAGGACCTGGATTACTGTCCTCATTGCGGGTGTAACGTCCTGATCCAGAAAAAGGTGGAGTATCTCTCCAAACTTTACTATAATCAGGGCTTGGAAAAGGCCAGTATCCGTGACCTTTCAGGAGCCGTTAATTGTCTGAAACAGAGCCTTACTTTTAATAAGAGAAATATACAGGCGAGAAATCTTCTGGGTCTTGTGTATTTTGAAACAGGAGAAGTGGTGGCTGCTTTAAGCGAGTGGGTGATCAGCAAGAACCTGCAGCCTACCCGTAACATTGCAAATGAATATATTAACCGTCTTCAGGCCAACTCAAACAAGCTGGATGCCATAAATGAGACGATCCGAAAATATAACAATGCACTTGCCCTTTGCAGGGAAGGTCATGAGGATATGGCAGCAATCCAGCTTCGCAAGATCCTGGGGCAGAATACGAAGCTGATCAAGGGTTATCACCTTCTTGCATTGATTTATATGAAGAACCATGACTGGGGAAAAGCAAGGAGAACTCTGAAAAAAGCGGCAAGAATCGATAAGACTAATACTACAACTTTACGCTTTTTACGGGAAGTGGATGAACGTACCGGTGTAACCACCAGACTGGAAAAGCAGAAAAAAGGGCTTTTCGGAGGCAATAAAAAAGAGGCAGAAGCGGAAGAAAGCTCCCGGGGAATGGTGGTACAGCCTGCAGTTTACAGAGAGAATTCCAGAATTTCCCTGTTTGTGACGCTGATGGCAGGAGTGGCAGCTGGAGCAGTGGCGTTCTGGCTTCTGGCAGTACCGGCTATTAAGCAGGGCATCTACAGGGAAGCCAATCAGCAGATCGTAAAATACAGTGAATCACTGGCAAGTCAGGGTGCAGAGCTTTCCAAAGCCCAGGGAGAAGCAAAGGAATCCGGAGATGTGGCAGAAGAAATCACCCAGCAGCTGGATTCTGTTCAGAAAAAGAGTACGAGCTATCAGGCACTTTTAAACGCATATGTTTCTTACACCCAGAGTGAATACGATGCAGCAGCACTGGAAATCCAGAAGGTTTATGAGAACCAGCTTGGGGATGATGTGATGGGAATTTATAATACCATTTGTTCTGCAACAGGTGTGACCGGAATCCAGGATGACGGAAGCTCTTCGGAAGGAGATAGCAGTTCCGGTTCCGGAAGCAGTGAGGGCAGCAGCTCTGGTGGTAGTGATGGAAGCATCGCAGATGGTGGCAGCCAAAATACAGACGGAAGTGATGCCGGATACGATAATTCCGGATATGATAATTCCGGATACGATGAATCCGGATATGACAATTCTGGTGACAGCGGATATTACGACAACAGTTATGATGAATCCGGAGATTCAGGCTATAGCGATGAAAACGGATATTATGATGAGAATGGAGATTATCAGGAATATTGAGTATCATCTGAATTAAAAACAGATAAAAAATATCCAAATACAAAAAGAGAAACCTCCAAACAGGGGATGTGCATTGTTGCACATCCTTTTTTCGTGCAGTAAGGAACCTTTGTTGTATAAAAAATTTTGCAGAAAGCCTTTTGGCGGCCTGTCCTAGTTATACTGATTACGAATAATTTATAAAAATCAGGAAAAAATATAAGGGGGATTTTATTTATGAAGCCTGTTTTTGAAACTACAGGAACCTGTCTGAACATAAAGCTTCCGGCGGAGCTGGATCATCCGTCATCGGATCTGATCAGAAGGGAGTCTGACCGCATTATGGGAAAGATTTACATCCGCACTATTTGTTTTGATTTCGGAGAGACCGTTTTTATGGACAGTTCCGGCGTGGGGCTGATCATGGGACGTTACCGGGCACTTGGAATGCGTTCTGGCTGCATGAAAGCCTGCCATGTCAGTGCATATATCGAAAAGCTTCTCCGTTTGTCAGGGGTGAGCAGATTTCTGGAGCTGGAAAAAACAGAAAATGAAGAAGGAGGGGAGTACAATGGAAAACGCAAATGAAATGACCCTTATTTTTGACAGCAGGCCGGAAAATGAAGGACTTGCAAGAGTAACAGTGGCGGCATTTTGTACGCAGCTGAATCCAACTATGGAAGAAGTGGCAGACCTGAAGACAGCTGTTTCGGAGGCTGTTACAAATTGTATCATCCATGGATATAAAGGGGAAGTACATAAGATACGTATGAACTGTATCCGAAAAGAACGGACTATATATGTAGAAATTGAAGATAAGGGAGTGGGAATTTCTGATGTTGAAAAAGCTATGGAGCCTTTGTATACAACAAGAGCAGATCAGGACCGCTCTGGAATGGGATTTACATTTATGGAGGCTTTTATGGATGAAGTAAAGGTAATATCGCAAGTAGGAAAAGGGACATGTGTCCACATGAGTAAAAAAATCGGAAATTAGTACAGCGAAACACGCTCTAGCAGCCAGGAGGGGAAATGGATCACACTCTTGCTCTTATTGAACGTATTCACCAGGGGGATAAAGATGCAAGAGATACTTTGTTTCAGGAAAATATGGGGCTGATATACAGTGTCGCCAGGCGCTTTTTAGGCAGAGGAGTTGATATGGAGGATTTGTTCCAGATTGGAAGTATCGGACTTCTAAAGGCTGTGGACAATTTTGATCCCGGCTTTGATGTAAAATTTTCTACCTATGCAGTGCCTATGATCATGGGTGAAATCAAGCGGTTTCTTCGAGATGACGGAATGCTGAAGGTAAGCCGTTCCATAAAAGAAAACCAGTATAAGATTTACAAAATGCGGGAGAAAATGGAAAAAGTACTGGGGCGTGAGCCAAATATCCGGGAGCTTTCAAAAGCAATGAATATGTCTGTGGAAGAGCTGGCAATGACTATGGAATCTGTGACAGAGGTGGAATCTATTTACCGTACTGTATATCAGGGAGATGGAAGCGAGATTCAGCTTGTGGACAGGCTTCCGGAAAATAAAAATGTACATGAGCAGACACTTGACAAAATATTTCTGGAGGAGCTTCTGGAAAAACTGGATGGGGAGGAGCGGCAGCTGATCGGAATGCGGTATTTTCAGGATATGACCCAGATGGAAGTCGCTGGAAAAATGGGCATCTCCCAGGTGCAGGTTTCCAGAATGGAGAAAAAAGTGCTGAAAAAATTGAGGGGGATGCCATAGAACATGCAAAAAAATCTTCCATAAATTGCGACGCACATTTTGCAGAAAGATTTTTTTGCATGCTCTGGCTTCTGCTTCAGAAAAATTTTGCTTTATATTCTGACGGACTGATGCCTTCGTATTTGCGGAAAATGGAAGAGAAATAGGTGGCGTCCTTATAACCTACTGACTCTGCGATTTCATAGGTAAGAAGGTCTGTATTTTGCAGAAGCTCTTTGGCTTTTTCAATCCGTTCTTTATTAATATATTCCGTCAGAGAGCCCAGGGCAGCTTTTTTGAAGGTACGGCTTAAATGGGAGGGAGAAATATGCAGCTGTCCGGCTATGGCATCCAGGGAAAGATTTCCGGAAAGATTCTGGGAAATATAGCGGAGGGTATTTTCAATAATATAGTTTGGAACAGCATGAGAGGAAATACTGTTTTCCTTTGTGTATTCCATAATGTCTGTGATTGTGTTTTCAAGGGCAAAAATATCCCGTGATTTACTGATTTTTTCCAGATAGTCAACAGGGACAGGCTCCAGTTCTTTTTTTACCAGAACACGGCAGCAGATGTAATAAATCTGAGAGCAGATATTTTTGGCATCCTGGGAGTTGGTAAAGCTGCTTTTAAACTTTGAAAACATGTGACCGGACATGGAGGTTGCTCCTGTAAAATCCCAGTTGTTCAGACTGCTTTCTATCTGGTAAAGGTCCAGCGAATTCTCAACAGAAAGGTCAGCTGGAACTTCCTGGCTGCTGTTATGAAAAACAGAGATATTCTGCTCGCTGTAAAAATTGTGGGTCAGTGCCTGGATGGCTTCGGAAACTGCAGTCTGGAACACTTCCGGAGACTGATGAAGAGCACTGATCCCTGTAAGGACTTCTGTTGAACCAAGAGCTTTTGCAATACCGGAAATTTCCTGGCAGTTTTTTATAATGTAGTCTGGAATTGCTGTAAATGAACAGCTTTTTTGGTCTTCCTGATCAATAGGACGGGCGAAGTCAGATGGCTGAAAATAAATATTAATAATCAGGTTATTATAGCGGTAGCAATAAGAATTCTGTTTTTCTTCGATTATAATTTTTTTCAGTGCAGGCAGGTCAGGATCGTCTGACACAGGTTTGAAGGCTGCAACATAATAGGACTCCATGGTAAGTCCAAGGGACTGGAGTTTTTCTTTTAATTCCAAAGTGCAGGGGTGGTCGGTAAGTTCCTGCATCAGCTGATCCTTCAGGAAAAATACCCCTTCCTTGGCAATGTTTTCCTGTCTTTGGGAAATGATCAGCTGTTTTTGTGCCTCCTGCACTGCGGCAAACAGTTCCTTTTTATTGGTTGGTTTTAGGATAAAAGAAGTAACCCGGTATTTTATGGCAGTCTGCGCGTATTGGAAATCTGCATATCCGGTGAGGATGATTACCTTTGTATGTGGATGATGCTCATAGACGTAGCGGGCAACTTCAAGCCCGTCAGCAGCTGGCATTTTAATATCTGTAATCACAATGTCCACAGGTTCTCTGTCAAGAAATTCCATGGCTTCCACACCGTCAGAAGCGCTTCCCACTACCTGACAGTCGATAGATGCCCAGTTCATATAATTGGAAATTCCTTTTCGCATAGTGACCTCATCGTCAACTACAAGAAGTTTAAAAATCATGGGATACCTCCTTAAAAATCAAGTGCAGGAATGTTTTTTAGATATTTTCCAGACTGTGAACCTTCCGGGGAACGTGGAAAGAAACAGTGGTACACTTATTGGGAATACTTGTAATTCTGATTCCGGAATCCGGTCCATAAAGCAGTTTCAGCCGTTTGTCAAGATTTTTTAATCCGATATGAGTGTGGCTGTCTTTATGGGATGGTGCAATATTTTGTATATCAGGAATGGATTCGAAACCAATTCCGTCATCTATAATGCAGATTTCCAGCATATTGTTGTCGCTTTCAATGATCTGTATAATCAGATGGCCCTTTCCTTTCTTTGGTTCAAGTCCGTGTACAATGGCATTTTCTGCAAGGGGCTGAATGGAGAGACAGGGAATTTCACAGGAAAGAACCTGCTCTGGAATCTGGATATCGCAGGAAATTTTATCTTCAAAACGCATTTGCTGAAGATAAACATACAGCCGCACATATTCCATTTCTTTTTCTATGGAAGTGAACGTGTGGTTTCTGGAAAGGGTGTTCATTTTTAACATGCTTCCCAGGGAAATAACCATTTCATAAATTTCTTCGTTGTCTGTCATCTGGGCTTTCCATGCAATTGTGTTCAGTACATTAAAAAGAAAATGAGGATCCATCTGGGATTGTAGTGCCCGGATTTCCGCATTTTTTATGAGAAGCTTCTGCTGGTAAATATCCTGATAATAGGCGTCAAGCTGCTGAAGCATTTGATTAAAGGACTGAGCCCACACCCGGAATTCCTGATAAAAACCTTCCGGTGGAAGGCTGCTGCGTTTGTTCTGGGAAATTTCATTGATATAAAGGATCATGGTATCAATAGGGCGGGTAACAGCCCGGGAAATAATAAATGCGGCAAATAAAGCAACAATCACAATTGCCACAGTGACCAGCAGATAGGATGTTAAAGTGCTGTTTAAATTCTGAAGAAGAATATCCTTTGGTGCTGCAACTGCGGAAATAAGTCCAAGCTGTCCAAGTGGCTGGGACGCCATAAAGTAATCCTGATCATGGAAAGTCTGTTCTTTAAACAAAACAGAGTTTTTTTCGGAAAGCAGGTCCGGATAAAGGGCCTGCAGTTCCTCTCCTGAAAAAAGAGAATTGGAGCTAAGGGAAAAATCTCTGTTAAAAAGCATGATAAACCAGGAGGAATCAATGGTTTTGGTACAATATTCGATCCATTTTCTGGCATTGATGTTGATCACTATCATTCCGATACGATTTCCAGAACTGCTGCTGTACAGGTTACGGGCAAAATACATGTTCTGCTCATGAAGAGGAGAGGTGTAACACATCAGACGAGGCTGCGAGCTGTCAATGGTATCTTTCAGAAAACTGGATATATCCTCTACATTTTCAAGAATGCCGGAAGTATATGTATGATAAATTGTGTCATGATTGTTATAAATATAAATGGAATCTGTAAAATTTTTCTCTGAAAGAGCAGAACTGTTATAAATATAAGACATCTGTCTTTCTACAGAAAAAGGATAATTATTTCCGTTTCCAGGATTTTCCAAAGCATCCTGAATGACCTCATTTGACATAAAAAGTGGAATAATAGAATCAATTGTTTCTACCTGTTCCTGTATGGTATCATTTACCTGATTCAGTTCCCGGACAATAGAATCACGGGATGTTTTTCTTAATATAGAAGATGTTTTGATATAATAAAATCCCACTGAAAATAACAGAACCAGTGCAACAATAATGGTAATGGTAACTGTGATGAAAAATCTGAGGGAGGGATATTTTTTTCGGGAAAGTCTGTTCAAAGGGGAAAACCTCCTGTTAATGCTTTATTTCTTTTAATAAATCTGAAAAAATAACAGTTATTTCTTTCATATTATCCCACATTTGAAAATGTACATCAATTGGATTTAGGGGAATGTCATATTTTTTAAAGAAAAGCACAAAATTTTTAAATCCACAGGGAGGCTTTATAAAAATGACAGAAATACAGGGAAAAATATGCGGAAATTTTCAAGGAACAGAACAAGGTCTTTTATTAAAAAATGCTTTGAGATCAGATATAATACACTCATCAACCAAAACAAGGGAGGAACGTTATGAAACGGAAAATGATTTCAAAAATAATTGCAGCAGCACTGATTGGAACGATGTGTGCAGGGATGGCTACTACTGTAATGGCTGCAGATGATGAAAAAGTAACTTTAAGTGTGATCAACTATCACGTAGGAACTGATTATGCGGCTGAATATTATTCCTATCTGTTTGAGGCATTCCAGCAGACAGAGGAAGGCAAAAATGTGGAATTCAGCTTTGAGGAAATTCCGACAACAGATGCATTTAACCAGAAAATCAAACTTCTGATCTCCAGCGGAGATCTTCCGGATATTGTATTCAACGGTGGAAACAACATCATTGAGCTGGCTGCAAAATCTGGAAAAGTAGCAGACCTGACACCTTATTTAGATGCAGATCCAGAATGGAAAGCTTTGTTTGATGATACCTCTTTAGAGTTTAATACAGTTGACGGTAAGGTTTATGGTATTCCGGTTTCCAAGGAAATTTCCTATATTTATTACAATAAAGACCTGTTTGAGCAGGCTGGAATTGAAGCACCGGAAGTTGCATATGCAACATGGGATGAATTCTTTGAAGCATGCGATAAATTAAAAGAAGCTGGAATCACACCTCTTGGAATGGACAGTGCAGATTCAGGCTGGCTGACAAACCTTTGGATGAGTGCTCTTATCGGAACAAATGGTGAGGCTGGAAATGAGTGGATGAACACCATGTATCCTACTGATTACAATACACCAGAGGTAATTTCAGCAGCAGAGAATATTCAGAAAATGTTCCAGAATTACACAACTCCTGATGCGGTAGGCGGAAAATATGACCCGATGGCAACTCACTTCTTCAATGGGGAAGTTGCAATGTTCCCTAACGGACCGTGGATGATCCCGGATTTCTCTGAAACAGAAAAAGCACCGGAAGGTTTCTATGACAAAGTTGGCGTTATGCTTCTTCCGGGAAACGGAATGGAAATGGTTCCTACACCTGGTGATATGGTAGGCGCTACAGATCCTGCAAAGATTGAAGCAGCTGTTGCATTCCTGAAATTCGAGACAACACCTGAAAATCAGATCAAGGCACTGGAAATGACAGGTTTACAGCCGGTATCTGCTAATCTTGAGATTCCGGAGACACTTTCTGAAAGCGATCCTCTGATGGCGGAAGTTCTGGAACTTCAGGGAAAAGCA
The DNA here is from genome assembly GCA_934364795.1 of uncultured Blautia sp. GTDB lineage: Bacteria > Bacillota > Clostridia > Lachnospirales > Lachnospiraceae > Blautia_A. Next base: position 13,096 of record CAKRMK010000014.1, read on the forward strand.
GATGTGACCTACGGACAGAATCAGGCATACTGGTATCAGAATACAATTGATACTTTCTCAACAGAGCTTCCAGAGCTGGCTTACGGCAACATTACAGCAGAAGAATTCTGTACAAAACTGTCAGAAGCAGCAGCTAAAAATGAGTAAATAATAAAAACGGCAATTATGTAAGATGCCTGTCACCGGCAAGGAGAGCTTTTTTACAGGCTCTGGCATAGGCCTGGTGACAGGCAGTTTTTATGCCAATTACAAGTAAGGGGAAAAAGAATGAATACCAAAAACAAAAAAATCTGGATTTTCCTGTTTACCATTCCCTGTATGATTTTATTTGCACTGGTATACGCAGCTCCGATCATTACAGTTTTTTACACATCTCTGTGTGATTATTCTGCATTTTCAGCACCTGCATTTCAGGGAATCAAGAACTTTATCACCATATTCAGCGATAATGATTTTATCTGCTCTATTAAAAACACTCTGGTCTGGGTACTGCTGCAATCTACTTTGCATGTAGGGGTTGGTCTTGCTATGGCTCTGGTACTTCGAAGAAAGCCGAAAGGATGGAAAATTGCAAGAACTGCTTATATGATTCCAAATATTATTCCAACAGCTGCAACAGGCGTTATGTTTACCTTGCTTTTAAATCCTATGTTCGGAATTGTAAAGCCTTTTCTTGATTTCCTTGGAGTTAATTATGCAATGGTTCCAAACCTGTTTGGAAATTCCAGATATGCATTCTGGACTGTTACAGCAACCTGGATTTTTTATTCCGGATTTAATACCATTATCTTTCTGGCTGAAATGGGAGCTGTGGATAAAGAAATTTATGAGGCTGCTTCCATTGACGGTGCAACACCCTGGCAGGCAGACCGCTATATTACCCTGCCGCTGATGCGAAATGTATGTGGAACTTGCGTTACACTGGCAAGTGTTGCAATGGTATCCCAGTTTGACATCATTTATATGACAACAAAAGGCGGTCCCGGAACTTCTACTTTGAATCTGCCTATTTATCTGTATAAAGCGGCAACTCTGGAAAATAATTATGGAAAAGCAAATGCGGTGGGTGTAGTCCAGATCATTATTGGAATTACGCTGGTTATTTTGATAAAAGGTCTGTTCCGTGAGAAAAAGGAGGCGGCATAATGAGAAAAACAAGCAAAGTAAAAAATGGGATCGCATCCTTTTTCAAGTACTTTTTTATGATACTGTTGATTTTTATTTCACTTGCACCTATTATCTGGGCATTCTTAAGTTCTTTTAAATCTTATGCGGAGATCAACTCATCTGCTTTGTCACTGCCGTCCAGATTCAGTCTGGATAATTATAAGGCGGCCCTGCAGTATGCGCCAATTCTGAAATATTTTATGAACAGTGTGATCATTGTTGGCATCAGTGTTCTTGTGACAGTAGCTCTGGTGGCAATGTGCGCTTATGTGATCTCAAGATTTGAGTTCAAAATGAAAACCCTGATCGTGCTTTTGATTTCTGCTTCCCTGATGCTTCCGGCACAGGCAATTTCCCAGCCTTTGTTTGCAATTTTTCAGAAACTGGGGATTTTTGACACAAAGCTTGGACTGATCATTGTGTATTCTGCAATGGGAATTCCAATGTCATTTTTTGTTATGGTAAGCTATTATAAAACCATTTCTACAGCATTGGAAGAATCGGCTTATATTGATGGTGCAACTTTTATCCAGACATTTTTACATATTATTTTGCCGCTTGCAAAGCCTGGTCTGGTGACTATTGCCATGATCCAGTTTATCAATATCTGGAATGAATTTTATTTTGCGCTTATGCTTACAAGCGGTGACCGTGCAAGAACGGTTCCCATTGCCTTGAATTACTATATGGGAACTTTTGCAAACAATTATTCTGCACTGTTTGCAGCAGTTGTCATGACAGTATTGCCTACAATTGTTTTATTTATTCTTCTGCAAAGACAGGTCATGGAAAGTCTTACAGCAGGAGCAGTGAAAGGATGAGAATATGGATATCAATAAAAAACCAATTTACCCGGTAGAAGCCTGGGATATTACAGAAACCGCATTTTCTATGGAAACCAATTATCGAAATGAAACAACGTTTGCATTGTCAAACGGATATATTGGAACCAGAGGAACTTTTGAAGAAGGATATGATTTTTCGGTTGATGAAGGGCTGGAGGGTAATTTTATCAATGGATTTTATGAAAGTGTGGACATTCCTTATGGAGAGTGGAATTTTGGATTTCCTACCAAAAGCCAGTCACTTCTGAATTTGCCGGATCTGAAAAAAACAGAAATTTATGCGGATGGTGAACTGTTTGATATGAGGACAGGAAAGGTGGAAGGGTACAGCCGTGTACTTCATATGAAAGACGGTTATGTTGAAAGAAAGCTGATCTGGACTTCTCCTTCTGGAAAAAAACTGAAACTGGTTATGAAGCGTTTTGTTTCTCTGGCACATAAAAACCGCATGTATCAGCAGATCCAGATTACACCTGAGAATTTTTCAGGGGAAATTAAGATTCACTCTTATTTAAACGGCAATGTGGAGAATCATACAAGAAAAACAAACCCTCTGATCGGATATGGTCCTTTTGGCAGCAGGCTTCATATGGAAAAACTTCTGGCTGATGACGGGGTACTGTACTATGAGGGCACTACTTTGCAAAGTGGCATGACTGTGGGATGTGGCAGCAGATACAATATCAAGATGTCAGAGCAGGGAAATGTGCCGGAAGTTGTAACTGTTTTTGCAGCTGATAAAGAAGAAATCCAGGCTGTTTGCGAGAGTACGGTGGAAGCAGGAGAAAATACAACTGTTACATATGAAAAATTTATTGTTTATACGTCCAGTCAGGACTTGGAAGCCGGGAAAATGGAAACTTTTGCAAGAGAAGAGCTTGAAACAGCTGCAAATGAGGGCTGGCAGGTGGAATTTCAGAGACATTGTGAAAAGGCTCACGATTTCTGGGATGTGTCAGATGTAAAGATCTATGATGATGAAGCACTTCAGCAGGGAATCCGTTTCAATCTGTTTCATATTATGCAGTCTGCAGGAAGAGATGGACGCACTGGAATGGGTGCAAAAGGACTTTCCGGAGAGGGCTATGAAGGACATTATTTCTGGGATACAGAGATGTATGTTCTGCCTGTATTTATTTATACTGCGCCAGAGCTTGCAAAAAAGCTTCTGGAATACCGGTTCAGGACACTGGATCAGGCAAGGGATCGGGCAAAGGTTCTGGGACATCCAAAGGGAGCGCTGTATCCGTGGCGTACCATTAACGGAGAGGAAGCTTCTACTTATTTTCCACTTGGAACAGCACAGTATCATATTAATGCAGATATTGCATATGCATTCTGGCTGTATGTAAGTGTTACCGGGGATATGGAATTTTTCCGGGATATGGCAGCAGAAGTGCTTGTGGAAACTGCAAGAGTATGGGCAGATGTTGGATATTTTGCAGAGTGTAAGGGAGGAAAATATTGCATTTGTGCAGTGACGGGACCAGATGAATACAATGCCGTTACAGATAACAATTTCTATACAAATCTCATGGGAAGGGAAAATATCCGCTATGCGCTGAAGACTCTGGAAATGCTGAAAGATATGGGAAATGGCGTATATGAAGAGTTTGTTTCCAGAATGGGAATTACAGAGGAAGAGACAGCATATTGGGAAAAAATTGTGGAGAATATGTATTTTCCATATGACGAAAATCGCCAGGTATATGCTCTGGATGACCGGTTTATGATGCTTCGTCCCTGGGATGATTCCAGAATTCCACCGGAAAAAAGACATCTGCTTTATGAGAATTATCATCCCTTATTTGTTTACAGACAGAGAATGTGTAAACAGGCAGATGCAATCTTTGCGTTGTATCTTCACAGCAATCTGTTTACAAAAGAAGAGCTGAGACGAAATTATGATTTTTACCAGGAAGTAACTTTGCATCATTCTTCCCTTTCTAACTGCGTGTTTGGAATGCTGGCATGTCAGATCGGATATTATGAGGAAGCATATGAGTATTTTTCTCAGTCAGCAAGAATGGATCTGGATGATTATCATGATAATTTCTATGCTGGAATCCATGCTGCAAATATGGGAGGAACATGGCTGGCAATTGTTAATGGTTTTGCTGGAGTCAGGGTTAATGGTGGAGAACTGGAGCTTCATCCTTTTGTTCCGAAGCAGTGGAAGGGAATGCAGTTTCATATTCTGTACAGGGGAAGAAAACTGAAAATACAGCTTTCTCATGAAAAAACAAGAGTGGAGCTTGTGTCAGGAGATGCAGTTTCTCTGTGGATAAATGAGAAGGAAGTTCATCTTGATGGGGGAAAGGAAACGGTTTATGAAGAAGAAATATAAAGCTATCTTTTTTGACTGGGACGGTACAGCGGTTCTTAGCAGAAAGGCTCCGGTTGAGGAAATTGTTCAGGCAATGGCGCCTCTTCTTGATCAGAAGGTGAATCTGGTGATTGTAAGCGGAACCACTATTGAAAATATAGCTGGTGGAAAGCTGGCAGAGTATTTTACAAAGGAGCAGTTAAAGTATCTGTATCTGGGACTTGGCCGGGGAGCTTTTAATTACAGATATGATAACGGACAGGAGCTGGTTTTCTCTCATATGCTTCCGGATCAGAAACTGTTGGGAGATATTCACAGGATTTGTTTTGAAATTCATATGGAGCTTCTGGAACGGTATGGTCTGAATACAGATATTGTTTTTTCCAGACCAAATTACTGTAAAATTGATCTGATGGTGGAAAATCAGAGAGGGGACAATCTGTTTATGCAGGAAAATGAGCTGGATATGTTAAAGGATTGTCTGAAAAAACATGGTGTTGCCGGAGGGCTTCAGGGACTTCTGGACATTTCTGTGGCAGCAGGAGAAAAGTATGGTGTTGAGGTAAAGCCTACCTGTGATGCAAAATATCTGGAGGTGGGAATTTCCAGCAAAAGTGACAATGTGGATCATATTCTGGAGTACCTGCAGAAGGAGCAAAAAATCAGTGCTTCTGACTGTAGCTTCTGGGGGGATGAATATGTGGGAATTGAGGAAGGAATTTTTGGAAGCGACAGTTTTATGAAAACAAAAGAAACGGAGGCTGGGGATTTCTTTGATGTATCAGAGGTTCCTGGAAAACGGCCGGATGGTGTGAAGATGCTTGGGGGCGGCGTTGATAGGTTTCTGGAGTTCTTGAGGAAACAGGCTGAAAATTAGAGGCTGTTTTTTATCTTCCACAAAATATGATGCATATATGATACATATCTTGCAGAAAGTCTTTGGAGAGCCGTTTTAGAGCTTTTGGGGAGTCTATAAGCTTGTTTCAAAACACGCTTTGGAGAGATATATTCTGTAGTTACAGGAAGGATTATTATAAAGAAAAAGAAAGAAAAAAGAAAGGAAAATGCCATGGCACCGAAAAACGAACCATGGCATTTCTTTTTTGTTAAATTTATTTCGCAGAAGCCTGTCTGCCAAAAATTGTACCTTTGTATTTGGTAAGTGCAGTGAGAAGCACCATTCCAAAGATTCCGCAGGAAATCACTTCACCGGCGCCTACAGTAAGCATCATAAGCGGGATGGGAAGATTGACGGAATATCCGTAACGCAGTACGAATGGAACCAGAACTGCGTTGGCAACAATAGGCGGTACCGGTGCAAGCCATTTGCTGCTGTTGCGAAGCTTATAGGTGAATACAGCTCCGATAAGGGTAGCAATGCTTCCAAATGCAATATCCAGAGGAATTGCTCCGCCAAGCAAATTGGCAAGGATACAGCCTACGAAAAGGCCTGGGATGGCAGCTGGTGTGAAAAATGGAAGGATGGTCAGGGCTTCGGAAATCCGGACCTGAATCTCTCCATAGCTAAAAGGTGCGAACACCAGTGTCAGTACAACATAGACAGCTGCAATCAGTGCTGCCTGTACAAGGAACAGGGTACTTTTGTTTTTCATATTCATTTGTCTCCTTTAGTTTTGTTTTACGAGTGGAAGGTCACGAACACTCGATTCATTTTGCGCCGGGAATCGGCGGAAAAGCCGCTTAAGACCTTATTTTTCCGGGCTTTTCAACGGGCATGAGTATAGCACATTTGGGAGAGGAATGCAAGGGGAAATGTGGTCGTACCCCATTTGTACCCCATTTTGCATAAGAGGTTGATTTATAGTAACGATAATATGAAAAAGCTTCCGGTTCTCACAACAAGGACTGGAAGTTTTTTTGAGTATATATTATTAAATCGAACGTTGAAATACGCATTTTAAATCTTATCAGCAACTAAAGTCAGTGCTTTCATTATATTAACAAATTTACGATACTGGACATCGCCTTTGGACTTTACCTCGGAGATAAGCGCCGTTATTTCAGAGTCTGTTTCGGAGATTTCATCAAGCAGTAGATAATCAATACTGATATTCAGAACTGAACAAATAGAGACCAGCGTCTCCAGGGACATAGCTCTGGTTCCTCTCTCAATATGTCCAAGAAAGGCTGTGGAGATTCCTGTTAATTCTGCCAGTTGCTCCTGGGAGTAGGAATGGGCAATGCGTGATTGTCTTATCTTCTGACCGATTTCTGTATAATCAATAGATCTCATAAAAAACCTCCTTGTAATAATGATTATGCAATCAAAATCTTAAAATACAAATAAACTGACAGAATTAAATGTTGACTGATAGAATCATGCAGAATATAATAAAAGAAAATAGAAATATAAGAAATTACATTGATAATTGTGAAAAATGATTTATTGGGTGCAGAAAAACATATTTTGTTTTAGCTGAGTTGGAGGTACGTGCTATGCAACAGACTTTTGAGCTATTGGGAAGAAATGTTACATTTAAAAACAAAGAATGTATATATTTTGGGATATTAAAAAACGAAGAGTATAAAAGCAAACTGAGAGAGATTTATAACCAACAGGAACCGGAATTCCAAAAGGAACTGGAAACTTATAAGAATAGTGGTGAGACCGTAACTAATTATGAGGGCTATTTTCGTGAAATTAGAAGAATTGGTGAAAAATATTTGAATCCAGGACTAGAATATATACTTTCAATTTTATGTCAATATAAATTATATGATATTACGCTTGGTGATTTAACTGGCAATAAATATCAGGGGTATAGTGATTGGTATAGTAGTTTTCATGAGATATTTAAAGCGTTTCGAGAAATAAATGATGCAGTAGCAGAAATAAAATCAAATGCAGCTGATTATAGGAATGAAAATGAAGTTAATTGGAAAAAAATGGAGAGTGGGTTGGCGGAGGCTTTGGAATACAAGGCGCATTAAAAGGAGCAATGACTGCCAGTTTTATGAATGCAGCTAGTAGTGCGTTACATGGTGCTGTAAATTTAGTGGGAAATACTTTTGTGAATTATAAATCCGGGTCTACAGTCCGTGTAGCGATAAAAACAGCAGATGATGCAAGAAGGGCTGTTTATGAAGCTCAGAAAGATAGAACTTATAGCTTGGAATATGCGTATTCTAAATTGTTATATGTTTTAAGGGAAGTTCTGGTTGATAATGGAATAGTAGAAGCACCAGATTATGTAAAAGAAGACTCAGCAGAACAGCGTGTGTATGGTGAAAAAACCAGATATGAAAAGCAATGCAAAATGCTAAATAATGTTGAAAGAGTAGCAGATATTGAAATGAAAAAAGATATACTGGCTGAGTGTGTTCGTATTGATCCTTTGAGTTCAGATGTATATATAACAATATTAGAACATTTTCCCGAAGCTCTTAGTGAAGTAGAAAGAATTTTTAACTTCATTGACGGGGATATTGAAGCAATAAAATATAAGACGTTAAGGAGAGTGTCTGGACTACTCCTTACTTGGTGGAAAGAGGTAGTTGAAAAGAATGGAAATTATGAGTCTCAAATAGTTCCATACAGTAAATTACAAGAAGCAAGAAAAAAACTGGCTGACGGTGAAAAAAGGACAGGATGGATTTCGCAAAGACTGCGAGATGAAATGGATTATGTCGAGAAATGCTGTATGGTTGAATACTGCAAGGTCATAGACATTTCTACAGACTTTGATTTCAAGACTTTAAAGAAAGCTAAAATAGTAGATGGGCAAGTTGTAATTGAAGATGAAATTTCATTAGTGGAAAAAGCTGAAGCTGCCAAAGAAGAAGTACGAAAAATATATGAATCATTAAAAGTAAATGATGAAGAGGATTTAAAAAATGCCAAAAGCAAGATTACTGTAATTAATCGTAAATATAAATTGGCAGAAGATTTTTTAAAGGAATTAGATTATCGGCTAGCTAAAATTGATTTGGAAAAACGTACTTTTGATGGAGTATTATATGCAACTAGAGAGGAAGCCAAATCAGTAGAGGAACGTACGTTAGATGGAATAACATATGATACGTTGGAAGAAAAAAATGAAGCAGAGAAGGAAGGCATGAAAATTCTTGAGATTCTTGAAAATGGTGTTAGTAATGGTGATGACGGAGAACTCTTAGATGCATGGAAAAAAATTAAAACTATAAAGTTTGTGAGCAAAAATGCTGATCTGTATCTTAATACCATTGAACAGGAAATCTGTAAAAGATATCAAGAATATTTGAAGGAAAAGAAAGAATTAGAAGAGAGCCCACTGAATAAAAAAGTAGGCATTTGTGTGAGTGTAGCCCTTACAATTGGTGGAGTGGTGTTACTGCTTATAGGGGGAATTATATTAAAAGCTATAGGATTATATATGGTGATTTCTCCTTGGAAAGTAATATATTATGATGATAAAAAGAAGTTTGAAAAACTGGAAATAACGGTAAATAAAAAGAAAAAGATTTATGATGGCGTAAGTATGGATAATGGAAAATTAGTAATAAAATGAAATGCTAATTTATGAAAAATGCACTATATAAAATTTACGAAGGAGATCAGCTATGAATAAAAAGATGGACTTAAAAAAGATATGTGTTCTTTCTACAATTGGTACAACTGCATTAATTGCCAATCCATTTCAATGTTTTGCAGATAATAAAGTCATTCAAGTAATATCAACTTATGATGCATTCCAAGCTACTGAGGCGGTTCCAAGTGATGATTCTGATTTTGGTATGTATGACCCATATGGTTATGATAATTCTGAATCGGATTATGATGATTCTGATTCAAATTATTGTAATGAGGACGAATCTGATGTAGAGACAAGTGAAGAAGAGGAATTGGGGACTATGCCAGATATACACGGAATAATAGAAAAATATAATTTACAAGAATTACAGGAAGTTGCTGATGAGTGGTATTCGCAGATGCAAGGGTTAATGGATGATGTAAATAATATGGATAGCAGTGTGTGGACTATTCGTCTTTGGTACAATGATTATGATAAATGTTATGAAGGATTAGATGAAGCGTATGATGATCAATATACCTATTTAGGATATGATCTGGTGAATAATAAGCCAGAGGGAGAGGGGTTAATATATTATGGAGACGTTTTGACGACATGGCAGGATGAATCTTTTGCAAGAAAAACTGTTGCAAAATATATAGGAAAATTAAAAGAAGGAAAACCAGAAGGGGTTGGTTTTGAATCTTTTTGTTCAAATATATACGGTATTGTAGATTTAACTACAGAATTTGCCTTTGGTGAATATGAAGATGGCTTGTTAAATGGAACTGGAATGTATATAACTGGAGAGGGTGATTCACAGATGTTTCTTTGTGGAGAATTTGTAGATGGTGTTGCAGAGGGAAAAGTAGCTATATATAGCCATAAAGGAAAACTGTTTGAAGGAACTATGGAAAATGGTGTTAAGTATGGTGAAGGAAAAGAATATTACGAAAATGGAAATTTGAAGTATGAAGGCGAGTTTAAAGATGGAGTATATGACGGAGAAGGCATTTTATACGACAAGTATGGAGATGAAACTTTCAGTGGAACATGGGAAGAGGGAGTGGCTATTTTTTAACATATTTTGAAAATATAGGAGAAGGGAACATTATATGACAAGGATGGAACTGAGTATTATAGTGGAAAGTGGAAAAAGGGGATTATGCTTCATAATAATTTAAAATTTTTAATACGTAAGATAAACTCTTGTATTGATGTAATATTTCCGTGAAGGAGGAAACCAATTACATAACAAATAGTAACCTGTTATACGGAGCTGAGACGTGAGTATGCGTTTCAGCTCTTTTTACTTTCATCAAGGAGGAATGAAATGTTAAACTACAAAGAATTCATGGAAACGTTAAAACAGACAATTTATTCACAGACAGGCTGGAAATCTGACTGTATGGGGAGTCTGACGGATGAAGGACCGACATCGGATACGGCATTGGAGATTCATTATATGAATACCGACAGAGATGCATCTGTTATTTCCATCAGAGTTCCGGAACTGTATGCCAGATACCAGATCGGAGAAAGTATTACATCCATAGCGGATTCAGTTATCGGGACAATCCGTGAGGATGACAGATTCTGTCTGGCACAGGCGGTCAGCCAGTGCAAAAATTTCGAGCTGGCAAAAGAGCATTTATTTATTAGTGCAGAAAGTATTTACAATGAGGAAGCACTGACACAGTGCATATATCAGACTGTCGGTGATATTGCAATTTGTCCAAACCTTAAACTGCTAGACCGAAACGGTAAGATGATCGGACTGAAAGTTGCCCCGGAATTTCTGAAATTATGGAAGACAGATGAAAACGAAGTAATAAAGGAGGCCGTGAGGAATTCATCAAAATTATATCCTGCCAGATATTACAACTTTCTGAAAGCCCTGTTTAAGCAGGAGTATAAAGGGGAAGATTTCATGGAAGAGGACAGTTCTTCCGTCCTTCTGGAAGGAAGTGGGGACAAGTGTATCAGCACCACCATACTACAGCATGGTGCAGCTGCAATTTTCTATCCGGGAGTCTGCAGAAAAATCTGTGAAGTATTAGGTGCAGAAAGTTTGTATCTGGTGTTCACATCTGTCCATGAAGTTATGGTATCTGCAGTAAGGGCAGATATGTCAGTGGAAGAAATGCAGAGAAGACTGCACAACGGATCCAGGACAGTAAAAGAACCAGAAGAGAAGCTGACAGAACAGGTTTATTGCTATGATGGAAAAAGTAACTGCATCCGTCTGGCAAAAGGTGAGGGAAAAGTGTTTCAGTGTGATGAATAAGGGGGAATCGTAATTGCAGAGAATCATTATCAGTATTTTATCAGCAGCAGTTGTAATCTGGGACGAGATCATGAAAAGAAAAGGAGAGAAATAATTATGGCAGCAAACGTGGAGACAATGTTTTATACAAGAGAAAAACCATGGCACGGATTGGGAACAATGGTAGCAGAAGCGCCAAATTCCAAGGATGCATTGCGCCTTGCAGGACTTAACTGGAAAGTTCTCCAGGAGCCAGTCTACACAGAAAATGAAGAACTGATCCAGGGGTATAAAGCGAATGTAAGGGACACAGACCGCAAGGTGCTGGGCGTAGTAACAGACCGTTACAAGGTAATCCAGAATGAAGAAGCCTTTGCTTTTACAGATACATTACTGGGCGAGGGTGTCCGTTATGAGACAGCCGGTTCCCTGCAGGAAGGACGCCGTGTGTGGATGCTTGCCAGACTGCCAAGGGAGTTTATCATTGGCGGTGAGCGGATCAGTCCGTATATGGTATTTTCCAATACCCATGACGGTTCGGGAGCCGTGAAGACTGCCCTGACTCCAATCCGTGTAGTCTGCAATAACACACTGAACCTGGCACTCCGTACAGCAAAGCGGAGCTGGTCTATGATCCATACTGGGGATATCAGTGGAAAAATTGAAGAAGCCAAGAACACCCTGCTTCTGGCAGACGAATACATGACTGCGCTGGGACAGGAATTTGAGAATCTGAGAAAAATCAAGCTGTCAGAGAAACAGGTATTGGATTATATTAAGATTCTTCTTCCAATGGAAGAAAATTATTCTCTGCTTCAGAAACGTGGTGTAGAAAAACTGAGAGCAGACATGAAAATGAGATATTTTGATGCACCTGATCTGAAAGACGTTGGAAACAACGGATATAGATTTGTAAATGCAGTATCTGATTTTGCAACACATTCTACACCAAGAAGAAAGACAGCAAATTATAAAGAAAATATTTTCGCCAGGACAGCTGATGGCAATCCGATGATTGACCGGGCATATCAGCTGGTCAAGGCAGCATGAGTTACCAATGGGACTATCGCAATAAGCAGTTTTTATGCAGAATATGGATGTTAATCATAATTACATCTATATCGTGTATGGATATCAGCGGATGCGATAGTCCTATGTTTTTTCAGAGTATAGGAGACAGGCATAATGAAGCAAAAAGTGAAAGAGGAATTAAAACAGGAATTTGTCCAGAAACTTTACGGGGAATTTTCCACTTACAGAGAACATCTGCTGTGTGAAAACCCGACTGATCTGATCGCCGAGGCATACAAGATTGAGACGTTTTCATCATTATATGAGGTGCTTCTGGCAAAATCAGCACAGCTTAGTGATGTTGCGCTTTTAAACCTTTTGAACATGTCAAGCGGGATTCTGGAAGGTATGTACAAGAAATGGCTTGGTGTAAAAGACCATTCTTACCAGGAACTGGAAGAGTATGTGGGACATGAGGTAGAAGAACTGGAAGGATATGATCTTCCGGAAGCAGTATAAAGACGCAAGAAATAAAAGTCTGGAAAATGAAAGAAAACAGGAGGACAGGAATTATGAGACGAAAAATGACACCGACAGGGAACCTTACAAGAGAAGAATGGTTACAGCTTAGAAGAAACGGAATCGGTGGTTCCGATGCTTCTGTGATCATGGGAAAAAATCCTTACAGAAGTATTTTACAGCTGTGGGAAGAAAAAACAGGAAAGCTGCCAGTTACAGATAACGGAAACGAGTTTACTTACTGGGGAAATGTGATGGAGCCGATTATCCGTAAGGAATTTATGAACCGTACCGGGCTTAAGGTGCGCCAGAAACATGCAATGATTTTTCACGAAGAGTATCCGTATCTGTTTGCAGATGTAGACGGAATTGTTACAGACGAGCGGGGTGAGAAATGTATCTTTGAAGCAAAGACAGCGAGTCAGTATAAGGCTGACCAGTGGGAAAATGGTGTACCCGAGGAATATGTATTGCAGGTACAGCACTACCTGGCGGTATGCGGCATGAATAAGGCATATATAGCGGCACTGATTGGTGGCAATAAATTTGTCTTCACCATAATTTACAGAGATGATTCCTTAATTGAAGAACTGATCGTCAAGGAAAAGGAGTTCTGGGAAGAGTGCGTACTTACGGACACAGAGCCTATTGTAGATGATTCTGAGGCAACCCAGGAATATCTGAATACAAAATATAGCAATTCTGTTGCAAGTACGATTCAGCTTAATGTAGACATGAAAAAAGTTATAGCAGAGTACCAGGACGTTGATTCAAAAGTCAAAGAACTTGAGAAAAAGAAAACTGGACTTGCCAATCAGATCAAGGCTGTTATGGGGGCATACGAGACTGGTGAACTAGATGGAATTGTTGTTTCCTGGAAGAAATTCAGCCGGGAATCTGTGGACGGCAGAAGGCTTCGAAGGGAAAAACCAGAAATATTTGCAGAGTATAGCAATGTCAGCTCATATAGAAAATTGTCTGTTGCATAGGGATTACAGGGGGAAAAGCTAATGGCAGAAAAAAGAATCCGGAATTTAAATCCGGAAGAGATTGAGTGCCGTGTAGGTGCAATCATGGAGCAGGGGATTACTCTGCTCCTTTATAAAAATGCAAGGGTAGACCAGACCATACTGGACGAAGTGTTTGGAATCTGCGGATGGCAGAGACGGCATAATATGATCGGAAATGAACTGTACTGTATCCTCAGTATCTGGGATGATGAGAAAAAACAGTGGGTTCAGAAGGAAGATGTAGGAACAGAAAGCGACTATGAAAAGGCGAAAGGTGCCGCATCGGACTCTTTTAAACGGGCCTGCTTTAATATTGGAATTGGACGGGAGCTGTATTCGGCTCCTTTTATTTATATTCCCATAAATAAAGTGCGGATGGGCGAAAAGAATGGGAGAAAGTCTGTGAAGGACAGCTTTTCTGTGAAGATGATACAGACCTCTGCCGATAAGGTGATCACAGCACTGGAGATTGTAAACCAGAGAAGTGAAAAGGTGTTTAGCTATCAGATGTCAGAAGCAGCTTCCATACAAGTGGCAGATTCTGAGGGTGAGAAAGAGCAAGTCCAGAGAATATCAGAGAGGGAAATTCAGATCTTGTATGCGGAGCTTGGAAGAACCGGGGTTACGATGCAGCAGATCCTGAAAAGGTATGAAATCGCATCCATACAGGAACTGGACCAGGTGACTTATAAGAGAGCACTCAATGGCCTGAAACGGACGAAAAATGCAGCATAAAACAAAGAAAATGGAGGAGAAATCAATATGGATTATAAAAAATTTGTGGAAGAACTGGTAAAGGAAATCGGGAAAGAAACAGGATTAAGAGTGGAATTTTGTGCAGCGGATGAAGAGAAAACACAGGATTGTATGAATGTGTACACGAATGAAAATGGAAAGCTTCGATTGCTGACAGAGAAGATATATTGCAAAATGAAAACAGAGGGGAAAACGCTCTCTGAGGTTGTACAGGCAGTCAAACAGTCAACTGATGATTTCCTGAAAATGGGAATCTCAGGTAAGCTGAAACAGCTGCAGTGTTATGAGCAGGTAAAAGACAAGCTTTTTATCAGACTGCTTAATGTGGAGAAAAATAAGGAAGAACTGGGAAATTCCCTTTACAAACAGAATGGGGAAATTGCATTGACTTTATATATGAAGATTTCCAATGAGGACGGAAAGCTTACGAGTTGTAAAGTACCTTTAAGCTATGTCGAGAAATGGCCTGTAAAGAAAGAGACTGTTTTTGAGGAAGCTATGAAAAATACCATGTCGATGATGCCGCCAAGAGTATGCGAATTATTGAAATTGGTTCTGAATCCGGCTTATGAGGGAGAGGATATCTATGCTTCTGACTATATTCCGGAAAAAGGCGGGATAGGAAACTGTATGAGTACAAGTTCAAAAACAAATGGGGCAGTGGCAATCTTTTATCCAGGAGTTGCAAAGACATTCTGTCATAAGCTTGGGGCAGATGGCTTGTATCTGGTATTTACAAGTGTTCATGAGGTGATGATTCATGATGAGGAAAGTGTGGAGCCTGAAAATTTGAAAACAATTCTGGAAGAGACAATAGAAGAAGCAATCCCGGAAGAGGATGTGCTTACCAGACATATTTATCACTATGATCTGAAATCAGACCAGATCGAAATGCTAGCGGCATAGTGTTACAAGTGAGTTTCTGGCTGGTGATTTTCGGATGACCGGGATCACCAGCTAGGAATGTAAGATCAAAAAGGTATCAAATCTAACGACCGTCAGATCTGGAACGGTATATACCGTGGCAAAGCTAGTGGAAAGGGTTACTTTTGATACTTTTTTTTACAACGTCAGTTTTGATACAGATGTAGCACTGAGGTTTATAAAATTTTCAGATTTAGGTAATTTCTTTTCATGGAAATACCGTATGGATTATGATATATTAAGTATAGAAGAAACGGATATAGGAGGTGTCGAAAACGGCTGAGAAAAACAACATAAAACCGGATACCATACTAAAGACATTTTGGCGGGATAATGATCATTTCGCAGATTTATTTAATGCAGCGTTATTTGATGGAGAACAGGTACTGAACCCTGCTGATCTCATGGAAGTAGATACAGATGTTTCCTCCATGGTGAAATTTAACAACCATGCAGAGACGGTTCAGAAAGTCCTGGACGTGGTGAAGAAAACAGCCTATGGTGTGGATTTTGTAATCTGGGGGCTGGAGAACCAGAGTAAAATCCACTATGCAATGCCTTTACGGCATATGATCGGGGATTCCTTTTCGTATCTGAAGGAATACAACGAGATTGCAGCCAGGAACAAGGCTGAGAAAGGGTTTGAGTCTTCTGATGAATTCCTTTCCAACTTAAAGAGGACAGACAGGCTTCATCCAGTGATAAGCCTGTGCGTATATTATGGGGAGAAAGAATGGGACGGACCGTTCTGTCTGGCAGATATGCTGGAAATCCCGGAGAAGCTGAAACCATTGGTATCTGATTATAAAATGAACCTGCTTCAGTTAAGGAAAAGCGGATCGCTGAGATTCCATAATCCAGATGTGGACACGGTATTTGATGTAAGCCGTTCTATTTATGAGAAAGACTTCCAGAAGATCAATACAGTATATAAAGAAAAGGCGATACCAGCAGAACTTGGAGTCGTGATCGGAGCAATCACAGAATCCCAGAAACTGATTAACCATGCTTTGCAATCAGAGAAAAAAGGAGGGCAGATTTATATGTGTGGTGCATTAGAGGAATTGGTAAACGAGGGTGTCGAGCGTGGCAAACAGGAAGGAATTTTAGCTAATATCAGAATCTGCAAAAATTTAAATGCCAGCAAAGCTGATACAATTAAAAATATTGCAAAAGAATTTTCGTTGCCAGAAGAGAAAGCAGTGGAATATGTAGAAAAATATTGGTAGGCATAAAATATTGCCAGAGTTGAATGTGGAGCAGAATCTATAACGGTTCTGCTCTAATTTTGTTTATAGCAGAAAGGAAATAATAAAATGAAAGTCTATGGGTATTGTAGAATTTCTACATCCAAGCAATCAATGGAGCGGCAGATCAGAAATATCAAGCTGGCATATCCAGACGCAGTTATTGTAAAAGAAACATACACAGGAACGAAAATACAGGGACGAAAAGAATTTGAAAAGCTGCTCAAAATAGTTTCTACTGGTGATACGCTGGTCTTTGACTCGGTATCTCGCATGAGCCGTACTGCACAGGAGGGGTACGAAATGTACCAGAAACTATATAACCAAGGAGTATCCCTGGTATTTTTGAAAGAACCTCATATAAATACAAGCACTTATCAACAGGCAATGGAAAATCAGTTGTCCGTAAATGTAAAAACAGGCGATCAAGCTTCTGAAGAATTATTGTCTGGTATATTCGGTGCTCTTAACCGATATATGCTGAATCTTGCAAAAAGGCAGATTCAGCTTGCCTTTGAACAGGCAGAGAAAGAAGTTACCGATTTACACCAAAGAACACGTGAAGGAATCCAGACTGCGAAACTAAATGGAAAGCAGATAGGATTGCCTTGCGGAACAAAGTTGATTACTGAGAAGTCCGTGAAATCAAAGGAAATGATACAAAAATATAGTCGGGACTTTTCTGGTGGATTGAATGATGCAGAGTGTATCAAGCTTATTGGAATATCAAGAGGAAGTTATTACAAGTACAAGCGTGAACTGAAAAATATGTACATGTCAGATACTTCCAAAAGTATTCGGGAATAAATCCAACATAATCTAGTGTGTTCCAATATGGTCTAAGATGTACCAAGGTTTCAAAACAGATTCATAATGTACATAATCTTTGGAAAGGTGGGATAATATGTTGGATAATACACCAGATACACTTACATTGAAAGAGCTTGAAGAACTTTTGCAAATTGGAAAAACTTCCGCATTGAGGCTTGTAAACGAAGGCAGACTCGCAGGTCATAAGATCTGTGGAAAATGGATATTCCTTAAGGAAGATATCCTGGAGTACATTAAAAATAGTTGATGTTGCTGAGGCAAGGGAAGGCGTTTCCTTGCCTTATTTTAGCTGGCTCCGTTTAAAGCTGTAGGTCACGATGTATATATGGATAGTAATGCTTATGAATGGCATTTACTAAACTGAGAATGTTTTGTTTTATTTCTTTTAATTCTGATTTGGAAGTATGCAATTTTTTTCCTGTTTGAAAACTTACTGAATTGATTGCATAGTGAATATGCAGATTGTCAGTATCATTATGAATAGCGAAAAATATCTGATATTCATTAGAAAATTGCTGTGCGATAGAATCCGCAAGCTCTATTGCACAAATGCGATTGAATCTGTAGTCTTTCGGGAAAGATATAATCATATGATACATCCTTCGTTTAGAATTTTTCTTATAGTACTTTTGTACCTGTATCATCTGATGTGGAGCCTTTTGGTAACTGGTACTGACACCATAAGCGTTACGATAATAGACTTTTTGTTTATGGTGTTTGCCATGTCCGGAAATGTAGGCAATTAGTTGTTCGATATCCTTGTCACGGGGATAAGTATGCTGTTTAATATGAATTACAATTTTTCCCATAATTTGTCGACCTCCTGTTCAAGAACGGGATCGTTATCGTAGGCTTCCAGTATGTAATTTAGGATATCCTGAACCTGGCATAGGATTTGGGGGAGCGAGCCGCAGATATTCTTACTGTTTGATAGTATGGTACATTTACGTATATAATCCGACATATCCATATTCATATCGGAAGCATTCTTCTGAAGTAGTATCTTTTCCTTTGGAGATACTCGTATGTTGATTTGTTCTGTCTTGTTAGATCTTTTGAGTTTCATAATAAAATCCTCCTTCTATATACTTATAGTATTATATATAACAGGATTCGCAAAAAAATAATTGCTGTGAAATCCTGTTTTTTTATATGCGAGTGTATGTAGAACGTGCCAGAGTCGGAAACGTTGCAAAATTTTTGTATATACATTCGCTTTAGTAGAATGTAATAGCTGGAAATAAAATTCTATTCAGAACCGGAAAAAAGGAGCAAATTATTTGTATTTATGAGACGTATGTGTGAAATGGTGGGAAATTTCCCATTTTTTTGAAGAAAGAGATATTAAATGTTGTATTTGTTTATGGTAATATAGAGTTATTATAAGGTAATTGTGTCTTTCATTGGGAGGAGGAATAAGATGGAGTCAGAAAATATATTTAAAAGTGCTATAGCAGTTGTGTGTAACGATTTAGGATTGCTGCAAAAAGAATTGGCAAATTTTCTTGTGATAAGTACAGGAGGATTATCAAAATATAGCGAGCTACCCTATAAATGGAGAAGGATTGATAATCGCAGAGTGATATTACTTATATTATATTTCGGGGAGAATTCAGTATCGTCTTATGATGCGTTTAAAAAGAGACTTAACCAAGAAGTTTCTATTAATCTACAGGCAGAGGAAGATATAAGGAAGAAATTTGAGGAAGCACGAGAAAAGGCATTCAAAATTGTGAGAGAAAGATTGGAGGACTTGGATAAAGATAAAGTGAGAGCGACGAATGCGGAGAGAAAAAAATTTCGTGAGAGAATATCTTTAAAATTTCCAAAGCAAGTAGAAATATATGAGAAGGGAAAAGAAACGGGAGAAATTGAGGTAAAAGTAGACAGTACGTTATCGGAGAATCAAATAGTTGCAGAAGCAGACAGTGTATTGGCAGAGGATCAAACCGATGTAGAAGCGGACAGTGTATTGGCGGAGAATCAAACTGCTGCAGAAGCAGACAGTGTATTGGCAGAGGATCAAACCGCTGTAGAAGCGGACAGTGTATTGGCAGAGAATCAAACAGTTGCAGAAGCAGACAGTGTGTTGCCAGAGAATCAAACAACTGTAGAAGCAGATAATGGATTAATGGAAAAACAAGCAGTTGAGAGCGTGCAGAATAATAAAACAGACGAAGCTTCGGAAGCGATACCGTTAGATGAATATTCCCAGGTGCAACGGGAGGCTGAAAAAGAATATAAGGCTGCATGTGTAATGACGACACATGACGAAGAATACATACAACATATGCTACGAGCTGCTGAATTGGGGCATCGGGATGCAAAATATTATCTGGGAGTTGCGTATATGGATGGGGATAACGTAATTCGAGATCCAGAAAAAGCTGTGACATATTTTTTTGAAGCTGGAAAAATGGGATCTATTAATGCAGTTTATAAATTGAAAATATGTTATGCCGAGGGAATTGGCGTTGAAAAAAATGAAAGAAACGCAACATGGCTGTTGAGGATTCTTAGAAAAAATCACTATCAACCAGACAGCCCTACAGTAGATATTAGCTTAGATCCAAAGGTAAAATTAGCAAATAATTATAAAAAGGAATTTAAGGAGTTTATTCCTAAAACACTGAATGATAGAAAACTTCAAGAACTTATTTTAACATGGAAAAATAAAATTTGAAATTACAAGAAGGAGCCTTTAATTCTAAAGTGGTGGAATTAAAGGCTCTTATTTTGACTTTGTAGCATAAACAGGTATGGAACATATGCCGATTGCGTAGCGTATTTTACTACGGAAACTTGTGGTTGCCGTTTAATGTGTATTGTGGAAACTGCGGAAATTAGCGGTTTCCGTAGATAGTACTATGCGGAAATTTTGAGTTGTAATAGTTGTAACTAATTAAATTGATAGTATAGTAAACGTATGATAGAATCAAATCATCAATCAGGGATACCTTATGGCAGGATATGTAATATATCCGTAGGCTGAACTGATTGTGCAGGATGTGAATATCTTATTGAGAAGGGATTGTCCTAGCAGAAAAACTTCGCTTCATAATAAGAAAGTTCAGTTCTGCTGAAAATAACGAGCGCTCAGATTTATTTTCAAAATAAAATTTTGTACCACAATAACCATTGTAGAAGGAGGAAAAAATTATGGAAGCTAATAATGAGTTAAACAAAGACGAAATTAACTGGGAGGATGCTTACGGCGACCAGTGCAAACTGTACAAAAAAACGAAGAAAAAGCTAAAAAAGAATCGCCACAAGATTAAGCAGCTAAAGAAGGCAAAAAAGGATGCCTGTGGTTTCGAGAAGCGTCAGGTAAATAAGAAGCTTCTAAAACACCAAAAGCAGGAAAAAGTGCTTCGGGATGAAGTTAAGGCGTTAAAAAAGGTTCTTTATACTACGAAGAACGAGTTGTCAAAACAACAGATGGAGAACCAGCAACTGAAAACGCAATCATTGTATGAGAACCAGATCATTGAACTGAAGGCGCAAATGAAAAGCCGTGATCAGATTACAATGATGTTGTTACAAGAAGCTCTGCCAGGACTGGTAGATAAGTATTGGAAACATGGCGGTTCTTCCAACGGCAGAAAATCCAAGTCAATAGTTGATGATGTACCTTTCAAAATTACTGATTTGGATGAGTAAAAAATACATATGGTGGCTGGAAAATCCCAGCCACCAGGACTAGGAGGTGCCAAGATGGACAAATTCAAGGAACAGGATAGCTTCCTTTATTATAAGAATGAACTGGTGGCAACTTTTATTCCTGTGATAAGTTTTGTAGAAGTACTCCATAATCGGGTAACTGACAGCTACACATACAAATATCATGTTTCTATAAAAACGGTAGACTGTGAGATGGGGCAGGAGCGGGTATTTGATTCTTTGCAAAACATTTCTTTTCACAAGCATTGGAAGGAATGTGCAGGAAGCGATAATCTATCTAAACGTCAGAAAAAGCTACTGAATGAATACCTGTACTTGCTGGGAAGCCGGGCACCTAAAAGGGAACAGGAATGTTTTAACAGAATCACCTGTCAGGAAACTTCTGCGATGCGGGAAAACGCTTGGTTCGAATTGGCTGATTATTTAGTAAACTTACTGACCATAAAGGGAAAGGAAACGGAAGTACTTTTTCTGTGCAAGATGGCTGCGCTTATGAAGCCATTATTTGAAAAAGCAAACCATCCGATGAATTTTTTTATATTTCTGCATGGTCATTCGGGAGTCGGTAAGACAGTGCTGGCAAAACTGTTCTTTGTTCAAGATTCTGGACAGGATAAGAATTTCAAAATGGACAGCCAATTGGATGTGGAAAAAGCGCTTCAATATTATCAAGGTGACACGGTGCTTATTGATGATTATCATCCAGAAGCTTCCGATTACAGAAAAAAGAAACAAAATTCAGTAATGGATTTGCTTGCGCGCCAAACGGATTGTAATGGAAAAGCACTTGCTGTTTCAACTGCCGAGATTCGTGAAGGATGTTTTTCGCTCCAAGACCGTGAGATTCAAATTGAAATCAGTGATACAGAAGTAGACTGGGAAAAATTTGCATATGTCCAGAAGAATATTATTCAGTTTAAGAAGCTTTTATATATCGTATGTCATGAAATATATGCAAACCAAGGACAAATAATGACGCTGATCGCCAATAATACCAGGCACAAAGCAGGCACTTTCCGTATTACATACTATATAGAAACCATGAAATTAGTGGTGGTTATTTTAGAGTTCGTGCTTAGGAAAACGCCACTTGGAAATTTGCTGGAAAAGAAAATGGGAAACACCACCATGGGACAACATTGGTATCAGTTGCTGGATGAAATAGAAAATCGACAGAATCGGTATATGATGTGCCTCAAGGACAATGAAAATGGAATAGATTTAATAACGGTGTTTTTCAGAATGGTCAATGATGAGAAAGTTTTTCGGAGAGTCCCAGGAGAGCTTATGAAAAAGCATTCTGATAACAATGTGAAAGATATTTATTCGTTTGGAGCCGTTATTTATGTTGCGGAGCGAACACTTCTTGTAGGCATACAAAGATATTTTGAAAATGAACCAGAGCAAAGGAAAGAGGTGAGAACCTATAAAAAGAAAATGATCGAAGCTCTAAAGGCAGAAGAGATATTGTTAGTAGATAATTCAAAAGCTAATACTAAGAAAAAGAATGGAAAACGTTTCTATGAAATTGATTATAAACGTTTGAAATATTTCTGTCAGCTTCAAGATGCAAAGTAAATAAAACAAGCGATATATTATCTGGATGAACTGAATAAAACAACTCACGATGTGAACGAAAGGAGTAATGTAAGATGAGAAAAATAAAAATTGAAACACCAGAAATGGAACCACTGGCAATTAGCCAGGAACAGGCAAAGGCACGCTATAATATGGGAACTTATATGATTGACAAGGTTGCTGGTGATGCGAAAGCGATAGTCCGTATAGGGCGTAGAAAAGTATATCTGGTAGGTAAGCTTGATGACTATATCAATAAGCTGGCAGAATGACATAGGTGCGCTCACTCAGCTGTTATGGCTGGGTGGGCAGAAAAGGAGTAGATAGAATGGCAAAAGATGCAAGAGGACGAGAGCTTCCAAAGGGAATCAGACAGCGGGATAATGGAACCTTTGAGGGCCGTGTTGCTGTGGATGGAAAGAGAGTTAGTGTTTATGGTAATACAGTGACAGAGGTGAAAAAGAAAATCGCTGAGACCAAGTATAAGATGGAACATGGCATTTATGTAGATCAATGCAATATTTCATTTGATGAGTGGTTCAATACCTGGTTGGAAGAGTACAAGAAAAACAGTGTAAAAAGTGGTACTGTTTTTTCATATAAAAATTATTACAAGTATTACATAAAGGATGAGTTGGGAATGCGGAAGCTCCGGGATCTGCGGGGCGAACACATACAGCACCTTTATAACAAATTGAAACAAGATGGAATTGCGACTTCGACTATTAAAATTGTTTCCGCTGTACTCAGTGGCTGTATGAAGCAGGCTTTAAAAAATGGGTTAATAGAAAGAAACCCAGTACCGTTGGCAATTTTACCGAAAGCAGGTGTAAAAAAGCAAAGTAGGGTACTGACCCAGGAAGAACAGACGCTGTTTCTTAAGTATGCAAAAGCAAAGGATAGCTATTTATATAATTTCTTTGCGCTGGCATTGCGGACAGGAATGCGTAATGGAGAACTGCGTGGATTAAAGTATTCTGATATCGACAAAAAGAAAATGGTGATTCATGTGGTTAGAACTTTGAAGTATGAAGAAGGAAGGGGATTATACGAGGATACACCGAAAACTGCTAGTTCTACGAGAGATATTCCGCTGACGGAAGATATGCTTCAGATTATTGAAAACCAGAAAAAATTCTGGGGGATATCCAAAATTATCAATAAAAATGAATATGTATTTCACCAGGGAGATAAAAGACCTATTAGCAGAGACTGTGTACAGAGTGAGATTGATCGGGTGATTGCATTGATAAGAGAAGATGGAATTAATTTCGAACGCTTTACCTGTCATGGATTCAGACATACGTTTGCCACCAGAGCTATAGAATCTGGTATGCAGCCACAGACGCTGAAAACAATTCTGGGGCATTCTACACTGAGTATGACGATGGATTTATATTCTCATGTATTACCGAGCACCAAAGCTGAAGAGATGGAAGCTATTTCGGGTGCATTCAAGATTTCATGAATGGGGTACGCACCCCATTTCTACCCCATTTCGCTTTAAATCTGACAAATACAGACAGAAAGGAATACCGCAGAAAACGCTGATTTTCTGCGGTATTCGTATGGTTTTGTGGAAGATAAATTCTTATTTTTTTAAGTTTTGTTTTACGAGTGGAAGGTCACGAACACTCGATTCATTTAGCGCCGGGAATCGGCGGAAAAGCCGCTTAAGACCTTATTTTTCTGGGCTTTTCAACGGTTGAGAGTATAGCACATTTGGGAAAGGAATGCAAGGGGAAATGAGGGGTGTACCCACAATGGAATTTAAAATGGTGAGATCCTTTGCGTATAGCATGAATGAACTTGTTTATTTGAAAAATGATGAAGCGGTATGTGATAGTCTTCAGGTGGCGGAGAAATTTGGAAAGAGACACGATAAATAGGTGACTCAGAATGGAAAATTGACAAATCACAGAAGCTGGCATATAATATACTTATCAAGACAGCCAGTAAGGGAGGTTAAGGCTCCCCGTCCTGGCAATTAAGTGTTAAATAAGATTTAGCCGCCTAATCTTTTCCAGGGACAGGGCGGCTATTTCTTATGTGTGTATGTAAGGATAGATACAATTAAGCTGGCTGTCGTCAGAATAATCATAAAGATCTCATAATCGCTCATAAGCATCCCCTCCTGTCAAGATTCAGGATCAGGGAACCACAGCCGCTCTACTGGCTGCCTGGATAAATATATTATGTTTGATTTATATGTTGGGCCTCTTCAATTTTTTGCTGTATTAAGTGAATATTTAAATCATCCCAATAATTCGGGATAATATTTGCAGCAGAAAAAGTGAAAAGCTGTAATAAAACAGTAATTCTATATTTTTTTATGGAGATTTCTGACAGCTATTTTTCTGCATCAGCCAGATTCTTTTTTAATTCGATCATCTTATCACGTAGTTCAGCTGCCTGCTCGAAATTCAGGTCTGTGGCTGCCTGGCGCATCTGTTTTTCAAGCTGCTGGATAGATTCTTCAATTCTTTGGTACTCATGGATTCCGGATCCTTCTTTAGCTTCATTTCTGTTTGTGCAACAGCCTTGGAAACAGCAATCAAGTCACGGACTGCTTTTTTAATAGTGGTAGGAGTGATCCCATGTTCTTCATTATACCGTTCCTGGATTTCCCTTCTTCGGTTGGTTTCTTCGATAGCATTTTTCATAGAATCTGTCATCACATCTGCATACATGATAACGTGCCCATCACTGTTTCGGGCTGCACGGCCGATGGTCTGGATCAGAGAGGTTTCGGAACGGAGAAAGCCTTGGCAATATAGGTGTCAGAAGAGGGAACGTAAGCCTCCGGCTGGTAGTAATCGTAATAGGAGACAAAGTATTCCACTGCATTCTCAGGGAAGAATTACTTAAATTCTCCATAGAGCTGTGCTGCCAGTGTTTTATTATGTGCCAGAATCAGTGTTGGCTTGTTCAGCTGCACAATAACATTCGCCATAGTAAACGTCTTATCAGACCCTGTTACTCCCAGAAGGGTCTCAAACTGGTTTCCCTCTTTAAAGCCTTTCACCAGCTTGGCAATAGCCTGCGGCTGGTCTCCAGTCGGTTTGTACTCCGAATGCAATTCAAAATGATCCATAGTTTTCTCCTGATGTTTTTGAAAAAATAACAGTATAGTTCCTTTTCACATCATTATATCATTCCCCATAAAAAAAGTACAGAACAAACCGAATGTTTGTTCTGTACCTTTTTCCCTATACCACGTTACGTTCCATCATTACGCCCAGTAAATTCTGCATCCAGTCTCATGGCTCATATGAACCGGATGGCCAGGTGTATGCTTCGGCATATAAAATACATCATGGTATTCGTTTCTGGCCAGAAGCTTTCCATCCTGCTCTATCCACAGCGCAACATCATAGACGCTTCCACTGTGAATCGTTCCGTCGAAATCCCAGAGCTTTGTGAGAGAATCCTCTGCTATGACAATTTCTTTCACATCCTCAGCTACTACTTTGCCTGCTTCGTCAGTAATGCTGTAGCCTACCTGGCAGGTTCCAAGCGGATAACTGTAATCGTTTACCGCATAAATTGCATCCAGCTTGTCTTTAAACTTTAAAAATATTCCAACTGGCATATTGCTTTCCAGCACAGCCTGCAGACCCTTTTTCGGAAGACCCCAGTAATCATAAATTCCGTAAAATGTTTGCGGACACATATCATTAAATAAGAACTGCACATAGCCTGCATTTGGCTTATACTTCTGCATACGGTAATGTTCAATAAAATATTTCAGCAAATAATACTGATATTGTCCAATTGAATCCAAATTTTCCAGTATCGGCTGCAAACGGCGGTATACAGGTGGCATTTTTTTCAAGTCATCGATACATGGTGGTGCATCAAAGCCGAACTCTGTATTCATCTTTTCTGTCGTTCCATAGATATCACTGTAATGTCCATCTGCACCGTCCAGTGAACCTGTATAGTTGTGGCTGTCTCCGCTGTCTGGATCATTTACGCAGAAAGAACCTTTAATGACCGGACGGCTTGGATCATGCTCACATACTGCTGCAAACAGCTTCGGACCTGGGCTTACCTTCATTGCATCACAGTCAGCCCGATCCATATCCGGAGTTGGATTTAATGTAAGATTACCCGGCTCATTCATACAGATCCAGCAAAACAGAGAAGGATGTTTTTTTAGCATATCGACGGTTTCCAGGTAAATATGGATAAAACGGTCTGCAAATGCTTCGTCAACCGGATGCATCCAGTTATATTCAGAATCATGCATAATTCCAAGGCCAAGTTCATCACACAGCTCATAGAAAACTGGAAGATCTACATGTACGTGTACGCGAAGCATATTAAAGCCGCTGTTTTTTATTTGCAGCAAGTCTCTGCGATAACGTTCTTCGTTCATTGCAGAAACGTAGGCATCTGGAAAATATGCTGTTCCTCTCATGTAGAAATCTTTTCCATTTAAAATAAATTTTGTCATTTCCGGTGTGCGATGCATCTCGATTTTCCGGAAACCAGTTGTCTCCTCATAAGATTCCATTACTGAGCCATCTTTTGTACAGAGCACAACCTTTACCCGGTAGACAAAAGGTGTTCCCTTATCCCATGTATTCCAGAGACGGACATGAGAGAGTGCTCCATCCAGGCTGGCAACGGTCGGTTCAGAGCCATTGCATGACTGTGTACCAATCAGATCCTCATTCTTAAAAAAGACCACCGCTCCGGTAAAGCAGTCTGTAATACTCCACTTCAAAGCCGCAGTTTTAAGATTCTTTATCTTAACTTTCAAATGCAGACTGGCATTCTCCAGCGTATCATCCAGCTGATAAGAAAATTCCGGGTTTTCTGCAAAGCCAGCTCCTTTTTGTATTTTCAGGCTGACGCTTCCATAAATGCCGACCGGATTTACATCTCTTTGAATGAACGTGTCAGAATGCTCATAAGTACCTTTTACCATATTTCGGTAGATTAAAAAGGTACGCCGTTCCTGCCGGTTTGCCGCAACCTCGTCATCCCATGGCGACCAGACCTTTACAATCAGTCGGTTCTTTCCGTTTCTCTGTACTGCCTCGTCTAGTGAAAAAGAAAATGGAGCTGAATACCCTTCATGACAACCAAGGTAAACGCCATTCAGCCAGACTTTGCAGTAATAATCCACATTTGTAAAACAAAGTTCTATATGTTCTTCTGCTCCAAGTGCCAGCTCAAACTCTTTTTTATACCACCATGGGGCATCATTAAAATAACGCAGTTCTCTTCCCCAGTACGGATGCTCCGAAAAAAGGAGCTGCAGGTGCTTTAATTCTGGCAGTGGCTCCCATTCCGAAATCTGTGGTCCCTGCAGTGTCATAAAATCCTCACGTTCCGGCAGACCAAGCTGCTCACACGTATCATGTACATCCTGTAAAATATTCCAGTTCTTTGATAAATCCAGTTTCATATATCCTCCTGTATTCAGCTCTTGACAGCACCTGCTGCCATGCCCTCCATTACCTGTTTATTTAAAAAGAAATATACTACAATCGTCGGAAGAATTGCAATTACGATTGCTGCAAAGGTAGCCCCCCAGTCTCTGCGTCCCATCTCACCGACAAAAGCATTCAGTCCGATTGGAAGAGTTTTCATCTCGTCTTTTGTCATAAATGTATTTGCATAAGTAAACTCATTCCAGATTGACACAAAGTTATAGATAATCACTGTGATAGTGGAATTTTTTGCCATTGGAAATACTATCTGCCTGAAAATCCTAAAATTACCTGCTCCGTCAATTGCTCCCGCCTCCAGGAGCTCATTCGGTATGTATTTCATGAATCCAACATACAGGAAAATACACATTGGCAGACTGAAGCCGATCTGCGGCAGAATAACGGCAGCATAGGTATTACGCAATCCCAACGTATTATAAGTCTGGAACATTGGGATCAGACATGAAAATGTGGGAATCATCATGCCAAGTAAAAAAAAGGTCAATACCTTTTCGCTCTGTTTGAAGCGAATTTTGCTGATCGCATAGGCCGCTGGTGCACTTAGTACTACGATACCAAACAGTGTACATACAGCTACAACCACACTGTTAAGGAAATAGCGCACGAGACTGGACTGCGTAAACGCTTTGATATAATTTCCAAGATAAAAGCTGCCAGGAAGCGCATATGGCGCAGAACCGGCAATTTCCTCTGGTGTTTTTAAGCTTGCTGTAAGAACCCAAAATACAGGGTAGCTTTGCAGCACTACAAAAAAGATAATGAAGATTAGAAATATTATTTTTGTTTTCTTACCTGCCTGTAACGTTTCCATCTAATCCCCCCATCAATCACTGAATTTTTTCTGAATCAGTTTTACGATTCCTACGGCTACTAATGACTCAATCAAAATAAATACCGCAAGTGTACTTCCATAGCCAAAGTTTGACATACTGAATGCCGTTTTATACATATAGGTTGCTACAAGTTCTGTTGCATTACCAGGACCACCTCCGGTCAGGATGTAAGATACATCAAATCCCTTCAGACAGCCGTTTACAAGAATGACCAGAACCACAAAAAACATATTTTTAATCGCTGGAAGCTTGACAAAGAAATATGCCTGTATCCAGCTACATCCATCGATATACGCAGCCTCTATGGTGTCTTTGGAAACATTCATCAGTGCGGCATAAAAAATAACCATATATAATCCGCAGAATTTGTATCCATCAATCAGAGTCACCCATGGCAGTGCATATTTAAAATCAGATAAAAAAGCTATTGGCTTGAGATGCATCAGCTTCATCAGTGCTGGTATTACACCGAGTGGCTGAACTGACAGCAGTTTTTCAAAAATCTTGCAGACTGCCATAGAGGAAATAATACAGGGAATGAAGTACAATACCCGGAATATATTGGACCCCTTTTTAATTCCGGAAAGCAGGGTAGCCATTAAAAGTCCCATAAACATCTGAAAGACTGTGCCGAGCAACAGGAAAAACATATTATTCAAAAAAGCAGTTCGCAAATTTTTATCTGATAGCATCCGGCTGTAATTTTCCAAGCCTGCAAATGTTTTTTCTCCGATTCCATTCCAGTCCATAAAGCTGTAGCCAATAGTTTGAAGCATTGGGAAAAGAACAATCGACACGTAAACCACAAGTGCAGGCAATAAAAAAAGCCATGGTTCTATTTTTCTTTTTGGCTTCATATTTGTCTTCCTTTCTGATATCCGGGGCTTTTGAAAATCATAAGCCCCGGATGCTGTTTCTCTGTCTTATTTCTGATTTTTTACATATTCATCCATATTTGCAGCCCACTCTTCAGGAGTTTCCTGACCAAGTGCAAGGATGACGGTCTCTTTTTCCAGCGGCTCTACGAGTGCAGAATCAATAACTACATCCCAGCATTTTGCATACTCCTTCACATTGGACACATCCTCAATGATCTGCTGATATACCTTTGGAAGACTCTGCATTGTTTCTTCATCTGGCATTACGGATGGAAGCTGATTGTAAGAAAGGCTTGCATCTGCATAATGCTCAAGAAGGTATTTCATCCACGCTTTCATCTCATCGTCCACAGCATCGGTGCGAATCGCAGTTCCAATACCGGAGTTTGCAAAGAAATCGGTTGGTGTTGTTACATCTGCATCTGAATAGGTTGGCATAGTGAAGTATCCAATATTATCTTTAATGTTTCCGTCCTCACCGATCATATCTGCCTGATCAAGTGCCCATGTACCATTATACATAATTGCAGCCTGTCCGGAAGCAAAGAGGTCAATCATTGTATCGTAATCTGCACTGCTCCAGCCCTCCTGGAAGTACTGTGCAACATCCTGAATAAACTGTGCTCCTTTCAGACCTGCTTCTTCACCAAAAGATCCTTCTCCGGATACTGCATTTTCAATATATTCATTTCCTGTCAGTCGGAATGGAACCTGTGCAAAGTAGCGGAGGATTGGCCAGTCACCACCCATTGCGATCGGAATAATTTCCTGGTCCTGTAACAGCTTGCAGTCTGCAAGTAACTCATCAAATGTTTTGGGAGCTTCTGTAATTCCAGCCTGCTCAAACAGATCTTTGTTGTAGAAGAAATATTCGGTGTTGCACTGCAGCGTCATCAGATTCAGGCTGCCATCTGAAAGTCTTGCATATTCTTTTGAGATTGTGAAAATCTGATCATACATTCCAAGCTCTTTGTACAAATCATCAAAGGAATAGGCCTTTCCGTCTGCAACAATATCTGCAAACCAGGTATCTGGATCGGAGTCAAACCATTCAGGCAATTCATCGCTTGCTGCCAGAATTTTCAGCTTCTGCAGATATGCAGTACGGTCTGAAATATTCTCAATTTCAAAATTAAAGTCCAGATCAGGATTCTCCTCCTGGTACTGTTTGGCAATATCCTGTATTGCTAAAATTGCTGATTCAGATGCACTTCTGGATGACAGCCAGTTAATATTCAGTTCCCGATCTGCTGCATTTACTGTTACTCCAAATATAGAAGATGCCATGGCAGCTGTTAATGCTGCAATAAGTATTCTTTTTTTCATTACGTTTTCTCCCTTTTAATTTTATTTTTTGTTCCTGAATATACTTCAAACCGGTTTAAATTTTTTTCTGGAACTCTTTGTTGTCTTAATTATAATAAAATACGAATCTCTCCGGAATGGAGAAAATTCGTATTATTGGTAAAATCTTAAGTTGTCTTTAGATAATTGCTGCTTACATTCTGATACTGCTTCGGCGATACACCAAAATATTTTTTAAAGCATTTACTGAAGTAACTGACATCGAAAAATCCAACCCTTTGAGCTACTTCTGTCACATTGTAATTTGTTCTCTGGAAAAGCTTTCCGGCCATTTCCATTCGTGTTTGTAAAATATATGCTCCAATCGTTGTATCTGTTTGTTTCTTAAAAAGAAAGCACATATACTGAAGATTGACATCCAGTGCATCTGCAATCTGTTCCAGGCATAATTCATCATCCTGATAATGTGCCTTGATGTATTCCTTCGTTCTTCTCACAATGGCAGAGTTGCTGCTGTTCTTTGAAAGGTGTACCTGCTGTAAGATCTGTTCTCCATAGCGGATGAGTTCCGTCTGAATTTCTGAGACAGAACTGATTTCAATATAATCACTGGAAAAAAGCTTGCTGTTTTTTTCGGCCGTTTCTGTCACTCCGTACTCCATAGCGAAATCCAGCAACGCAGACGACACCTGGTTAATCTGCAGCAAAAACTGTTCCCGAGATGGCTGGAGCAATGCAAGAGAGTCTACAAATGTCCGCAGCATTTCTTTTACCAGGCTCCTCTGATTCTGTCGCATAGCAGCAACCAGTCGTTGGATAAAATCATCATTTTGCAGCAGATAGCCGTTTTCCTGCTGCTCTTCAGAGGCATCCTCTACGTAAAAAACACCGGAATGTTCATAAAAACACCGTTTTCGTTCCATTGCAAACGCTTCAATGTAGGATTCATAAAGCTGATTCGCTTCTGCATAAAATCCTCCAATTACAGCAGTGGTTCCAAGATTGCCCTCTGGGTCACATACCTCAATTGTTTTTTCCAGCAGTGGCCGAATCCACTCTGCATCATGATGTGATTCACACATTCCCACAAGAAGGCAGAGTGATTTCTGAAAATTGATGTAACTGATGCAGCAGTTTTTTTCTCCAAGTAATTCACAAAACACATTTTCTACCGTAAAGTAGTAAAGCTCATAATCTGTTTTTTCCCAATTGCCCGGTAAACGATTAACCCGGTAAAGTATGGCGACATGGCGTCTGGCATCCAGTCGATAGCCCACCTCGGAAGCAAGCTTCTGCATTACATCCTGATCCTTATCTTTTCTCACAAACTGTGATGCCGCAAAATGTTTCATATAATTTTGATAGTTCCGCTTTTTTCTATCCAGCACCTCCAGATTTTGATCCTTTTTCACTTCCTGATCGATCCGTTCGCTGGTTTGCCTGAGGCTCTTATACAGACTTTCGACCGTTACAGGCTTCAGCAGAAAATCCTGTACTCCCATCTGGATGGCTTTCTGCGCATACTCAAACTTGTCATAGCCGGAAATAATAATAAAACGGGACGGAAGCATTTGCTTCTGTATATATGAAATTACATCAAAGCCTGTCATTTGTGGCATACTGATGTCGATCAAAATAATTTCCGGATGGTACTGTTCGATCAGCTCAATACCAAGCTTTCCATTTCCGGCGTCACCTACCACAGTAAACTCATCTTTAAAGCTTCTGACATATTTTATTAATGCCTGTCTGAAAAAATACTCATCATCAATAATAACGATTTTCTTCATAGTGTTTTCTCCCCGCTGTTTCTTGGTCTCTTTCCAGTATAGACGATGTTGTTTCGTCTAAATGTTCCAGCTTCGGAATCCGTAATATCACGATTGTCCCTTTCCCTGGTTCGCTTTCCAGTTGGATGCCGTATTCGGTTCCATATAAAAGCCGCACACGTCTGTTGATGCTGAATAATCCGAAAGAACCCTTTTCCTCGCTACGGGCTTCATCAAGGTCCTTATTCAGCTGCCGGAGTTTTTCCGGCTCAATTCCGTTTCCATCATCCTTTACGGTAATTACAACAGTATCCGCTGCATTTTTTATGCTCAGTGAGACGAAACACATACGACCATCTGATGCTGTTCCGTGAACAATCGCATTCTCCAGAATCGGTTGCAGAGTCAATTTTGGAATTACGTACTGTTCCGTTCCCTTTTCACATACGATTTCGTAATCAAAATACTCCATGTGGCGTAATTTTTCAATGTATAAATACTGTTTTACCATATCAATTTCTGTAGCAATGGTTATAATATCGGATCCCTTGCTTAACGAATGGCGATAGAATCTGGCAAGTGTAGAAATTGCTTCGCCTGCCTCATCATAAATACCAAGATCTATCATAGATTTGATCATTTCAAGCGTATTGTACAGAAAATGAGGTTTAATCTGCTCCTGTATCAACCGAAACTGATAGTCATTTTTTTCACGTTCTTCTTCATAAATGGTTTGTAAAAGCTGTTGTGTCTGTTCGGCAAATGTATTATACCCACGGTATAAAATCTGGATTTCTTCGGAAGTTCCAGGCACTTCTACCGGTGCATAGGCTTCTTTTACTACATTCTTCATGACCTCACTCAGATCCAGGATTGGCCCAGATATGGCTCTGGCATTCCACCAGGATAAAAGTGCAAAAAACAGAATCACCAGTAAATTACAGATAAAAAAGATCCTTGCAAACAAATGCTGTTCTTTCATCAGCTCATCCATTGGAATCACATGAATGAGCTTCCAGTCTGGCAGTGACATTTGTGTTGAGCAATAGACAACATTTTCCTTGGTTAAATAGCCCTGTGTTTCCAGATTCTCTACATCCCTCTTGGAAAAGGGAAAGGCTTCCCGTATGGTTTTTCCTGTGTAATTCAGGTCCGATGCAAGTAAAATAGTATTTTCCTGATCCGTTATGTAAAACGTAACCTCGCTGTTATTTGGCCTGTAGTTTACAAATGGCGAGGCTATAGTTGATGCTTCGATGAAAAACATAAGGTATCCATAAGTTTCTCTTGTATTTAAATCAACAATCGGCTTTGATATCAAAAAAACATATTTTCCGTTTTCCTTTAATGTTTCTCTTGCAGGCAAATAAAAATAAGGACCTGTTATCATCGCCTGTCTTGCATTTTGATGCTGTTTCATTATCTGTTCTTTATCAAACGAATCCAGTTCCGACAGATTATATCCGCCAGCCTGAAAAAAACTTCCGTCTTTCGCCATAATATCCCACATTGCAATATTAGGGCTCAGGGCAATAATGGCATTAATAATGGTATTGATTTTTTTGCGGACAGCATATTGTTCTGCTTCAGATTCCGGCAGTGTTGGATACGTTCGGGCGATACGGATAATTTCATCATTGATCGATGCTGATATGCTGAAATTGATGACGTGCTGCAGTGTACTTTCCAGATTATCTGTGATAGAAGCAAGCTCTCGCCTGGTACTGCTTACTGCAAGCTGCGAAAAATATTTTTGTGAAGAAAACTGAAACACCCCCATAATGAGCAACATAATTCCTAAAAAACATCCAACAAAAGAGAAAAAAATCCGGTTTCTCAATTTTGCAAACCATTTTTGTACTTTTGTCATAATTTCCTCCATTTTCATGATCTGTACTGCTTTTCTTAATTTTTATTATAACCAGTTTATATCTGTTTCTCAATCAATAATTTCCCACAAACTAGGGTGTGTTTGGAAAATGCTTTCTGCAAGATGTGCGTCACAGCTTGTGGAACCTTTGTCCCGCAAAGTGTGGAATGCAGATTGCAGAAAGGAGCAGATGTTTCATGGATGAAGTGTTAGATGAGCGCAAAAGAAAAATGTGAAGATAAAAAAGATGAAAGCGAAGAGTGTGAAGAAACAGATGGTATTTAATATAGCGATAATAATATAAATAATTTTATAAATAAAGCAAAGAAGATTATGCTGGAAAGATATTGTGAATTAGAAAATGGGTCATTAAGAAAGGATGATGAGGAAAGAGATAACATACGTCGTTATATATTACAAAAATATCCAACGGTTGTAGAGAAATACAAAAAGGATCATTTGAAAACTAAGTCTAGAGTCTGTTTGAAAAATCATTCCCACAATCTGCACGCCCCACTTTGCGGTATATTTTACCCGAATTCAGTTGCCGTAGCCCGCTACGGCGCCCTCATCCGGGCAAAATCTCCCACAAATTGTGACGCACATCTTGCAGAAAGCCTTTTTCAAACATGCTCTAGTAAGGATGTTGAGCTGGAGAATCAAAGCAACGAAATGAAAACAGAGGAAGAAGTTAGATGTGATAATTCAAAAGTGTTATCAGAGGCAATATCTATAAATAGAAAGAAACCCAGTGCCGTTGGCAATTTTACCGAAAGCAGGAGCCAAAAAGCAAAGTAGGGTGCTAACTCAAGAAGAACAGACATTGTTTCTTAAGTATGCAAAAGCCAAGAATAGCTACTTATATAATTTCTTTGCTCTGGCATTGCGGACAGGAATGCGTAACGGAGAACTGCGTGGATTAAAGTATTCTGATATTGACAAAAAGAAAATGGTGATTCATGTGGTTAGAACTTTGAAGTATGAAGAAGGCAGAGGCTTATACGAGGATACACCGAAAACTGCCAGTTCTACGAGAGACATTCCGCTGACAGAAGATATGCTTCAGATTATTGAAAACCAGAAAAAATTTTGGGGGATATCCAAAATTATCAATAAAAATGAATATGTATTTCACCAGGGAGATAAAAGACCTATTAGCAGAGACTGTGTACAGAGTGAGATTGATCGGGTGATTGCATTGATAAGAGAAGATGGAATTAATTTCGAACGCTTTACCTGTCATGGATTCAGACATACGTTTGCCACCAGAGCTATAGAATCTGGTATGCAGCCACAGACGCTGAAAACAATTCTGGGGCATTCTACACTGAGTATGACGATGGATTTATATTCTCATGTATTACCGAGCACCAAAGCAGAAGAGATGGGAGCTATTTCGGGTGCATTCAAGATTTCATGAATGGGGTATGCACCCCATTTCTCCCCCATTTCACATAATTTGGTGTATTTTCAGATTTTTACATGCCTAATAAATACCACAGAACCAATCCTCCAGTAATTATAACCGTAATAATCCCACATATAGTCATCCACCGTGGATGCTTATAACTCTTTCCCATAATGTCACTACGCGTAGCACCGACCAGGCAGATTACAAGGATAAGCGGTATGATAAGTCCGTTTAAAGTACCAGCAAGAATAAGAAGATTTGCGGGACGTCCGATTACAAACATCAGGAAAGTACAAAGTCCGATAAACAGGCCTGTAATAAGGCGAGTATGCTTTTCTAACCATGGATGCAATGTTTTTATAAAGGAAATTGTTGTATAGGAGCAGCCTATTGTAGCAGTAACCGAAGCGGAAAGCAAAATAATCCCAAACAGGCGGTATCCGATTTCGCCTGCTCCACGGCGAAAAGCATCAGAAGCAGGATTGCTTTCATCCAGAATAAGCCCGGAAGATGCAGATACAACCCCAAGGACTGCCAGGAAAAGTAAAATCCTGACAACGGAGGCAATTATAATTCCCATAACAGAGCTGGAAGTGATCTGCTTTTCATTTTCTTTTCCTGTAATATTCGCATCCAGCAGGCGGTGAGCTCCGGCAAAGGTAATATAGCCGCCAACTGTGCCCCCAAGTAAAGTACGGATTCCATCACCAAGATCTGATATTCCTGCAGATGGAAGAAAAGTTTCTTTTAAGGCTGTTCCAAATGGTGGATGTACAACCAGAATAATAACAAAAATAATTACAATCGTGGAAATTCCAAGTATTTTTGAAATCATATCCATAGCTTTTGTGGCATTGGGAATCAGAAAAATTCCAATTGCAATAATTCCTGTAATAAGAATTCCAACAGGCTGTGGAAGGCCAAACAAGGTCTGGAAGCCCAAAGCGCCACCGCCTACATTGCCAATGGTAAAAACAATACCTCCGGCTCCAATCAGTAATGAGAGTAAAATTCCAAGTCCGGGAAGCAGTTTATTGGCAATATCCTGACCATGCATACCTGAAATACAGACAACTCGCCACACATTGATCTGTACAACCAGGGAAAGAATACAGGAAATCAGGATTACAAAACCGAAGCTTCCCTTAAGAAGGTCTGTATAATGAGAAGTCTGGGTAAGAAATCCAGGCCCGATAGCTGAAGTGGCCATAATGAAAGCTGCACCCAGAAGTACGCTAAGAGAATTATTTTTTGCTGGTTTCATAGTTGGTATTCCTCCTTATGTAATTCATAGCGGATTGCTTTTTTCATATAATCAATAAAAATGGAGACAGACTTAGAGGGATCAGGGGAAGAACAGGATAAATAAATATTCCGTTTTAATGTGTAATTTGGAATTTTACGCAAAGTGATCTGGTCTGTCATGACTTTCCAGGTGATAGCCGGGAAAAATGCAAGTCCCATATTCTGTTCAACCAGGGCTGTAACCGTTTGCTGATTATCACATTCTAACGGAACTTTTGGGTGGATTCCAAGGGGAACGAAATAACGTCTGGTAAGATCACCAAGAGTATTTTCCTGGGTAAGAAGAATGAATTTTTCATTTTGCAGCATTGAGGGAGTAATTTCTTTTTCTTTTGCCAGAGGATGGTGAATGCTCATTCCAAGGAGGCATTCTTCCTGAAAAAGAAGCTGGGAAGGAAGCAGGGCTGCAAGTTCTTCAGAAGCGTGTATCACTACGTCATAGGACTGCTTCATTCGTTCTTTTTCATAATTGGAAATAGAAAAACGGATGTCCGGATGAGAATCGCTGAATCCGGCAATCAATTCCGGGAACAGCTTTGTAGCGTTAAAAAGAATCAGCTTTACAGATGGCTGTTCCTTCTGAGATGCAAGGGTCAGCTCCTGGATAGCCTGTGCCTCCAGATCCAGCATTTTCAATGTATAACGGTAAAGAATTTTTCCGTTTTTGTTCAGCTCGATTTTTTTTCCATGACGGTCAAAAAGGGAGAGATTTAATTCTTCTTCTAATAAATGAATGGTTCTGCTTAGAAAAGGCTGGGAAACATGGAGTCTTCTGGAAGCATCAGAAATGTTTTCTGTTTCTGCAATCAGCTTGAAGTATTTTAAATGTTTAAGTTCCATAACAGTTCCTCCTAGATAAAACTCATTATAATTATCTTGCAGAAAAAATTCAATATTTTACTTATAACAAAAATGATATAAGCATAAAAAAAACAGGTCTATGAAAATTGGTAAAATCAGTTGACGAAAAACGAAAAATCAATATAATGAAATTATCAAAAGCAAAGGCGCTTGAAAAAACAAGTTCCTTTGCTTTTTTTTGTATTCTTTTTTAGTTTCAATTATACGCGCGCTTATAGTTACAAAGAAACCAGACAATCTTTACGAAAGAAATGAGGCGAACAATATGGAAAAGAAACTTACCATAAAAGATTACTTAAAAAGTCTTGGACCTGGAGCAATTATGGCTGCCGCAATTATCGGACCAGGTACTGTAACTACAGCGTCAACTCAGGGAGCAAATTATGGATATGAAAGCCTTTGGTTGATCCTTCTGGCATGTGTGATTGCATATTTTTTTCAGGAACCAGGAGCAAGAATCGCACTTGGATGTAAGACAGATGTAATGACAGGCATCCGTTCCCATCTTGGAAAAGGCTGGGCCGTCTTTTTGTATATTGTAGTTCTTGTAGGTTCCCTTGCTTTCCAGGCAGGTAACTTATCCGGTGCAAGCATGGCACTGGAATATCTGATCCCAGGAACCTCCAATTTATTCTGGGCAGTAGCCGTATCAGTTTTTGCACTTATTATTGTTCTTTTAAAGAAATATAACATCATTGAAAACGTAAATCAGGTTTTGATCCTTTTAATGGTAGCAGCATTCGTGATTACTGCTTTAACCTGTAAGGCTGATGTAGGAAGCCTTGTTACAGAAGGTTTTTCCTTTAAAATCCCAGGTGGAAATGCAACACTTGCACTTTCTCTTCTGGCAACAACTGTTACTCCAAACCTTGTTTTGGGATATTCTTCTTTCCTGAAAAAGAAATACGGTGAAAATACCACAGAGGATGTGACAACTCTTATTAAAACCAATAAATTCGGTCTTGGATTTAACATGGTGGTTACTTTCCTGATCACAGGCTCCATCATTATCTGTTCCGGTACTTTGTTACATCCACAGGGAATCCAGATTACATCAGCAGGAGAGATGGCACAGCAGCTGGTTCCTCTTCTTGGCAGATTTGCAGGAGTATTCTTCTCCTTTGGATTATTTGCAGCAGCTTTTTCCTCTGTAATCTATCAGATTTCACTTCACAGCATGCTTCTTCCAAAAGCATTTGGGCTTAGCGAGGATGACAGTGCAAAACATAACGTTGCCATTACATTAATTGTATTTATCGTTCCGGTTATTCTGGTTGCATTAATTGGCGGTTCTCCAACACAGCTTATTATTGCTGCACAGGCGCTTAACGGTGTTGCGCTTCCTCTTGTATTTATTCTTTGCTGGGTGCTTTGCAACCAAAAAGAGTTTATGGGAGAGTACAAAAACAATCTTCGCCAGAACATTATTTTTGGAATTGTAACATTACTTACTTTAATGTTCTCTTTAAATACCATTATCAACAGCGTATTGCCTAAGATTTTCGGATAAGGTTTACTTAAAAACTAAGATGTCAGGAGGAAAACTCAAATGAAAACAGAAGTGCTGAAAAATGTGGATGCAAATAAAGAAAAAATGATCCAGCTTGTATCAGATCTGGTAAAAATTCCAAGTGTCAGTGGAAATGAAGCAGAGCTTGCAAAATTTCTTATGGATTACTGTACGAAGCTTGGATTTGAATGTGAGATTGACCGCCATGGAAACTTTTTCGCTTTTATAAAAGGAAAAAGACCAGGAAAGCGACTGATTTTTAACAGTCATCTGGATACCGTTGAAGTTGGAGAAGGCTGGAGTGTGGATCCTTACTCTGGAAAAATTGATGAAGATAAAATCTGGGGACGTGGAAGTACAGACTGTAAGGCAGCCATGGGAGCACAGATCACAGCAGCACTTTCTGTTCTGGAAGCAGGAGCTGATTTTGCAGGAGAAATCTGCCTGATGTATCCGGTTGAAGAGGAAGTTCAGAACGTTCAAAGAAAAGGAACTTATTTATCTTTGATGGATGGATTTACCGGTGATTATGCTGTAAACGGTGAAGATACAGACCTTCATGTATGCCTTGCCTGTGAGGGAATGCTGGAAGTAAAGATTACCACGCATGGTGTGGGAGCTCACGGTGCAACGCCCAAGCAGGGTAAAAACGCAATCACAATGATGTGCAAAGTTGTAGAAGAGCTGAATAAAATTGTTCCTGGAACAAACGAATATACAGGCAGCGGCTCTATTAATCCTGGTGTAATTGAAGGTGGTTGTCGTTCCAGCGTTGTTCCGGACAACTGTGTGCTTAAATGCTCCAGATTTATTGTCCCAGGTGAAAACGGACAGTTATTTGTGGATCAGATAGAGGAGATTTTCAGAAAATTAAAAGCCGAAGATCCGGATTTCAAAGCAGATGTGGAACTGGTTTATGACTCCAATCCATCTTTGGTAGACAAAGAGTCTCCTATTGTACAGGCAATTAAAGAAGCACATGGTGATATTGGAAAAGAGTGTCCGTTTTATGGGACACCACAGCATGATGATGCAGATTTTCTTACCAATGTAGCACATATTCCTACTGTTCTGTATGGACCTGGAACCGGAGTTCTGGCACATATGCCTGATGAATATGTAAAAATTGCAGAGGTCGAAGAAGCTGCAAAAGTTTATGCTATGACAATCCTGAATATTTTAAAGTAGGATGTTAGAATCAAAATAATAAAAATACAACGATGTATGGAGAAGCAGAGTAATTTTCAAAAGGAAAAGACTCTGCATTCTCTGTATAAAAAGAAATGGAGGATGGTAAACGTGGGCAAAAAACTTAGGGTAGGTATTGTAGGTTTTGGCTATATGGGAAAAATGCATGCCATGTGTTATGACAATATCAAATATTATTATAACAGTGATTTTGAAGTGGAACTGTATGGCGTGGTTTCCTCGAAAAAACCGGAAGAACTTCCTGTTAAGTTTGAAAAGTATTTCCAGTCTGTAGATGAGATGCTGGAAGATGAGCTTGTGGATATTGTGGATATCTGCGCTCCAAATTATATGCATGAAGAAGTTCTTACAAAAGCAATCAATAAAGGAAAATATATTTATTGTGAAAAACCACTTACAACGGATCTGGAAAGTGCCAAAAAGATAAAATCGCTTGTGGAAAAAACGGGCTACAACAAAACAAGCAGGGTAACGTTTGAGTACAGATTTGTGCCTGCTATTATAAGAGCAAAGCAGATTATTGAAAGTGGCGGTATTGGTAAGATCATTCATTTTAATTTCCGCTATTACGGCTCTGAATTTCTGGATCCGGGACGGCCCATAAGCTGGCAGTCCACAAAAGAACTTTCCGGTGGTGGAGTCCTTTATGCACTTGGAACTCATTCTATTGATCTGATCCGTTATCTGGTAGGAGATGTAGAAGAAGTATTTGCCCAGAAGTTTACCCATTATAAAGAGCGTCCGCTGAAAGAAAATCCGGGAAAAATGGTAGAGGTAGGAATTGAAGATATAGTAAATACCCAGCTTACCTGTAAAAACGGTGCAATAGGAACCCTTTTACTTTCCCAGGTAGCTGCCGGTGCAGGAACGGATTTTACTTTTGAAATTTACGGAGAAAAGGGTGCAGTAAAATTTGATCATGCAAATGCAAATGTAATCTATTACTTTAATAATGAACTTCCAAAAGATCCCGTTGGAGGATTTGGGGGATATCAGGCAATTGAAACCACACAGAAATATGGCGGTGAGGCAGTTTTCCCTCCTGCAAGAGTGACCATTTCTTGGAGCAGATACCACATTGCCAGTGTGTATGATTTTCTTCATGCTGTGGCAGAAGAAAAACAGGTTTCCCCGGATCTGATGGATGCATTTAAAGTACAGCAGATTACAGATGCGATTTACCGTTCAGCAGAAACAGGAAAAATAGAAAAAGTAGAGGAGGAGTAGAAATGGAGCATTTGGAAATGTTGCATGGAGCTTTAAATCTTGTAAAGATAAATGCAGGATTAAAGCCAGAGGAACGAGCCCTGATCGTGTGTGATACAGAAAATATCAGTATTGCAAAGGTTCTGGCTTATGCTGTAAAAAGTGTGGGGGCAGAGTATAGCATCTGTATTATGGAACCTCGTTCCACACACGGAGAAGATCCAACAGAGGCAATATCAAAAGCAATGCTTGGTGCAGATGTGATTTTTGCACCTACGAAATTTTCCCTTTCCCATTCTAATGCAAGAATTAAGGCAAATGAAAATGGAGCACGTTTTATCAGCATGCCGGATTATACAGAAGATATGATGAAAGGCGGAGCACTGGATGCAGACTTCCTTGGAATTTATGAAAAAGTTCAGAAGCTGCGTGATATTCTTACAAATGCAAATCTGATTCATATTACAACAAAAGCCGGAACAGATATTACTATCCACGCAGAAGGCAGAGTGGGAAATGAAGTATCTGGTGTATGCAGAACCTGTGGAACATGGGGATCCCCGCCAAATATCGAAGTCAATGTTTCCCCAATTGAGCAGCTTACCCAGGGCGTGGTAGTGGTTGATGGAAGTATCCCTATGCCGGAAATCGGAGTGGTGACACAGCCTGTAGTTCTTACGATTAAAGATGGTAAAATTGTTGAATTTAAAGGTGGAAAAGAGGCAGAAACATTCCAGAGACTTCTGAAAGTGGAAGAAAATCCAAATAATAACGTACTTGCAGAGTTTGGAATCGGAATGAATGACAAGGCAACCTTGAAGGGCTCTATGCTGGAAGACGAAGGTGCATATGGAACCTGTCATTTCGGTTTTGGCCATAATGCAGATCAGGGCGGAGTAAACGAAGCTTCTGTCCATATTGATTGTGTATACAAAAAAGCAACAGTGGAAATTGATGGAAAAATTGTGATCAAAGATGGCGTATTACAGGAGGTAGAAGGATGAACAAAAATATAATGCTTATGGCAGGTCCTACCGCTTTACCAGAGCGTGAAATAAAAGCTATGGACCGTCAGGTGATTTTTCACAGATCACAGGAGTTTGAAGATATTACAAAGGAATTAAACGAAAATCTGAAAAAAGTATTTAAAACAAAGCAGGACGTAATGGTTCTTACCGGTTCCGGAACAGCTGCGATGGAGGCTACCATCCAGAATTGTTTTTCTCCTGGAGATGAGGTTGTTGCTGTTGTAATTGGTGTATTCAGCAAGCGAATGGCAGATATGGCAGAGGTTTACGGCCTGAATGTAATCCGTGTGGAAAAACCTAACGGAGAAGTTGCACTTGTAGAAGATGTTCTGGAAAAAATGACAGATAAGACAAAAGGTGTTTTTGTTGTACATAATGAAAGTGCAACTGGTGTTACCAGTGATATCCAGGCATTTGGTGATGCTTTAAAAGATACTAATGCACTTCTTTGTGTGGATACGGTAAGTGGAATCGGAGCTTTGGATTTTGCATTTGATGACTGGCATGTGGATGTGGCTTTTGCAAGTTCCCAGAAGGCTCTTATGGGAGCTCCTGGTACAGCAGTGATCTGCCTTAGTGAGAAAGCCTGGGAAGCAACAAAAACTTCAAAATTCCCTAAATTTTATCTGGATCTTACTATGGCCCGTGATTTCGGGGTAAAAGGACAGCATCCCTGGACCCCGGCTGTATTTTCCATTATTGGATTAAACGAAAGTGTGAAAATGATCTGCGAAGAGGGGATTGACAATGTAATTGCAAGAAACACTGAACTTTCCGACATGACAGTAAAGGGGCTTGCAAAACTGGGAATCCATTTGTTTGCAAAGGATCCTATTTATGCATCTAAGTCAGTAAATACATTTTATTATGAAAAAAGCCCCCAGTTTGTTGCAAAATTAAAAGAAGAATTTGGAATCGAGATTTATAACGGACAGGCTGATCTTCATGATACCACTTTCCGTGTGGGAACTATGGGATATGTTGCCAAGACAGATATTGCTGCATTTTTGTATGCTGCAGAGCAGGTTGTAAAAGAACTGGAAACTGAAGAATAAGAGAAGACTTTCGGAAGCAATAAAACGATAAAGAGACATGTAAGAGGAGAAGCAAATCATGGATTATATTACTGAGAAATTTGCAAAAC
Organism: uncultured Blautia sp.; assembly: GCA_934364795.1. Taxonomy (GTDB): domain Bacteria; phylum Bacillota; class Clostridia; order Lachnospirales; family Lachnospiraceae; genus Blautia_A. The sequence goes on from CAKRMK010000014.1 coordinate 57,562, forward strand.
TTGGAGTGGACAGTGCACCTGGACAGGAATTAAGACAGAGTGTGGATAATCTGAAGATGATCGGAGATAAGATTGAGGGGATTCCGGTGGATTTTTCCCATGGAGATGTAGATGCCTTTACCCCTACACCAGGAGCAATTGAAGTGTATCTGGAAGGCTACAAAAAAGGTGGATTTCAGGCATATACAGAATACCGTGGAAAAGAATTTTTAAGGGAGCAGGTTGCAGCTGATCTGGCAGCCTTTACCGGAGCACCGGTGTCTGCAGCAGACGGCCTTATTCTGACTCCTGGAACCCAGGGCGCCCTGTTTCTTGCAATGGGTTCTGTGATCGGTCACGGAGACAAGGTGGCAATTGTAGAGCCGGATTATTTTGCAAACAGAAAACTGGTTGAGTTTTTTGATGGAGAACTGGTTCCAATCCAAATGGATTATATGAAATCTTTTGATAAAGCTGGTTTAAATCTGGAACAGCTTGAGGAGGCTTTTAAAAACGGAGTAAAATTATTCCAGTTTTCCAATCCAAACAACCCTACAGGTGTCATCTATTCTCACGATGAAATTGTGGAAATTGCAAAACTGGCAGAGAAATATGGAGCAACTGTTATTGTAGATGAACTTTACTCCAGACAGATTTTTGACAATCATCCATATACCCATCTTCGTGCACAGAATATTGTAAATCCGGATAACCTGATTACCATTATCGGACCTTCCAAAACAGAGTCTTTAAGTGGATTCAGATTAGGTGTGGCATTTGGTTCACCTAAGCTTATTACAAGAATGGAAAAACTGCAGGCAATTGTTTCTCTTCGCTGTGCAGGATACAATCAGGCTGTTTTCCAGACATGGTTCCATGAACCGGAGGGATGGATGAAAGAGCGTGTAGCTGCACATCAGGCAATCCGTGATGATCTGCTTCAGTTATTTGGAAGTGAATCAGGTGTCAGCGTACGTCCTACAGAAGGCGGCAGCTATATTTTCCCAAGAGTAGAGGGATTAATTCCAAATATTAAAGATTTTACCAAGATATTAAGAATTCAGGCAGGGGTAACCGTAACTCCGGGAACAGAATTCGGACCGCAGTTTACAGACTGTTTCCGTCTGAACTTCTCACAGGATGCGAAAAAAGCCCATGATGCAATTGTAAGAACCCTTCAGATTATAGAACGTTACAGATAAAAATAACGGAAAGCCAGAGGATAAAAAAGTGAAAAAAGTTGGATTTTTAGGCTGTGGAAAAATTGGAAAACATATGCTAAGTGATCTTTTGGAGGGCGGTATCCATAAAGTTACATTTGTTCAGGATCCTTTTTATGAAGCAGAAGATACTCCTTATGTAATTACCAAAAAAGCAGGGGAAGAGCTGCTTGAGGAAACGGACCTTGTTATTGAATGCGCCATGGCCAGTGTATTAAAAGAAAATTTTGATGCAATTATCAAACATTGTGATTTGATGGTATTTTCTGTGACCGCATTTGCGGACGAAGCATTTTATCAGCATGCAAAAGAACTGGCATCCAAATATAAAAAATCTATTTATCTTCCTCATGGGGCAATTCTGGGGGTAGACGGAATTGCAGATGGCAGAAAAATTGTTAAAAGTGTATCAATTGAAACCATTAAAAGTCCTAAGAGTCTTGGGCTTACCACAGATAAATATGAGGTAGTATATGATGGAGATACCCGGGGCGCATGTGCTGCATTTCCAAGAAATGTTAATGTACATGCAACTATTGCACTTGCGGGAATTGGATTTGACAAAACCCATTCAAAAATTGTGGCAGATCCTTCAGTGACTACCAATTCGCATATTGTACGTGTGGAAGGTGAAGGAATGAATTTTGAAATTCATATAAGCAGCGAGTCAAAAGGTGCAGTTACAGGTAAGTATACTCCTTATTCCGCAGTTTCCAGTATGCATAAAGTGCTGGGAGAACATGCAGAATTTAAATATGTTTAATTAAAAAGCGAGGAACATAAAGATGAATGCAGCGCAAGTCCTTGTGAAATGTCTGGAAAACGAAGGTGTAAAATATATTTTTGGAATTCCGGGAGAGGAAAATCTGGAAGTGATGAAGGCACTGACAGAATCTTCCATAAAATTTATTACGGTCCGTCATGAGCAGGGAGCTGCCTTTATGGCAGATGTATATGGCAGGCTTACGGGAAAAGCCGGAATCTGCCTTGCAACATTAGGACCGGGGGCAACCAATCTGATGACAGGCGTAGCTGATGCCAATTCAGATGGTGCACCGCTGGTTGCTATCACAGGTCAGGTGGGAACAGAGAGAATGCATCTTACTTCTCATCAGTATCTGGATCTGGTGGAGATGTTTGAACCGGTAACAAAGAGAAGCAAACAGATTTTAAGACCAGACACAGTAAATGAAATTGTAAGAATAGCATTTAAATATGCGGAAAGTGAAAAGCCAGGTGCAGCACATATTGACCTTCCCTGCAATGTGGCAGGAATGGAAGTTCCAGAGGGGCAGGCTTCGCTTCCTATCAGACATCCCCAGAAACATATTGAACTGGCAGATCTGGAGAATATTGAGGATGCGGCTGCCATGATCTTTCAGTCAAAAAATCCTGTAATTCTGGCAGGACATGGGGCTGTGCGCGGGCATGCGTCAAAGGCAATCGGAAAGTTTGCCCAGACCATGAAAATTCCTGTGATCAATACTATGATGGCAAAGGGAATCGTAGCTTATGACAATCCTTATTCTATGTGGACGGTAGGGCTTCCACAGGAGGATTACCAGAATGTTGTGCTTAAAGAAGCCGATCTTGTGATTGCGGTAGGATATGATCTGGTGGAATTTGCGCCAAGGAAATGGAACCCGGATGGAAACCACAAAATCATTCACGTTGATACAAGAGGCAGTCATATTAACAAGTTGTACCAGCCCAATGTGGAGGTTATAGGTGATATTTCTGATTCTCTGGAAAGAATTCTGAAAAGATGTGGACAGACAAAAGAATCAGAGCGGTTCAGGGAAATTAAGCATATGATGGAAGCTGAATATCAAAGCTACAAAGACGATACCAGCTTTCCTATGAAACCCCAGAAAATTTTGTATGATATCCGCCAGGAAATGGATCGGAATGATGTAATGATTTCTGACGTAGGGGCTCATAAAATGTGGATTGCCCGGCATTATAGATGTTATGAACCAAATACCTGTATTATTTCCAATGGATTTGCGTCTATGGGAATTGCCATTCCGGGAGCAATTGCTGCGAAACTGGTTTATCCGGAAAGAAAAGTTCTGGCTGTAACTGGTGACGGCGGTTTTCTTATGAACTGTCAGGAATATGAAACGGCGGTTAGAATGGGAATACCCTTTGTTACCGTTATTTTCCACGATGACAGCTATGGCCTGATCAAATGGAAAGAACAGGATCGGTTCGGAGAGGATTTCTTTGTGAATTTCTCAAATCCGGATTTCGTAAAATTCGCAGAAAGTATGCATGCTGTAGGTTATCGGGTTACAAAAGCGGAAGAGTTTCCTGGAATCCTGAAGGAGGCTTTTTTGCAGAAGGTACCGGCAATTATTGACTGTCCGGTGGATTATGGAGAGAATACGAAACTTACAGAATATCTGAAAAATCTGTGTGAAAGATTATAGAGGATATTTAGGGAAAATAAGGTTGTCGCAGTGGAGCGTGACAACCTTATTTATTTAATTTTCTGCATCAGCCAGATTTTTCTTAAATTCAATCATTTTATCACGAAGCTGTGCTGCCTGTTCAAAATTCAGATCGGCAGCAGCCTGACGCATCTGTTTTTCAAGGGCTGCAATAATATTTTTCAGCTCTTTTTTGCTCATGGATTCCGGATCTTTTTTCAATTTTATCTCTGTCTGTGCTACTGCTTTAGAAACTGCAATCAGGTCACGGACAGCCTTCTTTATGGTGGTTGGAGTGATGCCATGCTGTTCATTGTAGGCTTCCTGGATTTCACGGCGGCGGTTGGTTTCCTCAATGGCATTTCGCATGGAATCAGTCATCACGTCCGCATACATGATAACGTGTCCCTCACTGTTCCGGGCTGCACGGCCAATGGTCTGAATAAGTGAGGTTTCAGAACGGAGAAATCCTTCTTTGTCTGCATCCAGGATGGCAACAAGGGTGATTTCAGGAATGTCAAGTCCCTCCCTTAAAAGATTGATTCCTACAAGAACGTCAAATACATCCAGACGCATGTCGCGGATAATCTCGGCGCGCTCCAGGGTATCAATGTCAGAGTGAAGATAACGGACCCGGATTCCCACATCTTTCATGTACTGTGTAAGGTCTTCTGCCATTCTCTTTGTGAGGGTGGTAATGAGGACTTTATTTTTCTTGGCAGTTTCTTTATTTACTTCTGAAATAAGATCATCGATCTGACCTTCTACAGGCCGCACCTCTACCTTGGGATCCAGAAGTCCGGTAGGGCGTATGATCTGCTCGGCACGAAGAAGCTCATGGTTGTATTCGTAATCTCCGGGAGTAGCAGAAACAAACAGAACCTGATCCAGCTTGTTCTCAAATTCTTCGAAACTAAGAGGGCGGTTGTCCTTGGCGGAGGGAAGGCGGAAACCGTAATCTACAAGAGTCTGTTTCCTGTTCTGGTCACCGGCGTACATAGCACCCACCTGTGGAACTGTTTTATGGGACTCATCAATAATAAGGAGAAAATCGTCTCCAAAGTAGTCCAGCAAGGTATAAGGCGGCTGGCCTGGCTCAAGTCCGGAAAGGTGGCGGGAATAATTCTCAATACCGGAACAGAAACCGGTTTCTTTCATCATTTCGATATCAAAATTGGTGCGTTCGGAAATACGCTGTGCTTCCAGTAGTTTATCTTCGCTTTTGAAATAGTCTACCCGTTCTTTTAGTTCTTCTTCAATGGCAATGGCAGCTTTCTGAATCTGCTCGGCCGGAACTACATAGTGAGAGGCAGGGAAAATGCCGATGTGAGAGAGCTGGCATTTTATTTCACCGGTGAGGACGTCAATTTCGGAAATTCGGTCAATCTCATCACCAAAAAATTCCACTCTTATAGCAGTGTCAGAGCTGTTGGCCGGAAAAATCTCCAGGGTATCGCCGCGGACACGGAAGGTACTGCGGTGGAAATCCATTTCATTGCGGGTGTACTGAATGTCAATTAATTCCCGGATGACTTCATCACGGTCCTTGGTCATACCTGGACGCAGGGAAATCATCATGTCCTGGAATTCCTGGGGGGAACCAAGTCCATAGATACAGGAAACAGAAGAGATGATAATAACATCTTTCCTTTCGGACATGGCGGCAGTAGCGGAAAGGCGGAGCTTGTCAATCTCATCATTGATGGCAGAGTCCTTGGCAATGTAAGTGTCAGAGGAGGGAACATAGGCCTCTGGCTGATAATAATCATAGTAGGAGACGAAGTATTCCACCGCGTTCTCCGGGAAAAATTCTTTAAATTCACCATAAAGCTGTGCCGCCAAAGTTTTATTATGGGCAAGAATCAGAGTTGGTTTATTAAGCTGGGCGATGACGTTTGCCATGGTGAAGGTCTTACCGGAGCCGGTAACACCAAGTAAAGTCTCGAACTGGTTTCCTTCTTTGAAACCTTTGACCAGTTTCTCAATTGCCTGGGGCTGGTCGCCGGTGGGGTGGTATTCGGAGTGTAATTCAAAATGATCCATAGTATTCTCCTGTTTTAAATAATTTTCATTTATCCAAAAGTTAAAGTATGTTTCTCATATTTTTCTTTTCTTCCCTTTTTCAGTTCTGCATCTGGATCAAAGCCTTCTGGCACATATTTTGAATTTTCTTTAACTGATTCAATTAGTTCTCTGAATGCCGTTATCTTTTCATCCTCATTCACTTGTGTACTCTTTCTGCTGTTCAAGCTGTTCCAGACAATATTTTTCTGCCAGAATTATGTGTTTACTTCTTAATTTATTATAACCAGTTTACACTTGTTCCTCAATCAGTATTTGCCGTATATTACTTTGGCTATTAAAATTTTTAGCTTTTCGATATAAATTATAACACAGAAAATTAAATTTGTACACATAATTCGAACATTCGTTCTATAATTTTTGCCTCTTATGCATTGATTTTCAAAAACAGGATTGTTACTATATATAAAAAGCAATGACAGAGTCATAAAAAAGATTGTGACGGTAGTAAGTATTTTATACATATTTAAAACAGGGAGAGGTTGGAATGAATATTTGTGTATATGGCGCATCAAGTGCCACGTTAAAAGATATTTATTATGAAAAAACAGAAGAATTTGGAAGAGCCATGGGAAAAAGAGGTCATGGCCTGGTATTTGGGGGAGGCGCTACAGGAATGATGGGTGCAGCAGCCAGAGGTGTGGCAGCAGAGAAGGGATACATACTTGGAATTGCTCCCCGTTTTTTTGATCAGCCAGGTGTTTTATATGAAAAATGTACAGAGTTTATTTTTACAGAAACCATGAGAGAAAGAAAAAAGCTTCTGGAAGAAAAATCAGATGCCACAGTTGTGACACCAGGTGGAATCGGAACCTATGAAGAATTTTTTGAAATCTTTACATTAAAAAGCCTGAACAGAATTGACCGCCCCATTGTTCTTTATAATATCAATGGATATTACGACAGAATGAAAGAGCTTCTTGAATATACAGCCAAAGAAAATTTTATGGATTCTTCGGTATTAGAGCTGGTGGTATTTCTGAATGATCCTGATGCAGTTTTGAATTATCTGGAGAACTACAGGAAATGATGTATTAGAGGAAAGATTTGCAGGGAAATAAAGTAAAAAGTATCAAAAAAGATGAAAAAATTTTGTAAAAAATATTGACAAAAAGAATGGAGAGGTGTATCTTAACAGCATAGATGTTAGCACTCTTAAAAAATGAGTGCTAACAAAAAGGAATTCAGAAAGGAGCAGATATTTCATGGATGAAGTATTAGATGAGCGCAAACGGAAAATACTGAAAGCAATCATCAAAACTTATATGGAAACAGGCGAGCCGGTAGGTTCCAGAACAATTTCCAAATATCCGGGCTTAAATGTCAGCTCTGCTACGATCCGAAATGAGATGTCCGATTTAACGGATATGGGCTACATTGTACAGCCCCATACCTCAGCAGGAAGAATTCCATCAGATAAAGGCTATCGCCTTTATGTGGATGAACTTACCAGGGAAAAGGAAGCCGAGATCGCAGAAATCCGTGACATGATGATTGAAAAATCAGACAAGATGGATAAGGTATTAAAGCAGGTTGCAAAGGTTCTTGCAAATAATACCAATTATGCGACTATGGTTGCTGTTCCACAATATAAAGGAAGCACCCTGAAGTTTATTCAGCTTTCACGAGTTAATGAACGACAGCTGATCGCGGTTGTTGTATGTGAAGGAAATGTTATCCGGAACCAGATCATTAATATTGAAGAGGAGATGGATGACCAGACGATCCTGAAGCTGAATCTTCTTCTGAATACCAACCTGAACGGCGTTCCCATCCAGGATATCAATCTTGGTATGATCGCCAGACTGAAAGAGCAGGCCGGAAGCCACAGCGGTGTGGTTGCAGATGTGCTGGATGCAGTTGCAGCTACCATCCATGTGGATGAAGAAGATATGAAAGTATATACATCCGGAGCGACCAACATATTTAAGTATCCGGAGCTTGCAGATACATCCAAAGCCAGTGAGCTGATTTCCACTTTTGAAGATAAACAGGAACTTGCGGACATGGTTCGTGAGGAAATGGGAGATTCAGAGAATACAGGAATTCAGGTATATATCGGAGATGAAGTTCCGGTGCGTACCATGAAGGACTGCAGCGTGGTTACAGCCACATATGAGCTTGGCGATGGAATGCGTGGAACCATTGGAATCATTGGTCCCAAGCGTATGGATTATGAGAATGTGGTGGACAGCTTAAAGAAATTGAAAGTCCAGCTTGATGAAATGGTAAATAAGAAAACCTAGAAAGGCGGTTGAAAGCGTGTCAGAAGAAATGAATAAAGAAGCCGAAGTACCAGAAGAAGCAGTTGAGATTCCGGTAACTGACGGAAGTGAAGAAGAGGCAGCAGATACAGCCCAGGCAGCAGAAGAGAAAACTTCCGAAGAAGAAACTTCCAGCGAAGCAAAGGCAGAGGAAAAAGAGGAGCCACAGCAGGAAGAAAGTTCACAGAAGGAACCGGAAACAAAAACAAAAACTTCTTTCTTTGGCAAAAAGAAAAAAGAAAAAGATAAATTTGAACAGCAGATCGAAGATCTTACAGACAGACTGAAGCGAAGCATGGCTGAATTTGATAACTACCGTAAAAGAACGGAGAAAGAAAAATCCAGCATGTATATCATCGGTGCGAAGGACATTGTAGAAAAAATGCTTCCAATTGTAGATAATTTTGAAAGAGGTCTTGCACAGGCACCGGAAAACGATCCCTTTGCAGAAGGCATGAAAATGATTTACAAACAGATGATGACAGCTTTTGATGAGATGGGTGTAAAACCAATCGAGACTGTAGGTAAGGAATTTGATCCGAATCTGCACAATGCAGTAATGCATGTGGAGGATGATTCAGTAGGCGAGAACATTGTTGTGGAAGAATTCCAGAAGGGATATACTTACAAGGATTTCGTTGTAAGACACAGCATGGTCAAAGTTGCTAACTGATTTTAGACAGTCATTTAACTAACATTCAGAATAGATGTTTAATATTTTAACAGGAGGAAAATTATCATGGGAAAAATCATTGGTATTGATTTAGGTACAACAAATAGCTGTGTAGCTGTTATGGAAGGTGGACAGCCAACCGTTATCGCAAATACAGAAGGATCCAGAACAACACCATCAGTTGTAGCTTTTACAAAAACAGGTGAGCGTCTGGTAGGTGAGCCTGCTAAACGTCAGGCAGTTACAAATGCAGAGAAAACAATTTCTTCCATCAAAAGAGAGATGGGTACAGATTACCGTGTAACAATTGATGACAAGAAATATTCCCCACAGGAAATTTCCGCTATGATCCTTCAGAAACTGAAAAAAGATGCAGAAGGATATCTGGGAGAGCCTGTTACAGAAGCAGTTATCACAGTTCCGGCATATTTCAATGATGCACAGCGTCAGGCAACAAAGGATGCAGGTAAGATTGCAGGCCTTGATGTAAAGCGTATTATCAACGAGCCTACAGCAGCAGCTCTTGCATATGGTCTTGACAATGAAAAAGAGCAGAAGATCATGGTATATGACCTTGGTGGTGGTACATTCGATGTTTCCATTATTGAAATCGGTGATGGAGTTATCGAGGTTCTTGCAACAGCTGGTAACAACCGTCTTGGTGGTGATGATTTCGACCAGAGAATCACAGATTACATGCTTTCCGAGTTCAAGAGAACAGAGGGCGTTGACTTAAGCGGTGACAAGATGGCTCTTCAGAGATTAAAAGAAGCAGCAGAAAAAGCAAAGAAAGAGCTTTCTTCCGCAACAACTACAAATATCAATCTTCCGTTCATCACAGCAACTGCTGAGGGACCGAAGCACTTTGATATGAACCTTACAAGAGCTAAATTTGATGAGCTTACACATGACCTTGTAGAGAAAACAGCAGAGCCGGTTCGCCGTGCACTTTCTGATGCAGGCCTTACAGCTTCTGATCTTGGCCAGGTACTTCTGGTTGGTGGATCTACACGTATCCCGGCTGTACAGGATAAAGTAAGACAGTTAACTGGCAAAGAGCCAAGTAAAGCTCTGAACCCTGATGAGTGTGTTGCACTTGGTGCTTCTATCCAGGGTGGTAAGCTTTCCGGTGAGTCTGGTGCAGGTGACATCCTTCTTCTTGATGTTACTCCACTGTCACTGTCTATCGAGACTATGGGTGGCATCGCAACTCGTCTGATCGAGAGAAATACAACAATCCCGACCAAGAAGAGCCAGATCTTCTCCACAGCAGCAGATAATCAGACCGCTGTAGATATCAATGTATTACAGGGTGAGCGTCAGTTTGCGAAAGACAATAAGTCCCTTGGACAGTTCCGTCTGGATGGAATCCCGCCAGCACGTCGTGGTGTTCCGCAGATCGAGGTTACATTTGATATTGATGCCAACGGTATTGTAAATGTATCTGCAAAAGACCTTGGTACAGGTAAAGAGCAGCACATTACCATTACAGCTGGTTCCAATATGTCTGAATCCGAAATCGATAAAGCTGTCAAAGAAGCAGCAGAGTTCGAGGCACAGGACAAGAAACGTAAAGAGGCAATTGATACAAAGAACAATGCAGACTCTATGGTATTCCAGGTTGAGAACGCATTAAAAGAAGCAGGAGATAAGATTGATGCAAATGACAAAGCAGCTGTAGAAGCTGACCTGAATGCATTAAAAGATATCCTTGCAAAATATACAAATACAGAAGATCTTGGAGATGCACAGGTTGCAGAGATCAAAGCAGCTCAGGAGAAGATGATGGAAAGTGCTCAGAAGCTTTTCGCAAAGATGTATGAGGCACAGAACCCACAGGGCGGCGCAGGTCAGGCTGGCCCGGACATGGGAGGAGCTTCCCAGGGCGGCAATGAGGCAGGCTACGGCGATGATGTTGTAGATGCTGACTACAAAGAAGTTTAATTAAATAAAGAATCTGATTCCGTTTATTTCGGAAGCTGAAACTGCAGCCCGGCCATGATCTATGACCGGGCAGTGGTGGTGGAAGATAAATACAAAAAAGTTAGGAAAAGAAATCATGGCTGATAAAAGAGATTACTATGAAGTCTTGGGCGTTGATAAAAACGCAGACGAGGCTACGTTAAAAAAAGCATATCGTCAGCTTGCCAAGAAGTATCATCCCGATGTGAATCCGGGAGATAAGGAAGCTGAAGCGAAATTTAAAGAGGCAACAGAGGCTTACAGCATCTTAAGTGACCCGGATAAGAGAAGACAGTATGACCAGTTTGGCCATGCAGCCTTTGAAAACGGAGGCGGTGGCGGAGCAGGCGGCTTCGGCGGCTTTGATTTCTCCGGCTCTGATATGGGTGATATTTTCGGAGATATCTTCGGAGATCTGTTTGGTGGCGGCGGAGGCCGCAGACGTGCAAACAATGGTCCCATGAAAGGGGCAAATTTACGTGCACGCATCAATATCACCTTTGAGGATGCTGTATTTGGCTGTGAGAAAGAACTTGAGATCACACTGAAGGATGAATGTACAACCTGCCATGGAACTGGTGCGAAAGCTGGTACTTCACCGGTTACCTGTCCGAAATGTAACGGAGAAGGACAGATTGTTTACACCCAGCAGTCCATGTTTGGAATGGTGCGTAATGTACAGGTGTGTCCGGACTGTCATGGAACAGGTAAGATCATCAAAGATAAATGCCCGGATTGCCGTGGTACCGGATATATTGCAAACCGTAAGAAGATTAAAGTATCTGTTCCTGCTGGTATTGACAATGGACAGAGCATTCGTATCCGTGACAAAGGTGAGCCTGGAACAAATGGTGGTCCAAGAGGTGACCTTCTGGTGGAGGTAAATGTGGGACGCCATCCGATTTTCCAGAGACAGGATATGAATATTTATTCTACAGCACCGATTACTTATGCACAGGCTGCACTTGGCGGCGAGGTAAAACTGAATACGGTAGACGGCGAGGTTCTTTACGATGTGAAGCCAGGAACCCAGACCGATACCAGAATTCGTCTGAAGGGGAAAGGTGTTCCGTCTCTTCGCAATCGGAATGTCCGCGGTGATCATTATGTAACACTGGTAGTTCAGGTTCCAACGAATTTGAATGAGGAAGCAAAAGAAGCACTTCGCAAATTTGATGCGGCCTGCGGAAACCGTCCAGCTGGCAGTGAGACAGAAAATTCCGAAAAATCAGAAAAGTCTGAAAAAAAGAAAAAAAGCTTCATGGACAAATTAAAAGAAACTTTTGAAGAGTAAAAAAGCAGTTTTTCTATAAAAGAATAAAGAAAAGGGGAGATATCCTCTTTTCTTTTTTTGTTACTTATTGTATATTAGAAAGTAGCCGCAAGAATCCGGAAAGGAGTTTTGCTTTGAAAACAAAGAAAAAGGATCTGTTAAACAAAGTTATTCCCAGTTGGGGGGTCATCCCTCTTTTTACTATATTAGCAGTGAATTGTCTGATTTACTGGGGAAGCAGTGCGCTTACAGCTGGCAGATATCATTATGATTTTACAATGGCTATTGACAGGGCAGTACCGCTACTGCCTGGATTTGTGTGGATTTATATTCTTGCCTTTCCATTCTGGGCAGCAGGTTATGTGCTGGCTGCGAAACGGGGAAAAGATATGTTTTACCGGTTTGTGGCTACAGATTTGACCATACATTTTATATGCTTTATCTGTTTTGTTTTAATTCCTACCACAAATGTGCGGCCGCAGCTTGCAGGGAATACTGTATCAGAGAAAGTACTGCAGCTGGTTTATTCTTTAGATGGAGGAAACAGCCCATCGAATCTGTTTCCCTCTATTCACTGTTATGTGAGCTGGATGTGCTGGAAGGCTGTAGCAGGTTCTAAGAAAATCCCAGGATGGTATCAGGTATTTTCACTTGTTTTTGCAGTGCTGATCATTGTTTCAACTCAGGTATTAAAACAGCATTATATTGTGGATGCAATTGTGGCACTTGTTCTTGTGGAAATATTCTGGAGATTTTACCAGAAAGGGCAAAGGCACAGATGGGTATGTAAGATATTTAAAATTTAGTTTTTAATTTTATTTGGAACTCATTGATTTACTGCATAAATCAAAGCTTTCTAATGTTTTGCGGATTCCAAAGTTAAAAATCTTATTGTACAGGCATGAACGTTTTTGGAGATTTTGGAACCCGATACCATATGAAAATTACAAGAAGATTGGAGAAATAATATGAAGTGGAATCGTTTTACCATCAAAACCAAAACTGAAGCAGAAGATGTTATCATTTCCGCACTTGCTGATGTTGGAGTGGAAGGTGTTGAAATTCAGGACAAGCAGCCTCTTACTGAGACAGACAAAGAGCAGATGTTTGTAGATATTATGCCAGAAGGCCCGGCAGACGACGGAATTGCTTATCTGAACTTTTATCTGGAAGAGGACACAGAAGTAGAACCAATGCTTGAGAAGGTTCGTGCTGTTCTGGAGGAAGTACGGGGATATATGGACATTGGTGAGGGCACTATTACAGAATCCCAGACAGAGGACAAAGACTGGATCAACAACTGGAAAGAATTTTTCCATCAGTTTTATGTGGATGATATTCTGATTGTTCCGTCCTGGGAAGAAGTAAAAGAAGAAGATAAGGATAAAATGATTCTTCACATTGATCCGGGTACAGCTTTTGGAACAGGAATGCATGAGACTACACAGCTTGTGATCCGTCAGCTGAAAAAGTTTGTGACAAAAGATACACAGATGCTGGATGTTGGAACCGGAAGTGGTATCCTTGGAATTGTAGCACTGAAGCTTGGCGCGGCACATGTTGTTGGAACAGACCTTGATCCATGTGCTATTCCGGCAGTGGCAGATAATAAAGAGGCCAATGGTATCAAGGATGAAACTTTTGATATGCTCATTGGAAATATTATTGATGACAAAGAAGTTCAGGATACAGTAGGCTATGAGAAATATGATATTGTAACAGCCAATATTCTGGCAGATGTGCTGGTACCTCTTACCCCTGTAATCGTAAGCCAGATGAAAAAAGGCGCTTATTATATTACCTCCGGAATTCTGGATGTAAAAGAAGAGGTAGTTGTCCAGGCGGTAAAGGATGCAGGACTTGTGCTGGTTGAGGTAACTCACCAGGGCGAGTGGGTATCTGTGACAGCAAGAAAGGAATAATTATGCAGCGCTTTTTTGTAGAACCATACCAGATCCAGGAAGAAGAACACAGGATTATTCTTACAGGATCCGATGTCAACCACATGAAAAATGTACTTCGCATGCGAATTGGCGAAGATGTATGGATCAGTGACGGAAAAGAAAAAGAGTACCATTGCACCATAGAGAGCTTTGAAGAGGAGAATGCAGTTCTTCATATTTTATATGCACAGGAGCCACAGTATGAGCTTCCAAGCCGTATTTACCTGTTTCAGGGACTTCCAAAGGGTGACAAAATGGAGCTGATCATTCAGAAAGCTGTGGAACTTGGAGCTTATGCAATTGTTCCTGTAGAGACAAGACGCTGCGTTGTGAAGCTGGATGAAAAGAAAGCACTAAAAAAGACTGCCAGATGGCAGCAGATTGCAGAAAGTGCGGCGAAGCAGTCAAAGAGAATGCTGATCCCACAAGTGAAGCAGGTAATGGGCTGGAGAGATGCTCTTGCTCTTGCAAAAGAACTGGATGTACTTCTGATTCCCTACGAGCTTGCCAAAGGTATAAAAGAAACAAGAGAAATACTGTCCAATATAAAACCGGGGCAGTCTGTGGGAATTTTTATCGGGCCGGAAGGCGGATTCGAGGAAGAAGAGGTTCAGGCTGCCATGGAAGCTGGCGCAAAGCCGGTAACACTGGGAAAAAGGATCCTGCGTACGGAAACAGCCGGAATGACCATGCTGTCTATTCTGATGTTTACGCTGGAAAAAGAGGAAGAATAAGAAATGGAAGCATATTTTGACAACTCTGCTACCACAAGATGTTATCCACAGGTGGCAGAAATCGTAGTAAAAACAATGACAGAGGATTTTGGAAATCCTTCTGCCATGCATCAGAAGGGCGTGGAAGCAGAGAAATATGTCCGTGAATCTGCAAAGATACTTGCAGGCCTTCTGAAAGTAAATGAAAAAGAAATTATATTTACTTCCGGTGGAACAGAGTCAAATAACCTGGCGCTGTTCGGCGGGGCAGATGCAAATAAAAGAAGCGGAAACCACATTATCACCACTTCAGTGGAGCATGCGGCAGTAGGACAGCCTGTAGAGCGCCTGGAAAAGATGGGATATGAGGTGACTGTGGTTCCGGTAGATCACAGAGGCGTAGTACGGCTGGATGCTTTGGAAAAAGCACTGCGTCCGGATACCATTCTTGTGTCCACTATGTATGTAAATAATGAGGTTGGCGCAGTTATGCCAGTAGAGGAGATTGCAAAGCTGGTTCATGAAAAAAGCCCGAAAGCCCTTTATCATGTAGACGCCATACAGGCCTTTGGAAAATACCGGATCTATCCGAAAAAAATCGGAATTGACATGCTTTCTGTAAGCAGTCACAAGATTCACGGACCTAAGGGTGTTGGATTTTTGTATATTAATGAAAAAGCAAAAGTACAGCCACAGATCCTGGGAGGCGGCCAGCAGGCAGGAATGCGTTCCGGTACTGATAATGTACCTGGAATAGCAGGACTTGGTGTTGCGGCAAGCATGGTGTATACAGATTTTGACGAAAAAATCCAGCATATGTACCAGCTGAAAGAACGTCTTGCAGAAGGTTTTCTGAAACTGCCGGATGTACGGATCAACGGCATGGAGCTGTCAGAAGGTGCACCACAGATCTTAAGTGCAAGCTTCATGGGAGTGCGAAGTGAGGTTTTACTTCATACTCTTGAAGAAAAGGGAATTTATGTTTCAGCAGGAAGTGCCTGCTCCAGCCACAAACGTAAGGCAGCAGGAACTTTAAGTGCAATGGGAATGGAAGCAGCACAACGAGAAAGCACTTTACGTTTCAGCTTTTCAGAAGAAAATACCTTTGAAGAAGTGGATTACTGTCTGGAAGTAATTGGACAGGTGCTCCCTATGCTTAGAAGGTATTCCAGACATTAAAAATATCAGGAAAAGGTCAAAAGCAGTTCATGCCTGCATGATAAGGCATTTGATCTGGAGCTTACAGAACATAAGAAAGTAGCTATTTACAAAGTAAATTAGCAGCTTTTTAATAAAATAACAGGAGGAAACGAAATGATATTTCACGCATTTCTGATTAAATACGCAGAAATCGCTATCAAGGGCAAGAACAGATATTTATTTGAAGATGCCCTTGTAAAGCAGATGAATATTGCCCTTTCCAAAATCGAGGGAGATTATTCAGTAGTTAAGGAACAGGGCCGTGTTTATGTATTCTGCCCGGAAGAGTATGATTTTGATGAGGCTGTTGCAGCACTTAAAACGGTATTTGGTATTGTATACATTTGTCCGGTTGTGATCTATGAGGACAATGGATTCGAGCAGATGAGAGCTGATGTAACAGAATACATGAAAAATGTACATCCTGATTACAATGGAACTTTTAAAGTATACACAAGAAGGGCTAAGAAATCTTACCCGGTTAATTCTATGGAAGTAAGCGCAAAAATCGGTGAGAGTATTCTGAATGCTTTCCCGGATGCAAAAGTAGATGTGCACAATCCAGAATTAACAGTATCCGTGGAGATCCGTGAGAAAATTTATGTATATTCCAAGAGCATCAAAGGACCTGGCGGAATGCCGGTAGGAACCAATGGAAAAGCCATGCTTCTTCTTTCCGGTGGAATTGACAGTCCGGTAGCGGGATATATGATCGCAAAACGTGGTGTAAAGATTGAAGCCGTTTATTTCCATGCTCCGCCATATACCAGCGAGCGTGCAAAACAAAAAGTAGTAGATCTGGCCAAGCTGGTTGCAAAATACAGTGGACCGATCAAGCTTCATGTGGTAAACTTTACAGACATTCAGCTGTATATTTATGATCAGTGTCCTCATGATGAGCTTACCATTATCATGCGCCGTTATATGATGAGAATCGCAGAATATTTTGCAAAGAAGGATAATTGTCTTGGCCTGATCACAGGTGAGAGCATTGGACAGGTGGCAAGTCAGACCTTACAGAGCCTTGCTGCTACAAACGAAGTGTGTACACTGCCTGTATACCGCCCGGTAATCGGATTTGATAAGCAGGAAATTGTAGAACGCTCCTGGGAAATCGGAACTTATGACACTTCTGTACTTCCATATGAAGACTGCTGTACAATTTTTGTTGCCAAACATCCGGTAACGAAACCGAATCTGAAAGTAATTCAGAAATCTGAAGAGAAACTTTCAGAAAAAATAGAGGAACTGATGGAAGAAGCACTTAGAACAACAGAAGTGATTGAAATTCAGTAAAACCAATTAAATATACAGGTACAAAAAAAGAGGAACTGTTTACAGTTCCTCCATTAATTACCGAAATAATTATTCAACGGTATATTTGTCGATGATTTCCATAACGCTGTCAAGAGCAGCTCCGTCAGCATGGATATTGAGGTCGATCGGTTTGGATAAATCCAGGCTGAAGAT
>CAKRMK010000015.1 GCA_934364795.1 uncultured Blautia sp.
GAGCGTAATTCTTTTTTTGTTATCCAGATGGGCAACATAATCTTTCATTGCTTCCATTATCAACACCTCCTACGCAAGCATTTGTGTGGGAAATCCCACCTCTTGTTATTATAATACGCTTTTCTATATTTTCTGTCAATCCAATTTTGTTTATTCCCACACACTTCAGAATATTCATGCCCCGGCAGACGGCAGGTGGCAAATAAGGTATCTATAAAACTTTGTACTTACTTTAATGATTCTGCCACCCATCACTCTTTTAACCGAATACTGTTTTCCTGCTTTTCATTTATCAGATACTCCAGCTCATTCTTCATCCGACTTCGCACATCACGCATTGTTCGCCCGGATATTCCCTGCTCCTTTGCCTTTTTGTCTAATTCTCTAATTGAAATTTCTTTTTTATCGGCAAGCAGTTCCCTGATTAGCTTTGCCCCTCGCTCCAGCTTTGTTTCTGTTGCTTTTCCTTCTTTTCCATCTAACAAGTCATCTGCGGAAATCTCATAGGCTCCTACCCAGCGGAAGCCTTCTTCGTCTCCCAATTTAAACGCCATTGTCTCTCCTGGTGGTGCAAGAGAACTTTTTTCATGAATCAATACCCTCGTGGTTGGATCTTTTCTTACTTTCCCGATGAAAATCAAACTTCGCACTGCTGCCATAATATCAATAGAACCAAGTCCACGATAAGTACTCTGTGTCCCGGAAGATTTATTCAGATGTCCGATCAGCACAATGGCACATCCGGTCTGCTCGGCAATCATTCCCAGTTTTCGGAACACCGGACGCACTTCATTTGCCCGGTTCATATCCACATCTGCTCCAATAAATGCCTGTACCGGATCAATAATTACAAGCCGCACATGATTCTGCCTGACTGCTTTTTCAATTCGATCATCGGATAAGGTTAATGCTTCTTCCGTATCATCAATTACCATAACCCGGCTCAGATCTGCTCCTGCCTCCACCAGTCTAACATTGGTATGTAATAATCTCCTACCAGCACATAATCTAGTCCATTGTTATCATCGTGTATTATTTTTCTCTGTTCACTCATGTTCTTCTCCTCTATCAAATCTTCCTCTGCTCTCGCAGATACGCTTCAAATATACTTCTACGAATCAATACTTTCTTTCCAATCTTATAGACTGCACCGGCTTCATGTGCCATACGGACAACAGGTTTAATTCCCAGCCTGTAATATTCACATGCCATATTGTAGGTCACATAGTCATGGCTCATAAATTCCAGATCCTCATCGTCAATCTCATCTGAAAACATCCATACATTACCGCTCATCCGTCATTTTCTCCTTTCCTTTTCCTGTCGCCGGTTCATGGAATCGTTCCAGATAAGTATCAAAAATATCTTTGTTAATCAGTACCGTTCCATCTATTCTGTAAATTGCACCTGCATCACTGGCAAGCTCCAAAAGTTTTTTATGGGAGATGCTGTAAATGATTTCTGCCTGTTGATAACGCAGATACTGTCGGCGTAATTTTCTAAGCTGCTCTGGTACTTCCTTCATACTTGTAATTGGTTTATAACTTTCACCCATGATGTTTTCCTCCAAAATTAGATTTACTGTTTTACAGAAGCTGACTGCCGGAATATAACTTTCCAGGGACGAAAAAAAGCACCTCTTAGATTAACTCTAAGAAGTGCTCATACTTCATTGCCCAAACCTGTGCCCTTTCACCTGAAATTCGTCATGCTTCATAACGATTCATCATTCTCCCAAATTTTGTTGTCAAATTGTTGTCAAATGCGGTCTGACATCATGGTTTTAGACATTTTATATTTAATTTTAGTACAGCTTTGCACCAGCCGGGATATGGTTATCAACCATCAGAAGATGAAGTTTTTCTTCGCCTTCTTCCTCATGGATTGCACTGAGAAGCATTCCACAAGATTCAATTCCCATCATAGCTCTCGGCGGCAGGTTTGTGATAGCGATCAATGTTTTTCCAACCAGTTCTTCTGGCTCGTAATAAGCGTGAATACCGCTTAAAATCGTACGATCTGTGCCTGTTCCGTCATCCAGAGTGAACTGTAACAGCTTCTTGGATTTCTTAACAGCTTCACACGCTTTAACCTTTACAGCTCTGAAATCTGACTTGCTGAAAGTATCGAAATCAACAAATTCCTCAAATAAAGGCTCTACCTTTACCTTGGAGAAGTCGATAACTTCTTCTTTCTCCGGTGCTTCTGTAGAAGTGCCATTTTCTGACTTCGCAGATTTCTTATCAGCGTCCAGTGACTTCATTGTCGGGAAGAGCAGCACATCACGAATAGCTTCTGCGCCAGTAAGAAGCATACACATACGGTCGATACCAAATCCGATACCACCTGTAGGCGGCATACCAATTTCCAGAGCGTTCAGGAAATCTTCGTCTGTGTGGTTGGCTTCCTCGTCGCCTGCGTCTGCCAGAGCATCCTGCTCCTTGAAACGTTCTCTCTGGTCAATCGGGTCATTCAGCTCGGAATAAGCATTTGCCATTTCCCAGCCATTCATAAAGAACTCGAAACGCTCTACATATTCCGGGTTCTCCGGTTTTTTCTTGGTAAGAGGGGAAATCTCAACCGGATGATCCATAATAAAGGTCGGCTGAAGCAGATGCTCTTCTACGAATTCCTCGAAGAACAGGTTCAGGATATCGCCTTTTTTATGTCTTTCTTCAAATTCAATATTATGTTCTTTTGCAAGCTCTCTTGCCTGCTCCAGAGTTTTTACTTCGTTCCAGTCAACGTTTGCATATTTCTTAACAGCGTCAACCATTGTCAGACGCTCAAACGGCTTACCGAGATCCATCTCAATTCCCTTGTAAACGATCTTGGTGGTTCCCAGAACTTCCTGTGCAACAAAACGATACAGGTTCTCTGTCAGATCCATCATGCCGTGATAGTCTGTATATGCCTGATAAAGTTCCATCAGTGTGAATTCCGGGTTATGACGGGTATCAAGACCCTCGTTACGGAATACACGGCCGATTTCATAAACTCTCTCAAGTCCGCCTACAATCAGTCTCTTCAGATAAAGCTCAAGAGAAATACGCAGTCTTAAATCTTCATTTAAAGCATTAAAGTGAGTCTCAAACGGGCGTGCTGCTGCACCACCGGCATTTGCTACCAGCATTGGAGTCTCAACTTCCATAAAGCCCTCACCGCTTAAATATTTACGGATCGCACTTAAAATCTTGGAACGTTTTACAAAGGTATCTTTTACTTCTGTATTCATGATCAGATCCACGTATCTCTGACGATAACGCATATCTGTATCTGTCAGTCCATGGAATTTCTCCGGAAGGATCTGTAAGCTCTTGGAAAGAAGGGTCATGCTTTCTGCATGAATGGAAATCTCTCCTGTTCTTGTTCTGAATGCAAAACCTTCCAGTCCGAAAATATCACCGATATCAGATTTCTTAAAATCTGCATAAGAATCTGCTCCGATAGCATCTCTTGCCACATATACCTGAATATTTCCCTGTAAATCCTGGATGTTGCAGAAAGAAGCCTTACCCATAACACGCTTGAACATCATACGTCCGGCAATTGTTACGTGGATCGGATTTGCATCCATGATGCTTCTTCTCTCTTCGTAGTCTTTCTTCAGAACATCCTTTGCCTGTTCCTCATCAAGACCGGTTACATCTGGTTCTGTACGATCCTTAAGAAGTTCTGCTTCATGTGCTTCATAAGCTTCCTTTACTTCCAGTGAATGATGGGTCTGATTAAATTTTGTTATCTGAAATGGATCCTTGCCATTCGCCTGAAGTTCTGCCAGTTTGTCACGGCGTATTTTCAGAAGCTGATTCAGATCCTGATTCTTCTGTTCTGCCACTTTTGTGCCTCCCTTAAATATTACGCTGAATTTCCAGTACTTTATATCTTACGATTCCAGATGGAAGTTCCACATCTACTACATCACCTGTATGTGCTCCCATAAGAGCCTTTCCTACAGGAGATTCATTGGAAATCTTACCTTCCAGGCTGTTAGCCTCTGTAGAGCCAACCAGCTTCAGTTCTATATCTTCTTCGAATTCATAGTCATGTACTTTTACTTTACATCCGACGCTGATCTTGTCAAGGTCTACCTCATCCTCAACTACAACTTCTGCGTTTTTCAGGATTTTCTCAATTTCTTCAATACGTGCTTCGATATCTCTCTGCTCATCTTTAGCTGCATCGTACTCTGCATTCTCAGACAGGTCTCCCTGCTCTCTTGCCTCTTTGATCTTACCTGCTACTTCTTTTCTTTTTACTACCTTTAAATCATGCAGCTCTTCTTCCAGTTTTTTAAGTCCTGCATAGGTTAGTAAGTTCTTCTTTTCTTCCATTTTGCCTTACTCCCTTTCATTCTGGCAGCGTCCATCGTGCCAGGTCATACACTTATCTTAACTGCTTCTCCCAGTGATCTGCCTGCACGCTCTGCTCTGCCTTTTTAAGTAAAATGCACAAATTGCAAAATCATTTTCTTCAAGCATGCTGGAATTGCATGAAAAAAGTCCTGATTCACAGGATTCTTCACAGGGCATAAATTCACTAGGATATTCACAGTTTCACCATTATAGCGAAAACGGCATCTATTGTCAAGATGCCGTTTCCTATTATTTCGCGCAATGCCTTTTCCTATTATTTCACGCAAACGATCTCATCAGCAAAGGTATTTCGCCTCTGATTTACTTATTTTTTTGTCACAGTCACCTTACATTCTACGCTGACTTTACCACAGGTAACTACGATTTTTGCTGTTCCTGCTTTTTTAGCAGTAATCACACCAGTTTTACTTACAGTTGCCACCTTGGTATTCTTGGATTTGTAAGTAACTTTTGTTGCACAGGAAACCGGATTTACAACCGGATTTAATGTAACCTCCTTTTTCACCTTTAGCTTCAGTGTCTTTGGAATACCAGTTATTTTGGTTGCTGTAACTGTACGCTTCTGAATAGTTACAGTCAGTGTTTTGCTTGCACCGCCTTTTGTCTTAACAACCACTTTCACTTTGCCGGTCGCTGCTTTTTTGTTTACCTTCAGCTTAATGCCGCCTGAATACTTGGAAACAGTCAGTTTCTTGGTGTTTTTGGAGGTAACAGACTTAATACTGTCACCTTTTTCCAGGGTTACCGGAAGTTCCAGAGACTGTCCTTTCTTCATTGGGAAACTGGTTTCAGAAACTTTTATAAAAGCGTTCAGCTTGGCTATGTTCCTGCTTTGTGACGCGCCGCACACACTGCAGGTACGGGTTTCTTTTCCTTTCTTTAAAGCAGTTGCTTCCGTTACAGTAACATATGCGCCATATTTGTGTTTTCCAGTTGCCGGAAGATCGGCAAGGTTCTTTCTCTGGCCATGGCACATGCTGCACTCCTGGTGCTGTTTTCCGGCTGTTCCACAAGTTGGCTCACTGTCTCTTACAGTTACCATTTTATGTGCTAATTTTGCAATTCCTTCTGTTTTGGTTTCTTTACAGGTTTTGCATACATAAGTTTTGCTTCCGGCTGCCGTACAGGTTGCTGCCACTGTTTTACTTATTTCCCAGCTATGTTTTCCAGTTGCCGGAAGGTCGGCAAGCTCTTTTCGTTCCCCATGGCACATGCTGCACTCCTGGTGCTGTTTTCCGGCTGTTCCACAGGTCGGCTCACTGTCTCTTACAGTTACCATCTTATGCGCTAATTTTGCAATTGCTTCTGTTTTGGTTTCTTTACAGGTCTTGCACACATAAGTTTTGCTTCCGGCTGCTGTACAGGTTGCTGCCACTGTTTTGCTTACTTCCCAGCTATGGTTTCCTGTTGCCGGAAGGTCAGCAAGCTCTTTTCGTTCCCCGTGGCACATGCTGCACTCCTGGTGCTGTTTTCCAGCTGTTCCGCAGGTTGGCTCACTGTCTCTTACAGTTACTATTGTGTGGGCAATTTTTTCAATTACTTCTGTTTTCGTCTCCTCGCATTTTGTACAAATATAAGTAATTGTTCCTTCTTTTGTACAAGTTGCATCAACTCTTTCACTTTCTTTCCACTGATGCTCACAGAATGTTTCCTTTACAGGTGCAAATCTGTAAGAATGTGAAGCAACCTCCTGCCAGATTTCATTTCCCTTTTCATCGATAAATGGCGCTTCCGCTACAAGTACAGCCCATGTTGTATCTGTACCCGTACGTTTTAACACCGGAATAGGCCGATCCTTAGTTTCCTCTGTAGGGTTCCAGAAATCAGTATCATATTCCAGATGGCATCTTACATTCGCAGCTGGCTCTGAAACTCTTTTTCCGTTTTCATCCAGTCTGGTAATAGTAATTGTTGGAGCAGGTGTGTTAAAATCAAGAAGTTTTCCAACTGCAAAATTATCCCAGTCTTCTTCAACCTGGCTGCTTATTGTATAATAACCATCTGTCACAGCGAAATAAACTCTTCCGTCTACGCCCCATTCAGGTTCATTGTTTTCATTCATCTCATTAGAAGAAATATTTACCCAAATGCTGTCAGCACCTTTTATTTCCCCATTTGCTCTGGCTATAATACTGCTGCCTTCCACTTTCACATTTTCCAGCAGATTTGTATCATATCCAGGATTTTCTTCATCTCCTACATTAACGGTATATGTTCCTGACGGAATCTCTGTAGTAGTATATGTTCCATCTTCGTTTAATTTCTGGCAGAAAACCTTAAGTTCAATTTTCTGTTCTTCTCCGTTAAAGAAATGAATCTCACTTGGATTATGCTCATATGGTGAGCTTATGTCGCCTATATAATAAATCTGATCCGTTACCCATACCTCAAAATCATACTGGTTGGATGTTTCGCCGTCCACATCTGTGAATTCAACTGTTACCTTTGCTCCACCATAGCAATTCGTACCAAATACCCAGCCGTTTTCCCCTTCCCTTAATGTGACAGGTGCTTCCCCATTTTCAGAATCAATTGTCTCCAAAGAAACATTTTTGACAGTCAAAAGTTTGGAATCTCCCCAGGGATTTTCCTGATCTTCCACATAGCAGTCAAAGGTCTTTTCCATAGTATATTCTTCGCCTGGGAAAAGCTGAAGTCCCAATAATGGATAATGATAATCCCTTACATTCTCCCGAGAATCAAGGCCAGTGCCATTGCGCCATACTTCAATATCATCATCTTGACTTAACACATAAACGTTTACTTCAAAATGGAACATTCCGTCTCCAAGTTTCCCATATAAAGCAGCCTCAGCCTTTTTCAGTCCCTCGCCGCTGATGTTTAAGACAGAATTATCTTCTTCATTTTCTGTCCAGAATTTTTCAAAATCCTGGGAATCTGTAATAAGTTCCGAATTTTCTTCTTTGTCAATTCTGTACCCTACTTCCCAGCGGACCTTCGCAGCTTTGTCCTGAAGTGCATCTGTATTCAGCTTTAATGAATATGACTCATCTTCAAATACGTAGGTAAAATCTTCTCCACGCAGATTTTCAAACCAGACATTATAATCCAGATAGTCAAAGTCATATCCTCTTCTGACAATTACATCCAAATCTCCATTTTCATTTCGGATGCCAGCATTTACTGTCAGAGGAGTTCCATTTGCATCAATTCTCTGCAGCACCGGAAGTTTTCCTTCTTCAGATTCCAGAGTTTTCCACATATTTGAGTCATACTCAATTTCATATTCAATGTTCTCTGTATCATCTCTGATAGTTTCTTCGCCATTTTCATAATGGAAAACTTTCAGTTCACAATCGTTGAAATCGAGAATTTTTCCAACCTGAACATTTTCCGGAACATTACCCAGGATTTTATCAAAACATTCCGATACATTTACCCAAATCGTTTCTTCTGCTGCAACTCCCCAGTTTCCATCTCCATCTTTTACGGAGCCTTTTATACGGATTCCAGTTTCGCCACATTCAGACTTTGACTGTACTTTAACGATCCAGTTTCCGTCCTCTTGTTTGACAGGAGCAGCTTCTATCAGATTTTTATCATATGTGTAACCGCTGTCATCAGGATCTAATTCCAGCATAAAGTCTTTTACTTCTTCATTTCCACGGTCTTCCTCATTGTGCATCCACTCATGGTAAAGTTGTACCGCAACTTGCATTTCGCCGTCAGTGGACATGTTATTATTATCATCCGGGAAATTTATTGTGAGATAATAACGGTCATCTGTTACCCAGATGTTTCCGGTAAATTCATGAGTCTCATTTTCTTCCAGTGCATCTGTATAAGTTAATGTGAGAACTGCATGACCTGAACGCACAGCTCTTATATTCCAGCCATTTTCATCTGCATCTTCAATCTGGCAGACTGGTGTATCTCCTTCTTCATCCTCTGCATTTGCAACTTCTACATTTGTAATTTTATAATTTCCATTTTCCTGGTGTTCTGCGTCTTCTATCTGGCATTCACGGTATCGGTTGATCAATAACGTATTGTCCTGTACGATAACATAATTTTCATATTCGCCCAGACTGTAATCATAGACAGCTGTTCTGGAATGTACACCTGCCTGTGTACGATATACCTCTATACCTTCCTCGCCCTCACCTGCGCCGTAAATTACAAATGCTCTTACTTCAATCCAATAATTATCAGGATCTTCTACTGATCCTGAAAGCCACTGATATGCCTTTTCCAGTTTTTCCCCATTTATAATTGCTTTATTTGATTCTGCATCTGCTGATAGGAAATATATATCTGCATTTTTACTGCTATCAAATGGTACAAAAGTTTCATCTGGTTTTGCTCTGTAACCAGCTTCCCAGCGGATCTGTACATTTTTGTCGTTTAAATTCTCTGTATTCAGGGGAAGTTCATATTCGTTTTCATTATTGAAAACCTCAGTATTGTATCCATCTTCGCCCCGCAGATTTTCAAACCATACAGAATAATCCAGGCCGTCAAACCAGTAATCTCGCCTGCCCACTTCCTCAAGAATATTTTCATCATTAGGAGCATAGGCAACAACGGTTATCTGTGTCCCATCTGCGGCGATTCTGCGAAGTGACGGCAGCTTTGATTCTTCACTTTCACTGTTTTCTGTTGTTTCTTCTATTTGCCAGATGTTAGAATCCACATCTTCAACACGGTACTCTACATTTTCCAGTATCTCGGTTTTCTCGCCGTCTACCCGTTTTACCTGAAGACCACTAAAATCTACATATTCACCAACTGACGGATTATCCAGATTTACCGGCAAAAGCACAGTATACGCACCGTATACACCAACCCACAGATTTTCTTCTAAAACAGGATTTTCCTCTCCCGGAAGCATTGCTTTGATACGAATTTCTGTTTCCCCATCATTTTCATATGACTGAATATTCAGATATTTACTTGTGCTATTACCAGCATTGTTGATATCTACTTTAATAAGATTTTCATCATATTTATACTGGTTCTCATCCGGGTTGAATTCCAGGCTGAAATTCTGAATATAATCGTCCCCGGCATTTCCATCTGCATAATTCCACTCATGGTGAAGTTTTACTTCAACCGTCATCTCACTGTTTGTAAGCATGATCTGGCTTCCGTCCGGCCACTCTGTTTCCAGAGAATAAACATCACCGTTTACCCAGATATTAAATTCATGCTCCTGGGGATTTCCTTCATAATCATTGTAGGAAATTTTTACAATTGCATGGCCCATACGACGGGGCTGAATGTTCCAACCATTTTCATCCTCATATTCTATTTTGCAGACAGGTGTTTCATCCTCTTCATCCTCTGCATTATAGACCTCAAGACCGGTAATTGGAATTAAAACCGTTTCTGATTCTCCATTATTTTCCATATAGTATTCAAAAGATTTATCTACCCATACATTATGGGAAATAAGAATTGCACGGTCTGATGGATAACGATATTCTGTATAACTGTTGTTTTCCCCGTCTTCACCTGGCTCTTCTGTACTATCAGATGTACTGGCATCTCCATCATCAAACAGTTCTGCCGTATCGTCCGAAACGAATTCGTCTGATTCCTCTGCAAACCATTTTTCTTCTGAATTAACAGCTTCATTTTCTGCCGTAAATCCTTCAGAAGAACCTACACTCTTCATACTGTTTGCTGCATCTGTATTTTCTGAAATATCACCGGTCTCTATGGCAGACATGAATCCTTCTTCCATCTGCACCGGCTCTCCTGTTTCTTCTACGCTTTGAGCCATTACTAAAGCGCCATTATTGCCAAAAACCATGGACAGTGCCAGTGTCCACGCCGCCAGGCTTTTCCATCTCTTTTTGTCTTTCATTCACAGTCCTCCCTTTTTTTGTCAAAGTCATCAGGAACATTATTAAGATAAAATCAGTATAAAATACTGGATAGTTTTTGACAATTCATTTTTCTAAATATTTCTTTTCATTTCTGCTTTATTTTGAATTTTCAGAAATTTTCACAATGTTTGAAAATAATTTTTGGTTGTTTTTACAGTCAAGAAAGACTTCTGTTTTGAAAATTCCAACGGAATTTTCCGCTATACAAGAAAGAATCCTGCAAAGCAGGATTCTCCGCCTGCGGCGGGTCGCCTCGAGCGACATCTACCTTTCCGCCGCAGTGCGATCCTGCCCGGTAGGGCTTTTTATGTACTAGGAGATTCCAACGGAATTTCCTAGTACATAAAAAAACAGTACCAGAATCTCATAAATATAGATGTTTCTGATACTGTTTTAATTTCTTCCATAAATCTTAAAATATATTTACAGTTATTTTTTTAAGATATACGGCAAACGAATTTAAGTTTTTCTTTAATCTGTGTTTTTTTTATTTCCAAGCTGATATTTCCGGAATTCCTGATAACCAGCCAATGCCAGAATTAAAAGCAAATCCCTCTGTGGACCCTTCCAGGATTCCACCTGCTCATACCACTCATGAACAGTATGCTCTCCACCACCTTTTCCGCCCCAGCCAATGGTAATTGCCGGAATTCCAAGACTGATGGGAATATTTGCATCTGTGCTGGCAGCTCCAATATACAGCGGCTCCATTCCGATTGCCCGGTCTGCGGCAGCTGCGGCCTGTACGATCTGGCAGTCCTGGCTTTGGATTCCTGCAGGTCGTTTGCCTTTTTGTTCTATTGTCGCATAGATACGTGGAGTCTCTGGATCTATGTTTCTTCCGGATGTTGCATTGGATGTTGTGTTGGATGTTACATTCACTACAGTCTCCTGCGTCTCATATCCCCACCGTGCATTTTCTTCCAGAACAGCTTCTTCTATAGCCTGATGAAATTTCGCAGACAGATCTGCCAGTGCTTTGGAATCTACAGAGCGCATGTCCACCAGCATAGAGGCTTCTGCTGCTATCACATTTACAGATGTTCCGCCATTTACCACACCCACACTGAAGGTAGCTTTCGGATTCGCAGGAACCTGGAAATCACTGATTTTTGCAATTGCTCTTCCCATTGCATGAACAGGATTGGGAATTCCAAATCCGGTGTAGCTGTGTCCACCAAGCCCGTGGAAGGTTACCTGGTAACGCTGGCTTCCAACTGCCTGATAAATAATTCCGGCAGTGTTTTTATCATCAATGGAGACAAAACCGTCATAGTGATCTTTCCATGGATACTGTTTGGAAAAATCAGAAACATGTGCTCCACCGGTTCTGAATACATGCTTTGTTCCCCGCAAATCCCCCAGTCCTTCTTCGCATACATTGGCACAGAAAACAATATCTCCTTCTGCATGGAGCCCGGCTGCATTCATGGCGCGGGCAATACTGAGAAGCTCTGCCACTGCTCTGGTATCATCACCAATTCCCGGACAGCTGTATTTATTTTCCTCTTTTTTCACTGTAAGGTCTGTATCCATGGGAAAAACGGTGTCGGTATGCCCTGCCAGGATGATCCGTGGGCCATTTCCTGTTCCCTTTAAAATGCCCAGCACATTTCCAACTTCGTCTATGTGCACATCTTCAAGCCCGGCCTCTTTCATTTTCTGAAAAACATACTCTGCCTTTTTTTCTTCCTGATAAGAGGGCGCCGGAATCTGGCACATTTCCAGAGTTTCACCAAAGGTTCTCTCGTCATCTTCCTGCAAAAATGCCAGGGCTTTCTGAACTGCTTTAAATTTCATTAACTCAACCATAATAACTCTCCACCTAAATACGCTCCAGAGCGTATTTAAAAAAGGCTTTCCGCGAGATGTGCGTCACAATTTGTGGGAGATTTTGCCCGGATGAGGGCGCCGTAGCGGGCTACGGCAACTGAATTCGGGCGAAATATACCGCAAAGTGGGGCGTGCAGATTGCGGGAATGCTTTTTCAAATACGCTCTAGCAACTGCACAAGCTCCTCATAACTGCTGATATTATTAGACTCCCTGCGAAGCCCTGCACTGTGAGGCATTCCAGCTGTATACCAAGCCACATGTTTCCGCATTTCCCGGATTCCGATAAATTCACCTTTCAACTCAATCTGGGCTCTGGCATGCTTCAGGATCATTTCCCGGATTTCTGGTACAGTTGGCCTTGGAAGTTCCTCACCTGTGGCAAAATAATGGTTCATTTCCCGGAAAATCCAGGGATTTCCCTCAACAGCACGACCGATCATGACTGCATCACAGCCAGTCAGCCGGAACATTGCTTCTGCTTTTTTCGGAGAGTCTACATCACCATTTCCAATTACCGGAATAGATACTGCCTCTTTGATCCGCGCAATGGTTTCCCAGTCAGCTGTTCCGGAATAATACTGCTGCCTGGTTCTTCCGTGGACCGCAATTGCCGCTGCCCCTGCATCTTCAACCCGTCTGGCAATTTCCACAATATCCACAGGCTCATTTTCAAAGCCAATACGGACTTTTACTGTAAGAGGCTTGCTGATCGCGGAGGATATGCTTTTTACAATCTCCACGATCAGATCGGGATTTTTCAGAAGTGCAGATCCCTCCCCGTTGTTTACCACCTTTGGAACCGGACAGCCCATATTAATGTCCAGAATGTCAAATGGTTCTTCCTCTATTTCTCTTGCCACTTCTGCCATCAGCTGGGGTTCGCTGCCAAAAAGCTGAAGGGAAATAGGGTGTTCCACAGGATCAATTTTCATTAATTCGCGGGTATTTTTATTCTTATAAGAAATAGCCTTTGCACTGACCATTTCCATGCAAAGAAGCCCTGCTCCCTGCTCTTTACAAAGTCTGCGAAAAGCAAGGTCTGTTACCCCTGCCATCGGCGCAAGAACGAACCGGTTTGGAATCTCTACATTTCCGATTTTCCAGCTCTTTTTGGCCAGTACATTTCCGTCAGCAAATATCATGCCACTATTACTGCTCTCTTTTCTATCACTGCACATATTTTTATTCCTGATTACCGGTTTCCACATCTTCCCCAAGGAAAAACACACGGTAATACATTTCCAGGGATTCCAGCAGTTCCTCTTTTTCCTGACGAAGCTGTTTAATTTTTAACGCACCGCCAATATCATCGTAAAATCCATCAGCCTCTGCTGCTTCTGTTTTAAACTGGAGATTTCCGTGATCATCAAACTCCAATGTAAAAATTCCGCCAATTTCTTCTGTATAAAGAACGCACATAATCTGAAGTTCTTTTTTTACATGATCTGGCAGAGAATCAAAATCCTTGTTAAAATAATATTTCTGCTCATAGGCGCTTGCGCCGCAAAGTACTACATTATCCTGATACAAGTAAGTACCACCTTTCTTATTATTCCTGTCTTCTGTAATATCAGGGGCAAAATACCTTTCACCCCTGATTTTCTATACATAACTGTACAGCCCGCGCACTGAAACTTCTCCTGCGCTGACTTCCACAACAGTTCCATCCTGCTTCTCAACCAGCAGCTCTCCGCCATTTGTAATGCCTCTGGCAATTCCCTCATAGGGCTCTTTTGCCAGCACACGGACAGGCTGGTCATAATTGGCAAGAATGCTTTCATATTCTTCTTTCAGGCAGCTTAAGTCACAGGTTTTTATAAATTCCTCATAATATTTCTCAAAGGCCTCCATCACAAGTCCGGGAACCTGGCTTCTGTCAAATTCCCTGCCGCCTTCCAGATAAAGTGAGGTTGCCTTATCTGCCATTTCCTCCGGGAATTCTCTGATATTTACATTAATTCCCACTCCGATAACAGCATAATCGATTTTTCCATCAAGAACTCCCATTTCCGTAAGGATTCCACATATTTTTTTGTGTGAAACCACCACATCATTAGGCCATTTGATGCTTACGTCAAAGCCCAGATCTTTTACTGCTTTTGCCACTGCCATACCCATTACCAGAGTCAGCATAGGTGCAAACTGAGGCTCAAATTTTGGACGTAGAAGAATGCTCATCATAACAGAAGTTCCTTCCGGTACCTCCCAGGAACGTCCCAGACGTCCCCGTCCCGCAGACTGATATTCTGCCAGGGCAAGTGTTCCCTCCGGTGCTCCTTCTTTTGCCAGACGCTTTATCCACAGATTGGTAGAATCCATTTCTCTTGCAAAATGGACGGTTTTGCCCGCCCATTTTGTGTGTATCTGATCTGCAATTGTAGTTTCGTTATAAGCATCCTTTTTTAAAACTTCTTCATTTGTTTTCTTTTCGGAAGTCATTTTCTTAGATACCCTTTCCTGTTAGCTAGAACGTCTTTGAAAAAGGATCTAGCGCTTATTTTTTCTCCGGCTCACCAAGAGTTGCAACCATAACAGCCTTGATTGTATGCATACGGTTCTCTGCCTCATCAAATACCTTTGATGCAGGAGACTCAAATACTTCATCTGTAACTTCCATATCTGTCAGGTTGAAACGCTCGCCCATTTCCTTGCCGATCTTTGTCTTAAGGTCGTGGAATGCAGGCAGGCAGTGAAGGAAAATTGCTTTCTCCCCTGCGTTTTTCATAACTGCAGAAGTTACCTTATATGGTGTAAGATCATGGATTCTCTCTTCCCATACGGCATCTGGCTCACCCATAGATACCCATACATCTGTGTAAATAACATCTGCATCCTTAGTTCCAGCTTCTACATCCTCTGTAAGAGTGATAGTAGCACCGGACTGTGCTGCATATTCTTTACACTGTGCAACAAGCTCATCGTTCGGGAAATATTTGCTGCTGGTGCATGCTACAAAGTGCATTCCAAGCTTGGAGCATGCTACCATCAGGGAGTTACCCATGTTATAACGGGCATCACCCATGTATACCAGCTTGATTCCTTTCAGATGTCCGAAATGCTCACGGATAGTCAGCATATCTGCCAGCATCTGTGTAGGATGGTACTCATTTGTCAGACCATTCCAAACCGGAACACCTGCATATTTGGCAAGTTCTTCTACAACTTCCTGTCCAAATCCACGGTATTCAATACCATCATACATTCTTCCAAGAACTCTTGCTGTATCTGCAATGCTCTCTTTCTTGCCGATCTGGGAACCCGTTGGATCCAGGTAAGTGCTTCCCATTCCAAGGTCATGTGCTGCTACTTCGAAAGAACAACGTGTTCTTGTGCTGGTTTTTTCAAAAATCAGGGCAATGTTTTTGCCTTTGTAATATTCTGTCAGCTCACCAGCTTTTTTCTTTGCCTTTAAATCAGCGGATAAATCAAGAAGATACAGAATTTCCTCTGGTGTAAAGTCTTTCAGTGTCAAAAAATTTCTGCCTTTTAAATTCATAATAATTCTCCTCTATCTTCCAATTTTGCTTTTATAACAAGAACGAATCCTGCCCGCAGATTACTCTGCTTTCTTATCATCTACAACAATCTCTTTCAAAGAGGTTGCAAGACCTGCCAGTCCCTGGATCTCGGACGGAATAATGATCTTGGTGGATTTACCGTCAGCTACCTTTGCAAGTGCCTCCAGGCTCTTCAGGGTAAGAACTGCATTATCAGCTCCGGCTTCCTTGATCATGCGAAGACCCTCTGCGTTGGCTTTCTGTACTTTCAGAACTGCCTCTGCCTGACCTTCTGCTTCCTTAATCATACGCTCCTTCTGTGCCTCTGCACGGAGGATAGCTGCCTGTTTCTCTGCCTCTGCATCAAGAATTGCAGACTCTTTTTTACCTTCAGCAACAAGGATGGTAGATTTTTTCTCACCTTCTGCGATCAGGATTGCTTCTCGTCTTTCACGCTCTGCTTTCATCTGCTTCTCCATTGCTTCCTGGATAGCAGCCGGCGGAATAATATTTTTAAGCTCAACACGGTTTACCTTGATTCCCCATGGGTCAGTTGCCACATCAAGGGAGGCACGCATTTTGGTGTTGATTACCTCACGGGATGTGAGTGTTTCATCAAGTTCCATAT
Organism: uncultured Blautia sp.; assembly: GCA_934364795.1. GTDB lineage: Bacteria > Bacillota > Clostridia > Lachnospirales > Lachnospiraceae > Blautia_A. The sequence goes on from CAKRMK010000015.1 coordinate 16,189, forward strand.
CACCGATAATGTTACGCAGTGTTGTTGCGGAAAGATTCTCGATTGCCATGATCGGATTCTCAACGCCGTATGCATAAAGCTTGGGATCTGTGATCTGGAAAAATACAACTGTGTCGATCTGCATGGTTACGTTATCTTTTGTGATTACCGGCTGCGGCGGGAAATCTACAACCTGCTCTTTCAGGTTTACCTTTCTTGCCACACGCTCAACAAATGGAAGTTTGAAATGTACACCGGTTCCCCATGTTGCCTGATAAGCACCTAAACGCTCAAGTACGATCGCATATGCCTGGGGTACAATGCGGATGCAGGATGCAAGGATCCATAACACCAGAATAATAACGATCAGTAAAACTAACACTTTTCCCATATTTCCGCCTCCTGTTTTTTATTTGGGTTCCACGATCAGTCTGACGCCGTGGACCTCTTTGATCACTACTACAGTGCCAACCGGAATGATTATGTTGTCATCGGATGTCCGGGCCATCCATTCGATGTCGTTAATGCGGACCTGACCTGTCTGTTCCAGGTTGCTGACCTTCTGGATCACAACAGCTGTTTTCCCCAGAAGACTATCCACATTTGTCTTTTCTGTGTTCTTATTCATAAGCTTCATTGCTGCCGGCCTTGTAAAAAACAGCAGCACAAGGGAAACACAGAAAAACAGAAGAAGCTGCGCCACAATTCCCATTCCAAAGCCAGATGCGATAGCTGCTGCTAACGCGCCTCCGGCGAACCAGATGGTAGTAAGTGCCGTAGTAAGCCCCTCAATAACCAGAAGCACAGCCAGGATTCCCAGCCATATAATTGGTTCCATAAAACGCCCCCTTTTCAAGCATGCCTTAAAGCTTTAAAACATGTTAACGTCTCTGTCTTGCCGCCTCGTACATCAGGATTCCCGCAGCCATAGCAGCATTAAGGGATTCTACCTTTCCACACATGGGAATGTGGATGAGACAATCTGCTGCCTGTGCAGCTTCCTTTGTCAGTCCGTTTCCTTCATTTCCAATAAGAAAAGCAGTACCACCTTTATAATCCTCTTTGTCGTAGGAATTTTTCCCTTTCAGGTGAGCGGCAAAAGTACGGATACCTTTTTGCTTCAGTTCTGATTTTAATGATACCACATCCTCCACATATAGGAAAGGCATTCTGTAAACAGATCCCATTGTGGAACGGATTACTTTTGGATTGGTAATGTCCACACATGTTTTCGTAAGAAAAACACCGGATACACCTGCACCCTCACCGGTTCTGAAAATCGTTCCGGCATTTCCGGGATCCTGAAGATCTTCCAGAATCATCACCAGCGGTGCATCTCCTTTTAGAATATCATCCGCTGTCCATACCGGCTTTTTCAGCACGGTAAGGATTCCCTGCGGTGTTTTGGTGTCACACATCTGACGGAAAACGTTGTCTGCCACAATTTCAGCTTTTCCTTCGGGAAGTGCACGTATCTGCTCCATCAAAGACTCATCCGCTGTCAGTGACTCTGTCACGTAAACTTTCGAAATCCAGTCCCTGGGAGCTTCGCCAAACATCTTCCTGCCTTCTGCAACAAACAGCCCCTGTTCTCTGCGGGCTTTTGCTTTCTGGTTCAGCTGTATTATATTTTTTACCTGTGTATTATTTGCACTGGTTATCATAAAATCCCTCTTTATATATTGTCTGTTCCAACGCGGGCACGCTCTACTGCGGACGTTTAAACTGGTTCAGATCTTTATTTTTTCCAACCGCTACCAAAATACATCCTGCCTCCAGTTTTTTCGTTGGATTCAGATTAACATTTACAGTATCGCCATGTTTCACAGCCACCACGTTAATATGATATTTCTCCCTGATCCGGATTTCAGAAAGGCTTTTCCCTGCCCATTCTGTGGGAAGACGAAACTCTGCCATACTGAATTCCGCAGACAGCTCAAAGATATCTTCAAAGCCTCCTGCTGTGAGATTACGGGCAACACGAAGCCCCATAGACCGCTCCGGATAAATAACCTGATCTGCACCAATTTTCTCCAAAATACGTCCATGAAGAGAATTGACCGCCTTGGCAAGAACCAGGGGAACGCCCAGTTCTTTTGCCTGCATTGTCGCTGTAATACTTGCTTCCATGTTTTCTGCCACTGCAATGATGGCAACGTCCACATTTTGTACACCCAGAGATTTCAGAACACCTGGCTCCCTTACATCTGCCCGCACAGCGTAAGTAACCTTCTCTGCAATTTCCTGGATATTTTCATCTTTATCATCAATTGCCAGCACATCACAGTCTGAATTGGCAAGTTCACGGGCAAGTGTCCTTCCAAACTGTCCAAGCCCTATTACTGCAAAAGATTTTCCCTTCATGCTCTATCCTCAAATTTTATCCAATCATAATATTTTCTTCTGCCAGATGTACATCCTCTGACCGTTTCTGCGCTCTGGAAACAACTGCCGAGCCTAATGTCAGCGGACCGATACGTCCAAGATACATGGTAAAAATAACAATCCATTTTCCCGGAGTATTCAATGTCCCTGTCAGGCCTCTGGAAAGTCCTACCGTTCCCACTGCGGAAGTAAGCTCATAAAGTACATCTATAAAAGACGCATCCGGCATGACAGCAAAAATTCCAAGTACAGCAACAAATAAAACACCTACTGCCATTCCCACAACAACAAGAGCAGAACGTACATAACTGCTGCCAATTTTTCTTCCGCAGGCCTCCACATCATTTTTTCCACGAAGGTTGGTAAGCGTGCTAAGTACCAGTACTGCAAGCGTTGTAGTCTTTACACCGCCTGCTGTTCCCATGGGAGAACCGCCCACCAGCATAAGAAACAGACAGATCATTACAGTGCCATTGGTAAATGCCGCCTGGTCAATAGTAAAAAATCCTGCTGTTCTGGTGGTTACTGCCTGAAATGCCGATGCCATCAGCTTTTGTCCAAAGGACATATCTCCCATAGAGTCCGGATTATGGTACTCAAACAGAAAGATAAACAAGGTTCCTCCAACAAGAAGAATCCCTGTAGTCAGCAGCACAATCTTACTTTGCAGGCGCAAGGTTCTGTATGCCCGCCCAGGTGACAGCTTTTTCTGAAAAACAAGCCGTATCCTTTTACCCAGATCCCACCACACTGTGAAGCCAAGTCCGGAAGCAATGATCAGTCCTATTGTGGTAATATTCACCAGTGGATCTGTCACATAATCTGCCAGACTGTTATCTCCAAGAAGATCAATTCCTGCATTACAAAATGCGGAAATTGCGGTAAACACAGCCTGTGCCAGTCCCTTCACAAGACCAAATTTTGGAATAAAACAAATAGCATATCCAATTGCTCCGATTCCCTCTGCTGCAAACACGCACAGGATAACTTTTCGCACTACTGTTACAAGCCCCGCCATCTGCTCCAGATTATAAGATTCCTGGATCATCCTGCGGTTTCTCATACTGATCTTCTTGTTCAGGGAGATAAAAATAATGCTGGCAAGAGCAATCAGCCCGATTCCGCCGATCTGTATAAGAAGCAGGATCACCAGCTTGCCAATCAGACTCCAGTGCGTCGCAGTCACCACGGTCACAAGACCGGTAACGCACACACAGGTAGTCGCTGTAAACATGGCATCCGAAAAGGAAGTGGTCTGCCCTGCCGCTGCACAGAAAGGCAGCCACAGAATTAATCCTCCTACAAAAATTACCCCCGCAAAGCTGAGGGTAATTATTTGTGCTGTATTCAGTTTATGCAATTTAAGCTGCAAATTTTGAATAAACATAGAATTTATTTTTTATAGTTGTGGGAAAGAGATTCACAAACTTCCCACATGTATGGAGTTACGCTCTTCTCCATTGCAAGAGCTTCATTGATATCAAAATCAACGAAATCACCATGGCGGTATCCAACAACACGGCTCTTCTTGCCTTCCAGAAGAAGGTCTACTGCCATAGCACCCATCATAGATGCATATACACGGTCCTTACATGTAGGGCTTCCACCACGCTGCATGTGACCAAGAATAGTAGCTCGTGTCTCGATTCCTGTAGCAGCCTCAATACGGGTTGCCATAGCCTGTGAATGACCGATACCCTCTGCGTTAATGATGATGTGATGCTTCTTACCCATCTTACGGCTCTCAATAATGTTATTGATCAGCTTCTGCTCATCATAGTCATATTTCTCCGGGATCAGGACATCCTCTGCACCATTGGCAATACCGCACCACAGTGCAAGCCAGCCTGCTCCACGTCCCATAACCTCGATGATACTGCATCTCTCATGAGAAGTAGAGGTATCACGTACCTTGTCAATTGCTTCCATAGCAGTATTAACAGCGGTATCAAAACCGATGGTATACTCGGTACAAGCAATGTCAAGGTCGATGGTTCCTGGAATACCGATTGTATTAATTCCAAGGTTCGCAAGCTTCTGTGCTCCGGCAAAGGAACCGTCTCCACCGATTACAACAAGTCCGTCAATACCATGCTTGCGGCAGATCTCTGCACCACGCTGCTGTCCTTCCGGAGTACGGAACTCTGCACATCTTGCGGTGTAAAGAACAGTACCACCACGCTCGATTGTATCAGATACATCTCTTGCTGTCATATCGATGATTTCTTCATTTAATAAACCATTGTAACCTTTCAGAATACCTTTTACCTGAAGTCCGCTGGAAAGTCCTCGTCTTACAACTGCACGGATTGCAGCATTCATTCCAGGAGCGTCACCGCCGCTGGTCAGGACACCAATGGTCTTAATCTTGTTTTCTGCCATAATAATCTCCTCCATCTTATGATTCGCCGGGAGCTGTGTCTCCAATAAAGTTCAGTGGAAACGCCCTCCTTTTTCTATACACATATTCAGCATTAGTTTATAGCATTTTTAAAGGTTTTTCAAGACTCTTTCCACGGTTTTAACATTATTCTCACCATATTTTTTCCCCATATCAGACAGCCAGTCCTCTTCCAGATTAACATGGTATGCTGCGGACAGTTTTTTCATGGCTTTTACGTCTTTGAGGTAAACCACAACACTGTCCGTTCCGGGGGACTTACGCAGATCCTCCAGAAGTGTTCTTTCCTTCTGGCTGTAGTCTGCCTTGCTTTCAAACTGGATCCACAACTCTCTTGGAATATCAGAAAAAGCACGTACTTTTTCCAGAATCAGTTTGCTGGCTTTATCTTCCTCTGCGGAAACCCTTCCCTGAATAAATACCCGGGAATCCTCTTCTATCATGTTCTGCCATTTCTCGTAATCTCTTGGGAAAACCATAACTTCCACAGTGCCAAGCAGATCCTCCACAGTAAGAAATGCCATAACTTTGTTGGTTCTGGTGTACTTGATATTTTTCTCAATGATCATTCCACCGATAATTACTTTCTGATTGTCCCTTACTTTGGACTCGTCATCATCGTCCTCATCTGCGGGCTGGAAATCAATGGTTCTTGCGGAAATCATTTTTTCCATCATATTGCGGTAACGTTCCAGAGGATGTCCGCTAAGATAAATTCCAAGAACCTCTTTTTCATTTGCAAGGATAATGTCTTTGTCGTACTCTGCCACATTTGGCATACGGATCTCAAATTCCTTTTTATCTTCTTCACTTGCAATATCAAACAGACTGAGCTGGCCTGCCATGGACTGCTTTTTGTTGCGGGAAATATCATCTACCATCTGCCCGAAAACGATCATCTGCTGGTGACGGTTTCCTTCCAGACAATCCAGTGCTCCTGCCTTGATAAAGTTCTCGATGGCACGTTTATTTACTGTAGAAATATTTCGCTCGATAAAGTTTTTCAGTGACAGATACTCGCCATGCTCATTTCGCTCTGCCACAATTGCCTCGATTACCGGACGGCCCACGCTTTTGATTGCAGAAAGCGCATACAGAATGGAACCATCTGATACGGAAAATCCATACTCTCCCTTATTAATATCAGGCGGCAAAATAGAAATATTCATCTGCCTGCAGACCTGAATGTATTCTGCAACTTTCGTTGGCTTGTCAATAACAGAAGTCATAAGCGCAGCCATGTATTCTACCGGATAATAATACTTCAGGAATGCAGTCTGATAGGTTACATAAGCATAGGCTGCCGCATGGGATTTATTAAAAGCATACTGTGCAAAATCGATCATTTCATCGTAAATCTTATTTGCCACTTTTTCATCAATTCCATTTTTGATACAGCCTGGAACCCCTTCTTCCTCATTTCCGTATACGAAGGTCTGGCGCTCTTTTTCCATAACTGCCGCTTTTTTCTTGGACATGGCACGGCGGAGAAGGTCACTTCGTCCAAGGGTAAATCCGGCAAGACTCTGCACGATCTGCATAACCTGCTCCTGATACACAATACAGCCGTGGGTAGCTTTCAGGATTGGCTCCAGCTGCGGACAGTCGTAACGGATGGTATCCGGACGGTTCTTTCCTCTGATATACTGGGGAATAAAATCCATAGGACCCGGGCGGTACAGAGAGATTCCAGCGATTACATCTTCAAGGCTGTGGGGCTTCAGTTCTTTCATAAACCCTTTCATTCCGCCGCTTTCCAGCTGGAATACGCCATCTGTATGCCCTGTTCCAAGAGAGTCCAGTACCTTCTGGTCATTGTAATTTATTTTTTGCATATCAAGGGAAATGCCATGATTTTTCTTTACATTTTTTACTGCGTTGTTGATAACAGTAAGGGTTCTAAGACCCAGGAAATCCATTTTCAAAAGTCCCAGTTCTTCCAGTGTGGTCATGGTAAACTGGGTAACAATGGTTCCGTCCTGGGCTCTGGAAAGAGGCACGTATTCAGAAACATCTTTCTGGCTGATAACAACCCCGGCAGCATGCATGGAAGTATGTCTTGGCAAACCTTCCAGACGTTTCGCCATGTCAATCAGGTGCTGTACATCTGGCTGCTCCTCATATGCTTTTTTCAGCTCCGGATTCACTTCTAACGCTTTATCTATAGTAACCAGTTTTACATCCGGAATTCTGTTGGGAATCATTTTTGCTATGGAATCCACCTGTGCATATGGCATATCAAGAACACGGCCTACATCACGGATAACACCTCTTGCAGCCAGCGTACCAAAAGTAACGATCTGAACCACGCAGTCTTTTCCATATTTGCGGACAACATAATCTATTACTTCCTGCCTACGCTCAAATCCAAAGTCTACGTCAATATCAGGCATAGATACACGTTCCGGGTTCAGGAAACGCTCAAACAGAAGGTCATATTTGATAGGATCCAGCAAGGTGATTCCAAGAGTATAGGCAACAATACTTCCTGCTGCAGAACCTCGTCCCGGTCCTACTTCAATTCCATTTTGTCTTGCGTAGTGAATGAAATCCCACACAATCAGAAAGTAATCAACATAGCCCATATTTTTGATAGTGGAAAGCTCATATTCCAGACGCTCCCTCAGTTCCGGCGTAATCGGATCATAGAGACGCTCAAGGCCTTCGAAACAAAGTTTGTTCAGATATTCCCATGAAGTATAGCCCTCCGGCACATCAAATCTTGGCAGCTTGGTAACACCAAATTCAATTTCCACATGGCAGCGTTCTGCAATCTTGTGGGTATTTTCAAGGGCTTCCAGAGCATAAGGGAAAAGAGCTTTCATCTCTTCTTCTGATTTCACATAATACTGGCCGCCCTCGTAGCGCATACGGTCTGTATCGGACAGCTTCTTGCCGGTCTGCAGACAAAGAAGAATGTCATGAGGGTCCGCATCTTCTGCATAGGTATAGTGGATATCATTGGTAGCTACCAGATCAATTCCTGTTTCCTGGTGCATACGGAGAAGCTGTTGATTTACAGTCTGCTGATCCGGGATTCCGTGATCCTGAAGCTCCAGAAAGAAGTTGCCCTTTCCGAAAATATCCTGATATCGAAGTGCTGCCTTCTTTGCATCCTGATACATGCCACGGGTAAGAAAACGTGCAACCTCACCGGCCAGGCAGGCACTTAATGCAATCAGTCCTTCGTGATATTCCTGCAAAAGTTCCAGATCGACTCGGGGTTTATAGTAAAAGCCCTCTTTGAAGCTTTTGGATACAATTTTCATAAGGTTCTGGTAGCCCTGGTTGTTCTCTGCCAGAAGCACCAGATGATAGTAACGGTCATCGCCGCTGCCGATCTCCCTGTCGAAACGGGAACCAGGAGCAACATAGACCTCGCAGCCCAGAATGGGATTGATTCCGGCAGCTCTTGCAGCACGGTAAAAATCAATGATTCCGTACATAACGCCATGGTCTGTAATGGCTGCACTGTCCATCCCCAGCTCCTTCACACGGGCCACGTACTCTTTTATTTTGTTGGAACCGTCCAGCAGACTGTATTCTGTGTGGACATGAAGGTGCGTAAATGCCATTTGTTTTTCTCCTTTTTGTTTTATGTAAACCTGTGTTGTGATAAACAAAGCCTGTAAAAAAATTTTGTCAGCAAGATATAAAATACAGTTTGCAGGAAATTTCCCCCGGATGAAGATACCGCAACAGGCTGCAACAATCAAATCGGGCAAAATTCTCCGCAAAATGAGGCATACCAATTGCGGAAATATTTTTAAACAGGCTTTCCTAATTTTTTTAAGGAAGTTTAATACATTTTAATATTCTTTTTTATAAATACGTCTGTCTCTGATTTCTATTTTTCCTTCTTTCAGAAGATGGCCTACCGCACGCTTAAAGGCGTTCTTGCTAAGACCGAATTCTCTTTTGATCACTTCCGGGGAAGCCTTGTCATCAAATGGCAGCACTCCGGCAAATTCCTCAATGACGCTAAGAACACTTTCGGCATCTTCGTTGATCTGGATATATGCTTTCTGGCGGTCGGTAACGTTCATCTTACCATCCTCTTTTACTTCTGACACACGCAGATCCAGCACTTCTCCAGGACGGTATTTGCCATTAGCTTCTCTCGCCGGAATCAGGGCAGAGTATTTATCATCTACTGCAACAAATACACCGAAGCGGTCGCTGATCTCATACACACGGCCTTTCACAGAATCACCTGCAACATATGGCGTTCTGGTGGAAAGATAATGATATACCTTCATAGTTGCACAAAGTCTGCTGCTCTTGTCTACATAAAGGGCTACCAGACATTCCTGGCCTTCTCTTACACGGCTGGTCTGCTCATGGTAAGGAAGGAGCAGATCCTTCTCCAGCCCCCAGTCCAGAAATGCTCCGATCTTCGTCACCTGAAGCACTTTAAGAACAGCAGTCTGACCTACCTGTAAAAGGGGTTCTCTGGTAGTTGCGATTAGGCGGTCCTGGGAATCTTTGTAAATAAATACTTCCAGGGTATCACCCTCTTTGGTTCCCTGTGGAACCTGTTTGCCGGGAAGAAGCACTCTGTTCTCCTGTCCGGCATTTTTATCTTCTGCAAGGTAAACACCGAATTCTACGGTCTTTGCCACAATAAGCTTTTGTTTTTTTCCTATTTCGATCATGGATTCTCCTTATAAATAATAAAACACTTAACGTATAACAAATCTGAAAGCTGCCAAACCGGCTCGGGAGCATGCCCCCAAAAAGGCTTTCATATGATGTCAAGTATAGCATAGTTTTGCCGTAGCTGTGAACTATATTTATGAAAAAAGCAAATATAATAAGTTCTCTTTTTTCTTTCCCAACTCCACCTTGTCAACTTTTCCCCCAGGATGTAAAATAAAATTGTATTTACATTCCAACTATTTTTACAGAAAAGAGAGACACATTATGAAATTTTATACTACTTCTTCCCTCCCCGAAAACTGCGATACCGTTATCCGTTTTCTTGACAGGGAAGCCCCGGTTTCTTTTGCATCAAAAGAACTTCAGGGCACCTGGGATTCTTTTTTTTCCAATGATCCCCTGACTTTGAAACATAAAGAAATCCGCAGCTTACGGCTTCCGGTAAACTCTGGTTTTGTCACTGTGCTTCTTGTGGGATTTGACAATTCTGTATCCCATCCTTTTGATGATTTTCGGAAACTGTCTGCCAAACTTGGAGAACAGATAAAGGCACTTAATACTTCTGTTCTTTATGTTGACAGTATTAGTCAACTTACTTTTGCACCAGAGGACAAACTTCTCACACAATTTGCCTCCATTCTTCCACTTAGCGAATACGATTTCGATGCTCACAGAAGCCAGAAAAATACATTCGCAGATACTTCCGTTTATATTTATACTTCCAATGATTCCCAGACTGTGGATTCTCAAACAGCGCAGGCTGCATTAGAAGAGGGATTTACCATTGCCCGCAGTGTTATGACTGCACGGGATCTGGTCAATGAGACTGCTGATATTCTCACACCGGAAGAGCTTGCCAGCCGCACTCTCGCCCTTGGAAAAGAATATGGATTTGAAGTAGAAGTTCTGGAACAGGAAGCCTGCCAGAAGCTTGGAATGGGGCTGTTCCTGGCAGTTTCACAGGGAAGTGCACTTCCTCCCCGTTTCCTGATTCTAAGATGGAAGGGTGAAAATCCTGATGAAAAGCCAATTGCTTTTGTTGGAAAAGGAATTACCTATGACAGCGGCGGACTTGCCATCAAGACCAGCTCCATGGAGCTTATGAATTACGATATGAACGGTGCCGCTTCCGTAATCGGCGCTATGTGCGCCATTGCAGCACAGAAAATCCCATGCAATGTTACAGCTGTTGTTGCCGCATGTGAGAATGCAGTGGATTCCAGGAGCTACCGCAATGGAGATATCTACACTTCCATGAGCGGGCAGACGGTGTATGTGCGAAATACGGATGCTGAAGGTCGTCTGACTATGGCAGATGCCATTACCTACTGTACACGTTACGAAAATCCAAAGGAAATTATAGAAATTGCCGGACTTACAGGAAGTGTATGCAATTTCTATGGAAAAGTATGCGCCGCTGCTCTGACAACTACACAGCCGATTTTTGACCGTCTCTTTGGACTTCAGGATCTTACTGGGGAAAAATACGCCCAGATGCCTGCATATGAGGAATATCGGGAACTTCTGAAAAGTCCTGTGGCAGATCTTAATAATGCTCCGGCAGGCGAACCAGGTGGTATTCTGGCTGCATTATTCCTGGATCAGTTCCACGATGATATTCCATTTCTTTCTATTGACTCCGGTGCACTGCCATTTACACGCTCTGCATCTGACTGCCAGCCAGCTGGCGCTACCGGATTTGGAGTGCGGTCACTTTATTATTATGTGAAAGAATCTGTCTGAAATCCTTTCGAAATAAATATGCCGCAAAGCGGGGCGTGCAGATTGCGGGAATGTTTTTTCAAACACGCTCTAGTAAACGCTTTATCTAACACTAAAACAGCTCCAAGCATATCGTTAAGTATTGCATGTTGCAAACCTAACGCCACGCCTGGAGCTGTCTTTAATTTTTTATAACAATATTATTCTATCAGACCGATTAACTCACCGTTTATATCAGTCCATATTCGCATACTGGAACATATATCCACTGTCAACAGTGAAGTCAATATGTGCACCCTCACGGATCAGATATGCACGGCCAACTTCCCACATAGGAATAATTCCAACTTCGTTAAGCAGGATTCCCTCTGCGTCAATGTATTCCTGGAAACGTGTATCTGTATCCATAATATCTTTTCCGGAAGCATCTGTGCAAAGCTGATCATATTCTGCGTTGGAATATTTTCCGTAGTTGAAGGAACCATCTGTTTTAAACAGGTCCATGAATGTAGAAGGATCGTTGTAGTCAGAACCCCAACGTGTCAGAGCAATATCATAGTCACCGCTTGCCATCAGTTCACGACGAGCCTTGGAAGTAGGCTGTGCCTGAAGCTCAACAGTCAGACCTGGCAGATTTGCCTGAAGTCCTGCCTGTACAAACTGAACGATTGTAGGAAGCTCATCTGTATCATCATATAATAAAGTGATAGACATGGAATCTGTTCCAAGCTCTTCTTTTGCTTTTTCCCAGTAAGAAGCAGCCTCTTCCGGATCATATTCCTGATAGGTCTTGTTTGCAACATCACGGAAGTCTACGCCTTCGTCATTTGCAGCAAAATTGCTTACTACAAGATATCCTGCACCTTTGGAACCATTTTTCAGAATATCAGAGCAGATAGCGTCACGGTCAATTGCATGAGCGATTGCCTGACGGAAGTTCTCATTTGCAAAATACTCATTCTCAAGGTTTGGCTGCAGATAGAACAGAGTTGCGTTGTTTACATAATTGATATCTGCGGAATCAGCATACTGATCCAGATAATCACCTGTAAGCTGGAGAACGTCAAGCTGTCCGCTCTCATAAGCCATAATACCTGTAGATGTCTCTGTAATTGTCTGATAGGTCAGAGTATCCAGGTTGGAAAGATCCTGATCATAGAAGTATGGGTTTTTGCTAAGTACAACTGTGTCAGATCCCATCTCCCAGTCTGTTACCATGAATACACCGCTGTAAAGTACATTGTCAGCAGTCATTCCGTACTGATCACCTTTTGATTCTACGAACTCCTGATTTTCCGGATAGAAGCAAGGCATGATCAGAAGGTCTGCGAAATATGGCAGATACTGGCTGCATTCTACTACGAAAGTATTCTCATCCTCTGCATGGCAGCCAAGCTGGTCAACGTCCATTGCGCCAGTTGTTACTTCCTCTGCATTTTTGATGCATGCAGTCAGAAGCATGTCTGCATACTCTGCACCTGTGTCAGGATTTGCAAGACGTTTCCATGCATACTCAAAATCATATGCTGTGATTTTTTCTCCGTTTGACCAGTATGCATCATCACGGATTGTAAAAGTATGAGTCAGTCCGTCTTCGCTTACTTTGTCCTCTGATGCCAGAGACAGCACAATTCCGTCTTTGGAGTCACGGTACAGACCTTCGTTGCAGCTTCGGATGGTAGTCATATCAACAGAGTTAGATGCAACTACTGAATCCAGTGTGGAAAGTGTGTTGGAGCTTGGAACAACAAGGTTACGTTCTCCGTCTGCCAGTACAGTTGCCGGTGTTCCTGCTGCTGCGATCATGCTTGCAGACAACAGCACGCTAAGTAATGTTTTTTTCATAATGGCCTCCTCTTTGGGATAAAATAATTTATTTGGTAACTTATGCATTCCAGCGGGCAAATTCCTCGTCCGTTGCAAGTACATAATGTTCCCCTTCTACTGAATGATAACTTCCCTTACTGTAATCAATGCCACTTGAAGCATAATCGTAAGGAATTGCAATTCTGCTTCGCTCCAGGTCAGGATCTGTGACAGGAATTGCAGAAAGCAAGGATTTTGTATATGGATGAACCGGATGTTCAAAAATCTCATCTCTGGTTCCGGTTTCCACCAAATGTCCAAGATGCAGCACTCCAATATGATCGGAAATATATCTGACCATTGCCAGGTCGTGTGCAATAAAAAGATAAGTTGTACCAAGCTCCTGCTGAAGGTCTTTCATCAGATTTACCACCTGCGCCTGAACGGATACGTCCAGCGCACTGATTGCCTCATCAGCAATGACCATCTGCGGATTTACAATAAAGGCTCTGGCAATCCCGATTCTCTGACGCTGACCGCCGGAAAACTGATGTGGGTAACGATATGCCTGCTCACTGTCCAGACCCACCCTTTTCATAATTGCCAGGATCTTCTGAGTTCTCTCTTCTTTTGTTTTATATAGATGATGATTGTCCAATCCCTGTCCGATAATATCAATGACTTTTTTGTGGGGATTCAGGCTTGCCTGTGGATCCTGGAAAATCATCTGCATTTCTTTCGTAAGCTGGCTGCGCTCTGCTTTTGATAATTTTCCACTGATCTTTCGTCCATTAAAAAGGACTGTACCGCCTGTGGGATCATAAATTCGGATCAATGCACGGCCGATGGTCGTCTTACCGCTTCCACTTTCACCTACAAGACCGTAAGTCTCGCCTTTATGAATGGAAAAAGTAACACCATCCACTGCTTTGAGAGTCTTTTTCCCAGGCAATTTAAAATATTGCTCCAGATCTGTAACCTGAAGCAGAATGTCGTTTTTTTCCTCTGCCATCCTGCGGCCTCACTTTCTAACCTTATGGTCTATTTTCGGTGCCCTTGGATCTTCCAGCCAGGAATATACATAATGGGTATCCGTGATCTGGAATTTTGGCGGTTCTTCCTCATAGTCAATTGCCAGAGCATATTTGTTACGAGGGGCAAAAGCGTCTCCTTTTATCTGGCTTAACAGATTCGGCGGATTTCCCGGAATGCTGTACAGACGTTCTCTTTTTCCTTCAATATCAGGCACAGAATCAAGAAGTCCCCATGTATAAGGATGTCTCGGGTCATAAAAGATTTCCCGTACGGTTCCCTGCTCTACGATGCGGCCTGCATACATAACTGCCACACTGTCAGCTACTTTTGCAACCACACCAAGATCATGTGTAATATAAATAACAGAAATTCCTCTTGCTTTCTGGATCTGACTGATCAGCTCCAGAATCTTTGCCTGAATGGTCACATCCAGAGCCGTTGTCGGCTCATCACAGATCAGCACATCCGGTTCACAGGAAAGCGCAATTGCGATTACAACTCTCTGACGCATACCTCCGGATAACTGATGCGGGTACTGTTTCATACGTGTTTCCGGCTCTGTAATCCCTACTTCTGAAAGAAGGGAAACAGCCCTTTTCCAGGCTTCTGCTTTGCTAAGCTTCAGGTGAAGTCTCATGCCTTCCATAACCTGTTTTCCGATGGTCATTGTAGGATCCAGTGTTGTCATCGGATCCTGGAAAACCATGGCAATGTGTTTACCACAGATCTGACGGATCACCTCTTTTTTCTTCATACTGAGGATATCATATTCTGCAGTACTGCCGTCCGGCTGTGGTGCCCGGTACAAAATCTGTCCCTGTGCTGATTCATTTTTGCTCTGGATTCCCATAATCGCACGGACAGTAATAGACTTTCCGGAACCGGATTCTCCTACCAGTGCAAGGGTTTTTCCTTTTTCAAGATCAAAACTTACTCCGCGGATTGCCTGCAAAGATCCGGCTTTTGTCTGAAAAGAAATTTTCAGATCTTTCACTTCAAGAATTGGTTTATTTTCCATTGTTCCTCTCCTTTACTGCCACATCTTCGGGTCAATTGCATCACGCAGTCCATCTGCTGTCAGGTTGAAGCTGATCATCAGAGCTGAAAAAATCACAACCGGAATGGCTACCTGATATGGATAGGTCAGAATGTTCTGGAAACCAGTGCTGATCAAGGATCCAAGAGATGCCAGCGGAGCCGGAATGCCAAGTCCTACAAAGGACAGGAAGGATTCTGTAAAAATCGCACTTGGAACGGACATCATTGCCAGAATAATAACCTGTCCCATTGTGTTTGGAAGAATTTCTTTAAAAAGGATCACCCAGGTAGGGGTTCCAAGCGTTCTGGACGCCAGAATGTATTCCTGCTCTTTTAACTGCAGAACCTGGGCCCTTACAACCCTGCTCATACCAATCCAGCTTGTGATCAGAAGGGCAAGAGTAATGGTAAAAAGTCCCGGTTTCAAAATAACAAGCAACAAGGTTACGACTACAAGCTGGGGAATTCCGTTTATGATCTCCACTATTCGCTGCAGGATCATGTCCACTGCTCCACCGAAATATCCGCAGATCATACCATATGTAATTCCGATCACCATATCGATCAGCACTGCTACCAGGGCAATGTAAAGGGAAATTCGTGTTCCGTAACAGACACGGGTCCACAGATCGCGGCCCAGAGTATCTGTTCCAAAATAAAAATACTGATCTTCACAGCCCTTTTGTTCGTAAACGTTTACGCCCTTTCGGGTTCCGTCAAAAATACCAAGTTTTTCCACAACCGGGATTCTGGGCGGCATATTCTGGCATTTCGTATTTACTTCATCAAATCCATATGGAGATGCCATCGGTCCCAGCAAAGCAAATATGATTACCAGAAAAATTACCACCATTCCAAGTACAGAACCTTTGTTTCTGGTAAAACGGTAAAGGATATCTTTCCACCGTGGGATATCCGTATAATCTTTGTGTACGGTTGTTTTCTGTTCTTCTCCAACAATTTTGAATCTCTCGTCCATGATCCGCCTCATTTCTTTCCTGCCACGCGGATTCGCGGGTCAATAATTCCATAAAGAATATCTACAACCAACATCGCTCCAATGTACAGCGCACTGTAAATAAAAGCAAGCGAAATTACCACGTTATAATCATTTACCTGGATTGCCTGAATCAAAAGGCTTCCAATTCCAGGGATTGCAAACATACTTTCCGTAATTGTACTGCCCAGCATCAGAG
The DNA here is from genome assembly GCA_934364795.1 of uncultured Blautia sp. Classification (GTDB taxonomy): domain Bacteria; phylum Bacillota; class Clostridia; order Lachnospirales; family Lachnospiraceae; genus Blautia_A. Next base: position 32,410 of record CAKRMK010000015.1, read on the forward strand.
ATACCAGCATTGGTGCAATAATGGTCATCAGTGGGATCAGTGAGTTACGCAGTGCATGACGCAAAATCACACGGACTTTGGAGTTTCCTTCTGATTCTGCAAGCAAAATATAATCAGATCCCAACACCTCGATCATCTGCGTTCTGGTAAATCGTGCAATGTTGGACATTGCCGTTGTTGACAACGCCAGACATGGCAGAATAATTGACCGGAAAGAATCCTTTGCATTATACAAAATAGGCAGAAGCCCTGCTTTATAAGCTACAAAGTACATCAGTCCCAATGCAAATACATAAGACGGAATACTGTTTCCCAGCATGGAAATCACAGAAACGATAGGATCCAGAATGGAATCATGGAATACCGCTGCCAGAGTTCCCAGAATAATTCCTGTTACAGTTCCGATCAGCATAGACAAAAGCGCTATACGGATGGACACTGGAAAACGGTTTGCCAGCAAATCTGTAATGCTCATGTTTTTTGCCAGAACATAAGAAACACCAAAATCACCCCGGATTGTGTTCATCAGGTATTTTCCGAATCTCACAAGAATTGGCTGATCCAGGCCATATTTTTTGTAAAGAACCTCAATCTGCTGTGGCTCCAGTTTTTCATCATTAAAAGGTGTTCCAGGCATCATTTCCATAAGAAGAAACATGATGAGAACGATTACAAACAGGGTAAAAGCTGATATCAGAACTCGTTTACAGACATATTTTTTCATCTGTCAGAACCTCCTTTTGCCTGTTCGTAAAGATAAATTGCACAGGCAATGTCCTCCACTGCCATGCCCAGTGCCTCGAAAACAGTGATTTCTTCATCTGAAGTACGTCCAGTCTGTTTTCCAAGAAGTACATCCCCAAGAGTTCCTGCATAATGTTCCTCTGTGTAGCAGCCCTCTTTCATTGGAATCAGGAAATCTCCGCTTTCATGAAAAACTGATTCTCTGTTATCACCAAAGAAGCGGCTTCCTGCTGCCAGCTCTGAATCCAGTTCCCGGTCCGCCGGGGCACAGGCTCCTACTGCATTTACGTGAGTTCCCGGGCGAAGCCACTCTTTTTTCAGGATCGGAACCTTTGATGGTGTAACTGTGCAAACAATATCTGCATTTGCTACAGCTTCTTTTACAGTTTCGCAGGCTTTTCCGGCAATTTCTTTATCCTGTGCTGCTTTCGCAAGCCCTTCTGCTGCCTGTGGATAGGCATCCCAGGTATATACCTGTGTCAGTCCAAATGCTTCTGCCATAGCATCCAGATGGGAATGTCCCTGGGCTCCGCAGCCCAGGATTGCCAGCGTTTTCGCATTTTTTCGTGCCAGTGCCTGTGATGCCACAGCACTGACCGCTCCTGTTCGTATTTTCGTAACAGACATGGCGTCTACAATTGCCAGAACCTCTCCATGTTCTTTTCCAAAAAGAATGATCTCACCCTGATGAGACGGATATCCGGTTCCACCGTTTGTATGGTAAACGCTTAAAACTTTCGCTCCGAAATAGCCTTTTTCGCAATAACCTGGCATAATTCCCAGGATATTGGTATTTGGCATGGGAATGGCGGTGCGAAGATACTGCGTCACACTTCCTTCCCTTTCCTCTTTCAGAACATCTTCCATGATCTTAAGACAGGCTGCGGATGTCAGATGTTCTGTTACATAATTCTGGTCAAAAATATACATTGTTTCTCCTAATTTTTCCTTAATTTAAAGATTTCTTACTAAAACACGCCTGTAAACAACAAAACGGCATATCATAAATTCAAAATTTCTTCCACATCTTGGCAACTTTCAGGAGCTTGCGAATATCCTCTTCTGATGTAAACGGTGCTGCCGCCAGACGGACATGATCCCCGTGACCTGCAGTAAAGAAAACGCCATGCTGCTGGAAATAATCTGCCATTTCTTCTTTTTTCTTCGTTACCACCAGCATACTGTGACAATGGTTTTCTTCCGGAGTATCAATTTCATATCCAAGTGCTTTCATCCCTGAAGAAATATACTGATAACACTGCTCTACATGCTTTGCAATTTCATCCATGCCAATTTTTTTCAGCTGTAAAAGGCTTTCGTGGAGACAGTAAATGGTGTGGAAAGGTAATGTTCCCGCTTCCAGTTTACGGGCATCCAGCTCATCCTTGCAGGACCAGGTTCCTGTTTCCCTGTCAATTACAAGTGCCGGGTTAGGACCAGCTGACCAGGGGCGCAGTTTTTCCAGAAGGGCATCTGCCACATAAAGGAATCCACCGCCTTCAATGGAAAGAAGTCCCTTGTATCCAGACGCGGCCACTGCATCTACTCCAATTTCTCTTACATCCATTTTCTGGAATCCGAGAAGCTGGATTGCATCTGTGACTACATAACAGTTCTTTTTGTGACACTCTGTCACCAGTTTTTCCAGGTCAATACGATAGCCGCTTGCAGACTGTACATAACTTACTACAACAAACTTTGTGTGGTCATCAACCTGCTCCAGAAGCTTTTCTGCAGTCAGGCTCCACTCATTCTCCGGATGGACAAGGCGAACCTCTACGCCTCGCTGTTTCAGGCTGATAGCCGGATACAATACACAGACATGCTCAATGTCTCCAACTACCACATTGTCTCCCGGTTCAAACGGATAACTTTGTAACGTCAGTGCCACTGCCTGACAGGTATTTGCTGTAAAAGCAATGCTGTGGCCATCCCTTGCATTTAAAAATTCAGCAAGAAGTGTTCTTGTCTCTTCGATTAAATCTATAGCTGCGCCTTTTCCGGAGCCTCCCATCTGGGAAATTCCAGGATAAAAATCGGACTTGTCAGCAAAATACTGTTTTGACGCTTTTTCCAGGAAACGAGCTCCACCGGTTTCATAGGCACTGTCAAAATATGCCCATTTTTCTGTTACCGGAAATTCTTTGCGAAGTCCCTCCAGCCAGGAAGGGGTCTGAAATTTCTCATCAGCCATACTTATACCAGACCTCCGATTCTGGTCACTTCAAGACCTTCTTTTTCCCATTCGTCCAGAATCCGGTTCATTCCAATGGAATCGCTTGCCATATGTCCTGCAATAATTACATTTCCTTTATTGTGTTCCCGGACTTTCTGGGCAATATCTTCCGGCATATGCATCATGATCAGAGTTCCTACACCGTAATCAAAAAAAGTATTATAAACTTCCGCTGTACTTGCGGTGACACCGTTAAACATAACTACTACTTTTCCTGCATAGCTGTCTGGATTTCCTACCCAGATAGCCGGATCCTGTACTGCATTCTGTATCTCCGGAAATTCTTTCAGTGCATCACACACTTCCTGTAAAGTAAGGAAAAGTCCTTTTTCTTCCATTAAACGGTTCATACGGTCCTGTACGATTTTCTGTCCTACAAAATCAGCCGGGCTGTGAAGTCCGATATATGGCATTCCAATAAATTTCGCAAAATCAGCCTGGCGGTTCAGGTTCTTGGAGTGCATTTTACGGCTCTCCTGTGAAGCTCTGGCTTCGATGGCCTTTTGCGCTACATTAATCGGTACTCCGTTTTCGTACATAAGCATCATCTGATCTTTCTTCATCTGATCCCCGATACGTACCGCTCTTCCCATGATTCCATGGTGCTCTACCACACAGTCATAGCCCATTTCTTTGGCAGCCATAAGGGTTGCATTATCCATATCAATTCCAGCAAGAACACGATGGATATTTTCACCTGGGCAGCCAATTTCCGTATCCACCGTGTCTTCTTCTAATCCTGCAAGGCGCAGGGCAATATTTACCATTTCTCTTGTATTCATTTTGTGTACTTCTTTCGTTTAGTCTTTAATGTTTTATCGCTTTCCTGTTTTAAAATATACAAACCTACTAGGTAATATAGCATTTCTCCATAATTGTGTCAATAGCAGGCAAAATATAAACCTTGCTTTCATTATTATAGCATCAAGATGAAAAGCAAAAACAGAGAATCTGCCTTTTTTAACTGCATGATTCTCTGTTTTTTCTATCTGTGGCACGCTCTATGCATTTCGAAATCTGCTTAAAAATTCTTTTGTCAGAGAATCTTTTGGATTCTCAAACAGTTCTTTCGGCGGTCTGTCCTCCACAATCACGCCGTTTGCCATAAAAATAACCCTTTTGGATACATCCCTTGCGAAAGCCATCTCATGGGTTACGATTATCATTGTCAGCCCCTCATGCGCCAGGTCACGCATAACCTCCAGAACCTCTCCTACCATCTGCGGGTCAAGGGCTGATGTCGGTTCATCAAAAAGAAGAATTTCCGGCTCCATTGCAAGTGCTCTTGCAATAGCGACACGCTGTTTCTGTCCTCCGGAAAGCTGTTTTGGCTTTGCATTGATATAAGGAGCCATGCCGACTTTTTCCAGATAATACATTGCTTTCTTTTCAGCTTCTTCTTTTCCCTTTTTCAGCACTTTTTCCTGTCCGATGGTGCAGTTTTTCAGAGCTGTCATATTATTAAAAAGGTTAAAGTTCTGGAAAACCATGCCGACTTTGGAACGGTATTCGGGAACATTTACATTTTTGCTGGTGATGTCTGTACCGTGATAATTAATTTCTCCGCTTGATGGAGTTTCCAGCATATTCAGGCAACGAAGAAGGGTAGATTTTCCTGATCCGGATGGTCCGATAATACAGGTTACATCTCCGGGGCATACGGAAAAATCAATATCTCTCAAAACCTGATTGCTTCCAAAGGCCTTTCCCAAATGTTTTACTTCAAGGATCTTTTCACTCATGATCATTTCTCCTCCTTTTTCTTAGGATAGGAATACAGACCACTTGTGTGCGCCAATGTATCCGTTGTTGCCAGATCATAGTTCTGGGGACCTTCCATTTTGTGTTCCAGCAGACGAAGCAGCCTGGAGCATACAAATGTAAGGATAAAGTACATTACCATTGCAATGGTAAAGGCTTCAAAATAAGTATAATAAGCACCTGCAACACCTTTTGTGGTATAAAAAAGTTCTACAATTCCAATAATAGAAAGGACGCAGGTATCTTTGATATTGATGATCAGGTTGTTTCCAATCTGTGGCATAATATTTCGCAGTGCCTGTGGAAGAATTACATTTATCATGGTCTGTACATGGGTCATTCCAATGGCCTTCGCAGCCTCTGTCTGTCCTTCGTCTACAGAAAGGATTCCACCGCGGACCGTTTCTGCCATGTAAGCTCCTGTATTAATAGAAACAACAAAAAATGCCGCAAACCACATGGACATATTAATATTGAACAGATAGGCACTTCCATAATAAATAAACATAGCCTGTACCATCATTGGTGTGCCACGGAAAAATTCCACATAGCAGGCCATAATAAATTTCAGAATTCCTACTAAAGTTCTTTTAACTGCTGAATCTCTCTGATCTACCGGAATTGTCTGAATAATTCCGACAATAAAGCCAATGAGGCACCCCAAAAAGGTGCCCACAATTGCTATAATCATTGTATTTCCTGCGCCTGACAAAAAGGAGGTGCCGTATTGCTGGAGCAGATAGCCGATCCGCCCCCAAAATGTTTCCGGAAGCATATTCTATTCCTCCTTTTTTACTCTGCTAACGGCTGTACGGAAATTGCCTCGTCCATCATTTCTGTGTAATCGTCTTCTGTCATTTTTTCCAGTACACTATTCAGGGCGTCCAGAAGTTCTGTATTTCCTTTCTGTACGGAAATACCAATGTTAATGTCCTCGTCAGATACTTCAAATGCGCCATCTGTGCCGGAGAAATCAAGGAGTTTAAAGTCCGGATAAGCTACGCATGCTGCCATTCCGGTAGGCATATCTGTTACAACTGCATCGCATTTTCCAGATTCCAGGGCAACCAGCATAGCCGGAGCACTTTCCTGTGCTGGAAGAATGTTTGCATCTTCAATCTGTGGCAGACAGGAATCATACCAGATGGTATTCTGCTGGGATGTACAGGTTACACCTTTTAAGTCTGCTACGCTTTTTGCGTCTGCGTAATCTCCGTCATTTTTTACCAGTGTAATAATAGAAGCGTAATAGTATGGCTCTGTGAAATCTACCATCTGCTGACGTTCGGAAGTAATGGACTGACCGGCAATAACACAGTCAACTTTTCCGGACTGCACTGCTGGTACAAGGGAATCCCAGTCCAGTTTCACGATCTCCAGATCATAACCCAGCTCGTCACAGATATGTTTTGCCATCATAACATCATAGCCATATGCGTAATCAGAGCTTCCGGAAATGGGAACTGCACCGTTGGAATCATCTGGCTGTGTCCAGTTATATGGTGCATAGCTGCATTCCATAGCTACCTTTAATGTTTTCTTTTCTTCTGCCTGTACCATTGTAAGTCCCACGCCTGGCATTGCACTTACAGTAACTGCTGCTGCCATAAGACCGCTTGTCATTTTTCTCCATAAATAGCTCTTCTTCATGTTCTTTTCCTCCTCTTGGTGAATCTCATTAATCACATAGCGTGCGGTATTTTTGTCTGCACATTTTTTGTTTATGGGTAAAAAAAATGCAATGGCGGCGTTATCATGCTAACGCGCCATTGCGTTGTAGTTCATATTACTCTTGTTTTTATAAGAAGTCAAGAGGGGAAAGTCAATTTCAACACCCGAAATACCTGTTCCACCGTCTCACTCATATTCTTTTTTGCATTTTCCGGTTTCATTGCTTCTTCCAGCGGCGTTACCTGACGCAAAATCGGGAAAAATGCGTCAATTCCGGCTTCATTGCAAGCATTGGCCTCTTCGGTGACACATCCGGAAAATGCCAGTACCGGCTTGTCATATTTTTTCGCAAGTTTTGCCACACCTACAGGGGCTTTCCCCATTACTGTCTGGCCATCCAGACGGCCTTCTCCCGTGATTACAATGTCGGCATCTTTTATGGCAGCTTCAATTCCAATCTGCTCCAGAACAATATTTATTCCTGGCTCAAGACTGCCATGAAGGAATGCACGAAATGCAAAGCCGAGGCCACCGGCTGCACCACAGCCAGGATATGTCGATTTATATCTGTGTTCAGATAAGTTTTTCATTATTTCTGTACTCTTATTTCTATCTTCAAAATACTGTGCTGTCAGCTTTGCATACCTTTCCATCCACAGATCCATTTTCTCAACCATTTCCGGTGTTGCACCTTTTTGAGGACCAAAAATACGACTGCAGCCTTTTTCTCCACATAAAGGATTATCAACATCACAGGCAATACGAAAGTTACATTCTTTTAAAACCGGAAGCATATTTTCGCAGTTAATGGATGCTAATTTTTCCACACCAAGTGCGCCAAAAGGAACCTGTTTTCCACACTTGTCCAAAAATTCTGCACCAAGTGCCTGAAGCATACCGATTCCACCATCGTTGGTCGCACTGCCGCCAATTCCTATAATAAAGTTCCGGCAGCCTTTAGAAACTGCATCTTTTATCACTTCACCGACACCGTATGTAGTAGTATGCAATGGATTTCTCTGATCTGGCGGCACAAGGGTAATTCCGGCAGCACCAGCCATTTCTATAACTGCGGTCAGGCCATTTGCGAAATTCTCTTCTATACTGTCAGCTTTTCCGTCTTTATTCTCAACAATAGCATACTCACAGATCACCCGATCTCCCAAGGGTCCTGTAACCTCCACCTGTTCCAGTTTTCCTCCAAGCCCTTTTGCCATAGCCTGCACAGTTCCCTCACCGCCATCTGCCAATGGATATATCAGGGTTTTCCCATTCGGGTATACTATGTGGATTCCTTTTGCAGCAGCTTCACCTGCTTCTATGGAATCTATGCTTCCTTTAAAGGAATCAATTGCGATTACTGCTTTCATACTACGCATCCTTTCTCAAGATAATTTATAAAATTATTTTTTTTACTTGACGTATTCACTTAACCATTATAAAATAAACATAAGAAATGTGGTTTTATACCGTACGGCATATAGCTCATGCGGGGTACTACGTTTCTTTTTTTATGTTTATAATATCATATAAATATTTTTCCCCGTCTAAAGCATGTCTGATAATCATTGTTCCGCAAAAAATATTCTTTCCAATTTTCTCCCCCTTATCATCACAAATGGGAACTGAAAATCGAACTGTCCATCTATACCAGCCATATTTCGCATTGTTCCTATGTTTTTCTTCCATATTTGGACTAAAACAACCATTAGTTGCATTTTTTATCAGCTCTGGTATCACCTGTGAAGCATTTGCTTTCCCAACTGTTCCAAACGCTTTTGCACTATATCTGCTATTTGCATACTCATCCGGAAAATCACTCCCAATATGTATTAATTCTCCAGTTTCTTCTATGATGTATTTTAAACCTACATATTTTTTTTAATACTGTTGCACACAATTCCACGCAATTTTCCTTTTACCTTTAAATATGATTTCCTCAATTTCAACAATATTATGACCTTGTTCATCGGTTTTAACAAATGCCATCTATACTTGTCTCCTTTACTGTTGGTAAAGTATATTTTTAGTATCTTTTATAATTGTAACACAATATTGCATAGCTTTCTATGTATTTTCTCTCTCAGTATTATTTTTAGTCTCACTTCAACAAAAAAATTCATTGCTTTCAGTTTTACAACCTTCCACAATGAATTTTTCCATTTGTATTAATTATTCGTATTGTTTTGTATTATCAAACTTCAACTTCGCAGCTTTCCGTCAGGCAGATTTCTGCCACAGATTTCCCTGCAAAAATCTTATATTCCCCTGATTCTGTCACAAAATGCCGCAGGTTCTCATCAAAATAGGTAAATGCAGCTGCATCCAGAGTTATCTCTGCTGTCTTTGTCTCACCTGGCTGCAGTTCCAGCTTTGCAAATCCGCGCAGTTCTTTCATTGCACGTTCTACTGCAGAGTCTGGTTTTCCCACATAAATCTGAACAGTCTCTTTTCCCGATGCAGCTCCTGCGTTTGTAACATCTACAGACACCTTAAAATTCGGGTAACTGCCTTCCACATGAAGATTGCTGTACACAAATTCTGTGTAGGAAAGGCCATATCCGAACGGAAAAAGCACCGGAATCTGTCTGGTATCGTAATAGCGGTACCCAACAAAAATCCCCTCTGCATAATCCACTGTTTTTCCACCTGGAAATTCTCCGATGCAATGTGCGGAACAATCCAGGTGAGATACTGGAAAAGACTCCGGCAAACGTCCGGATGGATTTACTTTGCCAAATAAAATCTCGGCAAGAGCAGTTCCCCCTTCCATCCCGTTAAACCAGTTCCATACAAGGGTATGTACCTTCTGAATCCAGGGCATCTCTACCGGAGAGCCGGAAAACATAACCATAACTGTATCAGGAGCCACTTCAAGAAGTTCTTCGATCAGTTGATCCTGTGCATAAGGAAGTTTCATGTCCGGGCGGTCGTGTCCCTCCAGATCCTGAAAATGGTTCTGGCCTCCCACAAAAATTACAGTATCATAATTGCCCTCTGCTGCTTTTTTCACAGCTTCTGCACGATATGCGTTTTGTTTCTCCAGAATCTCCGGTGCCACACCACCGTTTTCTCCCATGGATCCACCGCCATTTTCCAGACTGTCTGCCTGCCAGTTTGTTTCGGTGTTCATATGGTCAAAATTGTCCGCATAATATCCCGGGACAAAATCTACCTTTGCATTTCCACCAAGAAGCATCTTGATTCCAAGAAGAGGCGTAATCTCATAAAGAGCTTTAATCTCTGCACTTCCTCCACCATAAGACTGGATACGGTTGGCATTGTCTCCAATTACAAGAACTTTTTTGGTCTTTTCCTGGGAAAGAGGAAGCTGTTTCTTCTCATTTTTCAGAAGAATAATGGATTCACGGGCTGCGTCAAGGATTTTCCGGCGATGCTCCGGAGTGTTGTAAGAGCCTGGTTTTCGAATTTCAACCGTTGCATTTTCACGCTTCGTTTCTCCCAGCGCACTTGCACTTTCTCCGCCTTTTCCGTCTCCTTCAGCTTCATACGCGCCCAGCATATGAAGCCTGTACATCAGCCGCAGAATATTCTTTACTTTCTCATCAATCAGCTCTTCTGCAATTTCGCCAGCTTCTACAGCCTTTTTGAGCGGCTGTGCCATGCAGTATTCGTCAAAATTATCCGTAACAGACATTTCCAGATCCAGTCCGCTTGTGGCAGCCTCTTTTGTAAAGTGGACGCCGCCCCAGTCAGATACCACCATACCGTCATATTTCCACTCTTCCCGAAGGATTTTGTTAAGCAAAGTCTTGCTTTCACAGCAATGTTCTCCATTGTAGCGGTTATATGCACCCATTATGGAATAGACCTGTCCCTCTTTTACAACCTTTTCAAAGGCAGGAAGATAAATTTCACGCAGGGCTCTTTCACTGACCTTTACTTCTACCCAGAGACGTTCTGTCTCCTGGTTATTCAGGGCAAAATGTTTCACACAGGCTGCTGTGTCAGCACTTTGCACTCCCTTTACCAGCGGCGCTGCCATTTCTCCGGTAAGATAAGGATCTTCACTCATGTATTCAAAATTTCTGCCACAAAGAGGACTTCTCTTAATATTCACTCCCGGTGCAAGAATCACATCTTTTCCACGCCCCCGGGCTTCCTCACCAAGAACCGTTCCTGTCTCATAGGCCAGCTCCCGATTCCAGGTAGATGCAAGAGCACTGTTACTTGGCAGGTAGGAAACGTAATCGTCTGAGTTTCCGATTACCATCCAGTGTGCATCTTCAAAATCATTTCGTACTCCCATAGGTCCATCGGACATTACCAGTTCCGGGATACCAAGTCTTTCTACTCCACCGTTGTGGAACAATCCGGTTCCATGGATCATACTGATTTTCTCATCCAGTGTAAGCTGGGAAACTAATTTTTCAATTACAAGCTCTCTGTTCTTTTCCATGAATTCTCCTTCTACTATGCTTCAAAATTACAGCAGACAGATCACATCGCCGCTCTTTTCAAAACTTACCACACAGTTTCCATCCTGCATTTCCCATGCAGCGCCTTCTGTATTTTCTACGTGCTCATCAACCAGAACCACTTTACAAGGTTTTGCAGCTTCTACGTGAATAAAGATTTTTCCACTTTCTTTTTTCACAGAAACCGTAGTTTCCACATTTTTATTCATTCCATACACAACAGTGCTGGTTTCCTGGCCTTCTTTGAGACAGTATGCTTTTACTGTCACGTTCTGTGCATAATCATAATCAGGTTTGGTGGTGTCGGCGCCAACTGCAATCAAACTGTTTTCTTTTACAAATACAGGAATGCTCTCTCCTTTTCCAAAGTCTTATTTTTGCTTTTATACCCCGATTATAACCAACTTTGTTTTAATATGATACCATAAATTTTCAATAATTGTCTATGGGAGGTTGAAGGTGTTTCTACGAGGTGAACGGCTTCGGAGGTGTGCTGGTGATTTATTTTGCTGATATGTTGACATTTTGATATCATAGTGATATCATACAAGCATCATATAAGGGGGATACATATTTTATTGTATCTGAGTTTTCATAGAAGGCGGTGGAACCGCCGGTCAGGAGGCTATTATGGAAGAAAAGGTTTTAAGTAACAGAAAGAATGGTATGGGGATGATGGTGCTGTTTATTTTGCTGTATGTACCAGCTATTGCCCTTATCGTGTTTGGATCGGTGTATGATTGGACTTGTATACTTGTTGTAGGGACTGTGTGGTGTTCGATTGGGTGGATTCCGTTTTTGGGGCTGAAGGTGTTGAAGCCGCAGGAGGCTCTGGTTCTTACTTTATTTGGTAAGTATGTGGGAACTTTGAAGGATGATGGTTTTTACTGGGTGAATCCGTTTTGTACAGCTGTGAATCCTGCTGCTAAGACAAAATTAAATCAGAGTGGTGATGTAGACGGTGGAAATGCTGCCAAGTCTGTTCTGACATTGGCTACTGGAACTACTGCTTCTGCCAGCACTTCTTATGTCAGCAAAAAGATTTCTCTGAAGATTATGACACTTAATAATAACAGACAGAAGATCAATGACTGTCTGGGTAATCCAGTGGAGATCGGTATTGCAGTTATGTGGCGTGTTACAAATACTGCGAAGGCAGTTTTTAATGTTGATAACTATAAAGAATACCTTTCTTTACAGTGTGACAGTGCACTTCGTAACATCGTCAGAATTTATCCATATGATGTTGCTCCCAATGTAGACACTACAGGTGATGGTGTTGCAGATGAGGGCAGCCTTCGTGGATCCAGTGAAATTGTTGCAGGCCGTATCCGTGATGAAATCCAGCAGAAAGTTGCAGATGCAGGTCTTGAAATTATTGAAGCACGTATTACTTACCTTGCATACGCACCGGAAATTGCTGCTGTTATGCTGCAGAGACAGCAGGCTTCTGCTATCATTGATGCAAGAAAAATGATCGTAGACGGTGCTGTAGGTATGGTAGAAATGGCATTAGAAAGATTGAATGAAAACAACGTGGTCGAGCTTGATGAGGAGCGTAAAGCTGCCATGGTTTCCAATCTTCTCGTTGTGCTGTGCGGCAATCATGACGCCCAGCCCATCGTAAATTCCGGAAGCCTTTATTAATGGCAGATACAAGACCGAAGAAACAGATTCCCCTCAGGCTCTCTGCGAAACTTTATGACCAGATTGCAGCCTGGGCGGAGGACGATTTTCGCTCCGTAAATGGGCAGATTGAATATTTGCTTACAGAATGTGTCCGGCAGCGCAAAAAGAACGGAAAGTATGTTTCCGACACCATGGACGAACCGCCGGAACTGGATATTGAATAAATTTTCAGATTATTTTCAGGTTATATTTACAGATTTTAATTCTGTATTGATCAGAGTGTATCTAATAAAGGCTAAATCAGGGAGTGCAATTAACCGCACTCCCTGAAATTTTATCTATCGTATTTAATGCTTGTATTTAGCGTATTTTCTTCTGTATTTTTTGCAATTTTTATATTTTTCGTTTTTGTGTTTTTTATTTCCGCGTTTTTTTATTTTTTCTTTCGTATATTATCTTCTGGATTTATCTTTTATGTACGTCTCTTTTATGTACTTCTTTTTATGTATTTTTCTCTTATAAATCGTTTTCTCTGTAGAGACTCATTCTTGTGTATTATAATTTTGTTTCTTTTCTTATGTTCTTCCTTTATATGTATTTCTACATATTACATACTTAAATGTTGTTTTATCTTATTGATATCATTTTCGTGCTTTTTAACAAAAAGCCAAAGTGTTTCCTGGTTATTCTGCTTTTTCTCTAATTCTTCAAGTTTATTGAAAAGAGTTGAATGGTTTTCTGCAACAATTTGAAGCTGTACATCGGTATGATTCTCTATGTGGAGCTGTAGACCTCTCACTTTCTCATCTAATACAGCCACCTTTTGATCCAGCTCGCAGACATGTTTATCTACGCTCTTAAGATTCGCTTCCAGATCTTCAAACCGATTACGTGTTTCACTCTCGAAACTATCAAATCTTCTTTCAAGATTATCAAACCTTCCTTCAAGATTATCAAACCTTCCTTCGAGATTATCAAACCTCCCTTCAAGCTTCCCAAAGCTTTGTTCAAGGTTCCCGATTCGTGTTTCCAACGGTACAAGCAGTCCTGCGATTGCCTGCAAATCTTCTTTTGTCAACATTTGATTCACCTCCCTATATTTAAGATAATAAAAGTATAGCAGCAAAATAATATGAAAACAATACTTGAAGTACATTTTGTTCTGTGTTATAATTGCCCCACGTTCGGTTTCACATTTCATTTGCTGCTCTTTGTCTTTATTTTTATATACTCTTTAAGCAATATTTATAAATTCTCTTATAAGTCCTCGTTGAATAATGAACCCCATCATCGATATTCCCTTTAAATGCATTATAGGTGCTATATCCATTTTTCATAAGATAATTATAGGTATCGATCCATTGAAAATTTCCGCTTAAATTCTTTTTCAGTGTATTGTTAAAATACAGAATTTCAGATTCTTTTCTGGTTGGCTTCATGGCCGTGTTTGTAGGATTCACAGACATATAGAACAAACGACAGTTCTCATTTGCAAGGGAATCTCCAAGATTGTTCATATAAGAAATATATGTATTTGTCATCCCTTTATAATCACTGGATCTGCGATGGGACAAATCATTAACTCCCAGATTGAAAACAACCGCAACTGGTTTATTTTTTCCTTCAGCACCAGCCAGCGCAATTTCTTTTTGCAAAAGAGCTTCTCCCGTTTCTTCAAACCAGTTTAAGCCCTTTCCGGATTTACAAACAAAGCGTACCTTTGATATTGCATTTGGACCATATTCTTTCAAAAGAGTTCTCCGCAGATAATGGGTTCTGGAATCTCCTACAAATATGATTCTGGAATACTTTGATAGCGTATTCGCCAGATTTCCCACCTGAATATCAGGCTCCTGTTTCCAGTTGTACATAACAGCATACAGATGAGTAGCCTTTTTCACCTTTATTACCTGACCTGGCTGATATTGAGGATTCGCAGTCTGTCCCGGATTTTCTGACCAGCCAAGGAACGTATAACCATCCTGATTCTTGCTGGCAGGGACACGCAGGCATCCATTAACATTTGTATTCTGCACAATTACAGTACCATCAGCCCTGTGAAAATATATCTTTTTTTCAGATGTTTTCTCTCCATCATAGGGAGGAAGTTCCTCATCGTCATCCGTATCCTCATACCAGAAAGAGCTGTCAGTTATTGTTTGTGTTGCCATATCATACTGCACACCTCTGCCAATACCGGCAAACACCGTTGCAGGCACACTATTACATAATAAAGCACCAGTTATGGTTCCCAATAAAACCTTTTTCAATCTCATCATTTGCAATTCTCCTTCTTGCCAAACATACACATTATTTTCCTTCTGCTAATGTCAGCTTCATTCTGAAGCTTACCAGATTCAATTCTTTGGTTTTATCCTACCACATGGCAGCTATATCCTGTAATTGCCATTTTTCTCCAAAAAAAATTTGCCGCATCCATCTCATCTTATTACAAAAAGTGGAAATCAGCTCCCCAAAAAGCAGTTCACACCTCCGCTTTATCTAAACAGATGCTTCATCCAGTCCCCGGCCAGTTCTATCCAGCTTTCACATTCTGCCTGGATTCCATACCCATTTGGGCATGCAGTCTCTGCGGTTGCAAGTCCCAGGCCATGACCGCCTACCGGATATATATGCAGCTCTGCCGGAATATCCAGTGCATGAAGTGCCTGGAAAAACAGCAGTGAATTTTCTACCGGAACTGTATCATCCGGTGCTGTGTGCCAGAGAAATGTAGACGGTGTATCCTTTGTAACCTGAAGCTCCAAAGACAACAATTTACGTTTCTCTTCATTGGCATAATCCTCGCCCAAAACCCGCTCAAATGAAGGATGATGCGCTTTCTCACCGGAAGTAATAACCGGATAACTAAGCATCAGACCGTTTGGCCGGACTTTTTCTGCATCAATTCCCAGGGTCTCTGTTACCAGCGCAGTATTCCAGAAAACACCCAGACTTGCTGCCAGATGTCCACCTGCGGAAGACCCTTGCACCACGATTTTTTCCGTATCAATATGCCATTTATCTGCATTTTCCCGGAGCATGGAAACAGCTGTTGCAAGCTGCAAAAGAGCCTCTGGAAAACGTGCCGGGTCCACGCTGTAGCGAAGAATAGCCGCATGATATCCCATTGCCATAAATTTAACAGCAAGTGCTTCTGCCTCTCTGTCAGAAGTTCCTCTGTATCCGCCTCCCGGACAAATCAATACAACAGGTCTTTTTCTCTCTGGTGCAATCTCCGGCGAATTGTCCAGAAAATATGTATATAAATTTGCCTTATATGCAGAGTTTTTTAATTGGATTTCTATTTTTTCGTGAATCATGCTCCTGCTCCTTTTGCCTGTATTTTCTGTTTTTCCTTTTATTATATCTCACAAGTTACCTGTGGCAACATCCATTTTCCAGATATACTTATTTTTCCAACAGCATGACCCTTCATCACTCTTCGTCCTCTACTGAAATAGTCGCATAGCTATTTTTATAAATTTTCATCCACCACATCAAATCCATACACTTCAATCTGTGTCAAAGCAGGAAACGGAGAAGCATCCTCTGCTTTTTCCAGTTCACACAGCTCCAACCATTTGATCTTCTTTGGTTCAAATGTAAATTCATGAGCTCCACTGCTTTTTTCCATATTCAGCTTCAATTCACTTCCATCAGAAAATACAGCCTTTACACTGGTCCACCAGCTGTCATTCCGTCAATGGTATTTCTGGCAATAAAAACTGACTCGTCCCTTGTTTCAATATTGGCACTGGCATGGGGATAACAATTTGCATCCTGGTGCTGGTCATTTACATTTACTGCAAGATTGCGATATGCTGTAATTTCAAAGGGGCGGGCAATCTCCAAAAGGTACCTGATAAGTCACCCAACCGGTAGTATAAACCAGAGATTTTCCCAATGCATCATCTACCTGAAGCCATACATGATGAGGACCGTTTTCTGTTTCCAGAATAATCGTATCTCCCTCCTGATACTCATGGTTAAGGGCAATATAAACCTCTGTTTCTCCATGTGCAACTGCTATATTATATCCATTTTTATCTGCCACCTTTAAACATATCATAGAAAAATCCCCTCCTTGTTGTCTGCATTGTCACAAGATCATTTCCTGAGTCTGTCTTGCAACAGCCGTCCGCTGATAAACTTATATAAAATATTATAAGTTCCCTGTAATCGGACAACAAGGAGAGGAATTTTCGATTTATTGTATTATTTTTAGTTAGCTCCAGGTATTATTTTATCTGTCCATAATAAGCATTTGCACCATGTTTTCTGTAATAGTGCTTATCCTGAAGCTCCTGCGGAGCCGGTTTCACATCCGGATTAATCAGCTCACAGCGGGATGCCATTTTGGCAACCTCTTCCAGAACAACAGCATTATGTACAGCTTCATGAGCATCCTTTCCCCATGTAAAAGGTCCATGGTTCTTGCAGAGAACTGCCGGAACTGCTTCATAATCTTTATCCTTGAAATAATCTGCGATCAGAATACCTGTATTTTTCTCATAGGCTTCTTCGATCTCGCTCTTGCTTAAATTGCGGACGCATGGAACTTCTCCGTAGATGTAGTCAGCATGAGTGGTTCCATAGCACGGGATTGCTCTTCCTGCCTGTGCCCAGCTGGTTGCCCAGGATGAATGAGTATGCACGATTCCACCAATTTTCGGAAATGCATTGTACAGAACCACATGTGTGGCTGTATCTGAGGACGGATTGTATCTTCCCTCCACCTTGTTTCCTTCCAGATCTACCACAACCATATCTTCCGGAGTAAGCTTATCATAATCCACGCCACTTGGCTTAATTACAAAAAGCCCCTTCTCACGGTCAATTCCACTTACATTTCCCCATGTGAAAGTTACAAGACCGTATTTTGGCAAATCCATATTTGCTTTGTAAACTTCTTCCTTTAATTTCTCAAGCATTACCGTATCCTCCTTTTTACATACCATAGACAGACTTTAGAGCCTGCTGTAACCGATTTTGATAAATTATACTATATCACTTGTATGGATGTATTTCTACTTGTATCTTTTCAAAAAAATTTTTTCGCTTTCTGCTCCTGCGTCAATCCTTCTGCTTATTTAATAAACCTGGCCACTCGCCGGAAGATGGTAATCTGAAGTATTTTCCTGAATTTTAAAATTCTCTTTTTCTGCACTGGCATAGGCAAGCTCAAGAGTCACGCGGAAAGTTGTCCCTTTTTACAGCTCACTTTCAACTTCGATAGTGCCGCCATCCGGAGTATATTTGATGGCATTTGACAGCAAGATATTCTGAAGAGATGCGCCCTAACAAAAGCAAACAGCTGAATAAAAAGCTGGGATATATTCTGGTAAGGATTATCCAGACCGATAAATCCTGCAATTTTATTCCGGAAAAAAACAGGTTATTCCTGCATCGCCCTTTGACTGCTGTAGTCAGCCTTATTTTCCGAACTGCTTTGTACTATCCCCTGTGCTTCACACTCCATAGCTTCACCTGCTCTCTTTTCCCTCTCCTGCTGCCATAAATTCCACTACCGCATAAGGCTCTCCATTTTCACAGGATAATGCGACGGTAACTTTTCCTTTCTCCTGCTTCACTGACGGATAAAAAATATCTCCCAGCAAAGCCTGCTTCTTATATTCTGCCCGCATCTGCCAGATTGCAAAGCCTTCCGGCAGATAATCTGCTGCCATACGGATGTACTGACAGTTATTTACATGATGATGGGTGTCAAGATGATGTTTCTGAATAGAAAATGGTTCTTTTTTCTCCATTTTTTCAGGCAATGCAATCTTACGCGGCGCATAGTCCATATCCAGCTTTTCATCCAGGACATAACCCTTCACATCTTCATCGGTAAGTCTGGCTGGAAGTCCGGTCTGTGTGTCAATATTCGTCCAGATACTGTTGGCCCAGGACAAAAGCTCGCCCTCTTCTGTCTCCAGGGTAAAATTACGCATTCCAAGAAATCCCCGGAAACCATATGGTGCAGTAGTTGCCACTATGCTTTCTCCCATTTTCGGATAACGCTTCACCACAATCTGCCAGGAGGACAGCACCCACGCTCTCTGGCGTTTTTCCAGCACTTCCATTCCCTGCCCGATTGATTCTGACTGGAAAGTGCAGCAATCCTGGTAATAATCCTGGACTCCTGGCAAAGTCAGGCATCCGTTTTCTCCAATTTCACTGTATCTTACACGACCCTTAAAGCTGTAACTCATTGCTGTCAATCTCCTATTCTGCATATCATTTCGCTCCCGTAGCGTAAAATTGCTTCGCATCGGGAGCTGCAAGCTCTATTTTATTCTGCTACACAATTTTACTTCATTATATAACAAAATGGTTAATAATGATATGAAAAAGCGGAAAAGTTTTGTGAAAAATATCTTGCTTCCAGCTTTCGTACCATGTACAATAGAGATATAAAAAATAAAACAGCGAACGCTTATATATGTCCATAATCTGGTTGGACGTTTCTACCAACTACCCTAATAGTTGTCTATAAGCTGCATACGAAAGAGTTTTTGAATTTGCAGATATAGAATATTAGAGGTGGTTTTTTCTTTATCTGCATTCCTCTTTCGCTGAAAGGATGTGTTGATATGAAAAAAGAATTGTTTGCTTTAAAAGGTACTATCTGTTACAGCAAAAACGTGCACGAACTTGTTTTCATGGAGAACTCCTATGTAGTTTGTGAAAACGGCATCTGCGCCGGCGTTTTTTCCCAGCTTCCAGAGGAATACAAAGATATTCCGGTTAAAGATATGGGTGACCGGCTGATTATTCCAGGCTTTACTGATCTTCACCTCCATGCTCCCCAATACGCTTACCGTGGAACCGGAATGGATCTGGAGCTGCTGGACTGGCTGAATACCATCACCTTTCCCCAGGAAGCCCGGTATGCTGATTTATCCTATGCGAAAAAAGCATACTCTATTTTCGTAGATGACCTGAAACACAGTTTTACCACCAGAGCCTGCATTTTTGCCACCCTGCACCGACCGGCTACCGAGCTTCTTATGGACATGCTGGAGGAAAGCGGACTTTCCACTATGGTTGGAAAAGTAAACATGGACCGAAACGGTGCGCCACAGCTTCAGGAGGAAAGTGCACAAGCATCTGCTGCTGAGACACGCAGATGGCTGGAAGAAATCAAAGACCGCTACGACCACACTTATCCCATCCTTACCCCACGTTTTACTCCATCCTGTACGGATGAACTGATGACAGAGCTTGGAAAAATCCAGAGAGAATATCACCTTCCTGTGCAGTCTCACCTGTCCGAAAATTTCGGCGAAATCGCATGGGTGAAAGAGCTTTGCCCCACCAGCAGATTTTATGGAGACGCCTATGACCAGTTCGGGTTGTTCGGAACAAAACCGTCTCAAGACACCTGCCCCACAATCATGGCACATTGTGTCCATTCCGGTGACGACGAATTGCATCTGATCAAAGATCAGGGCGTATATATTGCACATTGTCCACAGTCTAACACAGATCTGTCATCCGGCATTGCCCCCATCCGGAAGTACCTGGATATGGGCCTGCATGTAGGTCTTGGGACCGATGTTGCCGGTGGATTTTCCCTCTCCATGTTCCGTGCAATTGCAGACACCATTCAGGTGTCCAAACTGCGTTGGAGACTTACAGACCAGACGCTGGCACCAGTTACTCTGGATGAAGCCTTTTATATGGCTACTGTTGGCGGCGGTTCTTTCTTTGGAAAAGTTGGAAGCTTTGAGAAGGGATATGAATTTGATGCTATGATCCTGGACGATACTAATATACGTCATCCCCAGGAAATTACAGCCCGTGACCGTCTGGAACGCCTTGTTTACCTGTCCGATGACAGGAATCTGGTTGGGAAATATGTGCAGGGGCGTAAAGTAATCTGAATTGACATTCCTGTCACCATATGATACTTTTTAATAAATGGGGCAATATTAAATTTGGTATTTATGCAGAGGTTTTTATCATGAATGTAATGCCAATCGAAGAACTGATAAATAAAGTTACAGATATATGCAAAAAAAATAAAGTGAAACGCCTGGATCTCTTTGGTTCATTCGCAACCGGTACTGCTACACCTACCAGCGACATCGATTTTGTTGTGTATGGCTGTGAAAATTTACTTCAATTAGAAAACGATCTGGAACAGATTGAAACATTACGAAAGATTGATATTTTTGATTTTGATAATATAAAAAATAAATTCCTGCTGGAGGATATAAAAAAATATGGAAAACAAATTTATTAACCGTTACAATACCTTCTGCAAAAGCTTGAACAATCTCGCCAAAAGTAAAACAGCTGACCCCAAGGCAGATTTTGTGCTTGAGGGAACTGTTCTTAATTTCAGTCTCACATTTGATATCTCCTGGAAAGTCATGAAAGATATCCTGATTAAAAAAATGGGAATCCTGGATTTTGCAGTTGGCTCTCCCCGCGAAACCCTGCAGCAGGCATTTACTAATGGACTTATTGCTGATGACCAATGGCTGCAGATGTTAAAAACGCGTAATCAGCTGGCTCACGATTATGACGGAGCTCTTGCAGCGGAGAAATTCCATGACATTATAAATGTATATTATCCACTTTTCGAAGAATTCAAAGAGCACATTGCTAAATACTACAGCGCTTAAAAAACAAAATCCCTGGTTCAATCCAGGGATTTTATTTACTGCAAAAGGGACCGGAATTGTAAAATCCCGGTCCCACATTTTATCATAATTTACCTTGATACCTGCGAATTGATACCTGCAAATCGCCCCATTACAAAGTAGCTATCGCAATTCTTATCTAATTACTCCACAACCACCTGTGCATATGGAATCAGGTTCACATCTGTAAGACCATATTCAAAATATCCATTTACATAAAGTGGGAACTTCATGCCAAACAGATCTGCTGCGCCAGCCGGCTGTAAACCAAGAGACAATACTCTGTTGGTCAGAGTTGTGGAAATACGGATTTCCAGTGTATTTTCTCCATCTTTCAGAAGATCAGATACATCTACCCGTGCACGGTCAACATTTACATCCGTAGCCTCAACACCGTTGATGGTTACTTTTGCACTGCTCTCCAGTTTTCCAAGATCCAGATAAGCACCATTTTCTGCGGTAAATCCTTCCGGTAATGTAAAGGTTGTAGCGTAATAACCTACACCGGAAACATCAACGCCGATTTCATCAATGTTGTTCCATGTTTTCAGCCCATCCAGGTCTACGTCAATTGTATCTTTGGAGGTAGCATAAGTGTATTCAGTAGTTGTATAATCCTCTTTTTCCTCTGTACGTGTAAGCTGTTCGCCCGGTTTCCAGTCTTCAACTGTCAGATGCCATTTTCCATCTGTGAGAGATACCGGATCATTTACAGTTACATCACTTGTAACAGTAGTTCCATCAGATAAAGTAGTGTCATAGCTTCCGGTTGCAAAAGCACGGATTGCAAGCTGGCCGTCTACTGTATCTGTTTCATCAGCTGTTGTTGCTGTAATTGTTTTGTTTGTATCTTCCTCTACCGGTTTGAATGCATAAAGAGCAGTATCACCGCTGTCAACGGATACCGGAATCACAGTTCTTCCATCTTCAATAGAATAATCTGCAACACGGGTAGCCTCACCAGTCCAGGTGTCAATCTCATATGGAACATAGCTTCCATCAACAGAAATGGTAGTATCAATATCAACTGCTGTAGAATCATCATAATGACGCATGTATGGCTCGTCCTCTGCCAGATTTTCATTTTCTTCTACAGTTGTTTCTTTTGCCTGTGTATAGTTGTTTACGAACATATACGCAGCGTCATCATCAGCACGGAAAACTGTCATAAGTGCCTGGCTCGGCTCCTCAAAAGCAGTACGTGGCTGTACACCAAGGTCTGCAAGAGCCTGTGCTGCATCTGCCTCTGTTGCAATTACTTTTACGTTTTCGGATTTTTTCAGCTCATCCATGGCAGCTGCAAGCTCTTCATCCATTCCGTCATTCCACGGTGTGTGCTGTGCAGCACCATCTACGATCAGAACCTTTACACCCTGCTGTACATATTCAAGTAATTTCTGCGCTGTCTCTGCCGGGAACTCTTCCTGCCATACGATCAGTGCCTGATAAGAAACTCCATCCGGGTCAACCTCGCCATTTTCTGCGGTGATATTTTCCTGATCAAGAATCTGCGGGTTAAAGTATTCATAGGTATAACCGGCATCCTGCATATTGGTATCTTTCCAGTAAACGCCCTCATGCTCCAGAAGTGCGCTTGTCTGTGCTCCGTAGCAGGTACTCATGTTGTAATCCAGATTCAGGATACCTATATCCATCTGCGGCTGGCCATAGCGAAGTGCTTCCTGGATACGTGCCAGATGTGTATTAAAGGCTTTCAGATCCTGATAAAATGGCTGACGGGCGTCCATACGCTCGGAAATACCTGCATACATTCCTTCATAACCTGGCCACTGTGTTCCCTCCGGTCCCCAGATGCTGGACATTCCATGATAAATAATACGGTTTACGCCTCCAAGGAATGCTGTATAAACAGGATATTCCAGAATGTGGCGAAGTGACCATGCATAATTTACCCATGTTGCGCCTGTCTCTGAAGAGAATTTGTTAATATCATACAGGTGCTGTGCACCAGCCTGATAACGGTACATCTCTGGCTGATCATTTCCGTTCAGGGACTCGGATTCTACATAATCCAGTGTCTGAATCGGCAGTGATGCCTCAAGCGTCTGTCCATAAGCGATCTGTGCACGAAGCTCAATGCCGTTCTCATGCATAAATTCAGCCATAGGCTCCATCAGATACTCAATATAAAGCTGTGTAATAACATCTTTATAGTCATTTTTGTATTTTTCGGTTAAAACATCCTCACCATCCAGTGTATAAGGATCTGCTGACTGACCCCAGCCTCCTGAAATAAGAAGCATCATATAAGGCATAATGTCGTAGCCTTTGCGTTTCTGGAATTCGTCACGGAACTGGCTTGTCCAGAATACAAAACCGCCACTGGTTGCAAGTTCCAGGGAATCCATAAACATCTGCACATTGCCGTTATCTTTGATAAGCTGTTTCATCTCGTCGGTAAGAATGTTCTGTTCCCAGTATTCTTTAAATGCATTAAATCCATCAATTGCAAAATAGTTGATAGAGTAGTTTACATCAACAGATGGTGTACAAACCTGTGCGGTTCCTCTCTGCCAATATGCAAAAATCACATAGTCGCCATCCTCTGCTGTAAAGCTGACCTGGCATCCGTCATCTGTTACAGTTGCCTGATCTGTGATTTCTTTCATAGAATCAGCTGCAAGATAAGAAGTATTTTCATCTGCGCTGTCTACCTTTGCAGCTACTACAAAAACCAGTTTCTGGGAAGTGATTCCCTCTGCTGCTTCCGGCATAGCCAGCACACCGTCAAAAGTCTTTCCGGATGCTACTGTCTGTGTTGTTACTGCCAGCTCCTGGGATGCTGCATCGCTGTTTGGATCTAAGCCCGGCATGTTTGCTGTTTTCCAGTGAGTTCCTGATGTAAAGCTTGCACCCATTCCAAGTTTGGTTGCTTCTTCGATTACCTTATGAGAGTCACTTACCCACTCATCACTTCCCCAGGAATATCTTTCGGCATCTACCCCGGCTTCCAGTGTGGCAAATTCCACTGCTCCGATTCCGGACTCATATGCAGATTTTACAGTTTCTTCAATTGTTTCATCGGTGTTGCTTCCTTCAGCCAGCCACCATCTTGCCTCCGGCCAGCACTGCTGGTCCGGCTCCACGAATTTACTTTCCAGCTCTGTCTGGAAAGCATCTTCCTCTGCTGCAAAAGCAGGAATCACACCTGTTGTTGCCAATGTTGCTGCCATCAAAACAGAAATCAGCATTTTTGCTCTTTTTTTCATACCATTCTCCCTTCAATTTTCTCAAGTACATTTTGTATTTCTTTTCGTGACATCTATTATTGCAAAAAAACAGCTTTTTTCTATCTCAAAACTCACGGTGTTTTTACTCATTTTTAACTATTTTTACATATTTTTCCGTTTATTTTTTCTATTCTATTGTGCCTTTATGGTGTTTTTTATAATTTTTCATTTGTATTTTTATGCAACATTGACATTTCATTTGAAATCTTATAATATTAATATATACAGCATACAAATTAATAAGAGGCACCCCTATGGAAAATTTAAAAACCCTTGCTCTTTCCATGCTAAATACCCCTTTTCGCTATGAACAGGCCAGTGAACGTGAAAGAAATTACCATAGCAGGAAAGCACAGGAACTTGGACTTACTTTAGATGAATATTTCAAAGAATTGAATAAAAATAAGATCAGAGACATTGTTCAGGAATGTCTTTTTGGCGAATCTGATGATATTGTTATATTTACAGATTGCTGGAAAGCCTTTTTTCCAGAGGCTCCAGATGTGGAAATGATGAGAAAATATGCACGTGAGGGCTATGCACACCGTCACGGCTTTTTTGAGATGTTTTATGTATTAAGTGGATATTGTTATAATTATATTAATGGAAAAGAAGAAGTTTTTCACGAGGGAAGTGTGTGTATGATGAATTCACAGATTGTCCATTCCCGGGTAATTCCCACGGAAGATACGCTTCTTCTCACCATATGCATCCGGGATAAAGTTTTTGACTCTTATCTTTTGAACATGCTCCAGAATATTCCTATGTTCTGGCAGTTTTTTGCTGCCTCCCTGGCTAATGGCGAGACTCCGGGCGCATACATGCATCTTCAGGATACCCCCAATGAACAGCTGGAATTAATTCTTTATCAGCTTCTCCGCGCTTATCTTTTAGATGATTCCACTTCACAGACTGTTATGAAGTGCAACCTGATTCCTCTTTTTGCAGAACTGGCACGAACCAGAAACATCGAAGGCTTTAATCCAAAAATAGATCTGACTCCTTCCAAAAAGCAGGCAGATATTGAAAAAATTCTGGAAAATATACGAACCCGCTGTGAATCTATTACCTTGCAGGAACTGGCCAGAATCAGCAATTTTTCTCCTAATTATCTGTCCTCCCTGATAAAAAAGCATACAGGCAAGACTTTCCAGGAAGTAGTTTCCCATTACTGGAAAGAAAAAGCTACAACCCTTCTTACCTGTACACCTTTTAGTATTGACCAGATTTCTGAACTGATGGGCGCATCTTCCAGAAGTAATTTTGAGCGGCGTTTTAAGGCTCTGACTGGATTATCACCGGCGCAATATCGCAAAAATACAGGTAATTAATCCTGCAAACTGGCTTCTATATCCGCAATTTCCTGCTTCAATATTGTTTTTAATTTCTCATATTCCTGGTGATCCAACATTTCAAGTTTTTGATTCAGCTCTGTCAAACGTTTACGCAGTTCATACTTAAATTGAACATCTGTTGGCATATAATTTTCCTCCATATTCTCACCTTCCTTTATGATTATTAACCTTTTATATAATCATTTTAACGGTATTTTTTTTAAGTGTAAACCCTTTAAATAATTGTAATTACAAAAATAAAAATGGATATTACTGTTCCCGATTCGGAACTAGATACTAAAGACAATCAAAATCGTTCGACATATTTTGCTATCTTTTACAAAAAAGGAATCCCGGATATGATGGGATTCCTTCGTTTCATTTTTTATTTATACAGTCCCTTCCAGATACCCCCGTATCCGTTGCTCATTCATCTCTTCCCCAATAACAATTACAACTTCCTGTCCTACCGAAATCGATTTCAGAGAAAATTCTTTGCGGGTAGCATTTAATTCCAGCCAGCTACCTGCAGAATCACTGCCATTTATCTTCACAAATCCTTTAATCCGAAAAACTGCGCCGCACTTAGGATCCTCAAGAATTTCATGTGCCGCCTTTTCCAGCTTTTCCCTGGAAATTTCCAGGTTCATAAAATACACAGACTTAAAGCCTTCATCCTCATCAAAGCATTGTTTCTCGAAGTCCTCCATCACATATCCGCTGGAAAAAATACGCTGAAAATCTTCATCTGTAAACTGCTCCCAGTCTTTACAAAGAATCTCATTTTCAGTAAAACGTCGTTTACATTTTACATCTTCCAAAGCACGGTTCAGATGCGCTACAGTTCCCTTAATCTCTTCGCCGGATGCTTCCTGGCTTTTACTTAAAATCACACAGCCTGCATCTGCCGCTTCGGACGCCAGCAGATACTCCGCCTGCGGCTGAAGCTTCTCTTCCAGTCTGGCATCCAGAATCGTAATTACATTTCCAATCTGATACCACTTGTCCAACGGCTCTTCATAAAGCGCATCAAAAAATTCATCCACATCAAAAATCCCGGATGGCTCGATGAGAACACGGTCATATCCGCACATTCCCATTGCAATCAGTTTGGTTTTGAACCGCCTTCTGTGACAGTCCTTATCACAGCCGCCAGAAACCATTTCCAGCTCACAGTTTTCCCCCTCCAGATCATGCAGAAGCATCATATCCACATTTACCGCACCAAAATCATTTTCCAGAATTCCAATATTTAATCCCTGCTTCATCAGCCAGGATGCATATTTCTTTATAAAAGTGGTTTTTCCTGAACCAAGAAAACCTGTAATTAAATCTACCTTTACCATCACCTGTCACCTCATGTATGCCTTACACAAACTTTCTCCCAGCCTAAAGCGTACCCACAAAGGGCTTTCTGCAAGATGTATGTCACAATTTATGGGCACGCTTCCGCAAATTCTTTTATCTCATTGTTCATCCAACAGTGCCTCAAACTCCTCCTGTGGCATAGGTCTGGAAAAATAATATCCCTGGAAATAATCACAGCCATTTTCTCTCAAAAAATCTGCCTGTTCTTTTGTCTCTACACCTTCTGCAATCACCTTCAGGTCAAGACGGTGTGCAAGCTCGATCAGAGAAATGATAATATTGTTATTTTTTCTGTTCAGTCCAATATTCCGGACAAAGCCCATATCCAGTTTCAAAATATCAAAATCATAGTCACGGATCGTACTAAAGGAAGAAACACCGCTTCCAAAATCATCGACCAGAAGCTTTGCTCCTGCTGCGTGCATTTCTTCCAGAAAGCGGTTTCCCGCCTCTGATATTCCTGCATATGCGGACTCTGTAATTTCATAACTGATACTTCCTCTGGGCAATTCGGAAGTCTTTACATCATTCAGGATAGAGTCCATAATGTTCTTATCCATCAGATCCATACGGGAAAGGTTGACATCAATATCTACATTTCTTTTCCCCTCTTTCTGACGCTTCTCAAGAAGTTCATAAACCGTATGATAAACAAAAGAATCCAGTCTTGTAATATACCCGCTTTCTTCCAGAACTGGAATAAATTTCGCCGGGGAAATACTTCCAAATTCACAGCTGAACCATCTTGTCAGAGCCTCTGCCAGTACGATTTTCCCTGTTCTGGCATCGTGGATTGGCTGATAATATACTTTAATTTCTCCGCTTTTTAGGGCATCCTCCAGATGGAGAAGCGCAATGCTTCTCTGTTCATAATCTGCCCTCATCTGCTCACTGAACACAGCATATGGCTGGACAAACTGATTGGAAATTGTAGATTTCGCAAGCTTTGCGCGGTCACACATATCAGATACACTCAGGCTGCAATGCCGGGGAATAAAATAAACTCCGCATTTTCCATAAATATCCAGCTTAATAGCCCCTTTATTATAGGTTCCGTGCAAAAGATCCGGCAGCCGCTCCAGATCCATGTCCTTCTTTTTGGTCAGAACTACAAAGCGGTCAGCTTCCAGCCTGGCTACTGCCAACGGATTCAGGAAACTGACTGCAAGTGTGTTTGCCGCGCGCCTTAATAAAGCATCGCCTTCCTCATAGCCAAACAGGTCATTTACCGTCTTAAATCTCTGAATATTAAAATAAGCAATGGTATAATCCTGCTCCGGATTACTTTCCAGAAACTTCCGTACTCTATGGAAAAATCCAGTCCGATTTAATGCCTCCGTCACGGAATCGGTTTCCATCATTTTTGTTTTCATCGACATGTTATCTTTATCACCTTCATTATTTGTCTTACCCTTTTTCTCACTTCATAATACTACATTCAAACTGTTATTCACAGCATTATTTTGTAAAATTTTTATATAAAAACACACATACAAAAAACAGGAAAACCTCTGAAAAATTATTTTTCCGGAAGCTCTTCCTGTTTTTATAGGTTAATTTAACTTATGTCCAGATTCTTTAACAAAAAACTTGCCTGAAAGTGATTTCCATCCGCCTCAAATTTGCTGGCACCACCGTTTTTCTCGCACAGTTTTCTGATGGAAAGAATGCCAATCCCCTCTTCCCCTTTTGCTCTCTTTTTGGAGTAAATTTTTCCTTTTTCCTGAAGCAATATTCCATCAAAAGAATTGTCAACAGTGAGCAAAAGCATATCATGTTTCTTTTCTGAAAGAACTTCTATATACCGTTCTCCCTCATAACTTCCAGCTGCAGTCACTGCATTATCCAGTGCATTTCCAAGAATAATACACAGATCCTGATCGGATATGGAAAGTTTTTTCAGCTGGCAGCACACTGAAAATTTAATGTTTTTTGCCTTTGCCTGGCAGCCATAATAATACAAAACACCATCTGCAGCAGCATTTCCTGTATATGGAATATCTACTTTTTCCACCTGTTCCAGTTCCAGATCATCGCAATATTCGTACAGCCCCTGAAGATCATCCGTTTCCAGAAAGCCTCTGATTGCAGCCACCTGATGACGGAAATTATGCCTTGCCTCCCGTTCCCTCAACACCTGTTCTGTCAGCGCATTATAATAACCTTTCTGCTGGTCGATCTGCTGATTCAGCTGTTCTGTTTCATGAAAACGCTGGTGATCATGGGCAATGGCAATACATAACATCAACGTTGCCACACCAATCATACATTTACTCAGCATTTGCAAAAATGTTGCTGTGTAAGCACCTGCTCCATAAGAAAAAATACTTGCAAAAAACATTGCAATAGGAATAAGCCACACTGTATTCCAGTAATCCTTGCAGTCAATATCCAAAAATGGGCGCACTGTATAGCGCATCAGCCTGGCAAGAAGTGGATATAATATTGCATATATTATAATGCCAATAACACTTGTTTGTGCAATTCCAATCCCATCCGGTCCGAACCCCAGAAGTGTACTTATATACGCCCCAATTGCCAATGTGATCATAACAATATTAGCCACAATACCAAATACAAATAAATGTTCCCTGGTAAATCCCCGGACGATCCGCACATTTGCAAATGCCATTGCAATGCAAAAAAGAATCAGATTCAGCTTATAAAAAGGGACTGTAATTCCCCCGTTCATCCCCTTTATCATACAGATTACAAAGTCTGATAACAGCGCTGTAAGGTAAATTGCAGACAGCTGATATTTACTTTTATCACTCATTTTATCGTGAAATGGTACAATCCGAAGAAGCAAACTGGGAATATGTGCCAGTACGCAAATCAGACTGATAACTACAAGTGTAATTGTATTTTCCATATAAAAAATATCTCCTGTACTAGTACAGCGAATATTAAGTAACCGCCATATTGACTTGTCTGATTTTTCATATGCCGCGTTGTCGTCAATCGCCGTAGCCACCGCTACGCCTCATTCCTCCGCCTTGCATATGAAGAAATCATCCTGCGTCAATATAGCAGAAACTTAATTTTCGCTGTACTAGTCTACTTAATGTTCTGCTCCATACGCTTCAACTCTGGCAATATCATTAGCAGCATTGTGAAAAAGCAAAGGCTTCCGCCAATTACATTTGACACCGGCTCTGCCATAAAAACTCCGTTTGTTCCCATTTTAAACACATATGGAAACAGATAAGTCAGCGGTACTACAATAAAAACTTTCCTCAAAAGTGAGAAGAAAATAGCCTGTTTTTTCTTATTCAGAGACTTGAAAACGGTCTGTCCAATGTACTGCAGATCCATAAAAATAAATGCTGCAAAATAGGTTTTCAATGCAGGAACTGCGTCTTTTATCAGAAGCTTATCCGAGCTAAATATAGCAATCAGATAGTCCGGTATAAAGATAATAACGCTCCACATTACTGCTGTGTAAACCAGAATCATCATCCCCATAGTCACCATTGCACGGCGGACACGTGCCGGACGATGCGCCCCATAATTGTAGCTTAAAATAGGTGAGGTGCCTTCATTAATAGCATAAATCGGTGTCTCTACCATCTGTCTTACACTGGATACAATAGTCATAACAGATATGTATACATCGCCGCCTGTAACTCCCAGAACATTGTTACAGCAAATGGTTACCAGGCTGTTTGTAAGCTGCATAATAAAGCCCGCAGTTCCAAGACTGATAATATTTTTTGCATGCTCCATACAGCTGCGAAGCTCTTCTTTTTTCAGCAGTCTTGCCTTCATTTCTGCCTTTTTTTCCAGAAAAACAAGTACATAAGAAGCAGATAAAAACTGGGATAATACCGTTGCAATCGCAGCTCCTTTAATTCCAAATCCCAGCACAAAAATAAATAACGGATCCAAAATCAGGTTTGCAACAGCTCCAATTGCTACCGATAACATGCCCGTTGTTGCATACCCCTGGGCATTAATAAACGGGTTCATTCCTGTTGCAATCATAGATGGAACTGTTCCGATCAGGTAAATCATCATATATGGATATGCATATACAAGAGCATCCTGGGATGCTCCAAACAGCACCAGTAATGGTCTGGCAAACAAAAAACCAATAGCCATAAGAATCACACCACTGACACACACCATAGTAAAAGAAGTATCCATGATCATTCGTGCTTTTTTGTTCTCTTTCATTCCCCTGTTTATGGAAAAAAGTGGAGCTCCACCGCTTCCAAACAGGTTTGCGAACGCAGTAATAATCATAATAACAGGAAAGCAAAGCCCTACCGCACCAAGCGCTGTAGTTCCCACTTCTGGAATTCTGGCAATGTAAATCCGGTCCACAATGTTGTATAAAAGACTTAAAATCTGTGCCACCAGCATGGGAATAGCCGCATTAAAAATGTTTCCTGTTACACTTCCATTTTCAAAATCAATTCGTTTCATAAAAGCTTCTCCCCAGATAATTCAAATAAAAATCCTGATTTTCTCAATATAATTTTACAGGCAATGATAAAATATGCAAGGATTTTTTGTCATAATTTTTCGTTATACATGGTATCAGAGCCTGCCCCCAAAATCATTCCCGCAATATTTCTACAATCTGCCTGCCCTATTTTACGGTATACATCAAAACAGGAGAAACTGCTTTCCGTAAAAAGAAAGAATTTCTCCTGTTATAACATTCACATATATAAAATTTTCAGCTTAATTTATGCAACAATTCCAGATCCGGAACCAGCCAGTTTCAGTCCGCTGGTAGTAGAGCAGGAGCTTATTGTTCCCTCATTATATCCTGCAATTGCACCTTCATATGTGCCGGAATAATCCTCTACATTTACCTTGATTATACCAGTTGCCTCACACATAACACACTGTCCGTTGCCCTCATTAAATCCTGTAATTCCGCCTGCTTTCCAGCCTGCTGTATTTATATTTTCAGCAGAACAGCTTATGATGCTTCCACGGTTTCTTCCGGTAATACCACCGGCACTGGCCTCTCCATTGGAATAACCAGAAGTCTTTGCCGTTACATTCTGTGCAGTACAGTTTTGAATAATGCCATCATTAATTCCACAGATTCCACCACAACTGTTAGATGTTGGACCCGCAATATTGCTGTTGGAAACAACACAGTTTACAATTTTTCCACTGTTTCTTGCAGCAATCGTACCAATTCCATGTACGTCATATCTATCCTGTCCGTTTACCAGGAAGCTGTCAATCTTCACATTTGATACGGTTCCTGAAACAGCTACAAACAATCCAGTTTCGGAAGCAGTACTGATGTTAAGTGTGGAAATAGTATATCCCTGACCATTATAAGTTCCACTAAATGGTGCATCAATCGTACACATCGGCTGGAAGCTTTCATAGCCGCCATTGATGTTTGCAACCTGAACAAAATGCTTGTCCGGATACAGACTGATCTTACGAAGCTGTGCCAGATTACTTACTTTATATGGATTGGAAGAAGAACCATTTCCTCCTGCAAAATCTGTTTTTGCATATACTCGGAGGAATCCGGAATAGGTCTTTGTTGTGCCTGCTGTAACACAAATACGGTAAGCACCAGCTCCTACATTCTTGCCTTTGGATGTTTTTCCATTCCACTGGAAAGAGTACTCTTTGTTCTTTTTGCATGAAGAAAAAGTCTTGGAATAATAAACCTTGCCAGTTGCATCTACCACAGATACTTTCACACCGGTACTGTTTGCTGCCATCTTAAATTTCACATTTGCTTTCGCGGAATTTAAGATAAAATCTCCACCGTCAGTTGTTTTAAAGGTAATGGATCTGGCTTTTGCGTTTACATTTTTTACGGTTACAGTACATCTCAAACGCTTACCTGCAGTGGTTGCAGTAACAACTGCTTTTCCTGCCTTTTTACCCTTAATTACGCCTTTAGATGACACCGTGGCAACCTTGGAATTGTTGACAGTCCACTTCACGCGGCTTGAAGTTCCGCGAACCTTCAGCTGCTTTGTTTTTCCCACATAAACAGAAATTTTCTTAGCAGAAAGAGATGGCGCTGCATAAACCTGCACCATAGAAAAGCTAAGCAAAACTCCAAGACATGCAAATAAAATAATCAGCTTTTTGAATCCCTTTTTCATAGGTTTCTTCCCCCTTTTCATATTAGAGTTTTTGCATCTGATATGAGTATAGCAGAAGGGAAAATGAGCGTCAAATATAATTTCCACTGATATTATCTGGCAAAAAATTTTAATTACTTTTTCTCACCGAAAATCTGCTTTTCAATATTGGTTGAGCCTTCTGAATTAGTTCCTATACTTGCCTGCTTCCCAGCGAAGCCACTATAGATACGTGATTTGAGTTCAGTTCCTACAAAACCAACTTCTATCACAATCCAATCCCATCCATCCTTACCGCCATGACTTTTAATTTTCAATGAATTCGGGTCAAGTCCGTAGTCTGTCAACAGTTTTTCAACCTGCGGATTATAAGTTGTCCACTCTCCAGTTGCCTCGACTCCATTAATTTTTATTCCTTTATTTGCTCCGCAAAATAATGTTCTATTTTTTAACTGTCCATCAATATAACTTTGCGGTTTTGAACTTGAATTTCTACAAAGTGTAACCCATATTCCATTCCCATGTTTATCTGTCGCAGAACCAGCTTCGATTGCCCCGGCACTATATGCATTCGTAATGGCCGACTGTATTAACCTGGCATTTTGAATATCAACCGCCCGTCGCGCCTTCTCCAGCTGCCCCGTAAAAATGGGAATAGCAATGGCAACTAACACTGCAATTATGGCAACTACGATCAATAGCTCTGCAAGTGTAAAGCCTTTATATTTCCTGTGTTTCTTCATACATTTAATCCTCTTGAAAAAAATCATCAATAATTACTTTTACAGTATACGCTATGCTACAAATACCGTCAATTAAGTAAATAATCTGTTTAAACATATTTTTCAGAGAGCATTATTATATGGGCCTAATTTTACCACCATCTGTCCTGATAAGCTTTTCTTTTCCTTATATATTCAGATATTATAAAATCATCAAAGACAAAGCAGTGAAAAGGAGGCCTGATTATGATACAGTATGATATTTTGAGTCTCATGTCCCAGGGAACTGTGGCCATTGTTGCTGCTGTATCTACCTATACTGCCCAAAATTTAGGTGCGGGAAAGATTCAGCGAATCCGGCAGGGGGTAAAGGCTTCCATACATATTATGGTTATTTATTTCTTGATTTTAGGATCCTTCATCGTCTTTTTCGGAAAATATTTTACCTATTTATTTGTCTCCGAAAATACCGAAATGCTTATTGGAAACGTAGATATTTTTATGAAAATCATTGGTATTACAGGTATTTTTCTTGGAATCCTCTGTATTTTCCGCAGCTGTATCCAGGGTATGGGACATGGAACAGTTTCTCTCACAGGCGGAATTATTGAACTCGCCGCCAGAGCTGTCATTGCCGCTGTTACCATATATTCTGGAAGGTTTGCAGTTGTCTGCCTGGGGTATCCACTGGCATGGTTGTTTGCAGGTATTTTCTTTATTATTGTCTATTTCCGGGTAATAAAGACAGTAACAAGCAACTGATTTTTCCAAAATACTGTTTACAAAACCCGTTTTTCCCGACGGATTCCTTTATCATCCATCCATTGAATCCGTTCCAGATACAGTGAAAAGATCTCTGGAATTTCTTCTTTTTTTTGCAGCTTTAAATGTGTATTTCATTGTTAGTTCCCCATTTCTTTACATTTTTCAAAATAACTTTTTATATGAAAAGTACTACCCTCCATCACCATCGACAGAGGGTAGTACTAAATAAATCATCCAAATTCACTTATATAATTCTTCAATTATAATTCCAAACAATACTTATAATTCTTCCATTTCCAGGTCTTTCCTGCTCATTTCCTCAATTAACTCTCTTTTTACCTCAAAAAGCTTGGCTGAAAGATCGACGTAAACCTTCTGTGGATTGGAGAATCGTCTGGATTCATCCCAGAGAGTATTCTGTTCCTGCTGACAGATTGTACGCAGTTCCATTACTGATGGAGAGGTATAAACACGTTTGCCCTCCTTAATTACCGGAACCAAAAGTTCCCGGACTTCATAAGTACCACCCAGAATCTTTGTCTTTTTCCAGGTGTCTACCGGGTCAAACACAATCATAGTCTCATCTGGATTTATTTTTTCATCAGCAAGACAGATCAGATCTGCTTTGATCTTGCCTGTGGATTTACTGTAAATACGATATACAGTCTTATTTCCCGGATTGGTTACTTTCGCTGTGTTTTCGGAAAGTTTAATCTTCGGGACAAACTCACCTGTTGATGGGTCCTTTACTGCTGCCAGCTTGTATACACCGCCAAATGCAGGATTATCATTAGAGGTAATAAGACGGGTTCCAACACCCCAGGAATTAATTTTTGCATCCTGGGCTTTCAGGCTTTCGATCAGGTACTCGTCAAGGTCACTGGATGCTGAAATTGTGGCATCATCAAATCCTGCTGCAGACAGCATTTTGTAGGCTTCCTTGGAAAGATATGCAAGGTCGCCACTGTCAATACGGATACCATATTTTTTCAGCTGAATTCCCTCTTCACGCATTTCTTCAAATACACGAATAGCGTTGGGAACGCCGGATTTCAGCACATCGTAAGTGTCAACCAGGAGAATACATGCATCTGGATACATTCTTGCATAAGTCTTAAATGCAGTATATTCATCCGGGAAACTCATGATCCAGGAATGTGCATGGGTTCCCAGAACCGGTACGTCAAACATCTGTCCGGTAAGAACACAGGATGTTCCGATGCATCCACCAATTACAGCAGCACGGGCGCCAAAAATTCCCGCATCCGGTCCCTGTGCCCGGCGAAGTCCAAATTCCATGATTCCATCACCCTTGGCAGCGTAACATACCCGGGCTGCTTTGGTGGCAATCAGGCTCTGGTGGTTCATAATATTCAAAATAGCAGTCTCTACAAGCTGTGCTTCCATAATCGGCGCCACAACCTTCACCATTGGCTCTCTTGGGAAAATTACTGTTCCTTCTGGAATTGCATAAATATCTCCTGTGAAATGGAATCCCCGGAGATATTCCAGGAAGTCTTCTTCAAAAATGGAAAGGCCGCGTAAATACTCAATATCTTCATCAGTAAATCGAAGGTTTTCAATATATTCAATTACCTGCTCCAATCCGGCACAGATGGCAAAGCCGCCTCCACATGGATTATCACGGTAAAACATATCAAAAACTACAGTCTGGTCAGTCGGGTTTTTAAAGTACCCCTGCATCATGGTAAGTTCATAGAGATCCGTGAGCAGAGTCAGGTTGTTTGCTCTCATGTCTTATTTATTCTCCTTATTTGTAAATCGTAGCGCAAAATATCCGTGCTTCGCCCGTATAGCGGGAACCGCGAACTCCGCTTCGCTACGTTTGCGTAGCGCAAAATATCCGTGCTTCGCCCGTATAGCGGGAACCGCGAACTCCGCTTCGCTACGTTTGCGTAGCGCAAAATATCCGTGCTTCGCCCGTATATTTTGCTTGATTATACCATATTTTCTATGGAATGCACAGGGGGATAGGTGGGGAAATCGCTTTTTTTGTTGTAAAATCAAGGGTTTTATAGAATTGATTAAATTTTTTGAAAAAATTTGAAAAAAGGGGTTGACTTTTATATAGACACTGATATATAATACAACATGTCGCAAGCGAGAAAACAAATCGCTAAAGCACATAGGGCTATCGCCAAACGGTAAGGCAACGGACTCTGACTCCGTCATTTCAAGGTTCGAATCCTTGTAGCCCTGCTAAATGAGGCACCTCGGATGAGGTGCTTTTTTCATGTTATGAAAGTTCCGGAAGCCGCATAGTTGCTGGCTTTGTGGGATTTTTAATTCGTATATTTTAATAATCTAATTCTCTTGTAACATGCTTCGCAGCTCAGCGAATGTTTTGCTTATTGGCGCAACACATCCATTTTTTACATCATCTTCTGCTTTCGTAAGAACTTCCTGCAAATTTGGAGAATCATAAGTCCCATTTACCTCATCTGTAAGGATGTACCCTTTCATTAAAATAGCCTCTCGTACCAGTTCTACAGATAATAATGTAGTTTCTGCAATTTTATTCAGATCATGCTCCCCATTATTCCATATATTACAAGCAATGCACTTGCTTCTGGCAATTTCAGCAGATGCCCTCTCTTTATCTATTATTGTTTGCATTACTCCACACATATACCCTCGTCCCTCACATTTCGATAAAAAGGTAATGTATCTACCCAATATTCATACTGCTCTTCGTTTTTAATCACCGGCGACAACACAATTCCTGTATTCATCTACCTTTGCCAGCTTTTTACCCAGTATACGCTTCAAATCCCCGCGAAAGCTTATATACAATGCTATTTACATTTTCCGGCATACAATCACTTCCTTACAATGGCAGTACAACTATTGGAAAGTATTCAATAATCATTCATCTTTCCAGCCCAACATCAAATCAGAATACCATTTTGGCACTTTATGAGATAACACCACGTTCTCTCCATTTTTATAAATAGCAAACCTTCTAAATTCCTCCGTGTTATCATAAAAGGCAACCAAATTGCATTCATCCAAAACTTCTTTAAGATTTTGAAAAGATTCGTAATATCGTTTCTCAATATCACGTTCTGGAATGCCATGGCCACCTTTTTCCACTCGATTTTTTACTCTTTGCTTTGCTATTTCCACAGAATCAACCCCTATGTAATGCAATTCGACTATATACCCTAAAGCCTTCGCTCTACGAATATTTTTTATAACCGAACATCCGCATAAAGTGGTCTCCTGGTTGAACGAGATTCCTTCTGTAAAATATTGATCAATCAGTTTTACTGCAACTTTTCCAGCGCTTATTACATCAGAAAGGTTTCTCCAATCTCCAATTTCTTTTACAAGCTCATCTGTATTTACTCTCTTCATTGTTTTCAAACCTTGGGTCGTCTGATACAAGGTAGATTTTCCTGCTCCATTTACCCCACCTATAAGGACATATTTTTTCATAGCTAAAACAAATTCCTTTCTATCACTTCTTTCTGTTTTTTCTGAAGCAAAAAGTCTCCAACAACTTGATAAAACTCTCTTTGTTCTTCCGTGTCAGCCTCCAAAATCAGCTGCAATGTGTCCTCGGGGTCTAATTGTGCTATTTCCTGATAAATTTTTTTATATTTCTCTACATCACACATGCTAACTACTCCATTCAACTATATCAAATCATACACTGTTTCCCAAGTTTCTTTTTTTAGTATAGCATATTTTTCTATAACATTTCCACTTATTTTGCTTTTAATGCAATTACGCTGAAACAGATAAAAACGGGTCAATCCATAGGTCAATTTAAAATAATGCTCTCACCTAAATGTGCCGAAAAGTTCACAAAATGGAAGTTGTCAGCCTGATTATTTTAGCATTTCAATTTCCGATAATAAGAATAAAACATAGGTGCTGTAGTACACACTGCGATGGTGTCGGCAATCGGTTCAGCCAGATATACACCCATTACTGCATCTGGCACAAAATGCGGTAAAATAAAAATTAACGGTATAAGTATAATAATTTTACGCCAGATAGTAAGAAAGATCGCTTTTGGTGCCTGGTCCAATGCTACAAAACTATACTGACATGCGACCTGTATCCCATAGATGAAAAGCATTGCCAGGTATACCCTCATGCTTTTGTTCGTATAAGTGATCAAAGCTGCATCACTGGTAAAAATAGAAGCAACCGTGTTCGGCAATGTCATACAGATAAGCCAAATGAGAAAAGAACCACTTACGCAGCATACAAGCAATAACCGAAATGTTTTCTTTACTCTGGATATATTTTTTGCTCCAAGATTATAACTTAACAATGGCTGTGCCCCTTGTACCAAGCCGGGCAAGAGCAGCATAACAAATTGCATAACGCTATTAAGAATACTCATAGATGCTACAGCCATATCACCGCCATATTTTTGTAAAGATGTATTAAAACTGATTGCTACCATATTTTCTGTCAACTGCATCAATGCCGGTGAAGTACCAAGCAAAATACAAGACCAGATAATCGGTCCATCAAAGCGGATATTCCTGAAATGTAAATGTAATTTGCTTTTAATTGTCGTAAGATAATAGATAACAAAACATGAGGATACGCCCTGTGAAATAACCGTTGCCAGAGCTGCACCCTTTACGCCCATGCCGATACCGTTAATGAATACTGCATCAAGAATAATATTAGTTACAGCTCCCACAGCTACATTACACATACTGACCAGAGTTTTTCCCTGGGCAGTTATAAAAGCATTTAACCCCAACGTCAATTGTGTAAATAAAGTACCAAGACAATAGATTTGCATATAATCAGTGGCAAAAGTAATGGTATCACTGCTTGCACCGAATAACAGCAAAATGGATTTACCAAAAATCAACATAATTCCGGTCAATGCCACAGACAATACAATCAGCAGCCATGTACAGCTTCCCATAACTTTTTCTGCCCGTTCATTATCGCCTTTTCCCATAAAAA
The DNA here is from genome assembly GCA_934364795.1 of uncultured Blautia sp. Taxonomy (GTDB): domain Bacteria; phylum Bacillota; class Clostridia; order Lachnospirales; family Lachnospiraceae; genus Blautia_A. The sequence goes on from CAKRMK010000015.1 coordinate 72,026, forward strand.
TAGATGCCTTCGGTGCACCACCCATGCTCACAAGAGCCGCAAAAGCTGAAATAGCCAGAATTACAGGTGCTGTTACACCAACACCTGCCAATGCCTGTTTTCCAACACAGGGAATGCGTCCGATAAACATCTTATCAACTAAATTGTATAATATATTAATAAGCTGTGCCGCTACAGCCGGAATTGCGAGTCTGAAAAAAGCACTCCATACCGGCATATCAGCCAGCAGATCATTATCATTTTTCATCTTCTGACCTCACTATTGCATATTGTCATAATTGCAGATTTGAATGGATGCTCCATTCTCCATGACTGAGAAACCATGTTTCGTGTAAAATGACACATTATTTTTATCTTCCGGCATTGCCTCAATATATAAAAAGTTTTTATATTTTTCTTTTATATATTCAATCATTCTGCCGGCAATCCCCTTTCCCTGATAATCAGGATGCACCAGCACATAATGGATCTGGGCTAACATCTCAGTGTCATCCAGAACTCTTGTCAGTCTTACAAGTTTTTCATCATCCCAGACAGTGAGTACAGTTGAGGAATTCATAAGAGCCTTATATAAACGCTCCGGATAATTTCCGGAAGTCCAATGAACGGATAAAAATAACTGTTGAATCTGTTGTTTTGTAAATCTTTTTTCTTCTGTATATGTAAACATAATCATTTTCCTTTATCTGTGATGGTCACATTTCTGACATTGCATCATTTCATTTTCAACGTCCTCTTTATAGAAAATGCCTGACCATTGGCAGATATTCTGCAAAATAGGAACAACGGATTTCCCTTTTTGCGTCAGCATATATTCTACCCTTGGTGGAATCTCATCATAAGATTTTCTGTCAATAATTCCATCTTCTATCAGGTCTTTTAACGTTGCAGCCAGTACAGCATCCGTAATATTGCACATTTCTCTGCGTAGTTCGCTGTACCGTAAATTTTCATTGGCAGCTAATACACATATAATGCGGGATTTCCATTTTCCTCCAAATATAGTCAATCCATATTCGAGAGGACACCGTATATCATCCTCTAATTTTTTCTTATATCTCGCCATATAAAATCACCTTCAAGCTATCATTTTGTTTCATTATAGCCTGGAGGTGATTGTTTTTAAAGTTACTATCAAATTTATTAGTGGATATTTTGTTAAATTTCCTTTTTATTTTCGGCACCAGGTGTTGTTACAATTACTTTAGAAGGGGTAATGACAAGTGCTCCTTTTGCAGTTGTTGCGCCATTGAACATCTTCTCCACCATAGCCTTAAATGTGTCTACAACGGTTCCTTCCGTTACATATTCAGCGGTTCCTTTAATCTGATATCCCTCAAGATTCTGTGCATCATATACGGAAATAGCAATTTTTCCATTGTTTGCTTTTATGTTGTTTAATGTTGTCTCAAGAAAAACATCGCCAACAACAAGCTTTCCGTCATCGGTAACATCTTTGAAGGCAACAGGCACTACGTTCGGTTCTCCATTTGCACATGTTGCAAGGTCCCACATACCATTTTTTAACAATTTAATTACTGATTCAGTGAACATTGAATATACCTCCTGTTTTATATCTATATAAGTTACTTGATGTATTCATGTTAACAAATCAACTTCTGATTTAGAAGATATTATCAAATTTATAAGTCGCTATTAATTTTAATAGTATATCTTTCTATTTACTCTTTGACGGAAAATAGAAGTATCAATTCCACAAATTCCGATTGAGATTTCACCTGTTTTAAGAGATTTAATAGCTGTTATATTTTGTTATTAAATTCTCTGCAAACCC
>CAKRMK010000016.1 GCA_934364795.1 uncultured Blautia sp.
ACCGGCAAGCTATGCAGTAATTGCCAATCCCCATGAGGAAATCGTCAAAATGGTGGAGTTAAGCGCAAGTCGATGGAAAAAGAATAAGGGGGATGAATAATGGCTGACGAAGAAAAGAAAGAGACAGCGAAAAAAGCAGCCCCTAAAAAGGCAGCCACTCCGAGAAGAACGGCCAGAACAACAAAAGCAAAAGCAGCAGAAGCAAAAGCCACAGAAGTGACCACTGCCCCTGTTGAAGCTGAAGTTAAGAATAAGGAAACAGTACATACAGTTGCTGAGAAAACAGCAGATCATAAGGAGGAAAAAATCATGACACAGGAAGCTTTAGGAATGGTAGAAACCAGAGGACTTACAGCAGCTATCGAGGCAGCTGACCAGATGTGTAAAGCAGCTAACGTTGCATTAGTTGGAACAGAGAAGATCGGATCCGGTCTTGTAACAGTTATGGTTCGTGGAGATGTTGGAGCTGTTAAATCTGCAGTAGAGAGCGGAAGCGCAGCAGCATCCAGACTTGGAGAGCTTGTAGCTACACACGTAATTCCAAGACCTCATACAGATGTTGAGAAAATTCTTCCAGTATTAAAATAATATAAAAATCCAGGAAGAAAGTGGGTGTACATTTGGAAACTAATAATGTTGAGCTGATCACCAGAATGGTGCTTGATGCTCTTAACAAAAAAGAAGAAAAAGCTGGTGGCTTCATGGTGCCCATCGGAGTTTCCGCAAGACATATCCACCTGACACAGGAACATGTAGAGGCTTTATTCGGACCAGGATATCAGCTCACCAAGAAAAAAGAGCTGATGGGTGGACAGTTTGCATCCAATGAGACAGTTACAATCGTTGGACTGAAGCTTCGTGCCATTGAGAATGTACGTATTCTCGGACCGGTTCGCAAGGCTTCCCAGGTTGAAGTATCAGCTACAGACGCAATCAAGCTTGGTATGAAAGTACCGGTTCGTGAGTCTGGAGATGTTAAGGGAAGTGCTCCTATCGCAATTGTAGGACCAAAGGGTGCGATTTATCTGAAAGAGGGATGTATCGTAGCAATGCGTCACATCCACATGTCCCCGAAGGATGCACAGGCAGCCGGAGTGAAGGACGGAGATATCGTTTCTGTCAAGGCAGACAATGAGAGAGGAACCATTTTCAATCAGGTCAAGATCCGTGTAGACGACAGCTTTACACTGGAAATGCATATTGATACTGATGAAGCAAATGCAGCAAAAATTGCCACAGGCAATACAGTTACAATTATAAAGTAGTGACCAAGGGAATTTTCCCCTCATTACAAAAATAATAAAATGTTCAGCCATGCAGGGATGCCTGTTGCTGTGAATACAGTGAACAGAGAAAATGATGCATGGCTGAACTGATATAAAAATTGGAGGTTCACATGATAGTTGGCAAGGTAGTAGGAAGCGTTGTTTCCACAAGAAAAAACGAAAAGCTTATCGGCAATAAGTTTATGATCGTGGAACCGGTTCATCACATGAAAGGTGACCTCAGCCAGATTGTTGCAATCGATATTATCGGTGCAGGAATCGGGGAATATGTATTGGTGGCACAAGGAAGCGCGGCAAGAATTGGCTGCGGCGTAGAAACAGCACCGGTAGATGCCGCCATTGTAGGTATCGTTGATGACGGTGCAGGATTGGAGTAACGCCATGGATATCAAAGAATTACAGAATATTATACAGGAGAATGGTGTAGTTGGTGCCGGCGGTGCAGGATTCCCTACATATATGAAGCTGACAGATAAAGCAAATACCATTCTTATGAACTGTGCAGAGTGCGAACCTTTACTGAAATTACACAGACAGTTATTAGAGAAGCACGCTTACGAAATTATGAAAACATTCCATATGGTTCAGGAAACCGTAGGTGCATCTGAAGCCATTATCGGAATCAAGAAATCTTATGTTCAGACTGTAAATGCTCTGAAACAGCATATAGAAGAATTCCCGGGAATGCGTATTCATCTTCTTGATGAAGTATATCCTATGGGAGATGAGGTTGTACTGATCTACGAAGCTACAGGCCGTGTTGTAAGACCTGGCGGACTTCCTATTGAGCAGGGAGTTGCAGTATTCAATGTAGAAACAATGTACAACATTTACCGTGCAGTAGAGAAAAAAGAGCCTGTAACAGACAAATATGTATCTGTTGTAGCAGAGGTTAATCATCCGGTGACAGTAAGAGTTCCTCTTGGATGTACTATGGATGATGTGGTTGCACAGGCCGGTGGCACTACTGTAAAAGATCCGGTTTACTTTATCGGTGGACCGATGATGGGAAGAATCGGAAGCGGTTCAGACCCTGTAACAAAGACAACAAATGCGATCCTTGTTCTTCCGAAAGATCATGTGATCGTACAGAAGAAGATGCGTACATCTTCCATAGATCTGAAACGTGCAGCATCCATTTGCTGCCAGTGTAATACCTGTACGGACCTTTGTCCGCGTAACAATCTGGGACATCCAATTGATCCGGCACGTTTCATGCGTGCAGCATCCAATCATGATTTCAGAGACCTGAATCCATATATTGATGCAAGCTTCTGCAGCTCCTGTGGTGTGTGCGAAATGTATGCATGTCCGCAGAGTCTGGCACCAAGAACACTTCTTGCAGACATGAAAGGCGGCTTGCGTAAAGCTGGTGTACGTCCTCCACAGGGAGTACAGCCGGTTCCGGTCAAAGAATCCAGAGAATACCGTAAGGTTCCGGAGGAGCGCCTGATGGCACGCCTTGGACTTACCAAGTATGATAAGGATGCACCAATGGACGAGACACTGGTTGAGATTCCGAAGGTTAAAATCCTTCTTAGCCAGCATATCGGAGCACCTGCCCAGGCAGTTGTGAAGGTTGGAGACCAGGTGACAAGAGGTCAGATGATCGCTGCGCCTGCTTCTGGATTAAGTGTTGGCATTCATGCAACCATCTCCGGTAAAGTTACCGAAGTGACAGATCGCTGGATCATAGTTGCAAAGAATTAGAAAGGACGTGCAGAAAATGAGTAAAGCAATCGGAATGATTGAATTCAAAACTACAGCTACCGGCGTTACTGCAGCAGATGCAATGGTTAAGACATCTGATGTGGAAATCGTTGAGGCGCAGACCGTGTGTCCGGGTAAATATATTGCAATTATTACCGGTGATCTTAGTGCGGTTAAGGCGGCTGTTGATACAGCTGTAACAACATACGAAGACAAATGCATTGACAGCTTTGTGCTGGGCAATCCTCATGAGTCTATTTTCCCGGCAATCTATGGAACTACTCAGGTAGAAGAAATCAGTGCTCTGGGAATTCTTGAAACATATGACGCAGCTTCTATTATTGAAGCAGCGGATCAGGCTGCAAAAACTGCAATTGTTGATCTTATTGAGCTTCGTATTGCAAAAGGTATGTGCGGTAAATCTTACATGATGATCACAGGTGAGGTTTCAGCAGTATCTGCTTCAATTGACAGAGCCAAGGAGATGGTTGCGGCAAAAGGCATGTATCTGGATTCATCTGTTATCGCACATCCGGATAAGAGAATGATCGACAGCCTTCTGTAAATTCTGGCCTTACCAAAATAAAAGAACGCGGAGGGGACCTGAATATGCTTGCATTAGAGAGACGTAATCTGATCCTTGAAAAACTACAGAATGAGAAACGTGTGGTAGTAAGTGAACTTAGCCAGTTATACGGGGTTTCGGAAGAAACAATCCGGCGTGACCTTGACAAGCTGGAAAAAGAAGGGCTTGCTATCAAAAGCTATGGAGGCGCTGTGATCAATGAAGATGTGAGCATCGATCTTCCATTTAATGTGCGTAAAAATCAGAATGTAGTCGGGAAACAGAAGATGGCGGAAATCGTAGCCTCTCTTGTGCATGACGGGGAACACCTGCTTCTGGACGCCAGCACGACTGCGGTGTTCGTTGCAAAAGCATTAAAAGAGAAAGAGCGTCTGACTGTAATCACCAATTCTATGGAGATTCTTCTGGAACTGGCAGATGTATCAGGATGGAATATTATTTCTACAGGCGGTATGATGAAGGAAGGCTATCTTGCCTTCCTTGGTTCCCGTACAGAAGAAGTTATTCGCTCTTATTTTGCAGATACGGTTATTTTTTCCTGTAAAGCTCTTGATGAAAAATGGGGAATCATGGAATCCCAGGAAGCTTTTGGAACGGCGAAGAAAGCTATGCTGGATTCAGGACGTAAGAAGATCCTGGTTGTGGACAATTCGAAATTTGACCAGACCGCATTTTCCGTTGCAGGAAGACTGCGGGATATTGACATCGTCGTGACAGATACCAGGCCTTCAGACAAATGGCTGAAGCTGTTTGAAGAGACCGGAGTGGAGTGCAGATATCCGGAATCTGTCAGATAAGGGGGCTGCCATTGTTACAAAAGACAGCAGTGACCAATAAAGGAGCATTGAATTATGAAAACTTTTGAAATGAAAACAGTCATCCACTTTGGTGACAATGCCTTGGATAGACTGGCAGAACTGCCATACAAAAAAGTTCTGGTGATCACAGATCCATTCATCGCAAAAGGGGAAATGATCAATCTGATCACAGACCCGTTAAAACGCGGTGGTAAGGAGTTTGAAGTATTCAGTGATGTCGTGCCGGATGCACCGGTAGGAAAAATTGCAGAAGGTGTAAAGAAATTTCTGGAATACCAGCCGGAAGTTGTTGTTGCAGTCGGTGGTGGTTCCGCAATTGACTCTTCCAAGGCAATCCGCGAGTTTGCCCTGAAGATCAACAATTACGGAAAAGTAGGACTGATTGCAATTCCTACAACAAGTGGTACCGGATCTGAAGTTACCTCTTTTGCAGTTGTAAATGACACAGAGAACCATGTAAAATATCCGCTTATTTCAGACAGCCTTACAGCTGATGAAGCAATCCTGGATGCAGAGCTGGTTAAAAGCGTTCCGCCTTCTATCACAGCAGATACAGGAATGGATGTATTTACTCACGCTCTGGAGTCTTATGTAAGTATTAACCATAATGAATTTTCATCTGCCCTTGCAGAAAAGGCAATTGAAATCTGCGGTGTCTTTCTGTTAAGAGCATACTTGGACGGTAGTGATATGCATGCCCGCCAGAAAATGCATGTAGCTTCCTGTCTTGCAGGACTTTCCTTTAATACAGCAGGGCTTGGAATCACACATAGTATGGCTCATCAGCTGGGAGCAGTTTTCCATATTCCTCACGGACGTGCAAATGCAATGCTGCTTCCTCACATTGTTGAGTTTAATGCCAATATCAACAAGCACAGCAAGAGCCAGAAGGAATATCTTCCGGCAGTGAAGAGATATGCCAATATTTCCCACATTCTTGGACTTAGCAATTACAACAAAGTCATGTCAGTGAGATCTTTGGTAAACTGGATCCAGTTTATGCAAAAAGAAATGAATATTCCGCTTACCATTCAGGAAATCGGAACCATTTCTCCAGATGAATACTTTGGAGCAATTGACAAGATGGCAGAGGCAGCACTTGCAGATGCCTGCACACCTGCCAATCCGAGAGTTCCTACCAAGGAAGATATTGTGAAGATTTATAAGAAATTATGGTCATTCTGATTCAAAAATATTTGAAAAAATATTGGAGCAGTTTGTACACTTTATTTTGCAGAAGATTTTACAGTAATTGTTCAGAGAAAGCTTTTATTTTGATTTTGTCCTGAAGTAAAATCTTCTGCATGATTTAGAACATGTTTGAAAAATATTCCTGTAATGTGTATGCCTGACTTTGCGATATATTATGGAGAAAGCCTTTTGCAGGCATGCTCCGGATTCGAAATTTTAAATTTCCAGCATAGCGTACAGCAAACTGATTCATACAGCAGATCAGTCTGTTATCCGGTATACTGGAGAAATATCCTGTATTGGGAGAGAAGCATATGAGTATTTATACAAAAAGCGGAGACAAGGGAACTACCAATCTTGTCCATACGAAAAACGTATCCAAATCTGATGACAGAATACAGCTGGAGGGAACCATAGATGAGCTTACCAGTCATATTGGCCTGCTGAAAACTATGATACGTGATGCGGATACACTTCGTTTTCTGGAGAAAATCCAGGAAAATCTTGTGACAGTTATGGGTGGAGTGGCAGATCCATACAACAGGGAATATAAAATAAATGATGATAAAACAGAGCTTCTGGAGGAAGAGATAAACCGTCTGGAAAAATTGTTCCTGTATCCAAAGGAAACTGTTTTGCCGGGAAAATGTCGTTTATCTGCTGAAATAGATGTGACACGTGCCGTTGCAAGAAGAGCAGAACGGGCTCTGGCCGCAGTAAGTGTGAAGTTTGGTTCTGATTCCGGTACAAAGAAATATATGAACCGTCTGGCGGATTATCTGTATGTTCTTGCCAGATATGAGGATTCCAGAATAACTGATACTGATAAAGAGAAAGAAAATCCAGCAGAAAATAAACCGGATTCTCATATTATTGCAAAAGTACAGGATGTGACAGGAGGAAATACAGATATGAATCAGGATGAAGCTGTCATTCAGGCTGTATTAAAACGTCTTGGTGTTTCTGGAAGAATCACTCTTGAAAGCGCCAAAAAACTGATCGGAAAAATTGAACAGGAGGCTTTGCACCGGGGCAAAAAAGCTGTTATCGCAGTATGCGGACCGGAAGGAAATCCTGTTGCGGTTCATGTAATGGACGGTGCCTTTTTGGTAAGCTTTGATGTGGCTTTAAAGAAAGCATATACCTCGGTTGCTGTAAAAATGTCTACCATGGAGCTTTCCAAGCTGGCACAGCCCGGTGGAACTTTCTATGGAGTAGATAAAATGGATGGCGGTAAGATTGTTATTTTCGGAGGCGGTGTACCGTTAAAGTCCGGTGATACTATCATTGGAGGTCTTGGCATCAGCGGTGGTACAGGAGAAGAAGACCATAGCCTTGCTGAATATGCTCTGTCTGTATTGCCAGAGATTCTATAGCGTGTTTAAAAAATCATTCCCGCAATCTGTACGCCCCACTTTGCGGTATATAAAAGACCCTGCTTTTTCTTAAAATGATTTTAGGAGAATGGCAGGGTCTTTTTATGGGGTTATCGATTATTATGGAAAAGAGAGATTATTTTTTCAGAAAAGAAAAAAGCCCCTTCTTTTTCTCGTAAGGTGATTTGGAAACAGAAATCAGCTGGTAGCCGGTTTTATCAATGGTTTCTTTCAGTTTGTTTTCATCAAGATCTTCCTCTGTGAGGATAATGGTTTCTCCTTTGGAATGTGAAGAAGTGACTTTTTTTACGGAAAAAGCATTTCGGATATTCTCATTTACATGAGATTCACACATTCCGCACATCATTCCGTCAATTTTTAAAGTATACTGCTGCATAAGTGTTCTCCATTCTGTCAATATTTTATGCTGTATAGTCAAATCTTTCGAAGGATAGCTCACAGTTTGCAATACGGCTGCAGATATTTACGGCAGAATACATAACTACAGAAAATTCACCGTCAATGGTGTCTACATGCAGGTGACGTCCGTCATCTGAAATTGAAGCGTTTTTCACATCGCCCCGTTCTGTAAGTTCTTTTAAGATTTCATTTGCCTGATCTTCTGAAACAGCTTTTGATAAATGATAACATCTGCCCATGACTCCATGACTTCCCTTCTTCGTACTTTTGTTAGCAAGTTCTAACTGAAATTATTATAACACTTTTGTTAAAAAAGAAAATGCAGTTATATGATAAAATTTATCAATAGCCTGTCGATTTTTAAGATAATTTTACGAACGAATCTTATTGTAATAAATGGAAGGCTTTGTTAGAATAGAGGAAACGAAAGAGAAAAAACAAATTTCTTCTGATTTTCTGCGGCGTTCTGCTGCAGTATGTGCGGACAGCTTTCTGCCATGGGCTAATCAGCCTGATCAGCAGCAATTCCATCATCCATTTAACTTGAAAAGAATCTGGCATAAGGGTCCTGGAATAACCGACCTGTATCATGAAAACTTGCTTTTCGTGTCTGTACAGCAAAAGAAGACGCATAAAGTGCGTCACCATAGCCTGCGAAAGTGTAGGAATGATTCTCTGTCGTTTTTCTTACGGCGAAAAAACACATATCTTTTACATATCTGAAGTTTTAGGAAGAAAGAGCTGAAAAAAGTTCTTTTTTTCACGGGCGGGTGCAGGAATACTGGCCCGCCTGGAAAATTCTTGAAAGGTTCTTTATACTGTAAAATCTCAGCTTTTTTTATATTTACCAGGGGTAGTGCCTTTATATTTTTTAAAAGTGCGGATAAAATAACTAAGATCATTAAATCCATTTCTGTAGGCGATGTCTGTTATGGAATCATCTGTCGTAGAAAGCTGGTAGCATGCCTGTTCAATGCGCTGACGGTTCAGATAATCCATAGGTGTCTGATGAGTCATCTCTGAAAAAAAACGGCAGAAATATTTAGGCGACATGGATACAGAATCAGACAGTTCCCCGAGGGTAAGGGGAGAAGCATAGTTTTTTTCAATAAATTCAACAACTTGTTTTAGCTGCAGGATACGTTTATAATCCCGCCGTGCCTTTGGCTGACTGTCCAGATAGTAATGATTACTAAAAATAATACCGAAAAAGTGGTAAAATTGTCCGATTACAGACAGCTCGTATCCTGGCTTTTTTTCTTCCATTGAATGAAAAAGTGAATTTACTACATTCAAAAGGTCTGGATAACGGCCATCAAAGTGGTGAAAAATCAGGATGTCCTGGTGTACGATCTTCTGAATATAATCTGCACATACTGAATTCAGCTTCAAAAATACATTCATATCAAAAACAATACACTGATAGACACAATCAACAGGAATTCCGGAATGAAGGATTCCGCTGTGTATAAAAATTACATCACCCTTGGTGGCTTTGAAACTTTTTTCGTCTAAAGTGACGGTGAATTCGCCTGAAAGAATGCGAATGATTTCATATTCCACATGCCAGTGGTAAGACATTACGTATCTTGGATGGTTTATGTCAATGTGATGAAATTCAAAAGGGAACTCATAAGTGCCTCTTGGGCGATCTTCATTTTGATCTATAATCTGCAAAATCTTTCCTCCCTTCGTAAATTTATAGAAATTTTATGATTTCGACAGAAAAGGTGAATATTGTACTATTATTTGCTATTATAACACAAGTAATTTTTCAGAATCAATCTTATAATATGAAATATAAAAAGACTGAAGAAAGCTGTAAAGAGTTTTAAAACTGTTTGCAGTTGTCACCAGCGAACAGGAACGAAATCCTGCTACTTAAAAAGTAAAAACAATTTATTTAATATTAAACAGGAGGTATTTACTATTATGGCAAAGAGCAGATTAATCGGAAGCTACCCGGTAATTGGTATCAGACCAACCATCGACGGACGTAGAGGAGCTCTTGATGTAAGAGGATCTCTGGAAGACCAGACAATGAACATGGCCAAATCCGTTAAGGCTTTATATGAAGAGAATTTAAGATATTCCAACGGTGAGCCGGTAAAGGTTGTTATCGCTGATACTACAATTGGCCGTGTTGGTGAGGCTGCTGCTTGTGCAGACAAATTCAGACATGAAGGTGTTGATATTACAGTAACTGTTACACCTTGCTGGTGCTACGGTGCAGAGACAATGGATATGGACCCACAGACAATCAAAGCTGTTTGGGGATTCAATGCAACTGAAAGACCAGGAGCTGTTTACCTTGCTTCCGTTCTTGCTACACATGCACAGAAAGGTCTTCCGGCATTTGGTATTTACGGACATGAGGTTCTGGATGCGGATGACACTGAGATGCCAGAAGATGTTAAAGAGAAAATGTTAAGATTCGGTCGTGCAGCAGTTGCAGTTGCAACTATGAGAAACAAATCCTGGCTGCAGATCGGTTCTGTTACAATGGGAATCGGTGGATCTATCATTGATCCTGATTTCATTGAGTCCTATCTTGGAATGCGTGTAGAGTCTGTTGACGAGGTTGAGATCATTCGTCGTATGACAGAGGGCATCTATGACCACGAAGAATTTGACAGAGCTATGAAATGGGCAAAAGAAAACTGCACCATCGGATTCGATAAGAACCCACCGGAACTTCAGATGTCAGAAGAGCAGAAAGAAGAGCAGTTCGAGTTTGTCGTTAAGATGGCAGTTATCATCCAGGAACTTATGAATGGATGCGATAAACTGGATCCGAAATTCTCTGAAGAAGCAATCGGACATAATGCCATTGCTGCTGGTTTCCAGGGACAGAGACAGTGGACAGACTTCTATCCGAACGGTGACTTCGCAGAAGCTATGCTGAATACTTCCTTTGACTGGAACGGAGCAAGAGAGCCATATATCCTTGCTACAGAGAACGACGTACTCAATGGTCTTGGAATGCTGTTCATGAAACTTCTTACAGGCCGTGCACAGATGTTCGCAGATGTTCGTACATACTGGAGTGCTAATGCAGTTAAACGTGTTACAGGATATGATCTTGAAGGCGTTGCAAAAGAGAACGATGGTATCATCCATCTGATCAACTCTGGTGCATGCTGTCTGGACGCTTCCGGTGTTGTTAAGGATGAGAACGGCGAAGGCGTTATGAAAGAGTGGTGGAATGTTACTGAAGAAGATCAGAAAGCCATCATGAAAGCTACTACATGGAACGCAGCTGATAACGGATATTTCCGTGGCGGCGGATTCTCCTCCAGATTTGAGACAAGAGCTACTATGCCAGCTACTATGATCCGTCTGAACCTTGTAAAGGGACTTGGACCGGTTCTTCAGATCGCAGAAGGATGGACTGTAGAGCTTCCAGAGGATGTATCTGATACACTTTGGAAACGTACTGACTATACATGGCCATGCACATGGTTTGTACCGAGATGCGATGGCAAAGATGGCGCATTCAAGTCTGCATATGATGTAATGAATAACTGGGGTGCTAACCACGGTGCAATTTCCTATGGACACATCGGAGCTGACCTGATTACAATGTGCTCTATGCTTAGAATTCCGGTTTGCATGCACAATGTACCAGAAACTGATATCTTCCGTCCGGCAGCATGGAATGCATTCGGTATGGATAAAGAAGGCGCAGACTTCAGAGCTTGCAAGAACTACGGACCTCTTTACAAATAATCAGAATTTAACAATTTCTTTCTTTCAATAAAAGAGAGTATAAGGGAGCGGGATTTTTGTCCCGCTCTTTTTGTGCAAAGAAATTACATGAGAATTTCCTGTTGAGGGAAGAGATACTTGTTTTACGGGATTCATTTTAGGGAAAATATTTTCTGGAAAATGTAGGAATTTGTTGCAAATCAAGGAAATTTATAATAAAAACGGTTGCATCTTTTTCGTGGTGTGATAAAATGGAAAAAAGTATCAAAGGAAGAAAGAAGATAAGGAAAAGGGGAAGGGTATGAAGAAAAAGCTGGGAATATGGCTGGCTGTGCTTCTTACTTTTTGCATGTGCACCGTTGTCTGGGCAGATGCAGGTAAGTCACAGCAGGTTGATTATAAAACAGATTATTATATGATTGTGGAATCACCTGATGGTGGGGTTGACATGTATACAGAGACAGATACCAGCAGCCCGAAACTGAATGATGAACTGATTCCAAATGGAACTGTGATTCATGTAGAAGGTGAAAGTAAGGACGATGCCGGAGAAATCTGGGCATACGCACAGCTTCATAATGTGTTCGGATTTTTTGAAGAGAATTATCTGAAGCCAGCTACCCTGGCAGAAGCGGTTGCATCAGAACTGCAATTATTTGGCAGCGAAGAGGTAAATTACAGCATTACTGTAAATGCCAAAGAAGATGGCTCCGTATCATTATACAAAGGTCCGGGAAAGAAATATGGAACCGTTTCCGGCGGCTGTAAGATTGCAAATGGTGAGAAACTTTATATTGATACAGAAGTCGATACAGGCAAGGATGGTGTATGGGGACATACATCTGCAGGAGAAGTAGAAGGCTGGGTAAATATTGGAGAAGCTACGAATACTCAGGAGACTACTGTAGAGTTAGTCCCGGAATCTTCTACAGAGAATGTCAGAAATGCTGAAAGTATTGCTGAAGAAGCAACAGCAGAAGAAGCTTTAGCAGGAACCAAAGAAGCGCAGACGCCGACCCCGGTACCTACAAATACCAGCACACCAACTCCAAAGCCAACTGCGACTGTTGCGCCTACAGAAGAACCGGAAGAAACTGCGACTCCTACTCCGGAACCAACGAATACCAGCACACCAACTCCGAAGCCAGAAGAAACCAGTACACCGACTCCAGAACCAGAAGAGACAGCTACTCCAACCCCAGAGCCAGAAGAAACCAGTACACCGACCCCAGAGCCAGAAGAAACCAGTACACCGACTCCAGAGCCAGAAGAAACCAGTACGCCAACTCCGGAAGCTACAGCTACCAGTACTCCAAGCCCGGAGCCTACTGAAACAGTGGCACCAACAGAAGAGCAGCAGCCATCTGTGTCAGCAGCACCTTCAGAATCTGCTGATCAGGAAACATCCAGTGAGAATGTTGAAAGCAGTTCTAATGGAATGAGTAATATTATCTGGATTCTGATTGTTGTGATTGTGATTGGTATTGCAGTTGTGATCTGGCTTCTTAAGAAAAAAGGAAACAACAAAGAGAATAATTAAAAGATCAGATTTTAAATGATTGTACAGGAGGAGTTTTTCATTATTGAGAAAGTCCTCCTTTTTTATACAGCAAAATAAAAACTCCACCAGAGAAAGCCGGTGGAGTTTTTGCATAGGAGGCTGTTTAAAAACAGCAAGTTTGTAATAATTATTTTAAATCCTGTTTGAAAAATATCCTGAAATCAGTTATTGATAACAACACCCTTCTGAAGCATTACATTGGCATAAACTGCTTTCTCGCCTGTTGCGATAATGCAATATGCTTTCTTTGCTTCTTCGTAGAATGCAAAACGTTCAATGTTTCCAACTGCTTTGGCGCCACGCTCATCATGTTTGGAAACGATTTCTTTGTATGTATCCCAGATTGGAGTCTTTACAGGATCTCCAGGCATAACTTCCATTAATGTAACTGGTTTTTCTACATAAGAGTCAAGCGGGATAACGGTAAGGATGGCATCCAGAAGCTCTGGTACCCCATGTCCGTCGCAGCGTACAACAACTGCATCTTTACCCATAGACTCTACAGGAAAGTTACCATCTGCAATAACGATACGGTCACTGTGACCCATCTCACATAATACCTTTAAAAGCTGTGGTGAAAGTATTTCCGGAATTCCTTTTAACATAATATTGATCTCCCTTCATTCATGGTCAAAACAGCCAGTTATTTATATGTGCTATAGCTGTTTCGAAAATATTCTACTCTATAGATTAGCGTGCTTCTGACAATTTTTCAAGGTAAAATTTTACACAAATAGTTGAAAAATTTACTGTTGACAGAAAGGGGGGGAAGCGTTAATATGAACTTAAACGGAAACGTTTCGGTTTCTGAAAAACAGAAGATGCATTGCCTGTACAGACAGGCAGAAGGAGGAGAATATGCCACTTGTTACATCCAAGGAAATGTTACTGAAGGCCCAGCAGGGAGGATATGCAGTTGGTGCATTTAATGCAGAGAATATGGAAATGGTGAAGGCTATTATTCAGGCAGCAGAGGAGCTGAAAGCACCAGTTATGATCCAGACCACCCCATCTACAGTGAAATATGGAACTTTAGAAACTTATCAGGCAATTGTTGCAGCAGAAGCTGCCAAGGCTTCCGTTCCGGTTTGCCTGCATCTGGATCACGGCAGCAGCTTTGATCTTGCGATGAAAGCCCTGAAGGCAGGATACACATCCGTTATGATTGATGGTTCCAAGCTTGATTACGAGGGTAATATTGAAGTCAGCAAGAAGGTTGCAGATGTAGCAGCATCTATGGGTATTCCATGCGAAGCAGAGCTTGGCAAAGTAGGCGGCAAAGAGGATGATCTGGTTGCAGTAGCTGATACCAATACAGATCCTATGGAAGCGAAAGAATTTGCAGAGCGTACAGGTGTTACCTCTCTTGCTGTAGCAATTGGTACAGCACATGGTTTTTATGTTGGAACTCCTGTCCTTGATAAGGAACGTTTAAGTGAAATCCGTAAGGTGGTAGATATTCCGCTGGTACTTCATGGTGCATCCGGTCTTAGCGATGAAGATGTAATGGACTGTGTAAAGAGAGGAATCTGCAAAGTGAATTTTGCAACAGAACTGCGTGCTGCATATTCCGAGGCTGTAAGAGAGACTCTTGAGGACGAGAAAGTATTTGATCCTAAGGCATATGGTAAGGCGGGAATTGCTGCAGTGAAAGAATTGGTAATGGCTCGTATGAAGGTCTGCGGCTGCGACGGTAAAGCAGAGTAAGAGGCATTTCTATGGCAGCGACGATGAAAGACATTGCCAGGCGGACAGGTCTTGGCCTGGCAACGATCTCCTCTTATTTCAATGGGGGAAATGTAAGAGAGAAAAACCGCATCAAAATCGAAGAAGCCATCAAAGAGTTACACTATGAAGTAAATGAAGTTGCCCGTGGACTTAAGACAAATGCAACGAAAACAGTAGGCGTTGTTATTCCAGAGCTGAATAACGTATTCTGTGCAGAAGTTATCAGTGGAATGGAAGACATTTTGCGTAGTCATGGATATGCGGCCATTGTCTGTGACTGCAGGACAGATAAAGCTCTTGAGAAAGAGGCTGTGGATTTTCTTACAAGAAAACGAGTGGACGGAATTATTAATATGCCGGTGGATATGACGGGGGCGCATCTGCTTGAATTTCAGAGAACAGGAAAGCCCATTGTTCTTATTGACCGTATGATCCAGAATATTTCCTGTGACTGCGTGCTTGTAGACAATGAGAATGCAGCAGAGAAGGCTGTAGCCATGCTTGTGGAACAACATCATCATAAGATTGGGCTGATTGGCGGTCCAGATGAGGTTTTTACAGCCAGACAGCGTATGCTGGGATATATGAAAGCTCTTAAGAAGCATGGAATTGCAGTTGATGAGAAACTGATTTGTCATGGAGATTATACGATTCAGGGCGGTGTTCAGGCTGTGGAAGAGCTGGTAAGGGATAATCCGGATATGACGGCTGTATTTGTAACCAACTACGAGATGACAATGGGAGCTGTGATAGGGCTGAATGAAATGGGGGTATCCATGCCGGAAGAGATTTCGCTGATTGGATTTGATAATCTTCCATTTGCCAGAGCCTGCAGACCTTCTCTTACCATAGTGTCGCAGCCTACAGAAAGAATTGCGAAAGAAACGGCAGAAATCATGCTGGAACGTCTGGAAGGCAAGGAAGACCTTCCAGAGCATATCATACGGAAACTTCAGACAGATATTTTTGTGGGAAAATCCATAAGGAGACAAGGATGAGCAAAAACTATTTATTGGGAATCGACATTGGAACCAGTGCATGCAAGGTTGCAGTGTTTGACAGAGAAGGTAAGGTGATAGCTTCTGCCACAGGAGATTATCCTGTGTATTATCCTCAGGAAGGATGGGCACAGCAGAAACCGGACGAGTGGTGGAGTGTAGTTTGCAGTGCAGTCAGGAAATGTCTTGTGAAAGGGGATATTCCTCCGGAAGAGATTGCCGGTGTTGGAATTGACGGACAGAGCTGGTCTGCTATCGCTATTGATAAAGAGGGAAAGGTTCTGACTGACACTCCTATCTGGATGGATACCAGAGCACAGGAAATCTGCGACAGGCTGAATCAGGAAATTGGCAGTGATAATATCTTTCAGGTTGCCGGCAATTCTCTTCAGCCCTCTTATACTACAGCGAAAATTTTATGGTACAGAGAAAACCAGCCGGAAGTATATAAGAATATTTACAAAATTCTTCAGTCCAACAGCTTTATAGCTTACAGACTGACTGGCACTGTAACACAGGATCTGTCTCAGGGATATGGTTTACATTGCTTTAATATGCACACAGGTAAATGGGATGAGAAAATGTGTGAGAAGCTGGGAATCCCCATGGATTTTCTGCCAGATATTGTGCCATGTGACCAGGTTGTAGGAACTGTTACAAGGACTGCTGCAGAACAGAGCGGACTGGCAGAAGGAACCCCTGTAGTGGCTGGAGGATTAGATGCTGCCTGCGGCACTTTGGGGGCCGGAGTCATTCATCCGGGTGAGACACAGGAACAGGGTGGACAGGCCGGAGGAATGAGCATCTGTACAGATACTTATAAGGCAGATCCAAGCTTAATACTGGGCTTTCATGTTGTTCCAGGCCAGTGGCTGCTTCAGGGAGGAACTACCGGTGGCGGCGGTGTAATGCGCTGGTTTGAAAGAGAGTTTGGAGAGTTTGAGAGAAGCCAGGAGGAGAAAACCGGCAAATCCTCTCTTACCAGGTTTAACGAAATTGCAGAAGCAATTCCGGCTGGAAGTGACGGAGTTGTTTTTCTTCCATATATGTCCGGAGAACGTTCACCTATCTGGAACCCATATGCAAAAGGCGTATTCTATGGACTTGATTTTGCAAAGAATAAAGGTCATATGTTGCGTGCCTGCATGGAAGGTGTTGCATTTTCTCTGCGCCATAATCTGGAAGTGGCAGAGAATGCAGGAGCCAGTGTAAGTGTTCTTAGGGCTATGGGAGGTTCGGCAAATTCACTTCTCTGGACCCAGATTAAGGCAGACATAACGGGAAAGACTGTTGTAGTGCCTGCGTCTGATACGGCGACCACTCTTGGAGCGGCAATTCTCGCTGGTGTCGGAGTAGGATTTTATAAAGATTATGAGGAGGCAGTGTCCATGACTGTTAAGGAAACCCGACGCCATGAGCCTGATCCTTCAAATAAAGAAGTTTATGACAAAGCATACCGTGCATACAGAGATTTATATGATTCTTTGGAACATATGATGGTGCGGCAGTAAGGAGGTATTCTAAGATGAAAGCAGCAGTTGTAGTTGCAAATGAAGACGTACAGTATCAGGAGATTGAAGAGCCACAGGCAAAACCAGGATGGGTTAAAATTAAAGTAAAAGCATCTGGAATCTGCGGTTCTGATGTTCCACGTGTATTAAATCACGGAGTTCATTTCTATCCAATTGTTCTTGGACATGAATTTTCCGGTGATATTGTAGAAGTAGGAGAGGGTGTAACTAAGGTAAAAGTTGGTGACAGAGTATCAGGTGCACCGCTTCTTCCGTGTATGAAATGTGATGACTGCCAGAATGGTAATTTCTCTTTATGCAAGCATTACAGCTTTATCGGTTCAAGACAGCAGGGAAGTAATGCCGATTATGTGGTAATTCCGGAACAGAATGCAATCCCATTTGATCCATCCATTTCTTATGAACAGGGAGCAATGTTTGAGCCATCTACAGTTGCTCTTCATGGACTTTTGCAGAATGATTATCAGGGTGGCCAGTGCGTGGCAATTTTAGGCTGTGGAACAATTGGAATTTTTACCATGCAGTGGGCAAAGATTTTTGGTTCCAAGAAAGTTGTAGTATTTGATATCAGTCAGGAGCGTCTTGAACTTGCGAAACGTATGGGTGCAGATGCCGTAATTGACACTACCAAAGAAAATTATATGGAAGAGGCTATGGCACTTACCGATGGTAAAGGTTATGGCTATGTATTTGAGACTGCAGGACAGGTACCGACTATGCATATGGCATTTGAGCTTGCTGCCAACAAAGCTCATGTATGCTTTATTGGTACACCTCATGCAGACCTTACCTTTACACCAAAGCAGTGGGAGAATATGAACCGTAAGGAATTTAAGCTGACAGGTTCCTGGATGTCTTACAGCTCTCCGTTCCCGGGAAAGGAATGGGAACTGACAGCACATTATTTTGCTACAGGTCAGCTGAAATTTGATCCGGGATTTATTTATCGCAAAATGCCTATGAGCCAGGCACAGGAAGCATTCCAGTTATATAAGACTCCTGGACTTGTAAAAGGCAAGATTCTTCTGATGAATGAGGATTAAATATTATGATCTTGACAGTAACATTAAATGCTGCAATTGATAAGCGCTATGTAGTAGATAATTTTCAGGTTGGACAGGTGAACCGCGTAAAGGAATGTACATATGTACCGGGAGGAAAGGGACTTAATGTTTCGAAACCGGCGTCTATCTATGGCGCGGATGTAGTTGCAACCGGATTTGTAGGTGGTCATGCAGGAGCCTATATAGAAGATGCCCTGAAGCCGTTTGGAATTAAAGGTGCATTTTATCATGTAGATGCTGAAAGTCGTTCCTGCATCAATATCTGGGATGAAATTAATCACATTCAGACAGAATTTCTGGAACCGGGTTTTACTCTTACAGAAGAAGATTTTAAAGGCTTTGAAGCAAAGTTCCGAGAACTGGTAAAAGAGGCAAAGGTAGTTGCCATGTCCGGAAGTGTTCCGAAAGGATTAGATGGAACTGCTTATCAGCGACTGGTTAAAATTGTGAAAGAGGCTGGAATTCCTGTAATCTTGGATACAAGCGGAAAGCTTCTGGAAATGGGAATAGAGGCACTGCCTACCATGATTAAACCGAATATTGATGAAATTCGTATGCTCACAGGCAAAAGCTGTGACGATATACAGGAAATCATAGAGGCTGCAAAAGCGATTCATGAAAGAGGCGTAAAAATCGTAGCAGTTTCTCTTGGTGCAGATGGTTCTCTTGCCGTTGGAGATGATGGAATTTACAGGGCTCGTGTACCGAAGATAAATGCTGTGAATACAGTTGGCTGTGGAGATTCCATGATAGCAGGCTTTGCACTTGGTCTGGCAGAGGGACTTTCTCTGGAAGATACTTTAAGACGGGCCAGCGCAATTTCAGCAGCTGCTGCAATGCGGGAAGAAACAGGCTTTTTTGTAATGGAAGATATGGAGAAGCTTCTTCCACAGATTGAGATTACTAAGTTATAAGATAATCATAAGATAATTAGGTAATTCAGCTAAAAAATTATTTGCTGAAAATACATTCGGAAATGTAAGAATGTAAGGCAAATTTAATAAGGGAGGATAAAAAAATGACAATGATTGATCCGGCAATTGTTCCTCAGAGAACTCTTTATACGGGTGCTAAGATGCCAGCTGTTGGTATGGGAACTTTTGGAAGTGACCATGCAGATGCTGATGCAGTTTCCGCTGCGGTAGCAGGAGCTATTCGTGTGGGCTACCGTTCCTTTGACTGTGCAGCCTGCTATGGAAACGAAGACATGATTGGACAGGTATTTGCAGATGCTTTTGCAGAAGGCGTTGTAAAGAGAGAAGATCTTTTTATTGCATCCAAGGTATGGAATGACATGCATGGTGATGGAGATGTACTTCTTGCATGTGCAAAGACATTAAAGGATCTTAAACTTGACTATCTGGATATGTATTATGTTCACTGGCCATTCCCGAATTATCATGCTCCTCATTGTGATGTGGATTCAAGAAATCCAGATTCCAAACCATTTACAGTAGAACGCTTCATGAAAACATGGAGACAGATGGAACGTCTGGTAGATATGGGACTGACAAAACATATCGGTATGTCCAATATGACAATCCCGAAGCTGGAAGCAGTACTTCCACTTTGCAGAATTAAACCTGCAGCAATTGAAATGGAGCTTCATCCATGCTTCCAGCAGCCAGAGCTGTTTGATTATTGCAGAAAGCATGGTATTGAAGTGGTTGGATTCTGTCCCATTGGTTCCCCGGAACGTCCGGAGAGAGATAAAATGCCAGAAGACATTGCTGATATCGAGTTACCGGAATTAAAGGCAATTGCACAGGCACACGGAGTTCATCCGGCTGTTATCTGTATTAAATGGGCAGTACAAAGAGGCGTATCTCCGATTCCTTTCTCTCTGAAAGAAAAGAACTACACTATGAATCTGAAGTGTGTTACAGAAGATCCGCTGACAGAGGAAGAAATGGAAACAATTCGTTCTCTGGATAAAAATAACCGTCTGATCAAAGGTCATGTATTCCTGTGGGAAGGTGCAAAAGACTGGCATGATCTGTGGGATGAGGATGGAGTTATTGTAAAATAGAAATAGACAAAAGCTGCAGAGTTTGTAAAAGTAGGACAACTTTGCAGCTTTTTTGCCCAATTTTTAAGTAGGAATATTCTGATAGCTGATTATTTTTTTATAATCTATGTAAGATTGCATAATAAGAGACGCTATGTTAATATAACATTTAGACGAAATGAATATTGTGCATAAATTGATATCTGGGGGATATTGACTGGCTGCACATTGCATATGGGAAGGAAAAGCAAAAACTATGTATAGAATTTTACTTGTAGATGATGAAATCCTTGTGCGAGAGGCTATCAAGGAGAATATTGACTGGAAATCTATGGATTGTGAACTGGTTGGTGATTGTGAAAACGGGCGGCAGGCTGCTGATTTTGTGAAAGAACATCCTGTTGATATTGTACTTACAGATATTCTTATGCCCTATATGGATGGGATGGAATTAAGCCATTTTCTTCATGATAACTATCCGGAAATTGTAATTGTCATCTTCAGTGGTTTTGGAGAATTTGAATATGCAAAAAAAGCTATTCAGTATAATGTTAGTGAGTATTTGCTTAAGCCGGTAACTGCCATGGAGCTTAGAGAAGTTATTGGCAAAATGAAAGAAAAAGTAGATCAGCAAAGAAAAGAGAAAAAGCGATTGGAGGATCTGAAAAAGACTTCTAAGGATTATCATAAAAATGCACTTGTGATTCGTTCTAAGGCTATTGAAGCACTGGTAAGCTGTACAAGAGATGTGCAGGAAAGTGTGGAAGAACTTGCCGGAATGGGAATTACCCTGGAGGCAGATTCTTATCGGGTTGCAGTTTTTGATATGGATCTGTATTCCGAAATCCATAAAATCGATATGGAAAAAAGGCAGGAAAGCGCACTGATGGCCTTTGTTCTTTTTAATGTAGCAGATGAAATTATCAAAGAAAAAAATGCCGGAATTGCCTATCAGGAAGGCAACAATCGTGTGTGCATCCTTTTTATGGGAGAAAGAACCCGTGATTTTTCTGATGAAATATATGCATTGTGTGAAAAAATCCAGCAGAAAGTAAAAGAAGTAATTGGAATTGAAGTTTCAGCAGGAATCGGAGGCTGGGTGAGAACTCCCGGAGAACTGATCCGGTCACATGAACAGGCAGAAAAAGCAATAGGACTTCGTTATCTTCTTGGTGGAAATCTTCTGATTGATACAGAAGAACTGAATTCTGAAAGAAATCTTTCTCTTTTACAGCCTCTGGAGGAAATGATGGATGGAATTCGAAATGGAAATGACAGGGAAATGAACCATGCTCTGTCTGTTATGAAGAAAAGCATCATGGAAGCCAGAATGGATAAAAGCCAGGTATGTGTCTGCCTTCAGATGATCCTTCGGCATGCAGGAAGCTGCTGGGAGGCTGTTACTTCTGAAGACGAAGATCTGTTTCACAAGAGAGAAGTTCTGATGGGAAAGGTGACTGAACAAAAGACTTTTGAAGAGGCTTTCGCTATGGCTGAGGAGTATGTACATGAGGTTTTTGACAGATGTACTTCTCTGAACAGTTCCAATGGACAAAAACAGGCAGTTATAGCTATGGACTATATCCGCAAACATTACATGGAACAGGCATTGAGTCTGAATGAGATCTGTTCTTATCTGAATATCAGTACCAGTTATTTTAGTACTATTTTTAAAGACGCCACAGGCGGTACATTCCTGGAGTTTTTGGGGAAAATCCGCATGGAGAAGGCGAAAGAACTTCTGGAACAGACAACAATGAAAAACTATGAAATTGCTGAAAAAGTTGGTTTCTCTGATCCTCATTATTTCAGTATTTCCTTTAAGAAAATGACAGGAAAGACGCCTACAGAATACGCAAAAGAAAAAAGAGGCAATTGATTGGAGAGTGACAAATGGAGGAAAAACAGACTCAGACAAAGCTTTTTAAAGGTTTTAAAAGTATTCAGAGTACTATATTTGCAGCTATTTCTGTACTGGTTCTGTGTGCGGTTATTGTTGCCACTCTGATTTCAGTTCGTTATACCAATTCAGCGATTTATGAGAACTCTGTTATTTATACACAAACGATTATCCGGCAGTTGAATCAGAATATTGATTCTTACATTACCTATATGGATAACATTGCTTCTGTAATAGCGAAAAGTCAGGATGCTTATCAGCTTTTATACCAACAGATAGGGGAAGATGAAGCTACAAAGGAAGGACATCGCAAACGTTTACTTGAACAATTTAATACGATTTTGAAAAGCCGTGAAGATATCCGAAATATCGGAATTGTACAAAAAGATGGAGTTATGCTGATAAACAGTGGATATCAGGCAATCAATCCAGATCTGGACCTTTCCACACAGGAATGGTATACAAACGCAGTTGACAATTATAATCAGTACTGCCTGACATCTTCACATGTACAGCATGTGATAAAAGGACAGCGCCCCTGGGTAATAACACTTAGCCGTGAAATACATAATTTTTATGGCACAGGAAACAGTGACGGAGTTGTATTTATAGATCTGAACTATAATGCTATCATAAATCTGTGCGATCAGAACAGCATAGGGGATAGAGGCTATGTGTTTATCCTGGATCAAGATGGAAATATTGTATATCATCCCAGCCAGCAGCAGTTATATAATGAACTTCAGACAGAGAATATTGACACTGTTATGAACGCTGATTCGGATATAGTAGTAACCGGGGAGGGGGACGATGAGAAAATCTATACCCTTTCCCATTCTGAAACTACAGGCTGGACCATTGTGGGCTGCGTGAATATGGCAGAACTTTTAAAAGACAGCAGGGAAGCCAACAATATATATGTAATGACTGCCATTGTGCTGGTTGCCATTGCCATGATTCTATCCAGTTTTATTGCACGCAGCATTACCCTTCCAATTCAGAAGCTTCGTGATTCTATGAAAAAGGTACAGGAAGGAGACTTTAAAGCTGCCGATGTGGTGATTCCTTCCCAGAATGAAATTGGAAGCCTTACAACCTCCTTCAATGCCATGACCCATAGAATTGAAGAGCTGATGGAGGAAAATGTCAAAGAGCAGGAGCAGAAGCGGAAAATTGAGCTGAAGGCATTACAGTCTCAGATCAACCCTCATTTTCTGTATAATACCCTGGATTCTATAATATGGATGGCAGAAGGAAAGAAATATGAGGATGTAGTACTGATGACAGCATCTCTTGCAAGGCTTTTGCGCCAGAGTATCAGTAATGAGGATGAAACTGTGCTCATCGGGCAGGAAATCCAATATGTAAAGAGCTATCTTACCATTCAGAAAATGCGCTACAAGGATAAGCTGGAGTTTGAAATTAATGTAGATCCTTCTATTAACAGTGTCCATATTGTAAAGCTGGTACTGCAGCCGATTGTGGAAAATGCTATCTATCATGGCCTGAAATATAAAGAATCAAAAGGCCTGCTCACTGTAACTGGGTATCAGAAAAATCAAAATGCGGTGATCGAGATTACAGATGACGGAGTAGGAATGGATGAGGAAACCTTGAATCATATTTTTGAAAAACATAAGGTTAATTACCGGTCTAATGGAGTAGGTGTGTACAATGTGCAAAAAAGACTTTGCATGTACTATGGAAAAGAATATGGCCTGCATTATGAAAGCGAGCCGGGACATGGCACAACTGTCACAGTGACGATTCCCATGGAACAGGAGGAACAACATGAAAAAGCGTAAACAATGGATCATGCTGTTTTGTGCGGCGCTGACAGTATGTGTGGTTTCAGGGGCAATTTTGCACATTCGTCAGAAAAATAACAATAAAAAATGGTCATTGATTTATATTCCAAAAACAGAAGATGGAACGAATGATTTCTGGACCTCTCTTATTTCCGGAACCAGGATGGCGGCACAGGAATGTGGGGCGAACCTGGAAATTCTGGCACCAGAGCGGGAACAGGATGTGGAAATTCAAAATAAGCTTCTGGAAGAAGCAATCGAAAAGGATCCGGATGCAATTTTGTTTTCACCTTCCAGTTTTGATGCCTCCGATGAACTTCTTCAGCAGGCAAAGGAAAAAGGAATCAAGATCACATTTATAGATTCTTATACGGAGAATAATATTCAGGATATGACGGTAGCGACGAACAACCTGGAGGCAGGCAGAATGTTGGGAGAGTATGCAAAAACGCTTCTTAACGAGAATTCCAAAATTGCAATTGTAAGCCATGTTAAAGGTGTATCAACAGCTATTGAAAGAGAACAGGGCTTTCGGGAAGGCCTTGGGGAATATGATAAGAATGTAGTAGATGTAGTTTACTGCAATTCCCAGTTTGATAAGGCTTCCGAGCTTACAGAAGAACTTATGAAGAAATATCCGGATCTGGAAATGATTGCAGGAATGAATGAGTATTCCTCTGTAGGCGCTGCAAGAGCGGTTCAGAGAGAAAATATGGAAAATCAGATACAGGTAGTTGGAGTGGATAGTTCCCAGGAAGCAGTCCAGCTTATGGAAAAGGGCGTGTTTAAGGGAATTGTAGTTCAGAAGGCCTTTAAAATGGGATATCTTGGAGTTACAGAGACTGTAAGGATGCTGCATGGAAAACCATACGATGAGAATGTAAATTCCGGCTGCCAGCTTGTAACACCGGAGAATATGTATTCCAGCGAAATTGAAAAACTGATTTTTCCATTTAATTCATTAAAATGATATCAGGATCAAAAGGTCAAATATGAGAAAGCAGCGATTTACGCAGTAAATCAGCGGATTTTGAAAAAATAATTTCATGTGTTAAAGTAATAGTGCATATTTTCCATAAAAGGTTAAAAATTTATGACCATATCGTAAATATTTAACCTTTTTCTGGAAAATATTCTATTACAATTATGCAGGATTCACGTTATGATATAGAAAACACAGAGAGGTGTGCAAAAACGTTGCTGTTTGTCTGTTGCTGGAGAGAAGGTCAGCTGCAAAACTTTTGACAGTAACAAAAAAATTAAGGAGGGTGAAAAGTTGGAAAAGTTAAAACAAAATCCAATTGTGAAAAAGCTCGGCCTGAACAGAATCCTGCTTGTCTGTATTCTGATTCTCATGTTCGTGGTTTTTAAGGGAGTACTTGGAAGTAAGTTCCCTGTTGGTGACAGTATCAAGTCTACTTTAAACTACGTATACTTCCTGGGCTTCTTATCACTTGGAGTAACATTTGTAATTGCAACAGGAGGAATTGATTTCTCCATTGGACCGGTTATGTTCTGCTGTGCACTTGTTTCCGGCTACTGCATGACTTCTTATGGAGTTCCTTGTGCAGCTGCTATGGTACTGTGCGTACTTATTGGTCTTGCATTTGGTATCTTCAACGGATGGCTGGTATCTTATATGTCAGTTCCGCCGTTCATTGTTTCCATGGCTTCCATGAACATTGCGAAAGGTATTGCTTCTGTATTTACAAAAACACAGTCTGTAAGCTGGCCGCAGAGTTCTGATCCGGTAAACGGATGGTTCCGTAATATTGCTTCCTATAACGGATTTCCGGTAGGTCTTGTGATCTTCCTTGGAATGGCAGTTGTTTGCGGTATTGTTCTTTACAATACAAAGCCTGGACGTTATATCCTTTGCCTTGGATCTAACAGCGAAGCAGTTCGTCTTTCCGGTGTAAACACCAGAAAATGGAGAATGCTTGCTTATGTAATCTGCGGATTCCTGGTAGGAATTGCAGCACTGTTCTTTGTAGCTACTTACACAACCGTTCAGCCAGGATATGGCGATCAGTATAACAACGAAGCAATTGCAGGCTGTGTAATGGGTGGTACATCCATGGTTGGTGGACTTGCTTCCATCGGCGGTACTGTAATCGGTGTATTTATCATCTCTCTTCTTCAGCAGGGAATCATGGCATTTGGTCTTGGTAAAGGACAGCAGATGATTATTACAGGTATCATTGTTATTGTAGCAGTTTACGCTGACGTTTCTGCAAGACGCAGAAAGAACTGATCATAAGGGAGGATTCGACAATGGGTGAAGTTATTTTAACTATGAAGGATATTGATAAGTCCTTTCCTGGAGTTCATGCCCTGGATCATGTTAATTTCGAAGTGAAACGCGGTGAAGTACATGCACTTATGGGAGAGAACGGAGCCGGAAAGTCCACACTGATGAAAGTACTGACAGGTATTTATCAGAAGGATTCCGGAACAATTACATACAAAGGTAAAGAAACTGAATTTCACAATACCCGTGAAGCACAGGATGCCGGAGTTGTAATCGTACATCAGGAATTAAATATGATCGGAGATCTGACTGTTGCACAGAATATCTTTATCGGACGTGAGCCGAAAAAAGGTATCCGTGTAGACGACAAGAAAATGATCGAAGATTCCAAGAAATTATTTAAGGATCTGAACATTGAAATTGATCCAAGGGAAAAAATGAGTAATCTTACAGTTGGTAAACAGCAGATGTGTGAGATCGCAAAAGCGATTTCCCATAAAGCAGAGGTTATCATTTTTGATGAGCCGTCAGCTGCACTTACCGAAAAAGAGATTGCAGACTTATTCGAGATTATCAAAGACCTTCGTAAGAAGAATCTTGGTATCGTATATATCTCTCATCGTATGGATGAGATCAAGGTTATTACCGACCGTGTAACTGTCATGCGAGACGGTGGTTATGTAGGAACCCTGATCACAGCAGAGAGTACAAAAGAAGATATCATCAATATGATGGTTGGCCGTGTTATTTACGAAGATCCGAAAGACCACAGCATGGTTGCACCAGATGCACCTGTAGTTCTGAAAGTAGAGCATCTGAATGCAGGAAAGATGGTTCAGGATGTAAGCTTTGAGCTTCGTAAGGGTGAGATTCTTGGTTTCTCCGGACTGATGGGAGCTGGACGTACAGAAACAGCAAGAGCGCTGTTTGGTGCAGATCCGAAACAGAGCGGTAAGATTTCTATTATGGGTAAAGATGGACAGCTGCATGAAGTAACCATCAACAGCCCACAGGATGCCGTTAAATATGGTATTGGTTATCTGTCAGAGGACAGAAGAAGATATGGTGTTGTTGTTCAGAAATCTGTAACAGAGAACACCACTCTGGCTACAATGGAAGAATACTGTAATGGTTTATTCATCAACAAAGCCAAAGAGAAAAAAGTCACAGAAAAGTATGTCAAAGAGCTTGCAACCAAAACACCTACCACAGATCAGCTGGTTGTAAACCTTTCCGGTGGTAACCAGCAGAAGGTTGTTATTGCAAAATGGCTTACCCGTGACAGTGAGATCCTGATTTTCGATGAGCCGACAAGAGGTATCGATGTTGGTGCAAAGAACGAGATCTACAAATTAATGAGCAGACTTGCAGCAGAAGGAAAATCTATTATCATGATTTCTTCTGAAATGACAGAGATTCTCCGAATGAGTGACCGTATCATCATCATGTGCGAAGGTAAAGTGACTGGAAATATTGATATTTCCGAAGCAACACAGGAGCGCATCATGGATAAGGCTACACGGAATATCGATTAAGGAGGGCGTCATGACTAAGAAGAAAAAAAGTATTTTAAGTGATCAGAGATTTATTGTTTTGCTGGTTATCATTGCACTGTCAGCAATCTTTTCCTTCATGAGTAAAGAGTTCAGACAGTACACAACCATCTTAAGTATGTTGGATTTCTCATACTATGATCTTCTGATGGCAATTGGTGTTACATTCCCGCTTATTACCGGAGGTGTAGACCTGTCAATCGGAACCGGAATGGTATGTTACGCACTGATCGGCGGAACACTGGTAAGAAGCCAGAATGTTCCTGTAGTTGTTGCAATGCTGATCTGTATCGTACTTGGAATTGCAATCGGTGCATTAAACGGTGTTCTTATCGGAATTATGAACCTTCCGCCATTCCTTGCTACACTTTGTACCTGTATGATCACCCGTGGTGCTGGTTCTCTTTGCAGTGCAACACCATGGCCCACACTGACACAGCCAGGTGGATGGTTCCATTCCATCTTCAAGCTGACAATTGGTACAGGAAGAAGTGCTTCCAGATATCCAATCGGTTTCCTGTGGATGATCATTTTAGTTGTTCTGATGGAATTTGTTCTGAATCATACAAAATTCGGACGTTACACCATCGCAATCGGTTCCAACAAAGAAGCAGCAGCTCTTTCCGGAATCAATGTTAAGTTCTATCATGTAATGGTATATGTAGTTTGCGGTCTGTTTACAGGACTTGCAGCTATCGCATATGCAGCAGTAACTCCTACCGTACAGCCTGGTACTGGTGCCGGACTTGAAATGGATGCTATCGGCGGTGTATTCGTTGGTGGTGTTGCAGCTTCCGGTGGTTACGGATCTGTAGTAGGAACTCTGGTTGGTATTTTCGTAATCATGCTGTTAAAAACAGGTCTTCCTTACATTGGCCTGCAGGCAAACTGGCAGCAGATTATTACAGGTATTGTACTGATCGTAGCAGTACTTATTGATATCCTGAAAGAAAAGAAAGCCGCAGCATAAAGCTGGAAATAAAAGTTAAAAAAAGATAAAAGCAGGCCGGACGAAAAAGGCCGGTCTGTAAGAAAAAATTTCATAACGGATGTGAAGCGTCAGGGGTGTATTGACGTATCATCATAAAAAAACTATATAATTTATTTTAAGGAGGAAGTATTAAATGAAAGCAAAGAAAGTTATGGCATTAGTACTGTGTGCAGCAATGGTATCTGGTTTAGCAGCAACAACTGTAATGGCAGCTCCGGAAGATCAGTTCGATGGTCTTACAGCTAACGAAGCTTATGAGTTCCCGATGATGGTTAAATCCTTCCAGTCTACATACTGGGAAGCAGCTATGAAAGGTATGGACAAAGCTGCTGAAGAATTAGGTGTTACCTATACAGCACAGGGACCGAACAGTGAGTCTGATATCGCTGACCAGGTTAACATGATCAATACAGCAATCGCAGCTAATCCAGTTGGTTTAGGTCTTGCAGCTTGTGATACATCTTCTGTACAGGAAGCTCTTCAGACATGTGCTGACAAAGGAATCCCGGTTGTTACATTTGATACAGGTATCGCTGATGCTCCAGAAGGATCTGTAGTTTGCGAAGTCTGCACAGATAACAATCAGGCTGGTGAAGTAGCAGCTGAGAATATGTATCCGGCAATCAAAGACGTTATTGCAAACGCTGATGGACAGGTTATCATCGGTGAGGTTAACCAGGATGCTACAGCTCTTAACATCCAGCAGCGTGGTACTGGATTCATCAACAAGATGATCGAGCTCGTTAAAGCTGATGGAAAAACAGTAGCAGTTAAAGGTAATGAGTTCTATGTAAACGCAGCAGAAGGTGCAGACGCTGAAGAAGCTGACGCAGACGTTGTTATCCAGGTTGCTGTTCCGGCACAGACAACTGTAGAGCTTTGCTCCACAGAGGCTCAGGCTATCCTTTCCCAGGAAAACTGCATCGCTATCTTCGGTTCCAACCAGGTTTCCGCAGAGGGTGTTCTCGCAGCTAACGCTAACCTGAACGTTCTTGGTTCTGACGCAGCAGCAGGCGACGTTATCGGTGTTGGTTTCGATGCTGGTTCTATCATTAAAGCAGCTGTAACAGATGGCACATTCCTTGGTGCAGTTACACAGTCTCCTCTGATGATGGGCTACTATGCAATCTATGCTCTGACAGCAGCAGCTAACGGCGAAGAGCTTGAGGATGTTCCTACAGCTGGTTACTGGTATGATTCTACAAACATCGACTCTGAAGATATCGCTCCAAACCTTTATGACTAATTTATTATAAAAGTCCTGGAGTGCGTAAGCGCAAAATAGCTCTTTTATAAAATGAAATAGACCCCCGGGGCAATGCCCTGGGGGTTTTCTGGTAAAAATAAACTGATTTGCAAATAAGGACACTTTTTTGGACAAACAAGGGTCTTATCTATTGATGAATATTATAGTACTATGATATCATCAATTATGAAAGCGACTGTATAATGGGAAAAGAAAATACAGTACGGAACTGTTGCTGTTCACTGGCAATATTCTCTGTGCATTGCAAAGCATGTTGTTGTGAACGGAGTGAACAGTAACACGGAACTTACATATTGAGGAGGTTTTATAAAAATGACAAAATATTATCTTGCAGTAGATATCGGTGCTTCAAGCGGACGACTGATTCTGGGACATCTTGAGAATGGAAAGATGGAGCTTGAGGAAGTTCATCGTTTTGAGAATGGAATGGTAAAGAAA
This sequence comes from uncultured Blautia sp., assembly GCA_934364795.1. Lineage (GTDB taxonomy): Bacteria > Bacillota > Clostridia > Lachnospirales > Lachnospiraceae > Blautia_A. The sequence goes on from CAKRMK010000016.1 coordinate 30,195, forward strand.
GACGGCGAGCTTTGCTGGGAATTTGACAGACTTTTCCAGGAAATCAAGAACGGTCTTAAGAAATGTAAAGAAATCGGCAAGATCCCGGTAAGCATGGGCGTAGATACATGGGGCGTTGACTTTGTACTGATGGACAAAGATGACAAGGTTCTTGGAAATACAGTTGGTTATCGTGATCACAGAACAGAAGGAATGGATGAGGAAGTTTATAAGACCATTTCTCTGGAAGATCTTTATGCACGTACCGGTATCCAGAAAGCAATTTTCAACACAGTTTACCAGCTGATGGCAGTTAAGAAAAAACATCCGGAATATCTGGAGCAGGCAGAAACTATGCTTCATGTACCAGACTATTTCCATTATCTGCTCACAGGAAAGAAAACCTGTGAATATACAGAGGCAACTACAGGCCAGCTTGTAAGCCCTGAGACTAAGGACTGGGATTATGAACTGATTGACATGCTGGGATATCCAAGAAAAATGTTCCAGAAGCTGATCATGCCAGGTACAAGTATCGGACACTTCACAGAAGAAGTAAAAGCAGAGGTTGGTTTTGACGTAGAAGTTGTAGCACCTGCTACACACGATACAGGTTCAGCAGTTCTTGCAGTTCCGGCAAATGACGACGATTTTATTTACATCAGTTCCGGAACCTGGTCACTGATGGGACTGGAAAGAGAGAAAGCAGACTGCTCCAAGAAGAGCTGTGAAATGAACCTTACCAACGAAGGTGGATACGCTGGAAGATTCCGTTATCTGAAGAACATTATGGGACTTTGGATGATTCAGTCTGTACGTCATGAATTTGATGATAAATACGGATTTGCAGAAATCTGCCAGATGGCAGAGGAAGCAAAAGATTTCCCGTCCAGAGTAGATGCAAATGATGAATGCTTCCTTTCTCCTGAGAATATGACAGAAGAAGTAAAAGATTATTGCCGCAGAACCGGACAGAAAGTTCCGGAAACCTTAGGCGAAATTGCAACTGTTATCTACACAAGCCTTGCAGAGTGCTATGCAAAAACTGCAAAGGAACTGGAAGAGATGACTGGCAGAACATACAGCCGTATCCATGTTGTAGGCGGCGGATCCAATGCCGGATACTTAAATGAGCTTACAGCAAAGGCAACTGGCAAAGAAGTTCATGCAGGCCCGGGAGAGGCAACTGCAATTGGTAACATTACCGCTCAGATGCTGAAAGCAGAAGAGTTCAAATCTATCGAAGAGGCTCGTACAACCATTCATGAGTCCTTCGGAATCAAGGTATACAAGGCTTAATCTGAGAATAAAGACAGCCGGATTATACAAAATCAGTTCGATAGTATCTGTAATACCGGTTCCAATTTTGGATATCCGGTATTACAGGAATATGATATATCAAATTAAACAGGAGGTACTACTATGTTAGTAAACACAAAAGCAAAAGTTGGTGTATTTTCTATTGCTTTAGGCGCATATCTGCCTCAGTTCCCGTCACTGGTTCCAGAGTTTGAGGCACAGTATGAGGCATTTAAGAAAACAATTCCGGATACTGTAGAGATCATTGACGGAGGAATGGTAACAACCAAAGAGCAGGCAATGGAAGCCGGAGATAAATTCCGTGCAGCAGATGTTGATCTTGTTTTTCTTCAGATGCTGACCTACGCTACATCCTACAATATGCTTCCTGCAATTCGTGATCTTGATGTTCCGGTTGTTCTTGTAAACGTTCAGAAACTGAAAGCTCTGGATTACGATCATACAGATATCGCTACATGGCTTGGCGAAGGCTATGCCTGTGGTGCTGTTGGAGAAGCAGTTGCTGACCTTGAGAGAGCCGGCAAGAGACATGCTGTTATCACAGGTGTTGTAGAAGGCGGAGATCCAGGCGTTCAGGCTGAGATCGAAGACTGGTGCAAGGCTGCACAGGTAAGAAGAAGATTCCGTGATACAAATATTGCACAGATCGGAAGACCTTACCCAGGTATGATGGATCTTTACATTGATGAGACTAACCTGTACAACAGAATGTTCCTCTACACCAAACAGTTTGATTGGGAGAAGATGTGGGCAATCGCTGATGATATCACAGATGAGGATGCAATTCGTGCAAAAGCTCAGGACATCATTGATACCTTTGATATTGAAGGTGGCGGAACAATCGAGAAAGTATGGGATATGGCAAAATACGTTGTAGCATTTGAGAAATGGGTAAAAGAGGAGCATCTTGGAATGATCGCTTCCCATTATGACGGATTTGCACAGGGCAAGGCTGGTGTCCTTGACAGTATGCTGATCCCGGCATTCTCCATGCTGATCAAACAGGGTACTGCATGTGCTGTTGAAGGTGATATGAAGGTTGCCATGGCAATGAGTATTCTGAAAACAATTTCCGGTACCGGCCAGCTTTCTGAGATGTATTCCATCGACTTCAACGATGACATCTGCATTATCGGCCATTCCGGAAGCGGTGATGCTGACATCTCCGACAAGAAGCCAACCATGAAGATTGTACCAGTATTCCACGGCAAAACAGGCGGCGGATATCTGACACAGTTTTATCCATACACAGGCCCGGTTACTTATCTTGCAATTACACAGGATGCTGACGGACACTTCAAATTCGTTGTAGCAGAAGGTGTAAATGAAGAGGGACCAATCCTTTCCTTTGGTGATACCAACATGAGAACACGCTTCACATGTGGCGCAAGAGAGTTTGTAAACCGCTGGAGCGAAGCAGGCCCGACTCATCATATGGCAGCTGCAACAGGAAGACATATCGATACTATCCTGAAAGTTGCAAAGATCTTCAATGTACCGGTTGATATTGTAACAAGATAATCGAAATAAATATAAAACAGAAACAATAACAACAATAGTAATAATAATAAGACCATTTAAGCTGCTGGAAGCAGCAGCCCATCTACATGGTTTTACACACACATATTCATATTCCAAAAAGAGAGTCCACAGATTGGTGTCTTAACGAAATGCCATTGATCTGTAGGCTCTCTTTTTTGTTTCCGGCATACTATGATATACTATTTATTAATGCTGTGAACAGTCTCTGTTATTTCGCCATCCTTTTTCGCTGGAATCCTGATCTGAACTTCCGTTCCTTTTCCAACATAGCTGGAATAGGACAGGCCATATTTTGCACCATACAGAACCTGAAGCCTTCTGTGGGTATTGTAAATGGCAATATTGGTTCCGCCCGAAACACTGGTTCCATCGCCTGAAAGGATTACCGGCAATTTATCCGGGGCAATTCCAACTCCATCATCAGAAATCAGTAAAACTACGTCATTTTCTTCCATCCATCCAGTCAGAACAATGGTACCAGCCTTAGAAGGCTTTTCAAGAATACCGTGAAGAATAGAATTTTCCACAACCGGCTGTAGAGTAAGCTTTGGAATCTGATATTCCATAAGCTCATCCGGAATATCGGAAATAAAGGAAATACTGTCGTGATAACGCATATTCTGCAAATGTACGTAGATAGAAACATGTTCCTCTTCTTTTGCAATGGTGCTGATTCCCTTTTTACGGCTAAGGGTCAGCTTGTAAAAGCGGGAAAGACTTTGCACTGCATTGCAGACCTCCTGGGTCCGTCCCTGCTGCGCCATCCAGTTGATCATATCCATTGTGTTATAAAGAAAATGAGGATTGATCTGCGCCTGAAGGGAATTAAATTCTGCAATACGTAAATCCTCCGCAGCCTGCGCCTGTTTTTCCATAAGCTGATTCATTTTGCGGGTCATATAATTGTAAGTATCGATCAAATCACCAATTTCGTCATGTGCACTGGGGCTATCCATGGGAACAGGCGGTCCGTGGCGCACAGTCCGCATCTGGCTGATTACAGAAGAAATACGCCCGGTAATGGATTTGGACAAAGTACTGGCAAGCAAAAAGGCAAGCACCAGAACTGCAATATAAATGGACAAAAACTGAAGAACCAGAATATTACTCTGGGTAATCAGAGGCTGGGAAGGAAGCACCGTTACCATAAACCATCCCGGCTGTTTGATCCGGTAAAATCCCACATATACCGTCTGTCCAAGAATATCCTGTTCCACAAAGCTGTTGGAGGACATATAGGATTCCATGATCTTGTCATAATCCAGCCAGTAAATTCCGGCAAGAGAATTGCTGGAGGCAGATACCAGATTGTTTCTTTCATTCATAATATAAGAAACGCTGCCGTCCAGTGTAAGGTTTCCGGACAAAATCTGCTGAAAATCTTCACTGGAATAGTAAACAGCCATATAAGCATCATAGGTTCCACTGTCAAAAATCACAGAAGCATGTGTGATATAAGCCAGATCCCCATATGCTTCCTGTTCCCTGGCCCCAAGATAGAAAGAAGGACAAAAAAGCTGGGGAACCCGGCTTCCGCGGAAAATTCCATACCAGTAAGTACCCTTGGCCTGCTCCAGGGAAAGAAAGGTATCCTTAAGATTGTCAGACTGCAAAAAAGCATTCATATCAGAAGCAGAATCCTTTGGGATTTCCATATATATTTTTACATTGGTTACAGGCGTATCCGCAATGAGCTGGCTGATATTACGGGAAAATCTGGCTGCATCTTGTGAAGCTGCAAGGTCGGAAAAAGAATCTGTTATGGTATTTTTGAAAAGAGTCTGGTAAAAATCCTGGGAAGAAATCTGTGTACTTACATCCAGAATTTTCTGAATGGACTCTTCAATCAGCGGGGCGGTATCGGCAGAACGGTCCTGCTCCTGCCGGATCGTATAGGAAACTACCATGTCATAAGCTCTTCCGTAAAAGAAGAAAAGAATGGCAATTGCAGGAATTGCCACAATAAGAAGAAGTACCAGGGTGAATTTGGACTGAAGCTTCAGGTCCTGGTACCATTGTTTTAATGTCTGCAAAATAAGTCACACTCCTTTAAACGGTCAGCTTTTCTTTTCCCTGTATTCCGATGGGGAAAGACCTGTATATTTCTTAAAACTTTTTCCGAAATAATTACCGTCACTGTAGCCGACTCTGGAAGAAATGTCAGCAATTTTGTATCTGGGATCAGCAAGAAGCTGTTTGGCTTTTTCCATTCGAAATTCGGTGAGATACTGATTCAGGGTCTGTCCGGTTTCATTTTTGAAAAATGTGCAAACATAGGAGGTGGACAAAAATACATGGTCACTGATATCCTTTACTGACAGGGTTTCGTTCATATATTTCTGACTGATATAATCCTTTATAAGGAAAATTGTGGAATTTTCTTCTTCCGTATTGGTGGCTGCCTGGAAAAAGTCCCCGGTTTTCTGGACAAGCTTTTCATGAAGTTCATCAAAAGAAAAAATAGTTTCCAGGGTATCCATAAGATTTTCCTGTTTGCCAGGAACAGACAGCTTCAACTGGCGGGCTGCCTCCTCAAGGACACGGAAAAGCTTATAATACAGATCCTTTGCCTGGTTTGGCAGAATATTCTGATTATGATCAAAATACAGAAAAAGTCCCTGAAGGAAATTTTTAGTATCTGTCTCTTTTTTCTCTGTGAGAAGAGAAAGAAATTCCTTTTCAGGATTGGCTGGAAGCTGCGTATGATTTTCGGAAACCGGAATTTCGTGAAATGGAGATAAAAAGGTGCCTGCAGGGAAGAAAAAGGTATTCTGAAGCAGAATTACAGCAGAAGTATAAGACTGATAAGCCTTTGAAATCCCTATCAGAGTGTCTCCGGCAGCAATGCAGAATCTGGGATAACGGGAATACATACTGCAGAAAAAATCTTCCACACTTTTTCTTGCTCCAGGTCCAAGTACAGGACCGAAAATAAAATATACAATATACTGTACCCGTTTTTCAGCAAAAATACATTCCATATGGAAAGGCTTCAGGAAATCCCGTACAGACACATACATGGCATTGACTGTGGAAGGGGAAAGTTCTTCGTCCGCTTCTGTTTTTAATACAATAGCCGTAAAACTGGTAGAAGAAGTAACTGGAAGGGAAAGCTCGTCTACCAGCTTTTCAATGGCATCTTTTGCATGGGCATAAGGCTGTGTCAGCAGCAGTGCCAGGTGGGAAGCACTCTCAAGGGAATGCATGGATTCATTATAGCGGGAGCGCTGCTTGGCAAGGCAAAGATCACGGGCCTGTACAATAGCATCCTGGATTTCCTGTGGATCCAGCGGTTTTTCGATATAATTTACAGCGCGAAGTTTAATGGCAGCTTTCAGATATTCTTTATCCGAATAACCGCTCATAAAAACAGGAACCACATCGGGAAGAAGATTCTCCAGACGCTCCAGCATCTGGATTCCATCCATACGTGGCATACGCACATCACAGAGGATGATATCCGGCTTGTGTGTACGGGCAGCTTCCAGCCCGTTTATTCCATCATCAGCCTGAAAGACTTCGTCAATTCCGATAGCATTCCAGTCAATAGAGGAAATCACACCGGTACGTGTAAGCTCTTCATCATCTACAATCAGTAATTTCATAATTATAATCTCCGTTTTAGAATTATCGCATCTGACGATAACATCATATCACAAAAATATCTAAAAGACGAGGGCAAAAGAGCCCGTTTTTGTGGAATATTCTTTGATCAGTGGAAAATTTTACCCATAAAGTGGAAAATATTTTACCCTGTTTCCAAATATTTTCCCATTTTCAAACAAAGTGCACAGGTGATAGAATAATACCAGATCAAGAAAGGGAGGAGAAAAAAGCCGTGTCTGAATATGTTCTTGAGTTAAAAGGCATTACGAAAATTTTCCCCGGCGTTAAAGCACTGAACAATGTACAGTTCCAGTTGAAACCTGGTGAAGTTCATGCACTGATGGGCGAAAACGGTGCAGGTAAATCTACCTTCATTAAAGTAATTACCGGTGTACATAAAGCAGAAGAAGGCGAAATGTACCTGTTTGGCGAGAAAGTGGATTTTAAAGGTCCGAAGGACGCACAGGCAGCTGGAATCGCAGCTGTATATCAGCATCCTACATCATATCCACATCTTACAGTAGCTGAAAATATTTTTATGGGCCATGAGATTAAGAAAAATCACATGATCCAGTGGAAAGCAATGAATGAGGAAGCAAACAAGCTTCTGAAACAGTTAAATGCAGATTTTGATGCAACTGCAGAAATGGGAACTTTAAGTGTTGCCCAGCAGCAGATGGTTGAGATCGCAAAGGCGTTATCCACAAATGCAAAAATCGTTATTCTGGATGAGCCTACCGCTTCTCTTACAAAGAGAGAATCTGAAGAGCTTTACAGAATCGTTGACCAGTTAAAAGAAAAAGGGGTTTCCATTATCTTCATTTCCCACCGTTTCGAGGATATGTACCGTCTGGCAAGCAGAGTTACCGTATTCCGTGACTCCCAGTACATCGGTACTTATGATGTTGATGGAATCACAAATGCAGACCTTATCAAAGCAATGGTTGGCCGTGAGATCAAGGATCTGTTCCCGAAACCGGAGGTTAAGATCGGTGATGAGATGCTTCGTATCGAGCATTTATCCCGTACCGGATATTTCAAAGATGTTTCCTTCAGCGTACGTGCAGGTGAGATCGTAGGTCTTACAGGTCTTGTTGGAGCAGGACGTACAGAGGTTGTAGAAAGCGTCTGTGGAATCACAAATCCAGATGAAGGTAAGGTTTATCTGGAAGGCAAAGAAGTACATATCAAACAGCCGTCTGATGCAATGGAAAAAGGAATCATCCTTCTTCCGGAGGACCGTCAGAAAGAGGGTCTGATCATGAGCTGGGGACTTGGAAGAAACGTAACACTTCCTACCATCAGCAAATATGCAAAGAAGGGCTTCAATGATGAAAAGACAGAAAGAGATCTTTCCAAGAGACTTCTGGAAGAGGTAGATACCAAAGCCGTTGATATCTTCCAGCCTGCAAGCTCTCTGTCAGGTGGAAACCAGCAGAAGGTTGTAGTTGCCAAAGCTCTTAGTCAGGAAATGAAAGTCGTAATCATGGATGAGCCTACCAAAGGTGTTGATGTTGGTGCAAAAGCTGAAATCTACGCTATCATGGGAGATCTTGCAAAGAAAGGCTATGCAATCATCCTGATTTCTTCTGAAATGCCAGAAATCCTTGGTATGTCAGACCGTATCGTTGTTATGTGCAACGGACGCAAGACCGGTGAACTTGGAAGAGGCGAGGCTACTCAGGAGCTGATCCTTGAGCTGGCTATGGAGAAAGGTACATCAGGAAAGGGGGCAGCTAAATAATGGAAAAGAAATCTTTCATGAAAAAGCTGACAGGTTCCCGTGAAGCACTGCTTGCAGTGATCCTGGTTCTGCTTTTCGTAGTAATCACAGCAATCAGCCCGTCATTCCTTACATTTAAGTCTCTGACGGATATGCTGAAAAACAACGCAGTAACAATGGTAATGTCACTTGGTATGCTGTGTGTCATGCTGGTAGGCGGAATTGATATTTCTATCATGTCTACTCTGGCACTGACTGGTATGTCAATTGGTATGCTTCTGAAATATGACCACATTTCCAGTACTTTCCTGGCATTTGTGATCGCACTGGCAATCGGAATCGTATGTGGCTTCCTGGTAGGTCTTGTAATCTCCAGAGCAGATGTTCCTCCGATTATTGCAACAATGGGCTTCATGTACATCTACCGTGCAATGGGATATCTTGTTTCCCACAACGGTGAGTGGGCAAGTGCAGCAGCCCTTGGTAAATTCAAAGATTTCGCAACAACAAAATTCCTGGGAATGAGCCTTGTAATCTGGGTGATCATCGTCTGCTATGTAATCTTCTTTATCTTCATGAAATGGACAACACTTGGAAGAAGAATCTACGCAGTAGGAAGTAACCCAAGCGCAGCAGAAGTTTCCGGTATCAATGTAAAAAATATTAAGCTTCTTGTTTATACTATCATGGGTCTTCTTGCCGGTCTTGGCGGAGCTCTTCAGGTTTCCATTTATGCTTCTGCAATGCCTGATATGCAGCAGGGCGGTGAGATGGACGTTATCGCAGCCTGCGTTATCGGTGGTGTAAGCATGAGCGGTGGCCGTGGTACAGTACTTGGTGCTCTTCTTGGATCTCTGATCCTTGCAACCATTGCAAAAGCACTTCCGCTGATCCCATTCTTCGATCAGCTGTGGCTGAATACCATCAAGGGTGTTATCATTCTTGTCGTAGTTGTTGTAAACATCGTATTACAGCGTGCGGCTGACAAAAATGCATTAAAGGGAAGGGAGATGTAATCATGGCTGGAAAATCTGGAAGAAGTATTAACAACGTGCCGAAAAGCCCTGTAAAACAGATGATCTTCAGCTGGGAAGGCATTCTGGTACTCCTGTTTATTGCAGTAAATATTTTCTGTGCAAACTTTTCTGAATTCTACAATATGAAGAGCTTGCTCCGTCAGATGCCTGTTTATCTGGCAGAAATCTTCTTGATGCTGCCGATGGCATACATTCTGGTACTTGGTGAGATCGATATTTCCGTTGGTTCTATCGTGTGTCTCTCCGCAACAATGGCTTGTATCGTAGCAAATACAGGCGCACCGTTTATCGTAGTAATTCTTGCAACACTTCTGGTTGGTTCTCTTTGCGGAGCTGTAAACGCATTTGTTCTTACCAGATTTGAAGAATTGCCTCCAATGATCGTAACACTTGCAACACAGATCATCTTCAGAGGTATTGCAGAGATCGTTCTTGGAAGCGGCGGAAGTATTTCCGTAACAAATACAGAAGGCTTCTCTGCACTTGGCGGAAAAGTAGGAAGAGTTCCTTACATTCTGTTCCTGGTTCTGATTCTTGGAATTATTGCAGCAGTTATCCTTGGAAAATGCACTTTTGGACGTAGAGTATATGCAATCGGTACTAACCGTCTTGCAGCTTACTACTCTGGAATCCACGTACAGAAGATCCGCTTCATCATTTACACTCTGATGGGAACAATCTCCGGTCTTTGTGCACTGTTCCTGATGTCCTCCTCATTTGGTGCAAACACCACAACCGGTAACGGATTTGAGATGGACGCTATCGCAATGGCAGTATTTGGAGGAATCTCCTCCACTGGTGGTAAAGGAAATATTGCAGGTGGTCTTATTTCCGCATTCATCATCGTTTGCCTTCGTGTTGGTCTTGGACAGAGAAATATCCATCCGCAGGTTATCCTTCTGATCATTGGTGTACTTCTGATCGGTGCAGTTGCACTTCCGAATATCATCAAAGAAGTTCAGAAGAAAATGAAAATGGCAAAATAAAAAATTCCTTAACAACTAACTCATATGTAATTTATAAGCTTGTTAATTGCCCTTGTGGAAGTGCAGGGCAGTTGCAAATAAAAACTATATTAATTTCCATGGGAGGAAAAAACTATGAACAAAAAAATCGTAAGCGCAGTTCTTTGTGGAGCAATGATTCTTGGATCTGCAGTTCCGGCTATGGCTGGTTCAGCTGATGGAAAGAAAATCGCACTGGTTGGTAAATCCGCTGGTAACGCATTCTTCGAAATCGCAGCTTCTTCTTTCGTAGAGACAGCTGAAGCAGAAGGCGCAACAGTTGATACTGTATATCCAGAAGCAGCAACAGCAGATGCACAGATCAAAGTTCTTGATAACCTGATTTCTCAGGACTACGATGCAATCTGCATCTCTGCAAACGACGTAAACGCTCTTCAGGCTAAATTACAGGAAGCTATGGACGAAGGAATTAAGATCTCCTGCTTCGACTCTGCTACAAACCCAGACAGCCGTCAGATCTTCATCAACCAGGCTGGTACAGTTGCTGTAGGCCAGGCTCTTCTGGACGCTGTTTCTGATATCGCTGGTGGCGAGGGACAGTTCGCAATCCTTTCTGCTACATCCCAGGCTGCAAACCAGAACGCATGGATCGACGCTATGAAAAAAATCATGGAAGAGGATGATTCCTATGCAAACCTTGAGCTTGTAGAAGTTGCATATGGCGATGACGAGCCACAGAAATCTACAGACCAGACCGCAGCTCTTCTTGAGAAATATCCAGATCTGAAAGTTATCTGCGCTCCTACAACAGTTGGTATCGCAGCAGCTGCTAAATACCTTCAGGACAACGGATCTGCTTGCAAATTAACAGGTCTTGGACTTCCATCTGAGATGCTTGAGTACACAGGTGCTGATGATGAGCATTCCTGCCCATACTTCTATCTGTGGGATATGCAGGGCCTTGGAAAACTTTCCGCTCTGACAACAATCGCTCTGATCAACGACGAGATCACAGGTGCTATTGATGAGACATTCACAGCTGGTGACCTTGGTGATTACACAATCACAGAAGCTGATGACGGCGGCACAGAAGTTGTTCTTGGTGCTCCTCTTCAGTTCAACCCAGACAACATCGAAGAGATGGCTAAACTGTACTAATCAGAAGTCAGATATAAGATTAAATGGTAAAGAAGAAGCCCTGCCGTGTGCAGGGCTTTTTCGTGTACGAAATAATATCAGAGCATGCAATGTATACGCTCAACTTTACTGTATATTTTGCCGAAATTCGATGGGCGAAATTAGTTATTGCATGACATATTCAGAAATTCTTCCATGGCTCTTGTGAAATATCTTCCTTTTTTCCAGTAAAAACAAACCTTTCTGCTGTTGTGTCTTTCCGGAAGTTTATAATAAATAACTTCTTTATTATAGGGAATCCGGGAGAGCATAATATCTCCGATAAAAGAAATTCCAATTCCCGACTGACAGATGTTATAGGCAGTCATCTGCTGATCCATATTTAAGATCACATCCGGTTCAAAATGGCTGGCAAGGCAGATCTGTCTTGCTCTTTTTCCAGTATCATTTTCATTATTCAGCATAATAAAGGGCTGTCCCTGAAAGCATTTCAAAGGAACGGGGGAGAATCGTTCTTCAAGAAAAGAACCGTCACGGATGCAGCTGTCAGCAATCTGAAACTCTGTCAGTTTCTTATTGACTGCCAGGCGGCGGGGTACTGCCAGAATCAGGTGCTCCTCCTGAAAAAGACGGCTGTCAAAAATCTCCGGATTCAGGGCTGTGTTGTCCAGAATCACATCAACGGTTCCTTTTTGAAGAAACTCTGTCAGCCTGGTGGTATTTTCTTCTACCAGGTTGATTTTGATATTTGGATAGCGGGCAACAAAATCCGAAATCAGCGGGGGCAGGATCCAGGAAGAAAAAAGATTGCTGCCTCCAAGGGTAAGATTACCAGTGTCCAGATTTCCAAGGTCATGGACAAAATCAGAAAAACCTTTCTGAATACTCAGGATTTCTTCCACACACCGGATATACTCTTTTCCACATTCTGTAAGACCAAGAGGCTTGGTGCTCCGGTCAAAAATGGGATAACCTACCTTTTTTTCCACACGCTTTACATTGGCGCTTAAAGACGGCTGGGAAATAAAAAGCCTGGCAGCTGCCCTTGAAAAGCTTTTTTCTTTGTATACCTCATAAACGTATTCCATTCCTTGAAACATATATGTACACTCCTTGGTTAAATATTTAATATATTGTGTAAATAGCTGTATTCTCATGTTCAGGGGTGCAAAAGTTTAAAAGCTTTATCATGCAAGTATGGACAGCTTTTGCTCCTTTGTGCTTTTGCCTCCTCTGATTTTTTACGCCTTTGTCCATTAATACTACATAATTTTAAAACTATAATAATTATAAAAATATATGTATTTGATTATATAATAACGGACTCCTATAATAAGAACAAGAGACAAAAAATAAATTTTTACATCTAAAAAATAATTTGTCTGTAAAGAGAATAACGTAATAAAAGGAATGGAGATATAGAAAATGAGTGAACAGGAATTTCGTACAGAAAAAGATTCTATCGGTGCCAAAAATGTGCCGGAGGATGTATATTATGGCGTGCAGTCATTAAGAGCTGCAGAGAACTTTCATATTACGGGTCTGAATATGCATCCGGAAATTATAAACAGTCTTGCATATATCAAAAAAGCAGCAGCCATCACCAACTGTGAAGTAGGGCTTCTGGACAAAAAAATAACACAGGCTATTGTGCAGGCATGTGATGAAATTCTTGCTGGAAGGTTTCACGAAGATTTTATTGTAGATCCTATCCAGGGCGGCGCAGGAACCTCTTTAAACATGAATGCCAATGAGGTTATTGCCAACCGTGCCAATGAAATTCTGGGAGGTAAAAAAGGTGACTATTCCATGGTGAATCCAAATGACCATGTAAACTGTGGACAGTCAACCAATGACGTTATTCCCACAGCAGGAAAAATGACCTCCCTGCGTCTTTTGAAGAATCTGAAAAAAGAACTTATGAGATTACATACTGCCCTGAATGAGAAGGCGGAAGAGTTTGACGGCGTGATCAAAATGGGAAGAACCCAGCTTCAGGATGCGGTTCCTATCCGTCTTGGCCAGGAATTTAAGGCATACAGCGTAGCAGTGCTTCGAGACATTAACCGTATGGATAAGGCTATGGATGAAATGCGTGCACTGAATATGGGAGGAACGGCTGTTGGTACAGGCTTGAATGCGGATGAATCCTATCTTCGAAGAATTGTGCCAAATCTTAGCGAAATTTCTGATATGGAGCTGGTACAGGCATACGACCTGATCGATTCCACCCAGAACCTGGATCCTTTTGTAGCTGTTTCCGGTGCTGTAAAAGCCTGTGCCGTAACATTATCCAAAATTGCCAATGACCTGCGCCTTATGTCCTCTGGCCCAAGAGCAGGATTTGGGGAGATTAACCTTCCAGCGAAGCAAAATGGTTCTTCTATTATGCCTGGCAAGGTAAACCCGGTTATTCCGGAGGTTGTGAACCAGGTTGCATTTAATGTAATTGGAAATGATGTGACCATTACTATGGCTGCAGAAGCCGGACAGCTGGAATTAAATGCATTTGAACCCATTATTTTTTACTGCCTGTTCCAGTCTATTGATACGCTTGGTTATGCAGTGCAGACATTTGTGGATAACTGTGTGAAAGGAATCACAGCAAACGAGACAAGATGCCGTTACTTTGTGGAAAATAGTGTGGGAATTATTACTGCCATCTGTCCTTATGTTGGATATCAGAAAGCAGCAGAAATTGCGAAAGAGGCTATTAAAACAGGAGAATCTGTAAGAAAGCTGATCATTGAACAGGGGATTCTTACAGAAGAACAGATGGATGAGATCCTGGATCCGGTTCAGATGACAGAACCGGGAATCTCCGGAAAATCCGGCACACTTTCATAAAACGTGCCGTAAATTATATAAATAAACAGCTAATTAATGATGTAAAGCCTCATGCTCCCTCATCAGCTCATCATAAAGCTTCATAGAATCCCAGTGCATGGTCACTGGCGTAAGAACAGCCTTCAGCTTAACGGCCGGAAGGCTGTTTTCTTTAAAAAATGCAAGAAATCCATCCAATTCTGATCCGGAAAAACCATTTAAAACCATCATTTCTTCCTGAAAATTCTGTCCCAGATTAAAAACCGGATTCTTGGAAAAACCGGGAATTTCAAACAAAAAGCCAAGTTTTTCCAGGTACTGGGAAGGCTGCACCATGGTAACAGAAATCTTCTGTCTGTTTAAATATCTGCGGATCTGGCGAAGCCGTGCCTCATCGCGAAAATTGTATAATAAAACCTGTGCATCAGACATATCCTATTTCCTCCTTTTGTTCTGGAGCGTACCTAAAAAACATTCCCACAATCTGCACGCTCTGGCAATTAAGAAAAAGCATATCAGAAAACAGATTTTTTTACAAGCCGTCTGCCCTATTTATGAAAAACGTAAAGTATGTTATGATAAGAAAAGCTGCTTTATGAAAAAATGCAAACAGGCTGTCAGCAACAGGAGAATACATGGCAAAAAAACGAAAAATGAAAATGGAATTCCGCTATTATCAAATGCAGGCGGGAATTCCCATACTGGCTCTTTTAGGTGAAAAATGGGAGCAGAATTACGGCAGAGATGTGGATTATCTTCATTTTCACAACTATCTGGAGATAGGCTTTTGTTACAGCGGTGAGGGAGAACTGATATTGGGCGAAGAAAAGGTACGCTTTGGCAGACGGGAATTTACGGTTATCCCCCCTAATTTTCCCCATACCACTACCAGTGATATTGGAAATATCAGCAAATGGGAGTATCTTTTTATTGATGTGGAAGGCTTTTTGGAGAGCATTTCTGATAACCGCATTCGTTCCGAAAAAATGATACAGCGTATTTATTCAAAGGCAATGTGTCTGAAAGAAGCAGAATATCCTGACCTTTCGCGGAAAGTATTAAAAATTCTGGACATTATGCGAAGTGGGGAAGAATTTTATCTGGAAGAAGCAAAAGGGGTTCTGCTTGCCCTGTTGGCAGAGCTTTCCAGAGAGAACAGAGGGGCACAGGAAGAAAATATTGAAGAAAAAGGGAAGATCAGTAACATGATCGCCCGTGCATTGGACTATATTTCCCAGTGCTATATGGAAGATATCAGAATCCAGGATCTGGCGAAATGCTGTCATATCAGCGAAACACATTTCCGCAGGGTTTTTACTTCTTATATGAAGATGGGCCCGTTGGAATACATTAACCAGGTAAGGATCCAGACTGCCTGTGAGCTTCTGAAAAAAACGGATGAGTCCATATCGGACATTGCCTACAAATGTGGTTTTACCACAAGCTCCACGTTTAACCGGAATTTCCGCCAGCTTATGGGAATGTCCCCCGCAGAATGGCGCAAGCGTCCGGAAAATTATGAACAGCAGCTGCTGAAATTTGACATTCATTCAGAGGAAGGATGGTAATATGTACGATTACAAAATAGTAGAACAGGTGACAAGAAAGAAAAAGAAGCTTTCAGGAATGCTGAAAAAAACAATGATTTTCTTTGCAGTAGTTTTTGTGCTTATGGGAATTACCATATCCCAGGCATTTATGCTGGCAGGCTTTTGTCTTACGGGACTTTATTTTATTTACGGAACCTTCTGTCAGAGAGACTATGAGTACACGCTGGAGAACGACCAGCTTACCATTGATGTGATCTATGGAAACAAGTACCGTAAGACAGCACATGAGCTGGATCTTCGCCAGCTGGAGGTGATCGCCCCTCCCAATCATGAGGCGGTTGCAAGGTATAAAAAGAAGGGCGGCACAGAGCATCTGAAGAAATTTGATTACACCTCTTATGAGGATGATACTCCATATTATACCATGATCATAAAAGAAGACGGACAGAAGATAAAACTGCTTCTGGATCTTACCCAGGAGATGCTTCACACCATAAAAAGTAAGTATCCACAAAAAGTCTTTTTTGCATAAGATAAAAGAAAAAGAATGTGAAATGTTCACAAAATATACATACAAATATTGTGAAAAAGTACAGAAAAACATCTGATTTTTGTGCTTGTTAGTGAAAAAAAACGACAGATTTCGTGAGCTTGACGAAAAAACTAAAAAAAATGAACGAAACATGCAAAAACAGAAAATAAGTATAATGGTCGAAAATGCATAGTATATGGGCGGTATTGCATACATTGTCAGGGGTGAAAATGTTATAATGCATTCATAAGAAATACGAAGAAACAATTTTAAGGGAGGATATTTCTATGAAGAAAAAAGTACTTACCGTATTACTTGCAGGAGCAATGGCAGCTTCCATGGCAGCAGGAGCAACAGTTGTATCTGCAGCAGATGATGACAACACCTTAACTGTCTGGGCATGGGATCAGAACTTCAATATCAAGTCCATGCAGATCGCAGCAGATCAGTACGCAGCAGACCATGAAGGATTTTCAGTAGATATCATTGAGACTTCTTCCGATGACTGCCAGACCAAACTTACCACAGCAGCTAATGCTGGTGATTACAGCACTCTTCCGGATATCGTTCTTATGCAGGATAACAGCTATCAGAAATTCCTGAAAGCTTATCCGGATGCATTCACAGATCTGAAAGATATGAACATTAACTGGGATGATTTCGGAGCTCTGAAACAGTCCTATTCCATGGTTGATGATACCCATTACGGTGTTCCGTTTGATAACGGTGCTGTTATTGCATGCTACCGTACAGATATCCTTGAGGAAGCAGGATATACACTGGACGACCTTACAGACATCACATGGTCCAGATTCGAAGAAATCGGTAAAGATATTCATGAAAAAACTGGCAAATACCTTCTTACAAGCGAAGCAACAGGCGGCGACACACTTATGATGATGATCCAGTCCTGCGGCGCAAACTTCGTAAATGATGACGGCGAAGCTTATATCGTTGGCAATGAGACAGCAGAGAAATGTATCGATCTTTACACAGAGCTGGTACAGAACGATGTTGTAAAACTTGTAAATAACTGGGATGAGTACATTTCCACTATCACAAGCGGCGAGGCTGCTGGTATCGTAAATGGTAACTGGATCACAGCTACTCTGATGTCCACAGAGGATCAGAAGGGCTTATGGGGAATTACCACAATGCCAAGTGTTGACGGTGTTGACACAGCTACAAACTATGCAAACAACGGTGGATCTTCCTGGTATATTACAGCTAACTGCAAGAACGTAGAGCTTGCTGAAGACTTCCTTGCAAGCACATTTGGTTCCAGCACAGATTTCTATGATGCAATCCTTCCTGAGACAGGTGCTATTTCCTGCTACCTGCCAGCTGGTGAGTCTGAAGTTTACAACGAGCCAAACGAGTTCTTTGGTGGACAGCCAATCTTCTCAACAATCGTAGAGTACTCCTCTCATATTCCGGAGTTCACAAAGACTCCATATCACTATGAGGCAAGAGAGTGCGTGAACACAGCAGTTGTTAATATCGTAAACGGTACTGCAAAAGAAGATGCTCTTCAGGAAGCACAGGATACACTTGCATTCAAGATGACAGAGTAATCATCACTTGCATAATATTCTGATAAAGACTGAATAAGAATTCATTTTCAGGGAGGCGGGGGACTGCTAAGTGGTCCTCCGTTTTCTATTCAAAAATACTCGTTACATTTTAGGTTTGAAAGGAGGAGTTCCTGTGAATTCCAAGAAAAAAGGCATGACACTGGCTGCCAAACAGAAAGCAGCCGGCTGGATCTTCCTGGCACCGGCTTCCATTATGATTGCCATCATGAGTTTTTATCCCATGATAAGAGCATTTATCATTTCACTGCAGACAGGTGCCGGCGCAAATATGCGTTTTGCAGATCCTATTTTCAGCAACTACAAACGTATCCTTGCAGATAAAGTATTCCAGCAGTCCATTGGAAATACATTTTTATACCTGATCATTCAGGTTCCCATTATGCTGATACTTGCAATTTTGCTTGCACAGCTTCTGAATAACAAGGACCTGAAGTTTAAGGGATTTTTCCGTACATGTGTATTCCTTCCCTGTGCGACTTCCCTGGTATCCTATTCGCTGATCTTCCGCTCCATGTTTGCTACAGACGGTCTGATCAACAGTGTTCTGATTAAACTGGGATTTCTTACCACAGGCTATAACTTCCTTGGAAACTCCACCAGTGCGAAGGTTGTTATCATCATTGCCCTGATCTGGAGATGGACCGGATATAACATGGTATTTTATCTGGCTGGACTTCAGAACATTGAGTACTCTGTATATGAGGCTGCAAAGATTGATGGTGCAAACGGCTGGAAGACCTTCTGGAAAATTACAGTTCCGCTTTTGAAACCGACCATCATCATGACATTCATTATGTCTATCAATGGTACCTTACAGCTGTTCGATGAGTCTGTGAACCTGACAAAGGGAGGCCCGGCAAATACTACCATTACCATGTCACATTACGTATACAATACCTGTTTCGTCAATGTGCCAAACTTTGGATATGCGTCAGCAATGTCATTTATAATATTCATTATGGTGGCTGTTCTTGCATTTATCAACTTGAAAGTAGGTGATACTCGTGACTAAGAAAAACAAATCTGCAATTCAAAGAAGACTGATTCCTACCTATATTTTTCTGATCATTGTATCATTTATCTCTGTTTTCCCGCTGTACTGGATGATCGCAGCAGCGACCAATACCTCTACAGATGTATCCCGTGGTAAGATCCTTCCGGGTACTCATTTCATGGAGAACTTTAACAATCTTACCGCACAGCAGCCACTTTGGAGAGCTCTTGGAAACTCTTTCCTCTATGCAATTCTGACTACTGTGATCTGCCTTCTGATCTGCTCCATCGCAGGATACGGATTCGAGGTATATCATGACAAAGGAAAAGACAGACTGTTTTCCATCCTGCTTCTTGCTATGATGGTTCCACAGGTTGCTACTATGGTTCCGTTATTTAAGATGTTTTCAGCTGCCAAGCTTCTGAATACATCCATCGGATTCATCCTTCCGATCATTTCCACACCGTTTATGATCATGATGTTCCGACAGAATGCCCGTGCATTCCCGGTTGATATTATTGAGGCAGCCCGTATTGACGGACTTAGTGAAGTAAGGATTTTCTTCCAGATGTTTATTCCTACTATGAAATCCACCTATGCGGCAGCAGCTGTTATTACCTTTATGAATGCATGGAATGCATACTTATGGCCGAAGGTAATTATGACAGATAACAAAGCTATCACAATGCCAATGCTGATCGCCAACCTGATCACAGGATATGTGACAGATTATGGTATGCTGATGTGCGGTGTATTGTTCTGCTCAATTCCGACTATGGTTGTATTCTTTGTACTGCAGAAACAGTTTGCAGAAGGTATTACCGGTGCGGTAAAATAAGTGCGAAATTGCTGTTTGTATTTGTGACAGCAAGGTGTGAAAATTTAAGGGTGCTGCATATTTTTTTGCGGCACCCTTTTTCTGAAAGAAGTTTAATATTTTGTGCAAGATATTTCTATTTTTTGACATTATTTTTACTTAAAAAAATAGAAAAGCTGTGCTATAAAAACTCATAGAGTATGACGGCAGATAACAGATAGAAAGGAATTATTATGAAAGCATTTGATTATTCATTAGTAAAAAATCCTGAATATTTTAAAGATGGAAGAATGGATGCACATTCTGACCACATCTGGTACAAAAATGAGGAAGAAATGCAGGAGAAGGAGACTTCTTACCGTTTCAGCCTGAACGGAATCTGGAAATTCCACTATGCCCGTAATTACAAAAGTACAGTGGCTGGTTTTGAAAAAGAAGAATATTCCTGCAAAGACTGGGACGACATTCATGTACCGGCTCATATCCAGATGGAAGGATACGATGCTCCCCAGTATGCAAATGTACAGTATCCCTGGGAAGGCCATGAAGACATTCATCCGGGAGAAATTCCAGAACACTTTAATCCGGTGGCAAGCTATGTGAAATATTTCACAGTTCCGGAGCAGATGCAGGGAAAAAGGCTTTTTATCTCTTTTCAGGGGGCAGAGAGCGGAATTGCTCTGTGGCTGAATGGACAGTTTGTAGGCTACAGTGAGGATTCTTTTACCCCATCTGAATTTGAGCTTACAGAGTTTGTAAAAGCCGGTGAAAACAAACTGGCAGCACAGGTGTTTAAATGGACTGCAAGCAGCTGGTGTGAGGATCAGGACTTTTACCGTTTTTCCGGAATTTACAGAGATGTATATCTTTATACAGTTCCAAAGGTTCATGTATATGACATGCAGATACGTGCAATTCCGGAAGCCTCCCTGGAAAAAGCAGAGCTTGAACTTAAAACAATTACATGGGGAAAAGGAACAGCCCATATCGTTCTGTCAAAGAATGGAAAGATTGTATTAGAAGATCGTAAGAGTCTGGGAGAGGAAGCTGATTCAAAAGGCAATGGCGGTTTAGTGGCAGCCGACAGCTTCACCTGGCAGGTTAAGAAACCAGAATTATGGAGTGCAGAAGAGCCAGCTCTGTATGACCTGGTTCTGGAAATCTACGATGAAAGTGGAGTGATTCAGGAAGTAATCCCACAGAAAATCGGTTTCCGCCGTTTTGAAATGAAAGACGGAATCATGACCTTAAATGGAAAAAGAATTGTATTTAAAGGCGTAAACCGTCATGAATTCAGCTCCATTACAGGAAGATGCGTATCCAAAGAAGAGCTGTATAAAGATCTGATGACCATGAAGCGAAATAACATCAATGCCATCCGTACCTGCCATTATCCGGATGCTTCTCTGATTTATCAGCTTTGTGATGAGCTTGGTCTTTACATGATCGATGAAACAAACCTGGAAAGTCATGGTTCCTGGGATGTGGCAGAATTTACAAAGGATTACACCTATGTAGTTCCCTATGATAAAGAAGAATGGCTTGCAATGATGCTGGATCGTACCAATTCCATGTACCAGCGAGATAAAAACCATCCGGCAATCCTGATCTGGTCCTGCGGAAATGAGTCCTTTGGCGGTAAAGATATTTTTGAAATGTCCCAGTTTTTCCGAAATACAGACCCTACCCGTCTGGTTCATTATGAGGGAGTTTGCCATGACCGCAGATACAATGATACCAGTGACATGGAAAGCCAGATGTATCCGTCAGTTGAGGCAATTAAGGCATTCCTTGCAAAAGATGATTCCAAACCGTTTATCTGCTGCGAGTACACACATGCAATGGGAAATTCCTGCGGTGCCATGCATAAATATACAGATCTGACAGACACAGAGCCCAAATATCAGGGAGGCTTTATCTGGGATTACATTGATCAGTCTATTTATAAAAAAGACCGCTACGGCAAAGAATTCCAGGCATACGGTGGAGATTTCGGCGAGCGTCCTACTGATTATAATTTCAGTGGAAATGGAATTGCTTACGGCGGCAACCGTGATGCTTCCCCAAAAATGCAGGAAGTAAAATTTAATTATCAGAATATTACAGCACAGGTTACTGCTGATTCAGTGAAAGTAATCAATAAGAACCTGTTTGTAAATACCAGCAAATTTGACTGCAAGGTAACACTTCAAAAAGATGGAAAAGTGATTGGTACAGCTACTCTTGAAACAAATGTAGAGCCTTTAAGTGAAAAAGAATATGCACTTCCATTTAAGAAAGAAGAAAAAGCAGGGGAATATACGGTAACTGTTTCCTTCCATCTGAAAGAAGACAAGCCATGGGCAAAAGCAGGCTATGAGATTGCTTTCGGACAGTATGTATATCAGGTGGAAGCACCTGTGAAACCTTGTACGGATAAACTGGAGGTGATTCACAGCACCCATAATATCGGAGTGAGAGGTACAGAGTTTGAAGTTCTGTTCTCTGTTCTAAATGGGGGACTTGTTTCCTACAAATATGCAGGAAAAGAAATGATCGAAGCAATCCCGAAACCAAACTTCTGGCGTGCACCAACTGACAATGACTGTGGAAATCTTATGGCAATGCGCTATGCACAGTGGAAAATTGCCAGCATGTATGCAAGCCACAAGGAATACCGTGGTGCAGCGTACGGCCCGTCAAATGCACCGGAAGTAGAAGAAAAAGAAAATTCCATAAAAGTATCTTATACCTATTTCCTTCCAACCACTCCGGCTGCTACCTGCAGACTTTCCTATGAAGTTTTCGGTGATGGAAGAGTACGTACCACTCTTTCTTATGACCCTGTGAAGGAGCTTGGAGATATGCCGGAATTTGGCGTTATTTTCAAATTCAATGCGGATTATGACCATGTAAGCTGGTACGGACTTGGGGAAGCGGAGACTTACGCAGACCGTAAGAAGGGAGCAAAGCTTGGTATCTACGAGAACCTGGTAAAGGATAACGTGGCAAGATATATGGTACCACAGGAATGCGGTGCAAAAGAAGAAGTGAGATGGGCGAAAGTTACAGACAGAAAAGGCAGAGGAATGCTTTTTGAAATGGACAAGGAAAACGGCCCGATGATGTTCTCGGCACTTCCTTATACCCCTCATGAGATGGAAAATGCAATGCATCCTTATGAACTGCCGGAAATCCATTATACAGTTGTCCGCGTGGCAAAAGCCCAGATGGGAATTGCAGGTGATGACAGCTGGGGTGCACGTACCCATGAAGAATACCTTCTGGACGTAAAACAGCCAATGGAATTCTCTTTCGTATTTAAGGGCATCTGAAAAGGAGAAAAAGAAAATGGCAAAAAAAATAGAATACGGACGCTTTTTACACGGCGGCGATTATAATCCGGAGCAGTGGCTGGACCGCCCGGATATCCTGAAAAAGGACATTGAATATTTCAAAAAAGCTCATATTAATACAGTATCTGTAGGAATTTTTTCCTGGGCAGTATTGGAGCCGGAAGAGGGAAAATATAATCTTGACTGGCTGGAGCAGATTATTGACAACTTATATAAAGAGGGAATTTCCACAATCCTGGCAACACCCTCCGGTGCAAGACCAAAGTGGATGGCAGATAAATATCCGGAAGTCCTCCGAATGGATCCGGACCGTACCAGAAGATTTTTTGGCGGCAGACATAATCACTGCTATACTTCTCCTGTATACAGAGAAAAGATCCATGCCATGGACAAGCTTCTTTCAGAGAGACTTGGAAAACATCCGGGAGTGCTTCTGTGGCACATTTCAAATGAATTTGGCGGAGAGTGCTATTGCCCTCTTTGCCAGCAGAAATTCCGTGAATGGCTGAAAGAAAAATACGGAACCATTGAGAACCTGAATTCCAGCTGGTGCACTACTTTCTGGAGCCATATTTACAACAGCTTTGACCAGATCGAGGCACCCTCTCCAAAAGGGGAAAATGAGCTTCATGCACTGAAACTGGACTGGAAACGTTTTGTTACAGACCGTACTATTGATTTTTTGAAAGAAGAAGTAGCTGCTATCAGAGAGGGGGGCTCTGACCTTCCTGTCACAGCAAACCTTATGTATGATTATGCAGGGCTTGACTATAAGAAATTCCGTGATGTACTTGACGTTGTTTCCTGGGATAACTACCCAAGCTGGCACAAAAAAGAAGAGTTTCTTACTGCAATTGATGCGGGAATGCAGCATGACCTTATGCGTAGCATCAAAAAACAGCCCTTCCTCCTTATGGAATCCTGCCCGTCAGCAACCAACTGGAAGCCTATCAATAAGCTGAAAAAGCCGGGAATGATGCTGGCTGCTTCTCTTCAGGCCATTGCTCACGGTTCCGACAGTGTGCTTTACTTCCAGCTTCGCCAGAGCCAGGGAGCTTCCGAGAAATTCCACGGTGCAGTTATCGACCATTACGGTGGAGATGATACCCGTGTATTTAAAGAAGTGACAGAAGTGGGAGAGGCGCTTGTACAGCTTCAGGAGGTGGCAGGAAGCAGCCAGAAGGCGCAGGCGGCAGTTCTTTATGACAGGGAAAACGACTGGGCATTAAAGGATGTGCAGGGTCCACGTAATGAAAACATGTTTTATGTTGAGGCAGTGCAGAAACAGTACCGTGCTTTTAGGAAACAGGGCGTGAATGTAGATGTGATTTCCATGGAGAACGAACTTTCCGACTATAAGGTTCTGGCAGTTCCTATGGCATATATGTTTAAAGATGGCTACGAAGAAAAGCTTCGTACATTTGCCGAAAATGGAGGAACTCTGGTGATTACCTACTGGTCAGGCCTGGTAGATGGAACAGACAAGTGTTTCCTTGGAGGAACGCCTTACGGACTTATGGAGGCAGCCGGACTTCGCAGTACGGAAATTGATGCCCTTTATGACTGGGAAGAAAATCGAGGAATTCCGGAAAATGGCAATCACCTTGGCATCACTGGAAGCTATACCTGCAAGAATCTTTGCGAGCTGGTAAAAGTTACAGATGCAGAAGTTCTTATGCGCTATGAAAGTGATTTTTATGCAGGTCTTCCGGTCCTTACCCACAAAGCGTATGGAAAAGGTCATGTATATTATGTTTGTGCGGATATGGAACCTGCATTTTATGAGGACTTCTATGCACGGACTGTAAAAGAAGCTGATCTTAAAGCTCCACTGGAATTTGTTCCTGCAGGCGTATCTGTTACTGTGCGTGAAAATGAGGAATATGAGTATCTGTTTATCCAGAATTATGCAAGAAAATCAGTAGCAGTGCCGGTTCCGGAAGGATATGAAGTGCTCTATGGAACCAAAGAAGAGGTAATGGCACCTCTTCAGACAAGAGTATTAAAAAGGAAAAAATAAACACTTTGACACCTGCTTTACAGTGAATGTATAATAAGTGGAGAAATTGCTGCTGTTCACAGGTAATGTTCCGCGAAGCGCGTTGCAGCGAACGTAGTGAGCAGTAACTTGGAAATTCACTGTCAGGAGGTGTCCCTGTGCAAAAAGAACTGCTGGAACAGCTTCGTAAGATTACAGACGAAGAGAAACGTATTTTAAACGGAGAAGCAGAAGTAGATAAAGATCTTTATACATCAGGAAGCGATTTTACTGTTGACAGCAGTAAAATGTTAGAAGAGGGAAAGCTGATCGCGGTGCGTACACACACCAGATTCGTGCATTTCCCTCTTCATCGTCATAATTATGTGGAGGTTCTGTACGTCTGTGAGGGATCACTTACCAATATTATAGATGGCAAACCAGTAGTGGTTCACAAAGGCGAGCTCCTTTTCCTTAATCAGTTTACCCATCATGAGATTATGGCAGCAGGGAAAAATGACATTGCCATTAACTTTATGGTACTTCCGGAATTTTTTGATGTGGCATATTCTATGGCCGGAAATAATAATGTGCTTGCGGATTTTCTGGTGAATGTACTCCGCAGGGATAATCAGCAGGGAGAATATCTCCATTTCAAGGTAGCAGAGGTATTGCAGATCCAGAATCTTCTGGAAAATATGATCTATTCCCTTGTAACAGGAAAGGGAAACCAGAGCCGGATCAATCAGACTACAATGGGACTTATTTTTCTTTATCTGATCGATTCCGTACAATATGTGGAGATGCGCCTTCCAAACCAGTATGAAAATATGATTTCCATGACTACCCTGGATTATATTGAACAGAAATACCGTACCGCCACTTTGACCGAGCTTTGCGATATGCTTCATCTTCCCATGCATGTGTTAAGTAAAATGATCAAAAAGACAACAGGTTTTAATTTCAAAGAGCTTCTCCAGAGGAAGCGCTTAAGTAAGGCTGTGGAACTGATGTGTGACACAGATCTTCCCATCAGTGATGTGATCGCGGCAGTAGGATATGAGAACAACAGTTATTTTCACAGGGTATTTAAAGAACGGTATCATGTGACTCCAAGAGTATTTCGCATGGAAAACAAAAAAAGTAACTGTGTCCGTATCTGAAAAAGTTTTTAAAAAATTTATAATTTGTTCAAAAAAAAATTTTGAATTGTCGGTAAATGGTTGACATTCATAAATAAAAAAAATACAATGAGCATAACGTTTAAGACTTTTCTTACATATTAGATTTGTAGTCCGTGTGGAAAGTCTCAAGCAAATCAAAAATATCAAGGAGGAAGTAAAATGAAAAAAATGTGTAAAAAATTTGTCAGCCTTCTTCTTGCAGCAGTGATGGTGCTCACAATGACTGCTTTCGCTTCTGTTGTTTATGCCGCTGACGAGGACAACGTAGAAGTTGATCCTAACTTCAAGATGGGTGTTATTCTTGTAGGTGATGAGACTGAAGGATATTCCGCAGCTCACATTGCAGGCGTTAAGGAAGCTGCTTCAGAGCTTGGCCTTGACGACAGCCAGATCATCTGGAAGTACAAGGTTCCGGAAGATTCCAGCTGCTATGATGCAGCAATCGACCTTGTTGGACAGGGATGTTCTCTGGTAATCGGTAACAGCTATGGACATCAGACATATCTGGTACAGGCTGCACAGGAATACCCGGATGTAACATTTGTATCCATGACTGGCGATTTTGCAGCAATCAGCGGATGCGAGAACTTCAAGAACGCGTTTACAAACATTTATGAAGCACGTTATGTATCAGGTGTTGTTGCCGGACTGAAACTGAAAGAAATCCTGGAAGATGGTACTCTTACAGCAGAGACACAGCCAGACAGCTTTGATGCAGATGGAAATGTTAAAATCGGTTATGTTGGTGCATTTAGTTATGCAGAGGTTGTTTCCGGTTATACAGCATTTTATCTTGGCGTTAAGAGTGTAGTTCCGAACACTGTAATGGAAGTTAAGTATACTAACTCCTGGTTTGATATTGACAAAGAGGGTGCAGCAGCAGAGGCACTTATTGCCAACGGCTGTGTGATCATCGGACAGCATGCAGATTCTACCGGAGCTCCGGCAGCTACACAGAAGCTTCACGATGATGGCAAGATCTGCTACTCTGTAGGATATAATATTGATATGCTTGAGACTGCTCCTACAGCAGCACTTACTTCCGCAACCAATAACTGGGCTGTATATTACAAACATGCAATTGCAACTGTAATGGGTGGCGGTGATCTTGAACAGGACTGGTCTGCTGGATATAATGATGATGCAGTAGGAATCACAGATCTTGGTGAGTCCTGTGCAGAAGGAACAGCTGATTATGTTGCTGATGTTGAGAGCAAACTGAAAGACGGTTCTCTTCAGGTATTTGATACTTCTACGTTTACAGTAGGCGGTGAAGAAGTTACAACTGCAGAAGTTGACCTTTCTTTCATGGATTACACAACTGATCCTGCAACTGTTGTATACCAGGGCGAGACTGTTGAGGCAATCGAGGATGGACATTTTGCAGAGTCCACATTCAGAAGTGCGCCTTACTTCACACTTCGTATTGATGGAATCACAGAGGATGCAGACGCAGTTGAATAAGCAGTATATGCTTAACATACTGTCCGTTTGTATCAGACAGTGAAGACTGGAATCCGAAAGGGGAGCTTTAAAACAGCTTCCCTTTTGTTTACGCAGGCAATAAAAGGAAAAATTCTTGCAAGTGTCTGCAACACTAAAAAGGGAAGGGAGGCACAACACTTTGGAATATGCGATTCAGTTAAAAAATGTTACCAAAACATTTGGAAAAGTTGTTGCCAACAAAAATGTCAGCCTTGATGTAAAAAAAGGCGAGATCCTCTCCCTCCTGGGAGAAAACGGAAGCGGTAAAACCACTTTGATGAATATGATCTCCGGTATTTATTTTCCGGATTCAGGAGAAATCCTTGTAGGTGGAAAAAAGGTGGAAATCCGCTCTCCAAAAGACGCTTATGATCTGGGAATCGGTATGATCCACCAGCATTTTAAGCTGATCGATGTATTTAGCGCCACAGAGAATATTGCTCTTGGATTGGATAAGAAACAGAAATTTGATCTGAAAGAAGTACGAAAAAAGGCGCAGGCAATCTGCGACAAATATCATTTTGATCTGGACCTGAACCAGAAGGTTTATGAAATGAGCGTGTCACAGAAGCAGACTCTGGAAATTGTAAAAGTTCTTTACCGTGGAGCTGATATCCTGATTCTGGATGAGCCTACTGCCGTACTGACACCCCAGGAGACAGAGCGTCTTTTTGAAGTCATCCGAAATATGAAAGCAGATAATAAATCTGTGATTATTATTACCCACAAGCTTCATGAGGTGCTGGAAATTTCTGACAGGGTAGCAATCCTCAGAAAAGGGGAATACATAGGTACTGTAGATACCAGTGAGGCTACAGAAAATTCACTGACAGAAATGATGGTGGGAAAAAAGGTAGAACTGAACATTGCGCGTTCTGCACCGTTGAATCCTGTGAAACGTCTGTCTGTTTCCCATCTTACTGTATATAACCGGGAAGAAGTGAAGGTGCTGGATGATGTAAGCTTTGATGTTTTTGGAGGAGAAATCCTTGGTATTGCCGGAATTTCCGGAAATGGACAAAAAGAGCTTCTGGAGGCTATTGCAGGACTTCAGATCACAGCACAGGGCAGCAGCATTGAATTTTACGAAAGAGGAAGAGAAGACCAGCCCCTTCAGCTGGTTGGAAAAACACCTAAGAAAATACGTGATGCAGGGGTTCACCTTGCATTTGTTCCAGAGGACCGTCTCGGAATGGGACTGGTAGGCTCCATGGGTATGACCGGAAATATGCTTTTAAAGAGCTACGGAAAAGGCGCATCCCCTATTACAGATATGCGTACGCCTAGGAAAATGGCAGAAAAAGTAAAAGATGAGCTGGAGGTCGTAACTCCAAGCCTGAATACGCCTGTTTCCCGTCTGTCAGGAGGAAACGTGCAGAAAGTACTTGTAGGCCGTGAAATTGCAGAAGCACCTACAGTACTTATGACTGCATATGCAGTGCGTGGACTTGATATTAATACTTCCTATACTATTTATAATCTTCTGGATGAAGAGAAAAAAGAAGGAGTTGCCGTTGTTTACGTAGGTGAGGATCTGGATGTTCTTATCGATCTGTGTGACCGTATTCTGGTGCTCTGCGGAGGTAAAGAGAACGGTATCCTGGATGCCAGAACTACCACCAAAGAAGAAGTGGGCCTGCTTATGACAAATCTTCGGAAGGAGGGGAAATAAATGAGTGATGTAAAAACAAAAGAACCCTTAGTCCGGATCAT
Source organism: uncultured Blautia sp. (assembly GCA_934364795.1). GTDB lineage: Bacteria > Bacillota > Clostridia > Lachnospirales > Lachnospiraceae > Blautia_A. Next base: position 59,513 of record CAKRMK010000016.1, read on the forward strand.
TAAGCGTGACCGAACCGGATTCGGCTACAAGGTGTGGGTGCGTGCAGCTGCAATCATTCTGGCTCTTGTAGTAGATGCAATTTTTATTTACAGCGTAACCGGACTGAATCCACTGTCTGTTTATGGTGTTATGTTTAACGGTACCTTTATGACAAGCATCCGTTTTTCCTGGGCAATGAGAGATCTGGTAACTCTTCTTTGTATCGGTATTGCTCTTGCACCTGCATTTAAAATGCGTTTCTGGAATATCGGAGCAGAGGGCCAGGTTCTTATGGGTGGACTTGCCACTGCAATGGTTATGGTAAAATGTGGACAGAGCCTTCCAACACCTGTACTTTTTCTGGTTATGTTCCTTACCAGTGTAATTGCAGGTGGTCTGTGGGGATTTATCCCGGCTGTATTTAAAGCATACTGGAATACAAATGAAACACTGTTCACCCTGATGATGAACTATGTGGCAACCAGCATTGTTGCCTGCATGACCAACATTCTCCGTGGAAAGGCTTCCAGCCTTGGAAAACTGAACATGTCCACACAGGTTGGATGGTTTCCGCAGTTTCTGGGACAGAGATACAATATTAACATTCTGATCGTTGTGATTCTGATGTTTGTAATGTTTTTCTATCTGAAATATTCCAAACAGGGCTATGAGATTACCGTAGTAGGTGAATCCGAGAATACCGCAAGATATGCAGGAATCAATGTGAAATGGGTTACAATCCGTACCATGATCATTTCCGGTGCCATCTGCGGACTGGTTGGATTTCTCATTGTTGCCGGACGGGATCAGACAATTTCCACTACATCAGCAGGTGGAAATGGATTTACTGCGATTATTGTTGCATGGCTTGCAAAGTTTAATACTTTTTATATGGCACTGATTTCCTTCCTTCTGATTTTCCTTTCAAAGGGTGCAGCTGAAATTGCTTCAGCATACAGCCTGAATGATTATGCAGCAAGTATTATCGAGGGAATCATTCTGTTCTTTATCCTGGGAAGTGAATTCTTTATCAATTATAAGATGATTTTCCGTGGTTCCAAAAAGGAGGTGCACTAAATGAGTAATCTGATTGCATGGATCATCAGAGCAATTCCCTTCGGCACTATCATTATGTTTGGCTCCATGGGTGAGATCACCACTGAAAAATCAGGAAATCTGAATCTTGGTGTTCCGGGAATTATGTATCTTGGCGGATTTGCAGGATTTGCAAGCTCTTACTTTTATGAGAAAAATGCAGCCGATCCAAAAGGATGGATCTGTGTTCTGCTGGCACTTGTGGCAGCTGTGGCGGCATCTATTTTTGGAGGGCTGATTTTCAGCTTCCTGACCATTACCTTACGTGCAAACCAGAACGTAACTGGTCTTGCACTTACCACCTTTGGTATGGGTGTTGCCAATTTCTTTGGCGTATTTATTTTGAATGGTGCAAGCTATACGGCAGCACCTCTGGCATATGCCTCTTTTTCAAAGAAAATTCCGTTCCTTTCTACGAAATTTGGAATTATCAGCAAAACCGTATTTTCTTACGGATTCCTGGTATATGCGGCTATTATCATAGCGGTTATTCTTCACTATGTTCTTAACAAAACAAGAGTGGGGTTGAATCTTCGTGCTGTAGGTGAGAATCCTGGAACAGCAGATGCGGCAGGTATCAATGTTACGAAATATAAATATCTTGCAACCTGTCTTGGTGCCGGCCTTTCCGGAATCGGCGGTCTGTATTATGTGCTGGATTACAACCAGGGAATCTGGGCTACTACAGGACAGATTGAAGCCCTTGGCTGGCTGGCTGTTGCACTGGTAATTTTTACCACCTGGAAGCCGTTGAATGCTATCTGGGGCGCATATCTTTTCGGTATGCTGTACTGGCTGTATCAGTTCCTTCCAAGTATCCTTGGTATCAAGGTGGCAAGCTATGTGACAGACCTGATCCAGATGGTTCCGTATGTAGTAACCATTGTGGTACTGGTTGTTGTAAGCTTCCGTAAGAAAAAAGAAAATCAGCCTCCGGAAAGCCTGGGACTTTCCTACTTCCGCGAGGAAAGATAAAAAAGAGAAAAAAGCCTTCTGGTCTGGCAATGAGTTGGATTGGAAGGCTTTTTCATTTCTGGAAAGTGTGAAAAAATCGTGTCTTTGGAAAAGAAAGTTTACTTTCTGTTGCGAAAATGTTATATTAGTTTAAACTGATTCATAATGTTGATGAAAAAAGAAAGGATTACAGAATTATGAAGAAAAGATATATTCTTGCAGCACTTGCAGCAATGGCGGTTCTGGCCGGATGCGGCAATGATACTTCAGGAAAAGCTGCAGACAATACTACGGAAAATGCATCAGATACAGCGGATACATCAGCGGCAGAGAGTTCTGATGAGGCTTCTGTAGACGAGGATGCACTGGAAGATCTGGACGCAGACTTTTCCCAGGATGGGGAAGAAGAAATAATTGATGCAGATACCAATGAGGATGTGACTCTGGATCCTATTACACCTTCTGATTATCTGGTGGAAAATGCAGCTTCCTATGTGACTCTTGGAGATTATGACGGAGTAGAAGTTACCAAATATACTTATGAGATCACAGATGACATGGTACAGGATGAGATTCAGGAAGAGCTTGCTGACGCAAGCGAGGAGGAATCCACCAATGCACCATCAGAGGATGGGGATATCGTATACCTGACTCTTACCAGTACTGTGGAAGGTGAGGAGGCAGGTGATCCGGAGGAAACCTTTATTACCCTTGGACAGGAAGAATACGGGGCAGAATTTGACCAGAAGCTTACAGGCGTTTCCACAGGAGATAAGGTGGAGTTTACTGTAGAATACGGCGATGATATCTGGCAGGAAGAGTGGATTGGCAAGAAAGTTGCTTTTTCTGCAGAAGTGACAGATGTTACCAAGTCAATAACTCCAGAGTACAATGAGGATTATGTAAAAGAATATACAGGCTATGACACTGTAGAAGAATATGAAGCTTCCGTAAAAGAATATCTTCAGGAATCCTATGAAGAGCAGAGCTATTATGATGAAGTGGAAGCGCTTATGGCTTCCTGCATTGACAGAACCACATTTACAGGAGAATATCCGGATGATCTGTTTGATCAGTGTAAAGAAGAAGCACTTTCCAGTTATTCCATGTTTGCGGGAGAGGACGGAGATGTGAATGACATTCTGGATATGTTTGGAATTACCCAGGATGATATTGAGGCAGAGGCAAAAGATCTTGTAAACCGCCGTCTGTTCATCAGTGCCTATGCACAGGCGAATAATATCGAAGTAACAGAAGATGAATATGTAGATTATGTAAAAGAAAATGCAGATTACTATGGAGAAAATGCAGCTGATTTTGAACAGACATATACTCGTGAGACAATTGTAAATGCTCTTTATGAAAGCAAGGTAAGTGCAGTCCTTCTTGACAAGGCAAGTGTAACAGAAACTCCATATACAGGAGAGGACGACATGGAATACGAGGACGGAGAAGAGCTGGATGATCTTGAAGTAATTGGTGAAGTTGCGGAAGACGGAGCTGAGGAAGCAGAAGCTGCGGATACAGAAGAGTAATCCGGCCAGCTTTTTGCACCGGATATTTGCAGTTTATGATTTTTTTAGAATTTTAACCTTTTAAAGCGGCAATTTTTATGATATAGTATAAGGACGCGACAATGGACGGGCATCATTCTGGATTTTGGATTCAGAAGATTGGCCCGCCCATTTGTGTTCAAAAGGAGGAACGAGATGAAATTTTCAGAAATGCCTTACAGCCGTGTTGATTTTCCTGCTGTGATCGCACAGGCAGAGGAAATCATCCAGCGGGCTTCCCAGGCCAAGAGCGGGGAAGAGCAGTTTGAGATTCACCAGGAATTTAACAAACTGATGGATCATGTAAGAACACTTTATACCATCGCCCACATCCGCAGAGACGGAGATGTAACAGACGAATTTTATGATGGTGAGAAGAGCTATTATGATGAGAAGCTTCCAGAGCTGAACGCAGTGACAAATGCTTATAAGAAAGTACTTTTTGCCACACCGTACCGTCAGTATATGGAAGAGAAGATCGGACCGGTTGCATTTAAGTCCATGGAACTGGAAATGAAATGCTTTGATGACAGTCTGATTCCACTTATGCAGGAAGAGAATGCACTTGCATCCCGCTACAGTAAGCTGATTGCTTCTGCAAAAATCATGTGGGAAGGCGAGGAACTGAATCTTTCCCTTCTGCGTAAGTATATGCGTTCTTCTGACCGTAATGTCCGCAAGAAAGCATGGGATGCTTTTTCTGCTTTCTTCGAGGAAAAACAGCCGGAAATCGATGAAATCTATGACCTGATGGTAAAGAACCGTACCAGACAGGCTAAGATGCTTGGCTTTGAGAATTACATTGATATGGGCTACTGCCGTATGAACCGTAATTCCTATACCAAAGAGGATATTAAGAATCTTCGCGACCAGATCAAGACTGTATTTGTGCCCCTTGCTTCCAAGATGCATAAGAACCGTCAGGCACGCCTTGGTGTAGACGCTCTTCATTATTATGATATTGGCGTGTATTTCCCACAGGGAGATCCGGCACCTACCGGAACACCGCAGGAAATTCTGGAAAGCGGCCGTAAGATGTATTCTGAAATGTCTGATGAGACAAGAGATTTCTTCAACATGATGATGGAGAATGAGCTTTTTGATGTATTTGGACGGAAGAATAAGGCTACAGGCGGTTATATGACAGAGCTTCCGGATTATGGTGTACCGTTTATTTTTGCAAACTTTAACGGAACCAGTGGAGATGTGGATGTTATCACACATGAGTGCGGACATGCATTCCAGAACTATGTTTCCGGCAAAGATCCGATTTCTGACCATTCCCGTTATCTGACTATGGAGACAGCAGAAATCCATTCCATGTCCATGGAGTTTTTCGCAGAGCCGTGGATTGAGCTTTTCTTCGGTGAAAGAGGAGACGATTACCGTAAGATGCATCTTGAGGATGCTATTGATTTTATTCCTTATGGAACCATGGTGGATGAATTCCAGCATATTGTATATGGTAATCCGGACCTTACCCCTAAGGAACGCCGTGATGCATGGAATAAGCTGGAAGAAGAGTACCGTCCATTTTTGGATGCTACAGGCTGCAAATTCATGGAAGATGGAGCATACTGGCAGAGACAGCATCATATTTTTGAGATGCCATTCTATTATATTGATTATGTGCTTGCACAGCTTTGTGCATTCCAGTTTAAGATCCGTATGGAAAAAGACCAGGAGGGTGCATGGGCTGATTATATGAAGTTATGTGAACTTTCCGCAAGTGACTTCTATCCGTCTATGTTAGGTAAGGTAGGACTTACTGTTCCGTTTGAGGATGGATGCATCCAGAAGATCGTTGACGAGCTGGATAAAAAGCTGGACTGATCTGGAGTATGCCCCCAAAATCATTCCAGAAGACGGATAAGCATCTGACGGATGGTAACAGGCGATAAATGCAAAGAAATGAGGCAGACCAGTGAAAAAATATGGGAATGATTACCGTCAAAGCGGGAAACAATTTGAATATACCGGAAAATGGTACAGTACGAAGGATACGTTGAACACGCTGAAAAAATACGCCTGTATCTACACCGGCTTGATGATCGCATGCATTTTGGTTTACGTGGCAGGACTTATGCCAAATAATACCGGAAGCAGGATATTCTTTATTTTGCTTCCTTATGTGATGATGGTGTTTCCTATATCTTATGGCATTATGGGAGGTGTTTCCCTTCTTCTTTTCTGCCGGAAACAGGAAGGAAAAGGCACTTCACAGGTGGTGGTGCCAGAGGAGCATCTGGGACATATGACACGCGCCGAATTTGAAAAAGGGATTCGCCGCCCGGTAAGATGCAGTATTGGGATAACCGTACTGGGCTGTATTACCAGTGTGGCAGATCTGATTTTGATGATTCAGAATCCGTCAGATCTTATCCTGACCAGGGAACTATTATTCGAGGCTGCAACTGTAGTGATTTTAATACTGGGAAGTGTTACAACTGCACAAAGTTGGAAGACTAAAGCAAAATTTACAATTTCTGGCTGAAAATCTTTCAGTTTTTGACAAAAATGGACAAAATTCCAGACATGTTTTGTCATATGGCTATTGCGTAAGCGGTAAAACATGATAAAATAGAAGAGCACACAGCAACAAATTTTGTTGCAGCAGTAGCTGGCCTTTGTGGATAGTTACAATAAAACTCATAAAAAGGAGGATATGGATATGAGCAAGAAGAAGTTAATGGCCCTGTTATTATCAGGCGTCATGGCAGCATCAACAGTGAGTGTTCCTGTTTTTGCTGAGAATGCAGACGCTGCAGAAGACACAGCAGATGCAGCAGAAGAAACTGAGGGAGGTTCTTCCGATACACCACTGGTTGTTGGACAGACCAACTTCTCCGAGAAATTCTGCGGAATGTTCGCAGAAGCAGTTCCGGATCAGCAGATCGCTGATATTGTAGGAGCATATCTGTTTGATAACGACCGTGCAGGTGCTGTTATCTACAATGGTATTGAGGGAGAGACTACAGAGTATAACGGAACAGAGTATACTTACACAGGTCTTTCAGACATAACTGTTACACAGGGCGAGGATGAGACTGTTTATAATATCAAACTTCGTGACGATGTGAAGTTCTCTGATGGTGAGCCGCTTACCGCAGATGACCTTATTTTCACATTATATGTATATTCAGATAATGATTATGATGGAAATGCAACCCTATATTCCACCAACATCAAAGGTATGAAGAACTACCGTCTGAACTCTACAGCAGCAGATTCCATCACAGATGAGGATGTTGCAAATACATTAGCTGACATGCCAGATGAAGTAGCACAGAAGGTAAAAGATGAACTGATCGTTCCCCTTCTTACTTCCGAGTATGACTGGGCACAGGAAGCATGGGAAGATTATGCAGACGCTTATGGCGTAGCAAGCGGTGATGAGTTCTTTGCAATGCTTTATGCAGTAGATGAAGACTACAGCACAGAAGGCAAAGATCAGGACACTATTATTAATGAGATCGCTGACCAGTATGGTACAGATTATGCAGCTCTTGCAGCAGCATACGGCGATGAAGAATACTTTAATGAAGATGCTACCACAATCGCACAGGAGTACCTGGTAGAGCAGAAAACTGCTGCAGGTGAGGGCGAGGAAGTTGCCAACATCGAAGGTATCAAGAAGCTTGGTGATTATGAGGTTGAGATCACAACAGACGGATTCTCCGCTACCACAATCTACAACCTTGGCGTAATCGTTGAGCCAATGCACTATTACGGAGATGCATCTCTGTATGACTATGACAACAATCAGTTCGGTTTCACAAGAGGGGACCTTTCCGCTGTACGTGACAAAGCAAGCCAGCCGCTTGGTGCAGGTCCTTACAAATTTGTGAAATATGAGAACAAGACCGTATATCTGGAAGCAAACGAAAACTACTACAAGGGTGCTCCTAAGATTAAATACCTTCAGTGGAGAGAGACTTCCGACGCAGATAAGATTGCCGGTGTTGAGCAGGGTACAATCGACCTTTCTGATCCATCCGGAAGCAAATCTGCATTTGACCAGATCAAGAGCATCAACAGCAACGGCGAGCTTGATGGCGACAAGATCATGGTTAACGCAACAGACAACCTTGGATACGGATACATCGGTATTAACTCAAACACTGTAAACGTTGGCGGAGATGCAGGTTCTGATGCATCCAAAGATTTAAGAAAAGCAATCGCAACCGTATTTGCTGTATATCGTGATGTAGCAATTGATTCCTACTATGGCGATGCTGCTTCCGTAATCAACTATCCGATCTCCAATACATCCTGGGCAGCTCCTCAGAAATCTGACGCAGATTATCAGGCAGCTTACTCTGTAGATGTTGACGGAAATCCACTTTACACAGACGATATGTCTGACGATGACAAGTTTGCAGCAGCAACCCAGGCAGCTCTTGGCTACCTTGAGGCAGCTGGATACACTGTAGAAGATGGCAAAGTAACAGCAGCTCCGGAAGGTGCTAAGATGTCTTATGAGATCATCATCGGTGCTGATGGAAGTGGAGATCACCCAAGTTTTGCAATCCTTACAGATGCTAAGGCAGCACTTGAGTCCATCGGATTCACACTTGAGATCAATGACGTTACAGACTCTAACATTATGTGGGATGCTTTAAATGCAGGTACAGCAGAAATGTGGGCAGCTGCATGGCAGGCAACAATTGATCCTGATATGTATCAGACATACCACAGCGAGAGCGTAAAGAGCAACTACTACCACATCAACGACGCTACACTGGATCAGGATATTATCGACGCTCGTTCTTCCGCAGATCAGGAATACAGAAAATCTGTTTACAAACAGTGCCTGGATATTATTCTTGACTGGGCAGTTGAGATTCCGGTATATCAGAGACAGAACTGCATTATTTACAGCCCAGAGCGTGTAAATGCAGATACCTTTACAAAAGATGTTTCCACATTCTACTACTGGTATAAAGATATCGAGAACATTGAAATGAACTAAAGGTATAAATCCTAAGAGAAGTCAGACTAGCGCAGTGGACTCACCTTAACAAGTGGGCCCACTGCCTTACTGGCAGTATGCCTTGGGAAAAGGTGCCTTCGTTATTGTTTTAACGAACAGAAAACTGCCAGAACCGACAGGACACACTGCCAGTAAGAACATCACAGTCGATCTTCTTACCTGATACTGGAAAGGACAGATTAAATAATGAAGAAGTTTATTGTACGTCGTGTACTTCTTGGAGCGATGATTCTGTTCTTCGTTTCCATGATTATCTATTCAATTGAAAGAGCGCTTCCCACTTCCTATGTAGAAGGAAGAGCCCGTGACATGTCAATGAAACAGGGTGCGAAGCCTTATGATGAATTGGTTGCAGAGCTGAATGCTTCCTATGGACTGGATAAGCCGGTGCTGGAAGGTTATTTTGTATGGCTTGGAAAAGCCCTTCACGGTGAGTTTGGCGAGTCCTGGATTTTCCATCAGCCTGTAACAAAGAAATTCTCCAGCGTTATCTGGTACTCTTTTGTGCTTGCGCTGGCCTCGTTTTTGCTGGAAATTATAATTGCCATACCTTTGGGTATTGTATCGGCAACGAAGCAGTACAGTAAGGTGGATTATGCGGTAACGGTATTTGCCCTTATTGGTATCTCCCTTCCGTCCTTCTTCTTTGCCACCATTTTGAAATGGATTTTCTCCATCAATCTGAAATGGTTAGACCTGTATGGTATTGTAGGCCGTATGCATGAGTCCTACAGCAGTGTGGGCAAGGTGCTGGATATGGCACAGCATCTGATTCTCCCGGTTATTACACTTACCATCGTAAGCGTTGGTTCTCTTATGCGTTACACCAGAACCAATATGCTTGAGGTTCTGAACGCAGATTATATCCGTACAGCCAGAGCTAAAGGTGTGCCGGAGAAGAAAGTGGTCTATCACCATGCTTTCCGCAATACTCTTATTCCGATCATCACCATCCTTGGAAGTACACTTCCCAACCTGTTTGGTGGTGCTATGATCACAGAGACATTGTTCCAGATTCCGGGAATCGGATATACGTCCTACCAGGCACTGACCCAAGGAGATATTCCGTTTACCATGTTCTATATGGTATTCCTGGCATTTCTGACACTGACCGGAAATCTGATCGCAGACATCCTGTACGCTGTGGCAGATCCAAGGGTACGAGTAAATTAGGAGGAAAAACATGAGTACAGATCCAACAAAGAAAAAAGATGAGCATGTCAGTACCTCCCAGGCACTGGATGATGAGCAGCGTGTAAAAGTCCTCTCACCGGGAATGCTTGTTGCCAAGCGTTTTTTCCGTAACAAGCTGGCTGTAGCAGGACTTGTTATTCTTGTAACAATGTTTGTATTCTCATTTGTAGGCGGTATGGTCAGTCCTTACGGTGAGAGCCAGGTATTCCGTAAAACCGACCATGTATGGAAGGATTATGCGGGAGCAACCTATAACAAAGCTTATATTTTTGAAACTGTAGATGGTTCCGAATTTCCGGCAGCCGGACAGCAGAAATTTATTCTTGCTACAAACAAAGGGGATGCATCTTTTGAGGCTGATGGCGTAACTTATGCGCTGGAAAATAAAGGAGAAGAATACTGGGCAATCTATTCCGCAGAGCCAGTTGCCACTGTTCTTACCCTGAAAGGGAAATCCACTTATAAAGAAGCTGGAAGTGTGGAAGTTACAGATGCTATCAAGGAAGGTTATGAAGCAGCTGTAGCAGCAGATGAAGAGACTTTTGAAGTAGATGGTGTGACTTATAGCATTGAGAAATCAGGCCGTGAGAATCTGATCACCATTTCAGGTGAAGTTGCTTTTGCAACTAAGAAAGTTTTCAGCGCAGCAAGCGGCGATGCAGTACTTGGATTTGATTTTGAGCAGGCCGCACTGGATGCACTGGAAGCAGGAGAGAAGTCCTTTGAATGTGACGGTGTGAATTATGAGCTGAATACAGTTGAGGGAGAGACATCCACAGAGATTATAGCTGACGGCGAAGTGTATGCTACTGTTTCCGGACTTCTGATATCTCCTCAGGCAAACGGTATTTTCCTTTCCCTTTCTTTTAAAGAGGCAGTTGAGCAGGCAATCACAGAGAAAGCCTCCACATTTACTGCATTAAATGAAAATGGTGAGGAAGAAACTTATCAGCTTCAGACAAAGAATACACAGTATGTGGTACGTAACCAGAAAGAGACAACTGTCAATGATACCTATGCAGCTCCAAGCAAAAAGCACTGGGTAGGAACTGACGGAAACGGTATGGATATGCTTACCAGACTGATGTATGGTGGCCGTATTTCCCTTATGATTGGTTTCGTAGTTATTATCATTGAGGGTATCATTGGTATTGTCATCGGTGGTATTTCCGGTTACTTTGGAGGATGGGTGGATACCATTCTCATGCGTGTGGTTGATGTTGTAATCTGTATCCCGGCAATGCCGCTGTACATTATTATCGGTTCTGTTATGGACTATTATAAGATTGACCCCCGTATCCGTATTTATGCACTTTGTGCGATCCTTGGTATCGTAGGATGGCCAAGCATTGCCAGAATGGTCCGTGGACAGATTCTTTCTCTTCGTGAGCAGGAGTTTATGGTTGCTACAGAGGCTACCGGTGTGCGTGTTTCCAGACGTATTTTCCGCCATCTGATCCCGAACGTTATTCCTCAGCTGATTGTTATTGCAACAATGGGACTTGGTGATGTAATTCTGATGGAGGCAACTCTTAGTTTCCTTGGAATCGGTGTTAAATTCCCATACGCTTCCTGGGGAAATATTGTAAATGCGGTAAACGATGTATACGTTTTGACCAACTTCTGGTTTGTATGGATTCCGGCCGGATTTTTGATTCTGCTGACAGTTCTTGGATTCAACTTTGTGGGTGATGGTCTTCGTGACGCATTTGACCCGAAAATGAAACGGTAGGTGAGAGAATATGGCATTATTTGGTAAGAAAAACGCAAATTATATCTCAGCTAAGGAAACAAAAAGAATCTCCAAAGAGAATCGAAGAATCACCAATGAGATAGAGAAAAAGAGAAACAGAAAAAATATTCCGGAATCAGAATATATTACAACAATGAAGAATCCGGAGAACGTAGTAGAGTTTGACAATGTCCACACTTATTTCTTTACAGATATCGGAACTGTTAAGTCTGTTGACGGTGTAAGTTTTGAGATTCCACAGGGAAAAACAGTAGGTGTTGTTGGTGAGTCCGGCTGTGGAAAGTCTGTAACAAGCCTTTCCCTTATGCAGCTGGTACAGCGTCCCCAGGGACAGACTGTGGAAGGTGAGATACGCTTTAACACAGGGGATAAGGTTTATAACATTGTAAATACTCCAGGCAGTATTATGCAGAAGCTTCGCGGAAATGAGCTTTCCATGATTTTCCAGGAGCCTATGACAGCGCTGAATCCGGTATTTCGTATTGGTGAGCAGGTGGATGAAATCACTATGCTTCACAATCCGGATATGAGCAAAGAGCAGGTAAAGGCAAGAACCATTGAGATGCTGGAGCTGGTTGGAATAGCCAACAGTGAGGGTGTTTACAAAATGTATCCCCATGAGCTTTCCGGTGGTATGCGCCAGCGTGTGTGCATTGCAATCGGTCTTGCATGTAATCCAAGACTGATCATTGCCGATGAGCCCACCACAGCTCTTGATGTTACCATTCAGGCACAGATCCTTGACCTGATGCGTAACCTGAAAGATAAGATTAATTCTTCTATTATGCTGATTACCCATGACCTGGGTGTTATTGCAGAAATGGCAGATTATGTAGTTGTTATGTATGCCGGACGTGTAGTAGAGAAAGGTACTGCAAGAGAAATCTTTAATCATCCTTCTCATCCTTATACTATCGGCCTTATGCGTTCCAAACCGGTTGTTGGAAAGAAAGTAGAAAAGCTTTACAGCATTCCCGGTAAGGTTCCAAACCCAATTGACATGCCGGATTACTGCTACTTCCGTGACCGCTGTGAACTGAAGTGCGAGAAGTGCCAGGGAAGATATCCGGGCGTTGTGAAATTAAGTCCTACACATGAAGTAAGCTGTTACCGTTATGCAGACCGTCCGGAAGCCGGATGGCTGACAAATGTTCATCCGGGAGAGGAGGGAAAAGCTCATGAGTGAGAATAAGACAGCAGAAAACAAAAACAAGCAGTCCGACAACATTCTGGAGGTATCCCATCTTAAGAAATATTTCCCGATCAAAGGTGGAATGTTCGGTAAACAGGTGGGAGCTGTAAAGGCTGTAGACGATGTTTCCTTTACCTTAAAAAGAGGAACTACAATGGGCCTGGTTGGTGAGTCAGGCTGTGGTAAATCTACTACAGGACGTACCATCTTAAGACTGATAGAGAAAACAGACGGACAGGTCCTTTTCAACGGAAAAGATGTATATGGACTTTCCCGCAAGGAAATGCGCGATATGCGTACCAAAATGCAGATTATTTTCCAGGATCCCTATTCTTCTCTTTCTCCAAGACTTCCAGTTGGGGAAATTATTGGAGAGGCAGTAAGAGAGCATAACCTGGTTCCAAAGTCTGAATATGCAGATTATGTAACAAAGATTATGGATGACTGTGGACTTCAGTCTTATCACAAAGACCGTTATCCACATGAGTTCTCCGGTGGACAAAGACAGCGTATCTGTATTGCCAGAGCACTTGCACTGAATCCGGAATTTGTTGTTTGTGACGAGCCGGTTTCCGCACTTGATGTTTCTGTACAGGCACAGATCATCAACCTGTTAAAAGAGCTTCAGGAGAAGAGAAATCTGACCTATCTGTTTATTTCTCATGACCTTTCCGTTGTTGAGCATATTTCCGATACTATCGGTGTTATGTACTTGGGGGGACTTGTAGAAACAGGTACAACAGCAGATATTTTTGCAAATCCCCTTCATCCTTATACAGAGGCTCTGTTTTCCGCAATTCCCATGCCGGATCCGGATTTGAAGAGAAACCGTATTATTCTGGAGGGAAATATTCCTTCTCCGGCGAATCCGCCTAAGGGATGTAAGTTCCATACCAGATGCCGTAAGTGCATGGAAATCTGTAAAACACAGGTTCCAGAGGTTAAGGATATGGGGAATGGACATAAGGTTCGTTGCCATTTATATGACTGAAAATGAGAGAGGCCAGGGAGATTCCTGGCCTTTGTGGTAGGTGGGTGCTATTTAATGTGGTAAGGGTTGGTTTCCCGGACGCAGTTTTGCAAGGTATATTCCACGCAGACCGGAGCAACATTCCGCAAAGCTAACTGGTAACTGCGACTAAGACGCTCGG
>CAKRMK010000017.1 GCA_934364795.1 uncultured Blautia sp.
CGCTGGGCTTCTCTGCTATGTATAAAGCTTTTGACATATTATTTATCTGCACTCATCTTTCTTAATGGCCATGCCAGCAAAATGGCTCCTCCCACCATATTTCCAAGTGTTACGATCAGCATGCTCTTCAGCATAAGACCAACGGAAACGCCATCTACCAGATTAAGGCTTACTACGAAAATTCCCATATTCGCAATGCAGTGTTCAAATCCGCTGAAAACAAATGCAGAAATACACATCACGATCATAAGGAATTTACCTGTTTCACTTTTCAGTTTGATTCCGCAGAGCACACCAAGGCATACAAAGAAATTACAAAGTACTGCCCTGAAAAACATCTGACCTACAGGAATGGTCAGCTTGTTGTTAATAAAGCCTGCGAAATAATCACCAGTGCCGGATGCTCCCGCCCATACAAAAAACAGGGCAAAAATCGCACATCCAACAAAGTTTCCAAGGTAGCTTACCAGCCATACCTTGCCTGCATCCTTCCAGGATACACTCTTGTCATAGGCGCCAAATGCCATTACCAGGTTGTTGCCTGTAAACAGCTCACCGCCTACCAGACTGATCAGAAGGACTGCAATGGAGAATACCAGAGCCCCAAGAAATTTCCCCCACGCCGGATCAGATCCTGAAAATACATTTCCGGCTACGTTACTGTAAATGACAGCCACATCAATAAAGAAGCCAGCCATCACAGCACGAAGAAAATACTTCAGGAAATTGGTGTTCAGCAGACCGATCTTGTTTTTGGCTGCATTTGAGACTTTTTGTACATCTTCATAATTCATAAAAAACACCTCCGCTTTGTTTTTTCACATTATAACACTTTGGTGCATTGTCCACAATAGAAAATGATAATTTTTTATCAATTAGGACTTATTTCACAAAAATAAGATGCTTTTTTTGTAACTCTGTCACTCTTCCTATTAACGCACAGGGAAGTGACAACCCTTCCAGTCTCTCCATGGCTGTAGCTGCATCCTCTGGATCCATGCTAAGAAGAAGCCCTCCTGATGTCTGGGGATCAAACACAAGATCCTCTCTTTCCGGCAATTGCTCTGTCACACTGGCATCTGCACGCTTCTTATCATCAGAACCATCTTCTGTTCCATTCGCTATAGTGTCCGGATCCGCATTTCTCCATAGGAATTCACAATCTTTCTCTGCAAATTCCCGGTTACGGTATGCACCTGCCGGTAAAAATCCCATAGATGCATACTCAAGGGCTCCCGCCATAACAGGAAGCGCACTAAGAGAAATGCAAAAGCTTACGTCACTTCCTCCTGCCATCTCAAGGGCATGTCCCGCAAGCCCGAAGCCTGTCACATCTGTACAGGCATGAACACGAAGATCGGCCACCAGATCTCTGGCATATTTATTTAAGGTTACCATAACAGCCGCAGCACTGGCTGCCTCCTTTTCAGACGCCATCTCTCCTTTCACTGCTGTAGAAAGGATTCCGGTACCAAGGGGTTTGGTCAGAATCAGGACGTCTCCTGCTTTTGCTCCCACATTTTTCCACATGGAGGAGGGATTTACAAAGCCAGTGACACAAAGTCCGTATTTTGGCTCATCGTCCTGAATGGTATGTCCTCCTGCAAGAGTTGCTCCTGCTTCCATTACCTTATCTGCGCCGCCTCTTAATATCTCTCCCAGTATTTCCGGATCAAGGCAATTGGGAAATGCTGCAATGTTCAGTGCCAGCTTGGGTTCTCCGCCCATGGCATATACATCACTTAACGCATTGGCAGCTGCGATCTGTCCAAAGGTATAAGGATCGTCCACAATAGGCGTAAAGAAATCCACCGTCTGAATCATTGCAAGCTCATCGGATATCTGATATACGGCAGCATCGTCAGAAGACTCTGTTCCTACTAACAAATTACTATCATAAAATTTCGGCAGCTTACCCAGAACCTGGGCAAGGGTCCCCGGACCAACCTTCGCCGCTCATCCAGAAGTATGGGCATACTGTGTAAGACGGATTCTCTCTCTGTCGCTCATGGACTCACCTCCTTATTTTCAAACAGACACTAAACCGTGTCTGTATTTTAACATGAATCCCACTTTCCGTAAACGGTCATTTGGAATAAAAAAGGAGAATGCTACCTGGAGCCTGTTTGAAACATGCTCTAATTCGATAACATCCCCCTGTTTTTCTCCAGCTGATTTTTCTTACATCCTTCTGGCAAAACGTGCCAAAAACCACTCTGGCAATCTGCACGCTCCACTTTACGAAAGATTATTTTGCCTGGATATATCCCTGTGCTTTCAGTGTTTCTGCACAAAGTACAGCACCGCCTGCAGCACCTCTTACTGTGTTATGGGAAAGTCCGATAAACTTCCAGTCGTAAACAGTATCCTCACGAAGTCTTCCGATAGATACACCCATTCCGTTCTCAAAGTTTACATCCTCTGTAACCTGTGGACGGTTGTCCTCTTCCAGATACTGGATGAACTGCTTCGGAGCGCTTGGAAGATTCAGCTCCTGAGGAACTCCCTTAAATTCAACAAGTGCTTTTACAAGCTGCTCTTTGGTAGGGTTCTTTCTGAATTTTACAAATGCAGCTGCTGTATGTCCGTTCAGGATCGGCACACGTACACACTGGCAGGTGATAACCGGCTCTTTTGCAGGAACGATCACACCGTCCTCAACTTTACCCCAGATACGAAGAGGCTCTTTCTCACTCTTCTCTTCCTCACCACCGATGTATGGAATGATGTTGTGTTCCATCTCCGGCCAGTCTTTGAAAGTCTTTCCAGCTCCGGAAATTGCCTGGTATGTAGTTGCAACAACTTCATATGGCTCAAATTCTTTCCATGCTGTCAGGGCAGGTGCATAGCTCTGGATAGAGCAGTTTGGCTTAACAGCAATAAAGCCTCTCTTTGTTCCAAGACGTTTCTTCTGGTACTGGATTACCTCAAAATGCTCAGGGTTGATTTCCGGAATTACCATAGGAACATCCGGTGTCCATCTGTGGGCACTGTTATTGGAAACAACTGGTGTCTCTGTCTTTGCGTAAGCTTCCTCAATGGCTTTGATCTCATCTTTGGACATATCTACAGCAGAGAATACGAAGTCAACTGTCGCTGCAACCTTCTCTACCTCATTTACGTTCATAACAACAAGCTTCTTAACAGCTTCCGGCATCGGAGTATCCATTTTCCATCTGCCGCCTACAGCATCCTCATAAGTCTTTCCTGCACTTCTCGGGCTTGCTGCAACAGTCACAACCTCAAACCACGGATGGTTCTCTAACAGGGAAATAAATCTCTGACCTACCATTCCGGTAGCACCTAAAATACCGACTCTAAGCTTTTCACTCATAACAACATCTCCTCATTCTTTCCTCTGCGTACATGTGTATTTCTATGACATACTATACCATGTGTGTAAAAAATGCAAGTACTTTCTTGATTTTTATCAAATTAAAGTGCTAAAAAATTAAAATCTAATTTTCTTCCAGGTATTTTCTGTTTCCTGCAATTACCTTTTCCATCACATCAGGTCCTGGAGCACCAAGTGTTGTTCGCTTTTCCACACAGGTTTTCATACTGATTGCATCATAAATATCCTGTTCAAATACAGGGCTGATTTCTTTGTATTCTGCAAGAGACATCTCATCCAGGGAAATTCCCTTATCAATACATTTTAATACCAGCTGGCCTACGATTCCATGTGCATCCCTGAAAGGCACACCATGGTTCACCAGATAATCAGCTGCATCTGTAGCGTTAGTGAAACCGTTCTTTGCACTTGCTTCCATATTGTCTTTATTAAACTGCATGGTGGACACCATACCTGTAAACAATGCCAGGCAGCCCTTTACCGTATCAATAGCATCAAAGGTAAGCTCCTTGTCCTCCTGCATATCTTTATTATATGCCAGCGGGATTCCTTTCATAGTCGTAAGCATGGAAGTCAGGGCACCATAAACACGGCCTGTTTTTCCTCTTACCAGCTCTGCAATATCCGGATTCTTTTTCTGTGGCATAATACTGCTTCCTGTGCTGTATGCATCATCAATTTCCACAAAACGGTATTCATTGGAATTCCACAGAATGATCTCTTCGGAAAAACGGCTAAGATGCATCATAATGGTAGAAAGCGCAGATAAAAGCTCGATCACATAATCCCTGTCAGAAACGGAATCCATACTGTTTCTGGTGGGTTCATCAAAATCAAGCAGCAAGGCTGTATACTCACGGTCAAGTGGATAAGTGGTTCCTGCAAGAGCCCCTGCTCCAAGAGGGCAGGTATTCATTCTCCTTCGGATATCAAAAAGACGTCCTCTGTCTCTTCTGAACATCTCGAAATAAGCGCCTACATGATGTGCAAGTGTTACCGGCTGGGCCTTCTGCAAATGGGTAAAGCCTGGCATATAGGTATGCACATTTTCTTCCATGATCTTCTGCAGTGCCTGAAGAAGTGCTTTTACCTCCTGGTCAATGGCATCGATCTCATCACGGACATAAAGCTTCATATCCAGTGCAACCTGGTCATTACGGCTTCTTCCTGTATGAAGCTTCTTTCCAGGATCTCCAATACGGTCTATCAGATTTGCCTCTACAAAGCTGTGGATATCTTCATATTCAGATGTAATTGCAAGTTTTCCTGCTTTTACATCCTCCAGAATTCCCTCCAGCCCTTCAAGGATCTGGTCTCTCTCTTTCTCTGTAAGGATTCCCTGCTTTGCAAGCATTTTTACATGTGCCTTGCTTCCGCGGATATCCTGCTCATAAAATTTCTGATCAAATGAAATGGACGCATTGAAATTATAAACCAGTTTGTCGGTTTCTTTGGTAAAACGTCCTCCCCAAAGCTGTGCCATAAATCTTTCCTCGTTTCTTGTGTATTTCCTGCGAAAAAGCATTTTACCAATTTTTATCAGCTGTTCCGCAAACTCTTTTTAACTTTAATACATTCAAGTGCTAGTTTAACATACTTTTTCCTAATTGCAAAGAGAATTTCCCAAGTTTTTCTGTTCCTAGATCATGCCCCAAAAATCATTCCCGTAAGCTGCACGCCCCACCTTGCGGGAGATTTTGCATTTGCTTTTCCATTTGCTTTTCCATGCTTTCTCTTTTTGAGAAAATGCATCCGCAGTAATTCTGCCTGTACAGACCATATTCATGGGACAGTTCAATGGAACGTTTGTATCCGTTCTTTTTTTTGAAATCAGAAGGAAGATGCTCCACCTTATAGATCTGTGCCAGCTCCTCTCCGATTTCATTAATCTTTCCTGCATTCTTTAAAGGACTGATAGAAAGGGTTGTGGTAAAATAGTCATAACCGCCCTCTTTAGCCAGTCTGGCAGCTGCCTCCATACGAAGCCGGTAGCATTTAAAGCATCGTTCTTTGCCCTCCGGTGCATCCTCAAGCCCCTTTGCCATAGCATAAAAATCTTCCGGCTTATATTCTCCCTCCACCAGATCCACCGGATGAACAAATTCCATTTCACTGATCAGCCTGCGGATCTCTGCCACTCTTTTTTCATATTCCACTTTTGGAGAAATATTGGGATTATAAAAAAACACTGTAACAGAAAAAAACCTGGAAAGATATTCCAGGACATAACTGCTGCAGGGTGCACAGCAGGCGTGAAGGAAAAGTCTTGGAACCTTTCCCTCCTTTTGCTGCTGTTCTATTAATTTTTCAAGCTCTTTTTGATAATTTACATTTGCCAATTCTCTCACCCATTCTTACAATTGTTTCGTAACCGTTTTCCGAATTCTCTACCAGATCTGCATCCAGCCTTACCTTTCCATTCTGAAGAAGCAATACTACTGTGGAACCGCCAAATTCGAAATAACCTTTTTCGTCACCTTTTTTCACCTGGCAGACAGCCGGCTCTTTGTTTGTTATTTTTCCAACCATCATGGCGCCCACTTCCATCATCACAATGGTTCCAAACTGTTCTGTTCTAAGCAGGCAGTATTCCCGTGTATTCTCATGATAAATGGGATATACTTCATTGGCTGCCGGATTTACAGTGTGAAAAACGCCTGGAATCTTCACAGCCGCAGATTTCTTCCCATCAGCCACATAACAATAATGGTGATAATCATCCACAGTCAGGCGCAGAATTACGGCATAGCCGCCAAGATACCGCTTTGCCAGTTTCTTATTTCTAAGAAGCTGCTCCAGGGTATAAGGCGTATCCTTTATAAAAAAACGGGAATCACTTCCGATTCTGCTTACCGTCACCTTGCCGTCGCAGGGACTGATCAGAACACTGTCATCCTCAGCCACAGGGCGCTGCCCCTGTTTCAGGCTTCTTGTAAAAAAGTCATTATAAGAACGAAATTTCTGTCTGGTACATACAGAAAGATCTATGTGGTTACGTTTTACAAATCCCGGTATCATTCTGGCAGAAAACCGGGTATTTAAAAACCAGCCCCCAAGCCGGGTAACAAATGGCTGAACCATTACTTTCAGGCAAATGCGCCCGCCCCGGTCATTGTAAAGATGGCGCAGAAATTTATCCTGGCTGTTTTCTTCTATGGTAATATTACCTTTTCTGTCTATATATTTCATAGTACCTCCCTGATTCCCAAAGGCTTTCTGCGAAGAATCAAAGTAAATGAAACATCATAGAAAGTGCCAGGGCTACAAGTGCCACCAGAAGAATCACCATAGGATTCTGTGGTTTTTTTACTTTAATGTCGCTGATAAAGAGAACACCTACCACAATCACAGCCACATGGATCACCAGCAGAAAATTCTTCCCGCAGCTTTTTCGTAAAAGATAAAGGAAAGGAAGAATGATTGCCATAGATGTAATCGGCAGGCCCTGATAATACTGGCGAAGCTCTGAAGTCTCATTCTGTCTCTTCTCTTCCATTACGTTAAAATAGCCAAGACGGATAACAGATGCCACGCAGTACAGACTTAAAATAATAATTCCCGGAATGTGGTTCATTCCCAGGCAGTAACAGATCATTGACGGAAATACGCCAAAACATACCACATCGCAAAGAGAATCAATCTGAATTCCAAACTTCTTCTCATCGTCAGTACGGTTTTTCTTGGTACGGGCAATCTTCCCGTCAAACATATCACAAAGTCCGGATAACGCCAGACACAAAATCGCAACCTTAAAATCTCCCTCCAGTGCCCTTGTCATACCAACTACTGAAATAGCAAGGCTTATGTAGGTGAGTACCACTGTATAATCATAAAATCCAAGCATATCATTTTTCTCCTTTTTCAAACGTTCTTCCTTCATCGCAGCTCATCATATCCTTCGTATTTCTTTTTCCTATGGTCATATGCGCCACACAGGTCATCAGTGCACTGATCATCATTTGTCCATAATAGGAAATTCCACGGCTTAAAAGCATGGACGGCAGTAACAGTTTCCCGAATACCGGTACAAACATTACCATGTACAGTGTCTCACTGATTCCCATGCCTCCCGGAAGGGGGAGCATATCCACTGATACAGAAATCACAGCCTGTAAAATCGTAACTGTGAGGATTCCATATTCATGAAGCCCCAAAGCCCGGTAAACCCAGTAAGTTACTGTAAATAAAATACATCTTTGTACAAATGTGATCACAAATACATTCCATATGATCCTTTTGTGACTTGCCCAGAAAGCGGCTGTGGCATGATACTGATCCATAGATGCTTCCAACTTTTCAAGCCTGGTTTTCTTGGGTCTTAGAATTCTGATATGCTCAATGATCTTCAGGCCCTTCACCATAATCCACTTGGCAAGGCCAGGTGCAAATACCAGTATCATCATAAATGTAACACAGAACACATTCAGTCCCACGCCAAGATAAAAGACCCACATATACTCCCCAAGATAGCCGCCTAAAAAATCGCTGCCAAACAGGCTGATCAGCACACCAATTACCACCAGCACCGCCTTGTACGTAATCGTAACGATCATCAGCACCAGCGTGGTAACAGGTATGGGAAGTTTATCTTTCTTCATATAAAAAATCTGCATAGGCTGTCCGCCGGACGCGGACGGTGTAATGCAGCTAAAGAAAAATCCCACAAAAGAGTACAGTGCACAGTGGCTCATTTTCACACTGGCTCCAAGGGTCCTCATCATATAAAAAATGATCACTGATTCTCCCAGAATAAACAGTACCACGCACACAAGACTTAAAAGCAGATATCTGCTGTCTGCTTCCCTGGCAGTACTGATAATATCCCCAATATCCTTACCACCAAAAACGAGATACATGGTAAGGCCAAAAACAATTGCCAGAAATAACAGGTTAAAAACCGTTTGTTTTTTACTCATAATCTATATTCTTTCTTAGAGTCTATTTCAAAAAGTAGATTACCGTTCCCTCCATTCACCAAAAGCGTCTCGCGGAACATTACCTGTGAACAGTAATAAAAATCGTCGCTTCCGTTTCATTATAGCATACTCCCCCTTAAAAGCATATCATAAATTATATTAAAATGGAGGTTTCTATATGAATCCGCTTCTGGAAGTAAAGGATGTCAGCCTGTCTTATCATACCATGTCAGGAGAAACGGCTGCCCTTTCACATATATCCTTTGATTTGGAACCGGAAGAATTCCTTGCTGTTGTAGGACCTTCCGGATGTGGCAAATCTACCTTACTGAATCTGATCTGCGGGTTACTAAAAGCAGAACAAGGAACCATTCTTATGAATGGAATGCCTCTTGATGCAGGAAATTCCCGTATTGGCTACATGCTGCAAAAGGATCATCTGCTGGAATGGCGTAATATTTACCGCAACGTTCTGCTTGGTCTGGAAATACGAGGGGAGCTTACAAAAGAAAATCTTTCTTATGTGGATGACATGCTGACTCTTTACGAGCTGGACAAATTCAGGAACAGCCGTCCCAGCCAGCTTTCCGGTGGAATGCGCCAGCGCGCTGCACTGATCCGTACACTTGCACTGAAGCCGGATCTTCTTTTGCTGGATGAACCCTTCTCTGCACTGGACTATCAGACCAGGCTGAATGTAAGTGATGACATTGGAAAAATCCTGAAAAAACAGAAAAAACCGGCTATCTTAGTCACTCATGATATTTCCGAAGCCATCAGCATGGCAGACCGGGTTCTTATCCTCTCCAAAAGACCTGCTTCTGTAGTGAAAATTGTTCCCATCAATCTGGACATGAAAGAACGCACACCTCTTACTTCAAGAAATGATCCTGCTTTCAAGTCCTACTTTAACCTGATCTGGAAGGAGCTGAATCAAAATGCATGAACCCTCCCCCGTACAAAAAGCATATCTTGCCCGGCAGAAAAAGGACCGGCGTCTTGTCACAGGAGCAAGACTTCTGGTCTTTGTTATTTTCCTGGCACAATGGGAAATCCTGTCAAGAACTGGCTGGATTGATTCTTTTATTTTCAGCAGTCCGTCCATGATTTTCAGAACCTTTGTGAAAATGGCAAAAGACCAGTCCCTCTTTTTGCATATTGGTGCTACCCTAAAGGAAACACTGCTTAGTTTTCTTCTGGTAGTACTTTTGGGACTTGGCATTTCTGTTCTTCTTTGGAGCTGCAAAAGACTTGCAAAGGTTTTGGAGCCTTATCTTGTGATTCTCAACAGCCTTCCAAAATCTGCCCTTGCCCCTCTTCTCATTGTATGGCTGGGCGCCCGCCAGCGTACGATCATTGTCGCAGGTGTGTCAGTTGCTATTTTCGGATCCATTTTGAACCTGTATACCGGTTTTGGAGAAGTGAACCCGGAGAAACTGAAACTGATCCGTACTCTTGGAGGGGGCAAAAAAGAGGAACTTCTGAAAATCGTACTGCCATCTTCCGTTCCTCTGATCCTTGCAAATATGAAAGTAAATATCGGACTTTGCCTGGTAGGCGTGATCATTGGTGAATTCATAGGTGCAAGACAGGGGCTGGGATATCTGATCATATATGGCAGTCAGACATTACAGTAAGTATGCATTCTGTACGAAAGACATTCCCTTTCTTTCCATTTTTCTATAACGAGGCAAATTTTCCTTTTTCTTCAAAAAATCAAAATTATAAAAAATATTTGCTCTTTTATTTCTTTTTGCCACTTCCAGCTGAAATACAGTCAAATCCGATTCTTTCCCCGCCTCTTTTCAGATGGATGATTCCACATTTTTGAAATCCAAATTTTTTCAGTGCACCCTGCATGGGTCTGTTATCTCTATGTGTATCAATTCTTAAATATCCGCTTTTTTCAAGCCCCCAGGTAAATGCCTCTCTTGTGACTCCTTTTGTCTGTCCGTCAGATGCCACTCTGTGGATAACTCCGTATGGCTTTTGGTCACAACGCCAGTTTCCC
The DNA here is from genome assembly GCA_934364795.1 of uncultured Blautia sp. Lineage (GTDB taxonomy): Bacteria > Bacillota > Clostridia > Lachnospirales > Lachnospiraceae > Blautia_A. Next base: position 10,283 of record CAKRMK010000017.1, read on the forward strand.
TCTTCAATTACAGCATAATCTGGTTCCTCTCCAATAAAGAAAACAAAGGTTCCCACGATCCTGCCATTTTCTTCACAGACATAGGATATTCCCTGACTGATATCACTTTCCACTGTGGATACTTCCGGGTAACGATCCTCCCACTGGTTGGGGTTTCCGTTGTTTTTCATAAATTCTCTGGCAATTTTATATAAATTCAGGATTTCCGAACGATCCTGTCTGGTTGATTTTCTGATGTTCATGGTATTTTTCCTTTCTGGCTTACCAAAATGCTTTCTGCAAGATGTGCGGCACAATCTGAACTTCCGCATTTCTCTACAGTATACCATATGAAAACATATTTGAAAAATGATTTCTGTGCATCGAGGAGCATGTTGCTGTGAACGAAGTGAGCAGTAACCTCTAAGCTACCTGTCCAGTGGAATATCTGTCCTCTTTTTTTCATATGTAACCACACAGATGCGATCCGGATATACCACAATTTCTTTTACACGCTCAAGCTTTCTCATCAGGTACGCCCTGGAAACAATCCTTTTTTCCTGCAAATACTGTCCTATTTTTTCAAGCCGTTCCTCTATATTATTTTCCCCGCTGACATCAGGCTGCTTATCTGCTTTCATTTCTTTTGTTTCTGTCACACATTCTTTTTCTGAATTTTCCATCCGGATTAAGTTGTTTTCCAGTTCTTTTTCCTTCTTTTCGTAAAGTTCCTCCAGGATCATGCCCTCCAGATATTTGTCCAGCAAAAGCTGCTGTTGCTTTTTTATTTTGTTTTTCATCTGGTTAACGTGCTCCTGTTCCAGGACATGCTGCCTGGTCAGGCTGATTTTTAAAATCTCCATTATCTTTTCATAAATCAGAGCCTCACCAGCTGTCAGTTTTTCCCTTTTTTCCTCATCCGGTTTTTCCCAGGCTTTTTCCAGCAGCAAAAAAAGAGCATCCTCTTCCAGGCTGATATTATCACACCCACCTGTTTTTTGGCTTTTCTTTTTCCCCTGTTCCAGATAAGTCCGGCACTTCCACTGACACAGCATCCCCTTTTTTCTTTTTCTGCTGGTTCTGTAAAAGGGCGCGCCGCACAGACCGCAGACCAGCTTCTGGCTGAATATCCTTTTTCCCCCATTTACCCCTTTTTTCTTTGTGATTCTTTTGTCAATTTCCCGGTTTGCAGCCTCCCACAGCTCATCTGAAACAATTGCAGGAATCCTTTTTTCAAAAATATACAATTCTTCTTCCGGATTTTTCACGGTTTGTCTGGTGTCAAAGTCATAATGTCTGCGGTTCATAACAACAGTTCCTTTATTTATGGGGTTCCGGATCATCCGCCGGATATCAGAATCTGAAAAACAGTTTCCGTTTCGTTTCCGGATTCCCTCTTCCCGCAAAATTCCTGCAATTCTTCTGCTGCCATAACCATCTGCACACAATTTATACATTTTCTTTTTAACCTCTGCCTCCTCCGGGATAAGAGCCAGGCTTTTGTCCGGCATTTTTCTGTATCCGTAAGTAGCTGAAGTGAGCATTAAAGCACTGCCGGACTGCTGACGGTTTCTGTGTGCATGATTTATTTTCCGGCTTAATTCCCGGCTGTACTCTTCTGCCAGAATTGCCTTTATTCCTGTTATCAGGGCGTCATCCGCACTGTAAAATCTTTTTTCCAGATAAAGATAAAGCCTTTTTTTACAGGTTACCAGACGGTCAGCAAAAAGATACCAGTCTTTCGTATTTCGCATCAGACGGTCCTGGGATTTAATCACCACAACGTCAAATTTATCCCTTAAAAGATCCTCAAAAAGCCGCCTGTACTGTTCTCTTCCTTTTGTACTGGTGCCGGAACGGCTTTCAATATATTTATCCTCCAGAAACCAGTTCAGGCGGCGGACGCATTCTTCTGCTTCCGCCGCCTGTCTTACAAGGGCATCTCTCTGGCTTTCTTCTTCTGTGCTGCATCTGCAATAGATAACTGCACGGGTCATAAAGTGCCCTCCTGTTTTTTTATTTCTTCTAATACAGCCAGTTTCTCAAAAGGTTTCACATAGCCCTCTTCTTCCAGAATCTCTGCAATCTTTTCCAGGATCTCCCTTACTGGCTCTAAATGATGGAAATCTTTTTTTACAGAATCCGGCATGACACACTCCCTTGCCTGTATTCTTTTATTTTATCATATGATAACAGCATTCAAAGTGTGTATCGGTTCAGGCAAAATAATATCAGCCAGAGGTTTTACCTGGCACATCATCCAGCATATGCCACTCCCATTCCGGGTCAATTACCTGATCTGCACTTTCCATTACCTCACAGGCTTTATCACATCCATCCACAGCACAGGCACAGGCCATTCCTGCCTTTTCCATATGCCCCGGTACCCCTTCATAGCGAACACACCATAGTCCCCGGTAATGCATCCGCTTGCAAAGACCGTATTCATATTCGTACTTCACTGTTTTTTCTGCCATTTTTATCCTTCCTTTGTTATCCCAAAAGGTTATTATTCTGTTATTTTCCTGATTTTGGTTCAGAACAGGTGGTCACTTCTTTAAGCTTACCTGGGTACTGATGTCCATTGTGATTCTCTGTATGATTGCCATGCTTCTCTATGGAGTGCTGGCAGTTATAGAAAAGCACTATCTAAAGAAATTATAGCAAAAAAATGTTATTATTGTTATAAAATCAAGGAGAATGTATGCTGCCAATTTCCATACGTTCTCCTTGTATTCTTACTTTTCTGAAAGAGCAGTAAGCCATTTGATTACATTTTCTGTATTTTCTGTATTTACCAGAACACTGATCTTCACCGGTTCATAGGTGGTTTCCAGCTCTTCTTCAAGCTCTCTTGAATCCAGTGTAATACTGTACTGGTCAATCTGATCTCCAAACGCTGCATACACATCTTCCGGCAAAAGCTGGGTCAGGTCTGCAAAATATTCATCCTTATTCTCAAATTCATCAATAAATTCTTCCGGTCCCACTACAATATCAAGAGACTGGGCTGCAACCTTGGTGGTAAAAGAAATCTGGCTGTACGCTTCTAAGGCGCCGCTTTGTCCGTCTGTACGCAGACTCTCGTCCACTGTTACTATCTGGTAAGGATCCTCATCGATTCCAAGCTCCTTCTCTACAGCCGCCTCTGCTGCCTCCTGATTGGCGCCATAGGAATCTATCACACTTACTGTAAGTACGTTTTTAATCTGTGCATTGTGATAAAAATCACGGATGGCAAAAATAAGAATAATTACGCCGACTACTGCAAATATCTGAGGTTTATAATAAGCCCAGATATACTGAAGCTTGCCTCCAAGTCCCATGCCTGCCAGCTTCTGCCTTTCCAGCTCTCTTTTCTCTTTCTTCGTAAGATCAGATTCATGCTTGTAACGCAAATCGTTCTCGTCAATTTTCTGTGGTTCTTCCCGGTTTTCGTCCTTTAATTCTATTCGCATATGTACTCCTGTTTTTTCTTTTGATTGTAACATGTTTCTTTCTTTTTGAACAGCCTTTCCAAAAATATGTCACAGTACTTTCACAATTCATGTTACTTGTTCATGACCTTCACAGCAACACGCTCCTCGATGCATAGGAATCACGCTTTGCATGATTTCCCGCTGGACAAAAAATCATGCATTCCCATAATTTCATGCCTGCAGCCAGCTTGTGTCAAGCCTTGCCAGAAGCCTTGCATTATGGTAAGCCATACGAAGAGTCAGACAGGTCCTTCCCAGATATTTCGTTCCGTCAGGTGTTTTCATACAGGCAAGAGCCAGATCCGCTACTCCCGGATTTTGCAGACATATGGGAATCAAAAGCTGGATGGAATGGTTATAATACTGGGGAATTGCAGCCTTATAGTCCGATTCAAGAATTCTTTTTGTCTGCCTGAGTGCCCCGTCAAAAAGCTGCACCCGCATGCCGTTTTCTCTTACTGCCTCTGGAAGTCTTTGCACATTTTCCTCATCATCAAAAATATGTTCATACTGGGGAACCACCGGCAGCTTGGTATCAAACACCAGGTCAGAGGGATCCTTTACATAGCTTGCCCTTGGCGGAAGCTCCCTGATTTTGAATTTCAAAAGTGAGTAGTCTGTATAAAAACCTTCCAGATACCATTTCTGTCTGTCCGGTACAATATTTGGCACAAAATAAGCATAAATAGGCTGATAATACTGATTAAAGAGTCCTGTATGAAAAAGGGCATATTCTTTTTCTTCTGTTACTTTTCCCTCTTCATACAGTCTGCGGAAAGTGTTTTCCAGATATCCTTTTAAAATTCCGTTATCCTGTGAATCTCCAAAGCTCCACTTTTCCGGAGATATCTTTGCCAGGTTCTGGATCTGACGATTGTAGTTCCCGCAGTAGGTAAAATCAAATAGATTCATGTTAACCTCCTGTCCACTTTTCTTCTCTTCTTTACATTTTATTGTGGAAAATAACTGACAGAACTGTCAGTTTCAAGAACAGGATCCAAAAGGCATCAAAAAAATCATTGCGCCCCCTCTGATCCTGCTGTAAGGGTAGCACACCTCAAAAAAAATCTCAAGAAAAACAGCTCGACTCTTTCCGACAATTTCGTTATCTGCCACCTAGAATCCTCTGATTTATTGCGTAAATCGCTACTTTTTCATGTTCGGCGGGTCAAATATACATAAAATACATTGCACTTAAAACAGTTTTTTTCTATAATAAAATCATGAAAAATGCGTAAAAAGGAGACACATCCCTTTGAAAAAAGACGGTTATTATTCTTCCGGGGAATTTGCCCGCATGGCAGGCGTTACCTTGCGTACCATCCGGTATTATGACACCCATGATATTCTGAAACCTTCTCTTGTATCCCCATCCGGTGCAAGATTTTATACTGACACAGATTTCGCACGGTTGCAGCAGATTCTTTTGCTGAAATACCTTGGTTTTTCCCTGGAAGATATCCGGGAAATGACCATTGAAGATCCTGACAGCCATTTTATGCTAAATGCCCTGAATGTACAGCTGAAGCTGGTTCAGGACCGTATCGAACAGATGCAGCTGGTAGAAAAGACCCTGCGGGATACGGTACAGACCATTTCCAAAGAGCATACCGTAGACTGGAGCCGCATGCTGGATCTGATTCATCTGACCGTTATGGAAAAAAGCCTGAAGAACCAGTACCAGAACGCTTCCAATATTTCTTCCCGGATTAACCTGCACAGCCTTTATTCTGTCAATCAGGAGGGCTGGTTTCCCTGGCTTTTCCGCCAATATGAAATAAAAGACGGCATGAACATCCTGGAGCTTGGATGCGGGGATGGTGCCTTATGGACACAGAATCTGAAAAAGCTCCCTGCCAACATTCACATTACTTTGTCCGATATTTCAGAAGGCATGCTCCGTGATGCAAGGCGTGCGATTGGAAGCAAAGATCCACGTTTTACGTTCCGTGCTTTTGACTGTCACTCTTTTCCTCCAAAGCTTGGCCAGTTTGACCTTGTAATTGCCAATCATGTACTTTTTTACTGTGATAATATTGGAAAAGTATGTAAAAACATCCAGAAAGTACTAAAGCCACAGGGACGTTTTCTTTGCAGTACCTACGGCTCCAGGCATATGCGGGAAGTCAGTCTGCTAGTCCAGTCCTTTGATGAACGGATCACCCTTTCCGGAGAAAAGCTATATGAACATTTCGGGCGGGAAAATGGACGAGCAATTCTTTCCCCGTATTTTCAGCAGATCACCTGGCAATCCTATGAGGATGAACTGGTGGTTACCGATGCAGAACCCCTTATTTCTTATATTTTGTCCTGCCATGGCAACCAGAATCAATATCTGCCGGACCGTTACAAAGATTTCAGAGGGCTTGTCAAGAAAAAAACAGAACATGGTTTCCACATTACCAAAGATGCCGGAGTATTTCTTTGTGAAAAAGTAACAAATTTGAAATAATTGTAAAAAAAGGCTTGAAAGTGACGTAAGGTAACCTTTTATAATAGCTATATCATCCAAAATAAAAATACAAAAGGAGAAATGTCTTATGAAGGGAATTATTTTAGCCGGTGGATCCGGTACCAGACTTTACCCGTTGACCATGGTTACTTCTAAGCAGCTGCTTCCAATTTATGATAAACCTATGATCTACTATCCAATGTCTGTTCTCATGAATGCAGGCATCCGTGATATCCTGATCATTTCTACTCCACAGGATACCCCGCGTTTCAAAGAGCTTCTGGGTGACGGACACCAGTTCGGTGTACATCTTACCTATGAAGTACAGCCAAGCCCGGACGGACTTGCACAGGCATTTATCATTGGCGAAGAATTCATCGGAAATGATACTGTTGCCATGGTACTTGGCGATAACATTTTTGCAGGCCACGGCCTTAAGAAACGTCTGAAAGCAGCTGTTGAAAATGCAAGCACTGGAAAAGGTGCTACTGTATTTGGCTACTATGTAGATGATCCGGAGCGTTTCGGTATTGTTGAGTTCGACCAGGAAGGAAAAGCTGTTTCCATCGAGGAGAAACCGGAGCATCCAAAGAGCAATTACTGTGTAACAGGTCTTTATTTCTATGACAACAAAGTTGTAGAATATGCAAAGAACTTAAAGCCAAGTGCCCGTGGTGAGCTTGAGATCACAGACCTGAACCGTATTTATCTGGAAAAAGGCCAGTTAAACGTTGAGCTTCTTGGACAGGGATTTACATGGCTTGATACTGGTACACATGAAAGCCTTGTAGACGCAACTAACTTTGTAAAAACCGTAGAAACTCACCAGCATCGTAAAATTGCCTGCCTGGAAGAAATTGCCTACTTAAATGGCTGGATTTCCAAAGAAGAGGTTATGGAGGTTTATAATATCCTGAAGAAAAACCAGTATGGCCAGTACTTAAAAGATGTCCTTGACGGCAAATACATGGATGTCCTTCACTGATAGCCAAAGCCACTGTTTTTCAAAAACAAATTTCACCCTATAGAAAAGAAATAAAAAGGAGAGCATTATACAATGAATATTATCGTTACCGGCGGTGCCGGATTTATCGGAAGCAACTTTATTTTCCATATGTTAAAAAAATACCCGGATTACCGTATCATCTGTCTGGACTGCCTTACCTATGCAGGTAACCTTTCCACACTTGCTCCTGTTATGGATAACCCGAATTTCCGTTTTGTAAAAGAAAGCATCACAGACCGTGAGGCAGTTTACAAACTGTTTGAAGAAGAGCATCCGGACATGGTAGTAAACTTTGCAGCTGAAAGCCATGTAGACCGTTCCATCGAGAATCCGGAAGTTTTCCTGAACACCAACATCATCGGTACTGCTGTTCTTATGGATGCATGCCGTAAATATGGCATCAAACGTTATCATCAGGTTTCTACTGATGAGGTTTACGGTGATCTTCCACTTGACAGACCGGACCTGTTCTTCACAGAGGAGACTCCAATCCATACAAGCAGCCCGTACAGCTCCTCCAAGGCTTCTGCTGACCTTTTAGTACTTGCTTACCACAGAACTTATGGCCTGCCTGTATCCATCAGCCGCTGCTCCAACAACTACGGACCATATCATTTCCCGGAAAAACTCATTCCTCTTATGATTGCCAATGCATTAAATGACAAGCCACTTCCGGTTTACGGAAAAGGTGAGAACGTTCGTGACTGGCTCTATGTTGAGGATCACTGCCGTGCAATCGACCTGATCATCCATAAAGGCCGTGTAGGCGAAGTTTACAATGTTGGTGGACACAATGAAATGAAGAATATTGATATCGTAAAGATTATCTGCAAGGAGCTTGGCAAACCAGAAAGCCTGATCACTTATGTAACAGACCGTAAGGGCCATGACATGCGTTATGCCATCGATCCTACCAAGATCCACAACGAGCTTGGCTGGCTGCCGGAAACAAAATTCGCTGACGGTATCAAGAAAACCATCCAGTGGTATCTTGACAACAAGGAATGGTGGGAAACAATCATTTCCGGTGAATATCAGAATTATTATGAGAAAATGTACGGCAACCGCTAAGGAGGGCTGACAGATATGAAACTGTTTGTAACAGGTGTGGCCGGTCAGCTTGGCCATGACGTAATGAACGAACTTAATAAACGTGGTTACGAAGGGGTGGGCTCTGACCTTGCCCCTGCATACAGCGGAATCCAGGATGGAACTGCTGTTACCAAAATGCCATATGTTTCTGTTGATATCACAGATGCTGCAGCAGTAGAAAAAGCAATTACCCAGGCAGGTGTAGACGGTGTTGTTCACTGTGCTGCATGGACAGCTGTAGATGCAGCCGAGGATGAGGACAAGCAGGAAATTGTCCGCCGTGTCAATGTTCTTGGTACAGAAAATATTGCAAAGGTCTGCAAAAAGCTTGGCATCAAAATGATGTATCTTTCCACAGACTATGTATTTGACGGCCAGGGCACTACTCCCTGGGAACCGGACTGCAAGGCCTATAAACCTCTTAACGTTTATGGACAGACAAAGCTTGACGGAGAGCTTGCAGTTTATAACAATGTTGACAAATTTTTCATTATCCGTATTGCATGGGTATTTGGAAAAAATGGCAAGAACTTTATCAAGACCATGTTAAATGTTGCCAAAACCCACGACACCTTAAAGGTTGTCAATGACCAGATCGGTACTCCTACCTATACCTACGACCTTGCCCGTCTTATGATCGATATGATCCAGACTGACAAATATGGTTACTACCATGCAACCAATGAAGGTGGTTATATCAGCTGGTATGATTTCACAAAGGAAATCTTCCGTCAGGCTGTAGAACTTGGACATACCGAGTATGCAGAGGATAAAGTTACAGTTCTTCCGGTTACAACCGCTGAATATGGCGTTTCCAAGGCAGCCCGCCCATTTAACAGCCGCCTTGACAAAAAGAAACTGGTAGAAAACGGATTTACTCCTCTTCCCACCTGGCAGGATGCACTTGCCAGATATTTAAAAGAGCTTGAATTTTAAATGGGTTACAGGCAGTTTTCAAATGTTTTGTAGATATTAAAAAAATCCCCGGGAGCATGCCCTAAAAAATTTTTCTGCGAAATATACCGCAAAATGAGGCGTACAGATTGTAGGAATGATTTTTTGGCATGCTCTGACAGTTTATATTTGCATTTTTCAATAATAAACTGTCAGGGGATATTTTTATTTTCTTTTATAGTTTCCAGGCTTTTTGCCCTGGCTGTTTTTCCGGTACGGACTGGCACTTTTCTTTTTCCGTTTGTTTTCTCCGTAATAGTCTTCCAGATATTCTTCAATAACGTCGTCTTCGTCCACACCATATTTTTCCAGAATAATCTCCGTTTCCTCCGGAGTTTCTCCTGCCAGATCATTATCCGGATCTACTTCCGGTTCTTCATATTCAGGCAGTTTTCTTTTTCGTACCTCTACTGCATCTATATTCCTACTATAGGTTTCTTTAGCTCCATGTCTTCTGCTTCGTTCTTCTTTAACATCTAACTCTTCTTCGGACGCATAAGCTCTATCTCTTTTTCTTCTTACATTATCCTGGCTTACATCGCTGTCCTCAAACGCTTCTGCCTTTATACGTTTTTTTGTTTTCTCTTTCTCGTAGTCCCGTCTTTTGTCTCTCTTTGTCTCATACCCTTCTTCGTCATCCTCATCATCTTCATATTTAGGCTTATTGATAGCAAACTGAATCAGAAGGCCCACAAGTGCAAAACCGGCAGAGAATATAATTCCAAAAGGAATTTCTTCCATCCCTGCAAGCTTGGCTGTGGCAAAGCCAGACAGCACGCCTCCCAGCACGCTGGTGCCTATAATGATCACCTCACGTTCATAACGCATGGCAAGAAATCCCAGTCCTACACCTGCAAGCAGGCAGATAAAAAAGGCAAAGGATGTGGTAGGATGGATCACATAAACCGTAAGCGTCAGTCCGATTCCTGCACCCATAATAAAAATACCGGCCTTAAAAATAGCAAATGCAATAATGGCAAGCACTGCTCCTGCTGCCAGCATGGCGATCATATAATAGGTTTTGTTTGTAATTCCGGCTTCGTGAACTGCGAACAAGCCAATTCCGGCTCCCATAAGGAAACCAAAGATCATCATCCAGAACCGCAGCAAACGGTATCCCAGGATACAATTTACAATTCCAAATATCAGCACCACGCAAAAAATGATCATGGACAAAGTTCCTGAAATCTGCATATCCCTTACTCTCTGGGCAATATTTATCCCATTTCTTAAAATGTCTGTCATAAAAACCTCCTTTTCGTGTCAGGCTATCTATCAGAACATATAATAAATAGTTTTCATATTTTCCAGAATACCATAATGGTATTCCACCTGATTCATATTATACAAAGTCATGTAGTGTCTGGCAACCTCCTGAATCGCATTTCCCTGTATCCAGTCTGCTTTTGCCAATTCAAAAGCCTCCTGATCGGAAAACTTAAAGCGCACCACTGCTGCCCCGTTATTCAGCCGCATCTGACAATACGCCAGAATTTCCTGATAATCATATTCATCAAAACAGCCCTGGTTCAGCACATAAAAATTTTTCGCTGTGGCAGTACACTTCGGCACTTCAAATTTTTCAGATGGGGTATAAGTCATCTCATATTCTTCTGGAAACGGACACAGGTAATCGTACAGGATCGTTTTGTGTTCTGCAAGCTGAACGGCATCTCCTTCCAGAAACTCCGGCTGATCACCATTTGTGGCGTCAAAATAATAATACTCTCCTTCCAGAGTAATAATATTCCATGCATGGCCTTCTGTGCTTCCTGAGGTTTTGCCCTCCACATAAATACAGGGAACATTAAGATATTCCAGAAGATACTGGGCCGCGCCTGCATATCCGGCACATACAGCCTGTTTTTTCCAGAAAATCCCCGCCATACTCTGGTCATCCTCAGATTCCTGATAACTGGCAGTATTAATCAGATAAGTATAAACTGTCCTGGCTTTTTCATAATCGTCTGCTCCCTCCGGTATCATAGCCTCCACTTCCCTGCACGCATCCTCTGCAGCCTGCTGGATTTCCTTTATTTCCACATCTGTATAACTGTATCCAGGAGAAAACATGCAGTAATTTCCATTGGAAAATGTAGTTTTATAAACCTGTTTCCGGTTATGTATCCAGAACAGTTCCGGATGATCCATAAGAACAGCATGGTACACTTTATTTACAACCGCATCCTCATAAATGGTAAGATAAAATTCCTTTTCTCTTGCCCTGACTCCTTCTAGTATCTCACGATACCCCTTCTTTTCTTCCTCATTTAAAAGATTAAAATAATATTCCTGGCGCCCCTTATCTGAACTGGCAGTCTGTTTCTTCCGAAGCTCTCTTACCTCTTTTGGCTCTCCTGAAAAAATCTCCGGCAGATTGTCCCAGATTTCTTTTTCTGTTTTTTCCAGAAAATCCTGTGACTGGTACTTTTTCTGATAAATATAAATTCCGGATAAAACTGCTACAAGAAAAACCACAATGAAAATTATTTTCCAGGTTTTTCTTTTTTTCATCTGATATTCTCCAGCTGCCCGATCCGTTCCATAATATTTCTGGTGTTTTCCTTAAACAGCAATTCTTTATTATAGCGATAATATCTTTCGCAGGAGTATTGCTGCAGAAAATCCACAGCCAGCTGGCTTGTATTCAGCTCTGTAATAAACACAACCAGCTCCTGTCCGCCGGCAAAAGCACTTTCCATGAAATTAAATACATGCTCCAGCATTTGGGCAGTTTTGTCAAAATCCTGGTCATAATCTCTTTTCTGATCATTAAACCAGCCACGAAGAAGAGAAAAAGCTCTCTCTCCGTCTGCTGCATTTTCTTTTTTCAGGTCCATGATATACCGCTCCAGAATATCCTGTACCTTCTGATGACTGTGCAGTTCTTCTCTGGAGAAAAGCCCGGCTCTTTTTCCTGATTCAAACTCCATCCTGTACTGATTTTTTACATCTTCCAGATATACAACAGGCTGGTCCTTCCAGCTTTCCATGAGAGGCTCTTTGCTCTCTTTTAATATTTCAAATAAAGATGCAAGTATTTCTTCCTGATCATGAACATTTCCAAATGCTTTGTTCAGTCTGGAAAGAAGAAGCCCTGTAACGCTAAGTTTTTCATCAAAGGATGCATGGGCTGCTTTTTTCAAAAGAATGTCATCAATACGGCCTTCCAGAACCTCTTCAATCTGATAATCTGTCCTGTATTTATAAAAAAGCTCCAGATAATTGGCAAAATCTCTGGCAACCTGCGGATGCTGGATATACTGGCAGACCACTTCCTTATCCACTGTCTTGTCCAGTTTTTCGTAAACCCGGATCAGCCTTGATAAATCTTCCCAGCCTCTTGGTGTTGCAAAGTTCCTGCCATCTACCGTACTTTCCATTTTATAAAAATTCCCGGGTCTTGTATTCAGATAGGATATCACAGCCGGATGAACGCCTGCCATATAAGCATATTCTTTCCATGCATCAAAATCAGGCTCCACCAGGATTTTTTTCACTCTGTCCATAGTAACCACATCAAACTCGCGCACGGACTTATTGTATTCCGGAGGATTTCCTGCTGCTACAATCAGCCAGCCTTCCGGAATCCTGTGGCTTCCAAAGGTCTTGCACTGAAGGAACTGCAGCATGGCAGGTGCCAGTGTTTCTGAAACACAGTTGATTTCATCAATAAAAAGGATTCCTTCCCGAAGACCGGCTTCCTGAATTTTTTCATACACAGAGGCTACGATCTCACTCATGGTATACTCTGTAACTGCCATTTCTTTTCCATCAAATTCTTTTTTTGAAATAAAGGGCAGTCCGATAGCACTTTGTCTGGTATGATGGGTGATGGTATAGGACACCAGTCCGATCTTACATTCTCTTGCTATCTGCTCCATAATCTGGGTTTTTCCAATACCCGGTGCTCCTATAAGAAGAACCGGACGCTGTGCCATCACAGGGATCTCATACTCTCCATATTCATTTTTCAGAAGATAGGCTTCTATTGTATTTCGTATTTCTTCTTTTGCCCTTTTAATATTCATAATCAAATCTCCTTACAAAGATGTTAAGTCTTCATCATCCAGTATCAGCTTGATGGCCCAGGGCGGCACATCTATATCCTGGTAATCTTCTTTCATAAACACAAATGCAGTTTCATAGGAGGGCATTTTGGCCGGATAAATTCCATATCCGTCTGTAAAATAGATCAGTCCCCGCAGCTTTGTAAACTGCTTTGCCCCTATAAGCTGTTCCACATAGGCAAAAGCCGGGCGAAAATCAGTTCCGCCACCGCCTTTTACTGTAAAATCTGACATATATTCTTTTAACTGCATGGCATTTTCGATCACCACATCCGACTGGACCTTCTCATCACACTGGATAATATGCACATGGATCCTTCTAAAAAAGCTTTCAGATTCGCTAAGTACACTGTAGGTTTCTTCCAGAAACTTCTGTACCAGCTCACTTTTACAGGACATGGAGGTATCAATTACCACCACAAAGTCCTCAACTTTACGCTCTTCCTTTGTCTCTAATGGTTCGATCAGCGGCATATTGCCATACAGATTCATTCCATAATTGTAAAATATATAATCGAAAGTGTCCATATCCACTTTCATTTCTTCCTTCAGAACAGAAAATTTCCGCAAAAACTCTTTATAATCATACCGGTTCCGGTTCTGTGCCCGAAGCTGGTCCGTAAGGATTTCTCCCCCCTGTCCTGCTTCTTTTGAAAAAGTTTCTATCTCTGTCTGCATCCTTTCCCGGATATCATCCCAGTTCTTTTTCCGCTGGGTCATCTGGGGGCTTTTGGGAATTTCTTCGTACCATTTCCTGTGATCATCCTGGCAAAATTCCCTTTTTAGTTCCTGCATTTTGACCTCTGGCAGATGAAGTTCCTGAAGCTTTCGGTATACTCTTTGGGCTGTCATTACTTTTTTCTCTTCCAGGATCAAAGAAAGCGCCTGTCTTTTTAACATGGACACCGGTTTGTGGACACATTTCAGATACAGGCTGTCGATAATATTCTCAACTGTAATATCGCACGCCAGATTCCAGTATTCCTGATCTACAGTTGTTTTTCCTTCCTGGTCACGTTCTGGAAAAACATGGAGAAAAATGCAGTGAAACAGGCTGTGCAGATACAATCTGTTTACTTTTTCAGGGCCTTTTCGGAATAATTCCATAAGCTTCTCCGGCTGATAGTAAAAAAAGGTTCCATCTGTTCCGGCAGGGTGTACTCCCATATCGCCCTGAAAATGCAGACTTGCCAGAGCACAGTCCAAAAAACGCATATTCAGATACAGCTGATTCCTTGTACTTTTTAAAATATCTTCACAGATTTCCTCTGCCATAAGTGCCCGCCTCTGGGCATCATGAACCGGATTTAATCCGGTATTTTCCCTCTCACTCATAGCTCAAAGCTTCTCCTTTTTGACGGAAAATGCACTCTCTGGTATTCCATAAGCATACTTAGGATTTCGGGCTCCTGTACCTTCTTTGAACAGTCCAGGATTCTCAAAAACAGATCTCTTTGTTCTGATCCCAGTGGATACGTATGCAGCAGCCAGTCCAGATCGTTCTCTCTTTTCTGGCAGATAAGGGCTGTGGCAATCTCTTCCATATGTTTCAGAACATATTGTTCATATCTGTCTCTGGCCTCTTTTGTCAGCTCTACCGGCCACATAAGGCGGCTTAAAACCATTTCCCGGACAAAATCCTGGGACTCCTGTGCATGTGCCATTTCAAAACGTTTATCATACTCCAGAAAATGAAATACCTTTCCCAGAAAGCAATTGCGATAATAAAGCCCGCTTCCATGAACTTCCGTCATCAAAATACGGGCAGGCGTATTCTCAACGCCTTCTTCATAATACTCCGGGAACCACAAAACTGCCTGGATTTCCCCATAAAGGTGAACCCGCAGCTCTTCTCCTATTTCCGAAAGGATTTCCTTTAATCCTGATTCCCGGCTGTTCATCTGTACTTCCAGTCTTTGTATTTTATGGCATCCTGTAAAAGCACCACTTCCAAGATCCACAAAATCACTGGAAAACCACAGTTCTTCCAGGAAACGGCAATTATAAAATCCATATCTGCCAATTTTTCTCACTCCGGAAGGAATCCGGACGCACTGACAGCTTTTTCCTGAAAACAGGTAATCTCCTAATTCTGTTACCGGGACACCTTTTATCTGTGCAGGGATTTCCACAATTTCATTATCTGTGTTCATTTCTGTAACTATGGCATGATTTTCCCGGATTTCATAAGAAAAATTGCCATTCGTATATTTTTCCATTTTCCTGCTCCTCATAAGCTGCAAAAAATACTTGATATTTTTCCTCATTAAGTTTAAACTCATAAAAAACACTTCGCGGAGGAACTTTTATGAGCATCAAAATTCCTATCGAAACTTCAGCCCGTCATATTCATATGTCCCAGGAGGATTTTCATTTTCTCTTTGGTGAAGATGCACAGCTTCACTACATAAAAGAATTAAGCCAGCCAGGTCAATATCTCTGTCAGGAGCGTGTCACTGTCAGAGGTCCCAAAGGGGAATATACAAATATGGCAATTCTTGGTCCTTTCCGTAAAGAAACCCAGGTAGAGCTTTCTCTTACAGATACACGAAAAATCGGACTTCCCGGAATTATCCGACAGTCCGGTGACACTGCCGGCTCTCCAGGCTGTACCCTGATCGGACCTAAAGGTGAGCTTACCCTCTCCCGTGGAGTCATTGTAGCCAAGCGGCATATCCATATGACCCCTGCTGATGCAGTTACCCTTAAAGTTAAGGATAATGACGAGGTTTTTGTCCTTACCAAAAGCTATGGACGGGCACTGATCTATGCAGATGTTGTGGTCCGCGTAGACTGGAATTACCGTCTTGCCATGCATGTGGACACAGATGAAGCCAACGCCTTTTCCTGTGACACTGATCCTTATGGTGTCATTGTAAAATTCTTTGATGACAATTATAATACAGACAAATGGATCGAAGATGTACTTTCCGGTTTTAACCGCTGATACATATATTCCATATACTTAAAAGTGCTTCCTGCCCGGATCCCGGGTGTGGAAGCACTTTTTTCATCATTGAATTCCAATTGAAGTGGCAAGAAGCTCCTGAAGAGAGTTATTTACCATAATTCCTGTAAAGCCTGTTTCATCGCTGTCTGCTTCCTCAAAAGAGGCATCTGACTGCACTGCATCTCCATAGGTTACCTGACTGAATACACTGATATTCTGTCCTGCTTCCAGCAGCTCCTGGAGACTGTTTGCAACATAAAGGCTTCCTGGTGATATCTGGCCATTTCCGGTAGGATCCTCTGTAAATGTGTCAAGGTCTCCTGTATTCACAAGATTTGCCTTGATCAGTGCCTGAAGTCCATTGGATACATCAATACCTGAAATTCCGGTTCCAGCAATTGCCTTGCCACTCTGGCGCATTTCTTCCATCTGCTGTGCGTTCGGATAGAAGGATGGCTGACGGATATAACGGAAACTTGCGCTGTACGCTTCTCCTACCGTTACGCCATTTTTGCTGGAGGAACAATGTACTACGATCCAGTCCCCTGCGTCTGTCTTTCCGCAGATAATACCTACGTGGTTGGCACTGCCTGCCTCCGGTCCTCTCTGGAACACCAGATCACCCGGCTGGGCATCAGCTTCACTGACTACATTGGCCCTTCCCCACTGATCTGAGGTTCCGCTTCCTACAGCAGCGATCATCGCCTGGTCTTTATAACCATTGATCACAGCCCAGGTAACAAAACCACTGCAGTCAAGACCATATGCCCTGAAAGAACCACTGCTCTGGCTTCCTTCTGCTGTAACCTGTGTCAGTGCTCCCCAGCTTGGATCCATACCGATTGTGGTAGATTTGCCGCCCCAGAAGTAACCAATCTTACCCACCAGGGAATAAGCAGCTGCAATTACATTAACACGTTCTTCTGAAACATCGTCTCCCACACTTTGTCTTACAAAGCCCTTAGCCGCAGTTACAGTGGCGCACAAAAGCTTACAGTCTGTTTCCAGATATTTCTTAAGAACCCCTCTTTCAGACTTGGGAATCTTATTTTCTTTAATGTAATAATTAACATGACGGTTCGCATAGGATATCCTTCCGGTATCATCTTTGACTACCGGATTCATTCTGGCAAATATAGCTGCCAGATCATCCTTACTGGAAGCGTCCAGTTTATATGAAGTTTCTCCCTGCAGGCTTCTCTCATATATATATATTGCAAGGATATCCTGCCAGTTCCTTACAAGCAGGGCATCAGCGGAGGTAGTCACGCCCCCTTCTGAATCTGATACATCTGTGAGATGATTCTGCTCTTTGTATTCTTTTTCAATCTGATCCATAATGTCCGCAAAATCATCGGAAAATGAAAGCTGATAATTCTGCTGCAGGCTGTTCAGATAAAATTCCTTTCCTGCATGAAGATTAGAAGCATACACAGGTGCTGCTGTCAGCGCTGCCGGAGTTACCACAATTTCCGGAGTCGGTGTCGGTGTCGGAGTCAGCTCTGGCTGGTCATCGTCCGTTTTTTTATCATCCTTCTTATCATCATCTGCTTCCCCTGGCATCTGGCTGATAGTATCTTCCATCTCAACCAGCAGCTTATAATTGGTTACTGCAGCCTGTTCCTGCGGAGAAAGTTTATTATATGTCTTACGTAAAGACTTCACTGTCTGTGTTTTCTTGTCATCATATGCCAGCTGAAAAGCTTTATTAATGTCCCGGACCAGCGCACTTACTTTCTTCTGGCTCTCCTCTGAAAGACCTGGAGCCGGTGTGGCTGTGGGGTCCTCTGTAGGTTCTGGCGTCACACTTGGTGTTACGTCTGGTGTGTCTGGGTCCTCTGGCTCACCGGTAGGCTCTGGTGTCACACTTGGTTCCTCTGGGTTCTCTGGCTCATCCGTAGGTTCTGGCGTCACACTTGGTGTTATGTCTGGTGTCTCTGGATTCTCTGGCTCACCGGTAGGCTCTGGTGTCACGCTGGGTTCCTGTGGATTCTCCGGTTCGTCCGTAGGCTCTGGTGTCACACTTGGTGTTACGTCTGGTGTCTCCGGATTCTCTGGTTCACCGGTAGGCTCTGGTGTCACGCTGGGTGTCTCCGGGTTCTCTGGCTCATCTGCAGGCTCTGGTGTCACACTTGGTGTCTCTGAATCCTTTCCTGGAACCGGACTTACTGCCGAATCAGACGGATTCTCTGCTTCTGTTCCTGATGCATTTCCTGCTTCTCCCGATTCTTCTGCCTGATCAGAAGAATTCTCTTCTGTATTTCCCGGGTCAGCTTCTGCCTGTGTGGCTGCCGGGGTCTCTTCTGCCTGTGCTTCTGAAATTTCTGTCTGCGTATCACTTGCTGATCCTGACAACGTTGTTTCTTCTGTTGCAAAGGCCGAGGCAGTGCTTCCAAGCGAAACTGCCATAGCCATTGTAATGCACAAACATTTTGTCAGATATTTATTTTTCATATTTAAAAGATGCTCCCTTCTGTATATGAACATCCCTTTACTCCCCTATATAAAGGTATGCATTATTACCTAAAAGACAGTCCGTGTCAAATATTAACATGCATTATTGTAGCATAATCACAATTCTAAATCAACCATCCTCAAAATATCAGTATATTTTTTTACAAAAAACCGGGAGCCAGACCTTTCATTTGCATATGCTTTGAAAAGTACCGGTTCCCGGTTTCCTTAAAGATGCGCGTTTTAGAGCATGTCTGAAAAAGACTTTAGGGCGTGTTTGAAACAGGCTCTAACATGCTGCTAAAATATAAAAGTCTTCTCTTCCAAGTCTTTTTGCAGCAAGCTGCAGAATTCCATGAATTACCTGTGAGCAGACAGAAAGAATGTACTGAATATCTTCTACAATATTTCGCTCTTTGGAAAGATATTTGGCATGTGCTCTCTGAATATATCCTACAAGTTCCTGAAAATTCCCAAAATGAACAGGAATGATGGTCATATTGTTCACTGCACCGCTCTCTATGTAGCGCTTTAAATAATTCTTAAGATGTTTCTCATACTTGTTATGCTCATACAGATTTCCGGTAAAATTCCTGTTATGCGGAAAAGTAAAATAATCTGCCATATAATGCATAACTTCGCCAAATCTGCGCCAGTATACCCGTTCCTTGCTTTCCCATGGACTTGTTTCCACAAGTGCTTTCATCTTCTCCTGGATTTCTTCAAAGGTTCCGAAATATTCATGCTTCTTCGTCAGAAAAGATGGCTTGATATCCGGAAGGATACTTCCCAGACAAAAAGCTTTCCTGTGGGACTGAAGACTCTTTTCAACAGGCATCTGGTCAGCCAGATATCTGGCAACCAGTATATGAGATTTTTTACGCAATCGCTTCCTCTACTTTCCTGTTTTCATCCTTTGTGATGGACGAAATACAATATACTGTAAAAAGCTTTGTATATGCTTTTTTCACCTATAGTCATCACTAACTAATATAACAGAAAGTTATGTAAATTTCAAAATAAACTTTGCCTAATTTTTTATAAAATATTTGTATATATTTTATACAATTTTTTGTGATTGTGATAAAAAAACCTTCCAGCAGGATTCTCCGTAACCAGCTCTTGTTTTTTGATGTCATATATTGTATGATAAGAAAGACAGTTTTTTGTCCTGATTTCCAAGTTTACTACACAAAGGAGGAATTATATGCCAGGCCATAGATCGCACACGAACAGGGGGCTGGCGGCTGTTGCAGTTCTCATGTGTCTGTGCTGTGGAGTTTCTTTTACACAGTCTTCTGCAACACCCTCGCCAATTGAGGATTCCCAGGCTCCGGATATGTTTGTGGCAGGAAATACAGATGATTCTTCGATTCATTCTGATGGTTCAGCATCCGAAGATACAAGTAACACCATAACCACTGCCCCAGATGAAAATGACGGACAGGATTCAACTGATACCGATTCTTCTGATACCGCTTCAGACACACAAAGCAGTGCTGCATCTACTGAGGTTTCACCGGAAGCTTCACAGGGTGTATGGACTCCTGTAGGCAGCAACTGGTATTTTATGGTAAATGGAGAAGGCTACAAGGGATGGCTTACAGATACCGATGGGCATCGCTATTATTTCGATGAAAACGGAGTAATGCAGACCGGATGGCTGGATCTGAACGGTCAGCGATATTATCTTAATGCTGATGGTGTGGCACAGACCGGTGATGTAACCATAGATGGACAGCTTTATCATTTTGATGCTGCCGGCGTTTTGCAGGGAGAAGGATCTACCGAGGATACTTCCGATGAACCTCTAATATTTTACATGAATACAGCTTCTGCAGACAATAACGCTGCAGAAGCTGCTGTTACTTTAGAGCCGACCGCTGATTCACAGACAGCCGAAACCAAAAATTCACCTGATATTACAGAAGCAGCCGTCACACCAGCCCCGACAAAGACACCAAAGCCCAAAGGAATGATCGCTCTTACTTTTGATGATGGGCCAAGTGACTTTACTGACCGTCTGCTGGATTGTCTGGAAGCTAATAATGCGAAAGCAACTTTTTTCCTTGTTGGGCAGGAAATAGAATATTTTCCTGAACCTCTGTCCCGTATGGAGGCTCTTGGATGTGAAATCGGCAATCATTCCTACGATCATACAGATCTTGCCACGCTTTCTGCTGAAGACGTAAGCAGCCAGATTTCTTCCACTGATCAGGAAATCCAGGATCTTGTAGGTCATAAGGCAACACTTGTCCGTCCACCTTACGGTTCGTTTAATGACACAGTTGCACAAATTGCCGAAAGACCGCTGATTCTCTGGTCTGTAGATACTCTGGACTGGGAAACCCAGAATGCCGATTCCATAGTACAGAATGTAATGGCAGATGCACAGGATGGGGCTGTAATCTTAATGCATGATATATTCAAGGAATCCGTAGATGCAGCAGAGATTTTTATTCCACAGCTTATCCAGGAAGGATACCAGCTTGTCACCATAAGTGAACTTGCCGCTGCAAAAGGAATCACACTGGAAAACGGAACTTCTTATGGATCATTCTGATATAAAAATCTACGGCGCCCTCATCCGGACAAAATTTCCCCCAATTGTGACGCACATCTTGCAGAAAGCCTTTTGGGGGCACGCTCTAGCAAAAAAGAACTGCTCATAAAGAACAGTTCTTTTTATTGTCTGCATTATTCTGTTTTCTCTTCAAGAAGGCTTCCAAAAACATATGCTTCAGAACCTTCATATTCAATCTGGATCCAGTCACCGCTTTCGCCCTTCTTCTCAACCTCGGTACCGGCAGGTAAACCTCCAAGTATCTCGGCATCACTGCTGGCTGCCGCACGGACATTGCAGTCCTCTGTAACTACCAGAATCGTCCCATCTGCTGTTTCTGCGGATCCGGTGGCATCATCACCAAGTCCCTCAAGAAATGCTGCAAGTGCAGAGTCTGCTGCCTGTGCATCTTCGTACAGCTTCTTTATCTTGGCTTTCAGCTCCTTAACATCATCATCCTGGCGCAGACTGACTTCATATTTCGTAATCTCATCACTGTCGCTGTGAACAGCACCGTCAATCTTCCAGTTTCCCTCTGTGTCCTTCACCACATAGAACTCTGCAAGCGCAGGTACCTTTGTATCAATCCCCTGACAGATGTAGTAAAAGCAGGAATATACTACATAGGAATCGTCATCAAGCCCCTTTTTCGTATAGATGTCGCCGGCTTCATACTCTTCGATATATTTGGAATTGGTAATCTTAGACTCATCAGATGGTGCAAGATTATCAACAAGAGTACGCAGCGTTGCAATATCTTTATCCCCCAGGGCTTTATAGTAGCCCTTGATCAATGAAGTAATCTCTTCATTAGCTGTTTCCATGGGATTGGCGTCTTTCTTCCCGTCAGTCTCCCCATCATTTGCCGGAGAAGAAGGAACATTTCCCTGGTCGTTGTCTGCTGTCGTCTGATTCTCCACTGTGTCCTTACTGGAATCGCCCTTCCCGCTTCCCATAAATGCACGGACACCGAAAAACAGGACAACCACGATTAACAGAATCGCTCCGCCAAGCATAAAATAGCGAAGGTTATCTGATAACCATTCTCTGAAATTATCCAAGTTCTTGTCCTCCTTAATACAACGCACCGGAACGCCCGATCGTTCCAGGCAATACACCTGAAGGGAATCGAACCCCCGCACATGGTACCGGAAACCACTGCTCTATCCACTGAGCTACAGGTGCAATTTAATTGTTGAATTATCAATGTACAACTGCTTCAACTTTAAAAAGTATAGCACAATATTGAATGGATGTAAAGTTTTTTCTTTTGATGGAATATTCAGATCTAATTCGAAAAGTTTTCCCGCAATCTTCTGCAAATCAGTAATGCCTCCAGCTGGTGCCATTACTATATATGTATGTCTGATTGCGGGAATGATTTTGAAACTTTTTCCAGCAAAAACTGCTTCTATTTTACGGTTACTTTACACTTCTTCGTGATTTTACCAGACTTTACTGTGATCGTAGCTGTTCCCTTTTTCTTGCCTTTTATCTTACCTTTACTGTTTACCGCCACAATTTTGCTATTGGACGATTTATAAGTTACTTTATTTTTAGTTATAACATAGCTAAGTTTTGGCTTCAAAGTTTTGGTTTTACCTTTTTTCAGGGTAAGAGACGTTTTTATATTTTTAATAGCTGTGGTTCCTGGAACAGTGACAATGCAGGTTGCCTTACTTTTTCCGGATCTTACTGTGATTTTGGCTTTTCCGGCACGTACTGCCTTTATTTTTCCTCTTTTATTAACAATTGCCACTTTTTTGTTGGAGCTTGAATATTTCACATTGCTTAAAGCGGCTGTAGTTTTTAAGGTATAGGTTTTTCCTGGTTTTACACGGATATTGGACGGTAACTTAATCACAACCGGTGTAGGTGTTGGTGTTGGCGTTACAACCTGATTGGCAGGTGTGGGCGTTGGTGTCTCAGACAGATTGATGGCTTTTGACCAGAATTTACACGGCATACTGGAAACCACTCTTACAGGCTGCCATTTGCTTCCATTATATACATATTTCTGGAAGAAAATATATATTGTAAATTCCTTTGCAACACTGATTCCGGTTTTATGTCCGATAGTTCCAATGGACTGTTTCTGACTTTGGGTTATTGGATTCTGAAAGCTGCTCCAGTAAAGGGGATTCCAACGAACATCACCTTTTACAGGATTTTTATTATCACTTCCAGCACCTGTTACTGTAAATCTGTGTATCAGGCCTGGATAAAATGCCAGCGGCTTCTCAAAGCCAGTCACCTTGCTTTCTGTCACAGCCGGAGTATAGGGAGCCCTGGTTGTGGGGGTTACTGTTGGCTTTGCGGTGGGCTTTGGGGTCTGTGTTGGTTTCGGAGTTGCTGTTGGCTTGGGCGCCTGTGTTGGCTTGGGCGTTGCTGTTGGTTTCGGCGTTGCTGTTGGTTTCGGCGTTGCTGTTGGTTTCGGCGCCAGTGTGGGTGTTGGCGTTATAGTTGGCTTAGCTGCCTGCGTAGGCGTTGGAGTAATGACTGTGCCTGACTTTCTTGCCTTCAAAGGAAGTATTACACATTTCTTTGCAGGAACACCATTTGTGTCTTCGCCGTAGATCAGAACATATACATCATTGTCAGGATCCGGCATGGTCATTTTTACCAGTATCTGCTCTTCTGCTTTCTCGATCTTTCCTGTCTTTAAATGCTGTTTTTTTACCTCTTCAAATGTAGGAAGCTTCATTCCTGTTTTAATTGCAGTGACATAATAGGTTCCCACAGCTGTTGCATGGAATTTCAGTGCTGCTTCTGTATCAGATATCCAGCCTACGCCTTCCCCCTGGGATTTGATTACTTTCAGGGTCATAGTCTCTGAATCAGAGGCATCTGTTTCTGACGTTTCCACAGTCTCTTCTGCGCCAAGCACAGACAACTGACCGGATGGGATAGTCGCAACCATAACTGCTGATAAGATAAATGCCATTATTCTTTTTTTCATATGCATCAGCTCCTTATAAATGATTTTATAATCATTATAAAGGGAATCTGAAAAAGTGTAAACCCTGTATTAAGTTGTCACGGTACTTGCTTGTAATTGTCCAGGGTGTTCTTCTGTTTCATAACTGTGCTTTATATGGTTATTATGTATTTCCTAGAGCATGTTTGAAAAAGGTTTTCTGCAAAATATACCGCAAAGTGGGGCGTGCAGATTGCAGGAATGATTTTGGGGGCAGGCTCTAGTCCAGCGATAATGAATGATAAAAATGATTCCAAGCGGAGCACCTCCTTCCCCCGAAAAACCCTTATTTCCCGCTGAAATCCGGTGTTCCGTACAGGTTGTACGGGGTTGCCTGGTAAACGTAATAATTCAGCCAGTTTGTATACAGATTATTGGCATGTGCCCTCCACAAAAGCTGTGGACCATTTTCGGGATTGTCATCGCGGTAGTAATTTTGGGGGATTTCGATAGGAAGTCCCTTTCCAAGATCTCGCTTGTATTCCCCGTCCAGGGTAACTCTGTCGTACTCCGGATGTCCCATAACAAAAATCTTGCGTCCATCTTCTGCCATTGCTAGGAAAAGTCCCGCCTCCTCTGATTCAGCAAGAACCGTCAGTTCTTTGCAGGCATGTACATCTTCGATGGGCACTTCCGTATGTCTGGAATGAGGCGCCAGAAAGACATCATCAAAGCCTCTTACCAGCGGAATCTTTCGGTTCATAACCTTGTGCCAGAAAAGACCGAACATCTTTTTATCCAGCATTCTTTTTTTCAGGCCATAGAAATGATAAAGTGCTGCCTGGGCTGCCCAGCACAGGAAAATTGTAGAAGTAACATGAGTTTCTGACCAGTCCATGATCTTTGTCACTTCTTCCCAGTAGTCTACTTCTTCAAATTCCATCTGCTCTACCGGCGCACCTGTAATGATCATGCCATCAAATTTTTTATCCTTCAGCTCTGTAAATGTCTGATAAAATTTATTCAGATGACTCCTGGACGTATTTTTCGCCTGGTGAGATTCCACAGCCATAAAACTTACATCAACCTGAAGAGGTGTGTTGGAAAGGGAACGCAGAAGCTGAAGCTCTGTTTCTTCTTTCAGCGGCATCAGATTCAGGATCAGAATATAAATAGGACGAATATCCTGATGCATGGCACGGTTTTCGTCCATAACAAATAAATTCTCTTTTTCCAGTATTTCTTTTACCGGCAAATCACTTTGTATCTTAATCGGCATTTTATTTTCCTCCTGTAAAAAACATATTCCTTATTTCATCATCAGAATTCTGACAGCACAGACTTATTTCCAGTCTGTAGTAGCAGTATAAAAAATCATCCGCCAGCCTCATTCATTTGCCAGCCTCAGAAAATCTTCCTCTGACAAAATAGGAATCCCCAGCTCTTTGGCTTTTTTATTTTTGGATGATGTAGATTCTTTATCGTTATTGATCAGATAATCTGTTTTCTTCGTTACTGAACCGGTCACCTTGCCCCCTCTGGCTTCAATAAAAGCTTTCGCCTGGGAACGGTTGGCAAAATGTTCCACACTTCCGGTGATTACAAAGGTTTTTCCTGCAAATACCTGCTCCTGGGAATTTTCTTCATGAATCAGGTGAAGGTGTTCCAGAAGGTGATCCAGTTTTTCGTTATTTTCTTCCTTCTGGAAATAATCCACAAGACTGCCTGCCAGTACAGGACCAATTCCTTCTATAGAACTGATTTCCTCTACATCTGCATGGCGCAGTTTTTCCAGATCGTCATCAAAATATTTACAGATAATTTTCGCATTTGCAAGACCAATTCCTGCAATTCCAAGACTATAAATTACCTTTGCCAGAGTGGTTTCTTTTGCTTTTTCAAGATTTGTTATCAAATTATCAAAGGACTTCTGACCAAAGCCTTCCATTTCTACAATCTGGTCTTTATACTTCCCGATTTCAAAAATATCTCCGAAATTATGAATAAATCCCATAGCAATAAATTTTTCAAGGGTAGCTTCGGAAAGCCCGTCTATATTCATGGCATCTCTGCTGGCAAAAAGAGTAAATGCCTTAATTTTTTTCGCCGCACAATCCGGATTCATGCAGTATAAAGTCTCTACATCGTTCTCCTTGCGGATACGTGCTTCATGACCACATACCGGACATTTATCTGGAATGATAAGATTTCCGCTTCTGGTAAGATTTTCTGCAATCTGAGGAATGATCATATTGGCTTTATATACTTTAAGTATATCTCCAATTCCCAGCTGCAGCTCCTTTACAATGCTGATATTGTGTACACTTGCACGGCTTACGGTAGTGCCTTCCAGCTCCACCGGTTCAAAAATCGCCACCGGATTAATGAGCCCGGTTCTTGAAGGGCTCCACTCCATATCCACAAGCTTCGTTTCCCGCATTTCATCTGCCCATTTAAAGGCAAAAGAATTTCGAGGGAATTTGGCTGTGCTTCCAAGAGATTCCCCGTAGGCAATGTCATCATATGTGACTACCAGGCCATCTGATGGAAAATCATTATTTACAATTGCTGTGGAAAAATATTCCATGGCATCATTCAGGCTTTCTGAAGTGACCATCTTATATTCCACCACATCAAAGCCCTGCTGTTTCAGCCAGATAAACTGCTTTTCCCTGGAATTTTCAAAATCCACATCCTGTGCACTTACCAGGGCAAAAGCATAAAAACGCACATTTCTTTTTGCTGTAATTTCATTATTTAGCTGCCTCACAGAACCACTGCAAAGATTCCGGGGATTTTTATATTTTGCATCCGCATCTCCGATGAGCTCATTGATCCGTTCAAATTCCGAGTAAGTGATAATTGCCTCACCACGAAGTACAAGCTGTCCTTTATATGGAATTTTAAGAGGGATATTTTTAAATACTTTCGCGTTATTTGTAATAACCTCGCCTACGATTCCATTTCCTCTTGTGACAGCCTTAATAAGCTCACCATTCTCATAAGTAAGAACAATGGTAAGCCCGTCCAGTTTCCAGGAAAGGAGACATTTGTGGCTTCCAATAAAACCTCGCAGCACTTCCCGGTCCTTTGTCTTATCAAGAGAAAGCATGGGACGTGGGTGTTCCTCTTTTGGCAGTTCATTTACTGCCTCATATCCAACACGGACAGTAGGGCTATTTGTGAGAACGGTGCCTGTTTCTTTTTCCAGCTGTTCCAGCTGATCGTACAGACTGTCGTACTCCTGATTGCTCATGATTTCCCTGTCCTGCTGGTAATACGCCTTTGCGGCTTCGTTCAAAGTTTCTACCAGTTCTTTCATTCGCTGTAGAGAATTTTCCATGATGCCCTCCTGTCTTGATTTCATTTAAATTTCTGGTTGCATTCGTTTTTCTGCATGCGGCAGGAAGCTGGGAAGAATCTGCCAGCCCCCTCTCCAGCATTTTCCATTCTTCTGCAGTTGCATCCCGGTACTGCCCTTCTTTCAGGCCATCCAGTGTCAGCCCCATAATCCGTACCCTTTTTAACGTCAGCACCTGATATCCCAGATATTCACACATTCTGCGGATCTGACGGTTCAGTCCCTGTGTCAGTATGATACGGAATGATTTTTTTCCTGTTTTTTCTACAAAACAAGGGCGGGTCACTGTGTCAAGAATTGGCACTCCTGATGACATTTTTTTCACAAAGCTGTCGTCTACTGGTCTGTCCACTGTCACCAGATATTCCTTCTCATGATAGTTTCCCGCACGCATAATCTTATTCACCAGATCTCCCTGGTTTGTCAAAAGCAAAAGCCCTTCTGATTCCTTATCAAGGCGTCCCACCGGATAAATCCGTACCGGATAGTCCAGATATTCTGTCACCGTCATCTCCTGGCGCTGCTGTTTGGTACTGCACACAACTCCCCGGGGCTTGTAAAATAAAAGAAGCACTTTTTCTTCTACCTTCTGTACAGGCTTACCATCTACAAGAACCTGTGCGTGCTCTGTAATTTTCTCCCCTGGTTCTGCCCTGTGTCCATCCACGGTAACTCTTCCTGCCTGGATCAGGCTGTCTGCCTCCCGTCTGGAGCAGAAACCGGCTTCACTTAAAAATTTATTAATTCTGATTTTTTCGTCCATTGCTTCATTATATATTTTTTCCAAAAGAGATGCAAGGTCAACCTTGCCAATTTTCTCCATCCATAAATCAAAAAAACTGCTTTGCAGAATTCTCTTCATAAAATAAGACAGATCAACCAGATTTCCCAGTTAATCTGCCCTATTTGCCCTATTTCATATTTATAGAAATTCAGCCATCTCTTCCATTATCGAAGCACATTCCAGATGCTTCCCTTCCAGCCTCTGTCCAGGCATTGCTTAAGCATTTTTCAGATCACTGAATTTCATTTTCACAACAAGCATAGCACCCATCATCAGCACCACACCAATAATCAGGCATAACGGACTCTGAATGAAGCCAGCAAAAATATAGGTGATAAATGATACGATTGCAGCCACAATTGCATAGGGAAGCTGTGTGGAAACATGGTTTACATGGTCACACTGTGCTCCTGCTGACGCCATAATCGTAGTATCCGAAATCGGAGAACAATGATCACCGCACACAGCACCTGCCATACATGCAGAAATGGAAATAATCATCAGATTTCCAGGAGTATTTTCAAATACATGCACTACAATTGGAATCAGAATTCCAAACGTTCCCCAGGAGGTACCAGTTGCAAAAGCCAGGAAACATGCAACAATGAAAATAATTGCCGGAAGCATATTTACCAAACCTGTTGCAGAAGATTTTACCAGTTCTGCCACAAATTCTGCCGCACCCAGGCTGTCTGTCATGCTCTTTAAGGTCCATGCAAAGGTCAGGATCAGAATTGCCGGTACCATAGACTTAAAGCCTTCCGGAATGCAAGCCATGCAGTCACGGAAAGAAAGGACTCTGCGAACCATGTAAAGAAGAATCGTCACTACCAGTCCAAAGAAGCTTCCCAGTACCAGTCCTACAGAAGCATCGCTCTGTGAAAAGGCAGTTACAAAATCAGTGCCACTGAAAAATCCACCTGTATAGATCATACCGATTACACAGCAGATAACAAGGGAAATAATAGGAATCAGAAGATCCATTACTTTTCCTCTTGGATTAACAGGTCCCTCACCTTCTCCGGAAGCATAAGGGCGGGCAGCTGTTGTAAACAGGTCACCTTTTAATGCATTTGATTCGTGGACACCCATAGCACCAAATTCTTCTTTCATCAGTACCATGGAAACCATCATAACAATGGTAAGAAGCGCATAATAGTTATAAGGAATGGCTCTCACAAAGACAGACATGCCATCCTCACCCGGAACAAAGCCGCTGACTGCCGCCGCCCAGGATGAAATCGGTGCGATAATACATACCGGTGCAGCTGTAGCATCAATCAGATATGCAAGCTTTGCACGAGATACATTGTGCTGGTCTGTGATAGGACGCATTACACTTCCTACAGTCAGACAGTTAAAATAGTCATCAATAAAAATCAGAATACCAAGTAAAATAGTGGCAAGCTCTGCACCCACTCTTGTTTTAATATGCTTGCTGGCCCACCGCCCAAAAGCTGCGGAGCCTCCTGCCCTGTTCATCAGGCTGACCATAGTTCCCAGAATTACCAGGAAAACCAGAATACCCACATTGCTGCTGGATGAAAGCACGCTGATCATTCCACCGGAAAAGATCTGATTTACAGTTCCTTCAAAATTCCCTCCGGAATACAAAAGTGCTCCCACCAGAATTCCAAGAAACAAAGAACTGTAAACTTCCTTTGTGATAAGTGCAAGGACAATAGCTACAACAGGTGGTACCAAGGACCAGAAAGTTGCATACACTGCCGGAGTGGCAGCCTCCTCTTCAGCTGCCGCAAAAACCAGGTTCGGGCAAGCCAGGGCAACCATCAGTACTGCCGCAAAAAGGACTGACAGTTTGTTCCATTTGTACTTCATTATCGATTTCCTCCCTCTTTTGCGGGAATCATTTTAGAGTATATAGGAAAAGCTCCGGCTTCCTGTTTTAAAAAAAGGAAAGCCATGAATCAGCTCCCATTATGGAAACGCATTCACAGCTTTCTTATTTTTATAATCTGCACATCCACTTTACCGCATATTCCACACAAATTCGGTCTTCCTAAAGCCTGTTTGAAAAAAGGCTCCAGTAAAAGTGCACAGCAGACAATTCGCCGACAGCAACAAATAAAAATTTCTTTTATATGCAGCCAATCCGGCGTATTAAATAGCGCTCCACAACAGTGACAGTCTGCCGCATATTCTGCGTCAGCCCAGAATCTTCTTCCTATGACTGAAAAAAATCCTTCGGCGGTCTTCCCTTTCTTCCTGGCAAACCTGTCATACGGATCAGAAGTGTGTGTGCAAAAAACCTTCTCCAAACACCCTCTGCTGCCAAAATTACTGATGAATCCCGCGCCTCTATCATAAATTCCCGTATTCAATTATAGAATAACTGTAACAGCTTTTTTATATAAATGCAAGTCTAAAAGTATAAAATTTCACGTTTATATATTTTTCGGTTTCTTTTAACTCTCTGGTTTATCATACCTGAAAATTCCAAATCCTTCTACCTGTCCAATCAGGTGGAAGCCTTTTTTTTCCATATAAGCCACTTTTTTCTCATTTGGAATACGAAATGCCAGATAATTACAATCCAGAAGCTTGGCATAACGAAGCACCTTGCGGATCACAGGTGTTTCTGAACTGAGCTGCAGATACAGCCCCTTTGCCACATGATTCACCTTGTCTTTTCCACGCCTGCCATAGGGCATCATAATTGATGGATCATAGACACGCACATAAGCAGCCAGCTCATCTTCTGTTCCCAGGCAGACCACCTCATCAGCGTCTTTATCATTATTGATAATCGCACAAATTTGCGCTACCACTTCCGGAACTTTCTGATAATTCGTTACCTTTTCATAATGCCCTGCCTGCATAATACTTTTGCCGCTTAAAGCAATCACCACGGCTGCCGCCACAATAAGAACCAACCGGAAAATTTTATTTTTCCCAAGCTGCTTTACAGCCATTGCACCTCCACAGGCAATCAGAGGCACCATTGGTAAAAGCCACAAAACTCTCCAGTACACCGAACTGCCAATGCACTTTTGAATTATCCAGGCAGTCACCGGGCAGAAAAATACAGCCAGCATGATTACCACATAAACAAGAATCTGCCGAATCTGTTCCTTTTTTCGGAAAAATATCAAAAGATACAAAAATGCCACCAATAACAGATATGGATAAAAGCCCTCTCCCCAGTAGCTTTTCCAGGCAGCCAGAATATTTTGCATTACTTCATTCATATCAGCCACCTCCTAAAGCACCAGAACATAAACAGCCCCCAGAAGGACAGAGGGTAACAGGCAGATTACGCCCTGGACAAATCTTCTGAGACTTCTGTATTTTATCAGATTCATAAGCAGGAAAATTCCCATCATAAGGGGCGCCAGCATGATTCCCATAGAAGACAAAAGGCAGCATGCCAGATTTCCCATAAACAAAAGCATCCAGAAATAGGAAGTTTTTCTGTCCAGCAAAACCTCCTGACAGATAAGAAACAGCCACGGAAGCATCACTCCTGCCAGAAATGCTTTTCCCTGCCATACACGGATCATGGAAAAAACTTCTGAATTATATATGGAATACCCGGAAAACCACACCAGTACCCCACAAAAAATCATGTAAATCCCTTTGCTTTGTACATTTTTCCCAAAGAAACGGCAGCCATACTGATAAAGAACCACATACGCCAGCAAAATAAACACAGCCGGAAATACAGTATGCGCCATGATTGCCGGATGCAGCCCGCCACACAGTCTGCTGACCACAGCCAGAAAAACAGGAAAAGGAGACAGTACATAGCGTTTCGGAAGTACCGTATAAGGAAGTCCGGTATAAGGGCTTATGGAAAATATGGTATCTGTTTCCACCGCTGTGGTGGCTGTGCCCACATAAAAGGAATCATCTGCATCCATATGTGCATATACAACGGTAACTGCAATCTGTAAAAGAACCATCACCACTGCCACAGCCATTTCCCATGAAAAGCCTGGTTTCGTCCAGAGCAGCTCGCAGGACTTCCTTCTTCTGTAAAAGCTTACTGCTCCCAGACATGCCAGAAGTACTGCAAGTACCCCGTAAACAACAACCAGCACATGCAATGGCAGATTCAGGTAAATCATAGGAAGTGCAAGTATTTCCATCATGGCAAGCATTACTGTATAACCGGTAAGTACATACTCACCGGCTCTTCTTGCCTGCCTGTTATGAAAGAAAAGGATTCCCACTGCAAACGGTATCACAAGCAGCCAGAATAATGCCAGAACTCCCTTTAAGATCATTCCCATAAATTATTTCTCCAGTTCTTTTTTAAGAATCCCCATTGCAACCTTCTCCGGTGTAATAGGCAGCTCTCTTACCCGGACTCCGGATGCATTATAAACCGCATCTGCAATAGCCGGACAAGGGGTATCAATAACCAGCTCTCCAATGGATTTGGCACCGAAAGGACCGCTCTTTTCATAGCTGCTCTCAAATTCCACACGGATATTTCCAATATCCACACGGCTTGGAATCTTATATTGCATAAAAGAGTTCTCCCGGATCCTGCCCTCTTTGGAATACTGCACATTCTCCATAAGCGCCATACCAATTCCCTGGGAAACACCGCCTTCTGTCTGTACACGGGCAAGATTTGGGTTAATAGGTGTTCCACAGTCTACTACAGCTACATAATCGATCAGGTCAATATTTCCAGTTTCTTTATCCACTTCCACTTCTGCAGCTCCAACCATATAAGGCGGCGGGGAAATCTGGGAAGAATAGGAAGCTGTTACCTGAAGCTCCTGGGTATTTCCACAGGTTCCCTTATAGGCAACCTCCTGCATACTTACTTCTTTGTCTCCTGCATAAACTCTTTTTCCATCAAAATCTGCTTCTTCTGGTTCTACACCAAGCATGCCTGCGCCAACCTTAATGATCCGTTTCTTCAGTTCATTACATGCATTGATGACTGCATTTCCTGTGGCATAAGTAGTAGCAGAAGCATAGGAACCGGAATCATAAGGAGAAACATCTGTATCTACACCATAGACCACAATGTTGTCAAATTCTGTTTCCAGACAGTCTGCTGCCATCTGGGAAAGAATGGTGTCACAGCCGGTACCCATATCTGCACAGCCAAGAGATAAAGTATAAGAAGCATCCTCATTCAGTTTCAAAGTAGCCCCGCCTACATCAACATTTGCAATGGAAGAGCCCTGCATTGCCATAGCAAGTCCCACACCTCTTACCTTGCCATTTCCCATATCACGGCAGGGATATTTCTCATCCCAGCCGATCATTTCTTTGGCACGGGCAAGACAGCGGTCCATAGTGCAGCTTGCAGTATGGGTAAGATTTCCATCGTAATCGTACATAGCCTCACCTTCAATCGGCATATTCAGCTCGCGGATCTTCGCAGGGTCCATATTCATCTTATGCGCCAGCTCATTTACAGCTGATTCTACTGCATATAAGCCCTGTGTGGCACCATATCCACGATAGGCTCCTGCTGCCTGCACGTTGGTATATACAACCTCATAATCAAAAGCAAACGCTTCCAGATTCCGGTACAGTGCAATGGCTTTATGACCGGTCAGGCCAATGGTAGTCGGACTGTGATCTCCATACGCACCGGCATTGGAAAGAGCATCTACTTTAATTCCTTTTACAATTCCGTTCTCATCTGCACCAACCTTTACATGAACCTCCATCTCATGTCTTGGAGACGCACAGATCAAAGACTCATAACGGCTGTACACGATCTTGGACGGACGTCCGGTAATCCAGGTTACAATAGCCGGATAGATTTCGCATACTTCTGTCTGCTTTGCGCCAAAGCCTCCGCCAATACGCGGCTTGATCACCCGGATCTTCGAGGACGGAATGCCAAGGGCATTTCCAAGGATTCTGCGAAGATGGAACGGAACCTGGGTAGAGGAAACTACATTCAGCCGTCCGAAATAATCTTTGGTACAGTAGGTGCGGAAGGTCTCCATCATGCTCTGCTGATCTGCCTTTGTATGATAAACTTCGTCTACTGTGTATTTACATTCTGCCAGGACCTTGTCAATGTCTCCCATTTCCTCATGTCCTTTTGCAGCAAGGTTTCTTTTGTTATCGGCTCCTACCGGGAACTTGGACTCCCAGTCTTCCTCCGGATGGACCAGAACCGGATTATCCTTTGCAGTATGCATATCAAGGACAGGCGTCTCTACACGGTATTTCACCTTAATACGCTTCATTGCAAGATCAACCGCTGCTTCTGTCTCACCTGCCACAATTGCAACCGCATCCCCTACAAAACGAAGATGCTCATCAAGAATCAGTCTGTCATAGGGACTGAATTCCGGATACGTCTGTCCGGCAGATGCAAAACGTTTCTTGGGCACATCTTTCCAGGTGAGAATCAAAGCCATGCCCTCTACCTTCATGGCATTTTCTGTTTTGATTTCTTCAACCCAGGCATTTGCATAAGGGCTTCTTAATATTTTTATGATCAGGCAGTCCTTTGGTGCCAGGTCATCTGTGTACACCGGTTTTCCGGTAACAAGGGCCATAGCATCTTTTTTCTGCAAAGGCTGATTTACATAGCTCATGCCTGTACCTCCTTCTCCTGGTCATTGTCGTTATTTTTCTGATTGTTCTTATATTCCAGATATTTCAGAATACTTCTGGTCTGTCCGATAAAACCGGAACAGCGGCATAAATTACCTGCAAGGTATTCCTTAATTTCTTCCTCTGTAGGATCTGCAAGCTCCTTTGTCATGGCAAGTACATTCATAATAAAGCCCGGATTGCAGAATCCGCACTGCTCTGCACCTTCGTTTGCAAGAAAGGTTCCAAACTCCTTTGCTTCATCCTGCAGGCCTTCCATTGTAACCACTTTTCTGCCGTCTACACGGGCTGCAAGCACAGAACAGGACAACATGGGCTTATCGTCCACAAGCACGGTGCAAAGCCCGCAGTTTGCTGTTTCACAGCCTCTTTTCACGCTGTAGCAGCCAATATTTCTCAAAAACTCCAGAAGCATGGTATCCGGACGGATTTCTTCTTCCTTTTTGGCACCATTCAGCCAGAAATTAATTTTCATCAGTCATACCTCCCACTGCTTCTAAAGCTCTTCTGGTAAGCACCCTTACAAGAAGAGTTCTGTAATCTGCACTGCCTCGCATGTTCCTTGCTGTAGGAACCTTTAAAGCCGCATAATCTGCGAATTTACGGATAGCTTCTTTTTTCTCCTCTTCTGAAAGCTTCTGCATTCCATTCAAAATTTTCTCCTCATCCTCCAGAAGAAATGCTTTTGCAGGGCGTGCACCGTAAACAGCCTTTACTCCACCTTCTGATACACTTACACAGCAGGCAAGCACAGGAAAGTCTGTCTTCGTATTACGCTGGCTTAAATACACAGTTTTAAGAGGTGTTTTCTTTATGATAATGCGTACCAGAATGTCTCTGTCCTTTGGCATTTTTACAAAATCCGAAAGACAGACTCTGCCGCCTTTATACAGCTCTACTTCTGTATCAAGTGCCAGGAACATAGTAAGTACATCAGAGAATCCAAAGCGTCCCCAGATACTTCCCCCTACAGTTGCACAGTTACGAAACTGTACGCCTACAATATGGCGAAGGCTTTCCCTCATGGCTCCACCCGTATAAGCATGAAGTCCCTGATGGAGCTCCAAATCTCTAAGTGAAGTCATACAGCCGATTGCAAACTCTTCTTCTGTCTCGACAATCGTATCCAGTCCAAGACCAGAAAGATCAATGGCTGTGGTCACATTACGGTTTCCCATTTTCAGCCACACCATGCCGCCCAGCACACAGGCAGTCCGCTTCTGGTTCAGCTCATAAGCCTCTTCCAGAGATTCCACTTTCACATAATTTTTTATCTTAAGCATGACATTTTCCTTTCTCGTATTGTCAGCTTTTAGTATAACAAGAATGAATACAAATTTCCAGCGAATTGATGGATTCAGAATATTTTTTTATTTTGATTTTATGCAAATTATATAGAAATTTTCGAATTATTGTGTTATAATATCAAAAAGAACAGATAATTGTTTTCGCTTCATTGAAATTACAGTCTTATGCAACAATTCCTGCAGACAAATAGAAACAGGAACCACCTATCCCCTTTGTATGCAGGCTAATAAAATAAAAATCCACCACAAAAGGAGGCGGCGTTTATGAGTAAACGTATTATAACCATTAATCGAATGTTTGGAAGTAACGGACGTATTATTGGAAAGGCTCTTGCTGAGGAACTGGGATTTAAGTTCTTTGATAAGGAACTGATCGAACTGGCAAGTAAGGAAAAAAATATTCCTTTTGACGAATTTGCCAGAGTCGACGAGAAGAAAGCCAGCCAGTGGCTTTATCCAGTGGATTATGAGCTGCAGATGAATCCGGAATACCATTTTGTTCCCATGAACGATGTACTTTATGACCTGCAGAAAAAAATTATTCTGGAAGCTGCAGACAAAGAAGACTGCGTCATCGTAGGCAGGTGCGGCAATTATATCCTGAAGGACCTTAAGGATAAACATCTTAGCCTGTTTATCTATGCACCATTTGAAGACCGGGTGAAAACAGTTATAGCGCGCACTGGCCGTGAAGAAAAAAGTGTGCGGAAAATGGTGAAACGAACAGACAAGGAACGCCGTGCTTATTATGAATATTTCACTGATACCAACTGGCTGGACATGCTGCAGTATGACCTTTGCATTAACAGCAGCACAGTTTCCAAAGAAGAGATTATAGAGATGGTCAAAAAGCTTTTATAACAGTCATCAGATGTAAGCAGCCCCGCATTTGGCGGGGCTGTAATTATTTGGAATGGTTTTTCAAACACGCTCTAAATAGTCCTTCAGGAATTCATATATCTCTTCTTCCTCTGGCGGGCATCCTTCCAGATGGTGTGCAAATTTACAGGTGCAATGACCGATTCCAAGCTTACCCTGCTGCCTGCGATACCCCTGTCCGATGCAAATTCTGGTATCCAGCTTTTTAAGAAGCCCTTCCTGTTTCAGTCTGTCCAGAGCCGGAATCAGGTTGCCATAGCAGGCACTGCAGGATTCTACTTCCTCCACCGCATCTGCCAGTTCCACTACTTTACGTGATTTTGGAATTGGTTTTCCGGCATTGCCGTCACAGGCATGAATTTCTGCCTGCGACACATCCAGGGACCCGGCGCCAAGCTTAGCAGCTTTTACAATATACGGCACTTCCTCCACCTGATAATGCATCAGCTGACATACATATGCATCCATCAGTACCGGATCTGTACCTGCCAGAACCCGGTTCATCTCTACCGGATTCCCTCCGTCTTCAAAATCCAGATCTCCACAAATGTTATCTACCACAATAAAATCCTGATGGATTCCAAGAGCCAGATGTGCAATGGGGTCATGAAGCCCTAGTGCATGAAATCTGCGTTTCTCTGAATTTGGCAAAAGACCTTTCATATTCTTCAGGGCACAGGTGATCTTTGTCTGACAATGTCCCTTCAGTACCGGAACATTGATAAGAAAATCCACATCCAGAACACTTTTACAAATGTTCAAAGTCATATCTTTGCACTGCACCGGAACCCCTTTTTCCTTTTGCATATCAAGAAAGGGAACCTGGTATTTTTCGCAAAGGGCACGATAGCCGCAGACCTCATAGGCTTCCTCTGTCTTATCCCCCACCCAGGAGCCTTCCATAATCACAAGGTTCCAAAAATCTTTTTCCTGAAGGTATTCTATAATCCCCGCAGCCACTTCCGGATGGGTGGTTCCGCCCCAGTATGCCTCCATAGGTGCTACAAGATTGGGCTTAATCCCGATCCGCATCTTATGGCAGTTCTCTTCTGCTTCTGAATTTTTAATGCCTGCTGCCAGAAATTTCTTCTCAATCTCTCCTGAAAGATTACTTACCTCTAGCAGCTCTTTGGTCATCTGCGTATATTCTGTACCACATTTTATATAAATCTGATTCTTTTCCATGAATGAATCAATACTCCTTTTTCTCCATAATCTTTATGGATATTGTACAGGAAAGAAGCAGCATTATCAACAGCAACGCAAACAATCCACTCAGATACACAGGCGCACCAAGTTCAATCACCCTGTGGGCAAGTTTCTCCCAAAAGGACAGATCAATATAAAACCTGTCACATACTTCCAAAACCAGCCGTCCTACTGCCATGGTGCCGAACACCAGAACAAACAGTACGATTCTTCCGGCATTGCTTCCATATTTCAGCTGTACCGGAAACAGAATTACCTCTGCAAAAATGGCAATGGAGATTCCTCCTGCTGCCGAAATCATCAGCTCATCCCAGGGAACCTGCCGAAAACCGGTGATATTTACAACACCTGCGATTATAATTGCCGCAAGCCACAAAACCGTCACCATTCCTGCACCTAACAGATATTTTTCTTTCACATAGGATTTCCTGCTGACAGGAAGCGTAAAAAGAAATGCCATGCTGTTGTTCATATCATCATTTGCTATCACATTCAGTGCCATAACTGCTGCCAGAATAGATACATAGCTGATAAGAAAAGACGGACCTGCAGAAGTACTAAGAAAACAAACAAGTGCAATTACATATACAGCTGCAAAAGTTTTCACATTTGCTTTCAGAATTTCCATATCCTTGGTAAATATACCTCTCATAATACTTCCCCCTTGATCATCATGGTAAATACCTCATCCACAGAACCTTTTTCTACTACAAGGCCTGGATAGTTTTCCATATAGAAGTCTTTCGCCCTGGTCAGGCAGCTGTATCCAAAGGGTTCTTTCTTCACACTGATAAGATACTGTCTGTCCAGGTTTTCATACTGTTCTTCGGACACTTTGATAAGTCCGTATTCGTCCAGAAGCACATCTGTATTTTCATGAAGTACCATCCTTCCCTCATTGATCATATAAATATCATCACAAAGATTCTCCAGATCTGAAGAAATATGGGAACTGATAAGAATGCTTCTTCCCTCTGTTTCCATATATTCCCGGAGAAGCTCTAAAATGCTGTCCCTTGCAATCACGTCTAGCCCTGCTGTAGGCTCATCAAGCACCAGAAGCTTCGCCTGAAAGCTGGTGGCTACAAGAACTTTCAGCTTTGCTTTCATACCTGTGGAAAAGTCTGTCAGCTTCTTATTCATGGGAATGGAAAATGCCTTGCAGCGCTGCTCAAATTTTTCTCTTTCAAATCTCTCATAGGTATCTGTCAGAACATGCATGATCTGTTTCACAGTAAGACACTCCGAAAATCCACTGTCTGAAAGTGCCACTCCAATCAGCGCCTTGTCTTTAACTGTAAGTTCTGCCGCATCTTTGCCAAAAATACGGATCTGTCCCCCATCAGGATGTAAAAGTCCCAGAATCGCCTTAAATGTGGTAGTCTTTCCTGCTCCGTTAGCTCCTATAAGACCTGTAATCCTGCCTTCTTCTATTTCCATGCTTACATCCAGGGAAAAACCCGGATAATTTTTCTGTAATTCCTTCAAGCTTAACAACATACCTACTCCTCCATAATCAAGTCAAACATTTCCCGGATTTCTTCATCGGAAAGTCCACTAATACGTGCCTTGCGAATCACTTCATCCAGACATTTCTCGACTTCCAGCTTCCTCTCTTCCATAAGAAGGCTCTGGTTATTCTTGGCAATGAAACTGCCTTTCCCGTGAACTGTGACGATAAAGCCCTCTTCCTCCAGAAAATCATAGGCCTTTTTCACAGTGAGGGCGCTGATCTTCAGTTCCTTCGCCAGGGTTCTTACAGAGGGAAGCATCTCTTCTTCTCTTAATGTACCATCAATAATCATCCCTTTGATCTGATCTGTGATCTGTTCGTAAATGGGCTGCATTGACGTATGATTGATAATGATCTTCATGAGGCTCCTCCTTTAATAAACAGTATATAACAGTATTATACTGTTGTCAAGTGTTATATACTGTTTATTGCATTTTTCCTCCATAACTCATTTTATATTGAATTTTCCCAGTTCCCCTTGTATAATCACATTTGCATAAACCAATTTTGTTTCCCATGAGTATGAGGTAAGCCTATGAAAAAGAAAACAGTCTCCAAAAACACGCGCAGAAAATACTCCCGGCAGCAGATCAAAAGACAGTATATGATCAAAAAGCTTTGTCTTTTAGGCGGCATTACACTTACAGCCGTTCTTCTTATTTCCGGGATTATCTTCGGAGTGCGCTCTCTTTACAGAAAAATAAATGATGCAGCAAACACGGTATCCATGGTCAGTGCTTCTGATGAAAGCGACAGCCTGGATATGGAGGCATCCAGCTCTCTTGCCGCCATCAAAGCAGCTATGGCAAGGCCTTCCAGCTTTTCTCCATCCTGCACGGAAAATACCAAGCCCTCCCTCTACATAGCTTCCACGGAAATTGAGGTTGACGGCACTACCCTTTTAGATCTTTCCGATTATCATCCCACTGACACACATTCTTTTGATGCAGGGGTAAATTACACTGATGTAGATGGAATCGTAACCTTCCGTGGAAACAATTTCAGAGATACTGCTGTCTACGGAAACACTCACATAAAAGATGGTAAAATTAAAGATCTGTGGACTGCACAGACCGGCTCTATCACTTTTGGAGATGCCACATGGTCCGGAAGCGGATGGACCGGACAGCCTCTTATGGAAAAATGGCCTAAAGAAGTGAAGCAGCATATGAATATGTATGACTGGGCAAAAGAAAAAGATGACCTTGTGGAAATTATTTACGCCTGTATGGATGGCTATGTATATTTTCTTGATCTGGAAACAGGAAAACCTACAAGAGATGCCCTTTTCCTTGGTTACACCTTCAAAGGCTCCGGAGCTCTGGATCCAAGAGGCTATCCCATTTTGTATGTAGGTGCCGGATATGACAGTAACGAAGGTACCGCCAGGGTTTTCGTTGTCAATCTTCTGGACTGCAGTACCATGTATACCTTTGGAAATAACGATCCTTTTTCTCTTCGTGGAAACTTGAGTTATTTTGATTCCTCCGCACTTGTTGATGCCAAAACAGATACACTGATTTATCCAGGAGAAAACGGGATCCTTTATCTGATCAAGCTGAACACAGATTATGACTCCAAGGCAGGCACATTATCCATTTCCCCTGATCCGGTGGTTAAATGGCATTACTATGGAAACCGCACCAGCATTTCTTCCTACTGGCTTGGCATGGAGGACAGTGCAGCCATTTATGACGGTTATATTTTCATGTCTGACAATGGTGGGAATCTCATGTGCCTGGATCTAAACACCTTGCAGCTTGTATGGGTACAGGATATTCTGGATGATTCCAACTCTTCTCCTGTATTGTCCGTAGAGGACGGACATCTCTACCTGTATATCAGCACCTCTTTCCGCCTTGGATGGAGAAGCAATACCACAGCTGAAGTTCCTGTATGGAAAATTGATGCTGAAAATGGAGAGATCGTCTGGCAGAAATCCTACGAATGTTCTTCGGAAGATGGAGTTTCCGGCGGTGTCCAGTCCACAATTGCAACCGGAAAAGAGGAATTATCTGACTATATCTATGTAACAGTGGCAAGAACCGGCGGTCAGGCAGAGGGCATTCTTGCATGCATCGATAAAAAATCCGGAGAAGTAAAATGGGAACACAGCGCAGCTTACGCATGGTCTTCGCCAGTTTGTGTATACAACCCTGATGGCAGTGGCAAAGTACTTTACTGTAACAGCACCGGACATATTTATTTCCTGGACGGAAAAACAGGAGACGTTCTTGACACTCACCGGATCAGTGAGGGTGTCATCGAAGCATCTCCTGCTGTATATGAAAGTTATATGGTTGTTGGAACCAGAGACTGTAAAATATGGGGGATGGAACTGCAATAGAGCAGTTCCTCCCCCATTTTATGTTATGCTTTAATTGCCCATCTCATCTTTGTAGATCTTGCCCTTCCATTTTGTGCACATTCCTGTGCAGAAGGACGTATCACATCTTTTGCATAATCAGAATATATTCCAGCTTTATAGCCTTCTTTTAAGGCCTTCTTTACCAGTTTGTCTTCACCGGAATGGAAGGTAAGAATAGCGGCTCTTCCTCCTGGTTTCAGAGCGCCAGGCAGCTTCTCCATAAATTCATATAAAACCTCAAATTCCCTGTTCACATCAATTCGAAGTGCCTGGAATGTACGCTGGCAGGTCTTTTTGATGGTGTCCTTTTTCTCTTTTTCCGGAAGGAAATCCAGAGTTTTCTCAATTACCTGTCGAAGCTTGGTAGTTGTATCAATATGGTTTCCCTTGCGTATTTCATCGGTAATCTCTTTGGCAAGTTCCTCACAATATGGCTCATCAGAATTCTCGTACAGCATTCCTGCAAGCTCATCCCTTGTAATATGCTCCAGGCGCTCTGCTGCACTGATTCCAGCCTCCTGGTTCAGGCGCAAATCCAGAGGTCCGTCCACTTTAAAAGAAAAGCCTCTCTTTGGATTGTCAATCTGCATGGAGGACACTCCAAGGTCGGCAAGAAGAAAATCAAAGCCGCCTACTTCTTTCGCAATTTCATCGATGGTGCAGAAATTCTGAAGCCGGATGGTAAGAATATCTTCTCCAAAGCCAAGCTCCTCCAGTCTTTTCTTTGTCTTTGCCGCTTCTTCATGGTCAACATCTGTGGCATACATATGACCCTGTCCCTTCAGGCACTCAAGCATAGCCCTTGTGTGGCCTCCATAGCCTAAAGTAGCATCAAACCCAACCTGTCCCGGCTTGATTTCCAGGAAATCAATAATTTCCTTTACCATAATAGAAATATGCATTCCTGCCGGGGTGTTGCCTTTCTGGATCACATGCTGGATGGTATCCTGGTATTTCTCCGGCTGAAGTTCTTTGTATTTTTCTTCAAATTTCTTTGGATATTTTCCTTTATAGCGCACACGCCTTTTGTGGGGCTGTCCGCCCTCCTGGGAAAACTGCCCTTCCTGTGTCTGATTCATTTTCTTTTTACCTGTTTCCTCTTTATCTGATTTCTGGGGCATGTATATCTCCTGTATCTTTTTATTTTTTATGTCTGCTGTAACCAATTCTTCCAATTAACTCTGTTTCCGTCTCTCCAGTTCCATACTGATCTTGGACACAAACAGATCAAATGCCACATCGTTCTTGCCGCTGTTGATCACAATATCTGCCTTGGAACGGGTTGGCTCCACGTAGAGATAATGCATAGGCTTCACCGTGTTCAGATACTGGTTGATGATTCCGTTCAGATCTCTTCCACGCTCTTCCACATCACGGGAAATTCTGCGAAGAATACGTTCGTCAGCATCAGCTTCCACATACACCTTGATATCCAGCAGCTCGCGTACTCTTGGATCTGCCAGAAGAAGGATTCCCTCCACAAGGATCACCGGACTTGGCGTAATGTGAAGGATCTTATCAGAGCGGTTATGCTGGG
Source organism: uncultured Blautia sp. (assembly GCA_934364795.1). Classification (GTDB taxonomy): domain Bacteria; phylum Bacillota; class Clostridia; order Lachnospirales; family Lachnospiraceae; genus Blautia_A. Next base: position 53,721 of record CAKRMK010000017.1, read on the forward strand.
AATAATCGTAAACCGGGCAATCAATGGATTTCCCCTGCTTCAGAAGCTTCAAATGCTCCACCAGAAGTTCAGTCTCAAGAGAATCCGGATGGTCATAATTCACAGTCACACGCTGCTCAAAAGGGATTCCATCCTGTCTGCGATAGTAATTATCGTGATAGAGCACTACCACATCCTCTCCGAAATACTCTTTGATTCTGTTTGTAAATGTAGATTTACCGGAACCGGAACCTCCGGCAATTCCTATAATAAGACTTTCCATATTTATCTCCTCTATCTGTCAAGGCCGAACTCTTCCGGCATAAATCTTGGGCAAATGTTCTCCGATGTACAAATAACGGTAGAAGAAAGGCGGGTACCAATGGCACATGCTTCCCTTAATGTTTTGCCATAGGTCAGTCCCACGCAGACGCCTGCAAAAAAGGCATCTCCTGCCCCTGTAGTGTCAACAACATCTACCTTCATGGCAGGATATACACCGCAGTTTCCATCCTGATCTGCATAAGCAGCGCCTTCACTTCCCATAGTCACTACCATCTGGGGAATATGGGCAGTCCGAATACGCTTCATCAGACACTGTGCCATTTCTTCTGGATTCAGATCGCTGTAATCCTCTGAAAACAGAATCCCCGCCTCCTGCTGGTTGCACACAAAGCATGCCGTCTTTCTAAGAAAATCACGGCGTTCCATGGCGATGGTCATATTGGAAACCAGCGCATACACCTTCTTGCCATATTTCTCTGCATAATGGAATGTTTTCTTTACGATTTCCTTATCAATGTCGATCTCGATCACTACGCTGTCTGCATCCTTAAAAATCTCATCCCCCTGCTCATCCAGAATGTGCTCAATGGGACGGTGATCCGGACGTTTGGAAATAGATGCCACCACATCTCCGTCCTGGTCAAAAACAGCCAGCCAGGTTCCCATACCACCTGGTACTTTCCGCATAAATCTGGTTTCTACCTTATGGCGCTCCAGCTTGCGGATAACCTCCTCACCCATTGCATCATCATCTACAAGGCTGACAAAAGTAGGTTTCAGTTCTATATTTGCAATATCCTCCACCACATTTCTTCCAACTCCGCCGTGAATCTGCTGGATCACTCCTACATTTCTGCCACCTGGAATAAAAGGTGCTGTAGAATAACCTTTCACATCGATAAAAACATCACCGATCACAACAATTCCCATATCTTTTCTTTCTCCTTTGTTACTTTATACCTTCTGATATCCTAACATTTAAACAGTGAAAATTCAAGACAGATTGGGAATTTACTTATCATCGCAAAAAATACACAAATCAGAAAATTTCTCTTTTCTAAAAGGGAAATTCCCTGTAAAATAAAGGATGAAAAATAAAAGAAAGGAGCAACAACATGAAGAAAAAACTTAGCATACTGCTGTGTGTTATGCTTTTTGCCTTAAGTGGCTGCCGTATTTCCGGGAATACGATCCGCTTTGGTGCAGCAAACATAGGCGGAATGTATTATTCATTTGCAAATACCTTCACAGAGCTTGCAAATGAAACCACTTCAGCGTACAACTTTGAAGTGCGTACAACAGCCGGTTCAACTGCCAATCTGCGGCTTCTGTCTGACAATTATATTGAACTTGGTATTGCACAGGCTGACCTGATCTACGATGCCTATCAGAAAAACAGCAATCTGCGTGCAATAGCAGGTCTTTATACAGAAGCATGCCAGCTGATTGTAAGAGCCGATTCCGATATAAAATCTCTTGACGATCTTTCCGGACATACAGTAAGCATTGGTGCCGAGGAATCAGGAACAGAGCGAAATGCCAGTGAAATACTGGAATTTGCCGGCATGCCTTCTTCCATTGTCAAAACCAAAAACCTGGATTATATCGATGCTGCCCATCAGCTTGAAACCGGTGATATTGATGCATTTTTCTGTACTGCCGGACTGACCACTACCATCATTGAAGAGCTTTCCAGAGAATGCGAGATCCGCCTTATTTCCATAGACGACAGCATAATAGACAAAATGCTCTCCACTTCTGATGCCTACAGCCGTTATACCATTCCTGCCGGAACCTATAAAGGACAGGACGAAGAAGTCAGCACCATCGGAGTCACCTCCGTTCTTGTCACCTCTGATTCCATGTCCAGTGACATTATCAAACAGATGACAGCCATGCTCTTTGAAAATGCAAAGGAGCTTCAATATTCTACTTCCCTGGATCTTCATCTGAATGAAAAATTCGCCATCACTAATATTCCCATCCCCTTCCATGAAGGTGCAGTGGAATACTATGAAGACAACGGACTCGATGTAAACGCATACTAACTGACAGAAAGGCTAAACATGAAGATTCAATTAGATATGTATCAGACACTTGCTATTGCTGTGCTGGTACTTTTACTGGGAAATTTTTTAAGAAAAAGAATCAGTTTTCTGGAGAAATTCTGTATTCCGGCTCCGGTTATCGGCGGACTTTTATTTGCCATTATGACATGTGTCTGCTACAGCACCGGAATTGCTGAATTTTCTTTTGATGACACTCTCCGTGAGGTTTGCATGGTATTCTTCTTTACTTCAGTAGGATTTCAGGCAAACCTGAAGGTTTTAAAAAGTGGTGGAAAATCCCTTATTGTTTTTTTGGGGCTGGTAATTATATTGATCCTGCTTCAGAATTTTACAGCCGTAGGTCTTGCAAAACTGCTGGGACTTAATCCCCTTATCGGAATGTGTACCGGTTCTATTCCAATGGTGGGTGGTCATGGAACTGCCGGAGCTTTCGGACCTGTGCTGGAGGATTTTAATATCAGTGGAGCTACTACTATATGTACTGCTGCAGCCACATTCGGTCTTATTTTCGGAAGTCTTATCGGCGGTCCGCTTGGAAAACGCCTTATTGAAAAGCATAACCTGCTTACCACTGTTTCCACAGAGGATGACAGTCTTCTTGTTGAAGATGAGGAAAAACATGAAAGGCATACCAATATGTATCCTTCAGCTGTTTTCCAGCTTATTCTTGCAATCGGACTGGGAACTATTTTTTCCATGTTCCTGACCCAGACAGGTCTTACCTTCCCGATTTACATCGGTGCCATGCTTGCTGCTGCACTGATGCGAAACATCTGTGAATATACAAATATCACCACAATCCACATGGGCGAGATCAATGACCTGGGTGGTATCAGCCTGTCCTTGTTCCTTGGTATGGCTATGATCACCTTAAAGCTGTGGGAGCTTGCTTCTCTGGCGCTTCCCCTTATTATATTACTGGCAGCCCAGGTTATTCTTATCTGTATTTTCACTTATTTTGTGGAATTCAATATTATGGGAAGAGACTACGATGCTGCCATACTTGTTGCCGGAACCTGCGGTTTTGGAATGGGTGCCACTCCAAATGCCATGGCAAACATGCAGGCTGTCTGCGAGAAATATGTACCTTCCGTAAAAGCTTATCTGCTCATTCCGCTTATCGGAAGTCTATTTGCAGATTTTCTTAACAGTCTTGTCATTACGTTCTTTATTAATATATTATAATTTCAAGGAGTATACATTATGTTTAAAAAATTGAAAAATTTTTTCAAAGAAAAAAAAGAGCGCCATGAACATAATTATGATCTGACTTTTGATAACGTGGCAATACCGGAAATTCACACTCATAAATCAAAGCATCACGAAGAGACAAAGCATGGGCATGATCCTATTGACTACGACAACGTAGCCATCCCGGAAATCCATATCCGCACCAAAAAGAAATAGGCAGTAAGAGACAAAAGATCCTTCGCATAAACGAGCTGTTAGCGTTTGATATGCTCAGTTCGTCTTGGGAAGGATCTTTTTTTACTACATATGTGTCACAATTTCAGTTACCAGCTGTTTAAAGGATTTTGCAACTCTGTCTGCTGTTTCCTGAACCTCTTTATGATTCAGCTCTTCTTTTGAAATTCCAGCTGCCATATTGGTAATACAGGAAATTCCGCACACTTCAAGGCCCATATGGCGTGCTGCCATCGCCTCACATGCAGTGCTCATTCCTACTGCGTCACCGCCCCAGATTGCTGCCATTTTTACTTCGGCAGGTGTTTCATAATTCGGGCCTGTAAACTGGACATATACGCCCTCCTGAATGGAAATTCCGCATTTCTTTGCACTGATACGGATCACATCCTGCAGGCGTCTGCTGTATACCTCGCTCATATCCGGGAATCTGCTGCCAAGCTCATCAATATTTGGTCCGATCAGAGGACTTGGAACTCCTGTTGTAATATGGTCCGTGATCATCATAAAGTCTCCCGGCTTAAACTTTGGATTTACACCACCGGCAGCATTGGTAAGGAACAGCTTCTTTGCTCCCATCATGCCCATAAGCCTTGTAGGAAGCACCACATCTGCCATTGGATAGCCTTCATAATAATGAACTCTTCCCTGCATGATCACAACCGGCACATTGTTCACATATCCAAATACAAATCTGCCTTTATGTCCTGCAACTGTTGAAGTAGGAAATCCTTCAATTTCTGTATAGTCAATGGTGGTTTCGATCTGGATCTCATCTGCATAATCTCCAAGCCCGGAGCCCAGGATCAGCGCCACTTCCGGTTTAAAATCTGTCTTTTCTCGTACACTTGCAAGGCAGGTTTTCAGCTTTTCATATAAATCATTCATGTACACCTTCTCCTTTTTCATGATTTTCTATAATTGGGTAAGCTGTTTTTTATTTATACGCTTCCAATTTTTTCATCCACAGTTCGTTTTAATCCCTTATATTGTTTCAGATCAATCCAGATTTGATTTCCCTTTTTGGTAATCAGCTGGTCTGTCTGGAATTTTTTGATCGCCCTGCTAATGCTTTTCAGGCAAAGGCCTGTCTCGTCAGCCAGATTCTGGCGGCTTTCATTAATACACAAAGTTTCATTTCTGTTATATTTTTCAAACCAGTCCACAAAAAGCACAGCCAGCCTGTCAGCTCCTTCCAGAAACAGATACAGCCTATTTCTTCTTTCCTCTTCCAGAAGAGATTCACAGGTAAGCTTTGCTTCCAGACGAAACGCCTCCATATCAGAATAAATCCATTTTTCGTATTGCGCTCTTGGAAGCTTGGCTACAATGCAGGTAGTTTCGGTCTGCAAAGTTGTCTGGTAAGTCATCTGCCCAAGAATCACTTCCATTCCCCCTAAAGCAATCAGGTTCATGGGCTTCATGAAATCATAGGCAATGCCAGATACCCGGTAATCAGTGGCTTTTACTCTTCCTTTTGCAACAAAGAAAATCGTATCTGCCGGCTCATTTTCCCGGATAAAAATGGTTCCAGCCTCCATTACCTCGCTCTGGAACAGGTCCATAAGCCATAAAGGCGCAGTACGGAAATAGGTTTCAAATTGCTTCTGTTTTTCTCTTTCCAGTTCTCTTAGAAATGGAAGTACATCGTGCAAATATGTGTGTTTCATATAGTTTCCCCGTTTTGTAACTGTCCGCTTCATCTGCAGTATGTCATTTTATACACAGAGTTTTCTTTCTACATGATATTACATGGTAAGCGACATATCTGTTTTAACTTAATTTATCCAGAATAGAATGTCCAATGGTTCCTTCCGGCATTTTTACCCCAAAGTTCTCTGCTATGGAAGCTCCTATCACAGCGAAAGTATCTTCATTCTCAAGAGGTCCTCCCGTTTTCATTCTGCATGAGTAAGCAAGGAAAGGAACATACTCCCTGGTATGGTCTGTTCCGTTGTAGGTAGGGTCATTTCCATGGTCTGCTGTAAGGATCAAAAGATCATTTTCTCTTAATTCTTCCAGCAAAACACCCAGGTTTTTGTCAAATTTCTCGATTTCTTTTCCATAGCCTTCCACATTTCTTCTGTGTCCCCACAGTGCATCAAAATCAACCAGATTCACAAAGCACAGCCCCTTAAAATCTTCCCTGCAGATTTCAATAGTCTGCTCCATGCCATGAACAGAGCTGTCTGAATGATAGGTTTTCGTAATTCCCTCGCCACAGAAAATATCATTGATCTTTCCAACACCGATTACGTCAAATCCATTATCCTTCAGAGCATTTAATGCAGTCAGGCCGGTTGGCTTCAGGGCATAATCATGGCGGTTGCTTGTACGCTTAAATTCCCCTTTCTTTTTGCCTACATAAGGTCTGGCGATCACACGGCCCACACGCCACTCATCCTTCATGGTGATCTCTCTTGCAATCTCGCAGCAGCGGTACAGATTCTGAAGATCAAAGGTTTCTTCATTTCCACAGATCTGAAGTACTGAATCAGCAGATGTATAGACAATCATGGCTCCTGTGGCAATTTCTTCCTCTCCAAGCTCCTCGATAATCTGAGTTCCGCTGGCACTTTTGTTTCCGATTACCCTCTTGCCGCAGCGTTTTTCCAGTTCTGCGATCAGTTCTGGCGGAAAACCGGTATCTGTAAAGGTGATAAATGGTTTTTCCGTCTTAATTCCCATCATTTCCCAGTGTCCGGTCATGGTATCTTTCCCGTTGCTTGCTTCGCCAACACGCATATATCTGCCTATGGGATGTTCTTCACCACTCATATTTCCTGCTGGATGAAGGTTTAACATACCCATTTTTTTCAGGTTTGGTATATTAAGGGAACCCATTTTATCCAGAATATGTCCGAAGGTATCCACTCCTACATCACCAAACTTTTCTGAATCCGGCATCGCGCCGATGCCCAGAGAATCCAGGACGATCACAAAGATCCTTTCATATTTTTTCAAAATAAAATCCCCCATTTCCTGTTACATTTTTCTTTTTTGTTCCTGCAGTCAGATAGATGTCCTTTGCAGTTCTTTATATAACCGTTCCTTCACTGCGTCATCCGCAAAAGCTGTAGCCACTGCATTTTTCATCATTACCAAAATTTCTCCATCTGTTATTCCATAGTTTTCCTGAATAAAATGAAGTTCTTTCGTCAATGTTGTATTACTTACTGTACGGTTATCTGTATTTATGGAAACCTTCAGTCCTGCATTGAGAAATTCACGGATGGGATAACAGGCAGCACTTTCTACTGCTTTTGTCTGAAGGTTACTGATGGGACACATTTCAATTCCAATGCCCTTCCCTGCCAGCTCTTTTTGAAAATCTGCATGTCCTTTTAAGGCAATTCCGTGTCCGATTCTGCCTGCACCTGCCTTTACTGCATCCATAACATTCTGCACACTTCCACACTCTCCTGCATGAAGGGTAAAAGGCATTTCCAGCTTTCGGGTATTTTCAAAAAGCTCCATAAACAATGACATGGGATAAGATGCTTCTGCTCCTGCCAGATCTGCTGCACACACGCCACAGCCAAGATATTTTCTGGCTGTTCTGATCATGCGGAAATTATCCTCCTGACTGTGATGGCGCATGGCACAGGTGATCACTCCAAAATCAATTCCAAAGTCTTTTTTGCCCTGTTCCAGCCCTTTTAACAGTGCTTCTATTACAGACCTGCAGTCCATATCTGAAGTTTCTGATAAAAGAGGGGCAAAACGGATTTCTGCATAGCATACATTTTCCTGGCTCATACTTTTTAATACATCATAGCCAGCCATTTCAAGACCTTTTTCATCCATAATACACTGGCCAGGAAGAGAAAATTTCTCCAGATATTCTGCAAGACTGGTACAGTCATCCGCTACACTAAGTTCTTCTGGCTGTACTTTTCTTCCAAGCCGTGTTTCCATAAACTCCCTGCTAAGGGAGCCATCCAGATGACAATGCAGCTCAATTTTGGGAATTGCAATTAATTCTTGGATTGTCATAGTATTTCTCCTGCAATTTTCTTTTCATTTTCAGGCATATAAAACACTGCCTGATTTTTCTTTCTTCCCTGACTTAATTTTGAAGGGCAGGCTCTAGAGCGTGTTTGAAAAAGGCTTTCTGCAAGATGTGCGTCACAATTTGTGGGAGATTTTGCCCGGATGAGGGCGCCGTAGCGGGCTACGGCAACTGAATTCGGGTAAAATATACCGCAAAGTGGGGCGTGCAGATTGTGGGAATGATTTTTCAAACAGGCTCTAAGCCAGATTCAGCGGACCAAAGCCCAGGGGAAGAAGTTCTTTTAAGGTATAAATGTCATAATGATCCTTATCCACTGCCAGGATGATCTGGAAGGTTTCCGGATCACAGAACTCCATCATAACCTGTCTGCACACGCCGCAGGGTGCTGCGTATTCTGTAAGAACGCCATCCTTGCCTCCTACTACGCAGATTGCCTGAAATTCCTTTATTCCCTGGCTTACAGCCTTAAAAAATGCAGTTCTTTCCGCACAGTTTGTGGCTGTATAGCCTGCATTTTCAATATTACAGCCAGTATAAATCTCACTGTTTTTTCCAAGCAAAGCTGCTCCAACTTTAAAATTGGAATATGGTGTATAGGAATATTTTAACTGCCCGATTGCAGTATGGATCAGCTTTTCAATCAGCTCTTTTTCCAAGTTCATACCTCTTTTCTGTACAGCTTAGACTGTTTTTGAAAAATCAATATCCGGTAGCTTTTTCGTTTTTTACAATCTTGATAATACGGCTGGTTCCCAGTCTGTCAGCTCCAAGAGCAAGGAACTTTTCTGCATCTTCAAGGGAGGAAATGCCACCGGCAGCTTTCATTTTCACATTCGGTCCGATATGCTTTGCAAACAGTTCAATGTCTGCAAAAGTTGCGCCTGCACCACCAAAACCGGTAGAAGTCTTAATATAATCTGCACCAGCATTTGTTACGATCTCACACATTTTAATTTTTTCTTCATCTGTAAGGAAACAGGTTTCGATAATAACCTTCAGGATTTTATCACCGCATGCTGCCTTTAAGGTGCGGATCTCATTCTCGATCAGATCATATTTTTTGTCCTTCAGCCATCCGATATTGATAACCATATCAATTTCGGAAGCACCATTTTCAAGGGCATCTTTTGTCTCAAATTCTTTGGCTTTTGTTGTCATGTAACCATTTGGGAAACCAATTACAGTACAGATTGCCATTTTTCCATCTACATATTCTGCTGCCTGTTTTACATAGCTTGGCGGAATGCATACTGATGCAGTTTTATATTCCATTGCATCGTCACAGATCTGTTTGATTTCTTCCCAGGTAGATGGCTGGAGAAGAAGTGTGTGATCTACATGTTTTAAAATTTCTTTTACGTCCATTTATTATCCTCGTTTCTGTTATTGTGCTAAATTCTCTGCACCCTGAAATTGCTACCGTTAATCTTAATTCGCCTGATCCTCTTTAATCAGCTTTCTCACTGCTTCTACTGCCACCCGGATTGCCATATCTGTATCATGTACAACCGGATTGTCAAGTCCCAGCTTTTCTCTCTCCTGATTTGCAATTACCAGGAAACAGGAGCCTGCTCTTGCACGAAGCTTTCCTGCTGCAATAAAAAGTGCTGCTGATTCCATTTCAGAAGCAAGGCATCCCATTTTTTTCCATGCTTCCCACTTATTGATCAGCTCATATCCTACTGGCATTGCTTCTGGCTCATGCTGTCCGTAAAAAGCATCTTTGCACTGCACGACTCCAGTGTGATAAGAAAGCTTTTTCTCTTTTGCAGCTGCAACAAGAGCATTGGTTACGTCTAAGTTGGCTACTGCCGGATACTCAATTGGAGCATATTCCCGGCTGGTTCCCTCCATACGGATGGCACCTGTGGCAATTACCACATCTCCGCTTTTTACTTCCGGCTGCATGCCGCCGCAGGTTCCGATTCGTACAAAAGTGTCTGCACCGCACCGGGAAAGCTCTTCCATTGCAATTGATGCAGATGGACCGCCAATTCCGGTGGATGTTACACTGACCTTTACCCCGTCTAAAGTTCCTGTATATGTGATATATTCTCTGTTGTCAGCTATGAGAACCGGATTGTCAAAATACTGGGCAATTTTCACGCACCTTTTTGGATCTCCTGGCATGATCACATACCGGCCTACTTCCCCCTTTGCAACCTGAATATGATACTGCCTGCTGGCATCCTCTGAATAATTTTTCATAGTGTCACCTTCTCCTAAATCTTTATTACATAATTCTACTGCACTGCCTGTGAATTGTTTCGCCGCAATGTGGCTTTCACAAATTGTGACGCACAGATTGCGGGAATGATTTTTCAAACACGCGCTAGTATCTCATTTATCTTTGTCCCTTATCGTACGGAATACCTTCCGCCTTCGGTGCTCTGGAGTTCTTGGATACAAATACAAGAACAATCAGAGAAATAATATACGGGAACATATTATATAATGTACTTGGAAGCTTCAAAGCAACCAGTGCATCAAAGCCTGTATATACGTTTGACAGAGCGCGGAACAGACCGAACAGAAGGGCTGCCAGTCCGATATTCACCGGTTTCCACTGTCCGAAGATCATAACAGCCAGTGCCAGGAAACCAAAGCCTGCAACTCCGTTCTCAAATTTCCACTCGCTGACACCAGCGGTAATATAAACCAGTCCCCCAAGACCGCCAAGTGCGCCGGAAATCAGAACGCCTGCATAACGCATTTTGAAAACATTGATACCTACAGAATCCGCAGCCTGTGGATGCTCGCCACATGCCATAAGGCGAAGTCCGAATCTTGTTTTATAAAGCACAATATAAGAAGCAATGAGAATCAGCAGGGCAAAAAGCATAAACCAGCTGAACTCAAATTTTCCAATTCTTACCAGAAATGCCTTTTTTGCAGCCTTGTAAGCTACAGTTGAAGAAACATTGTCCGGATTCTCTGCCATATTAATAGCTCTTACAATAACAACGGCTGCTGCCGGTCCCAGCAGGTTTAAGGCAGTACCAACAAGTGTCTGGTCTGCATTAAAATTAATAGCAGCCACACCAAGAAGCAGAGAAAACACCATGCCCACAAGCACACTTGCAAGAACAACCAGAAGGATCACAACTGCTGCCGGAGCAGATTCCGGAAGATATTTCATCATTAGGGCTCCACCAAGGGCTCCCATAACCATAATTCCTTCAAGACCGATATTGATTACACCACTGTGCTCAGAAAAACAGCCGCCAAGTGCTACGAGAATCAATACAGAAGCAAATATTAATGTATACTGAATCAATAATAACATTATTTTTCTCCTCCTTTTGCAGCTTTTTTCTCATCTCTCTTGTCGAGATAACGGTTTAACCAGAGTTTGAAGAAGAATACAAATCCGCACAGGTAAATAATAAATGCGGAAATCAGATCAGAGATCTGTGCACAGTACATGGTCTTATCTACATAGCTTCCACCACTTGTAATGTGCTGGATAAAATAGGAAGAAAAAATAGCTCCAATGGGATGAAGGCCGCCAAGGAAGGCTGCTGCAATTCCGTTAAAGCCCATGCCCGGAACAGTTGTCTGCTGTACCATCCAGGTTTCAATTCCGCTAAGATAGAAAACAGCTGCACCAAGTCCTGCAAGACCGCCGGCGATCATCATGGTTACAATAGTATTTCTCTTCTCTTTCATACCACAGTATTTCGCAGCATTTTTGTTCATACCTGTTGCACGAAGTTCAAAACCAAATTTTGTTTTTTCCAGAAGTACCCATACAATAATTGCCATTACCACAGAAATAATAAGACCGATGGATACAAATTTGTTTCCGGAAAAGATCTCATCCAGACCACAGTTTGGAAGAAGTGCACTCTTATTTCCGCTGGAAAGATCTACCGTATATGGCGTGGATTCCGATTTTACCTGGGTAAGAAGCATGTTTACCACGTACAGGGAAATCCAGTTTAACATAATACAGGAAATAACCTCATTTACATTAAAGTAAGCTTTCAGTGCACCGGAAACACCGCCTACCAGCGCTGCAATCACAATTGCCGCAATCATACATACATACCAGGGCATACCAAGCTTTAATGCAAAATACAGGGAGGCTCCGGCCCCAACTACATACTGTCCTGCTGCTCCGATGTTAAAAAGTCCAACCTTGTAAGCAAACAGAACGGAAAGGGAACACATAAGAAGTGCAGAAGCCTTTACCAAAGTGGTTCCCATATATTTCAGCATTGCTTTCTGGCTTGGATAATAAAAATAGTTTTTCATAATCGCTGTAATAGCGCCTGCGGCTCCTGCCGGATTGATGATAAGAAGTACCACATATCCGATAAGAAGGCCGATTACAATACATAAAAGAGAGGCAATGATGGTCTGAACCGCATTGTTTCTCAGAATGCTTGCTTTCTTTTTGGATTCATTATTCATTGCTCTTCGTCTCCTTTCTCTTTGAGCCGGCCATGTAAAGACCAAGTTCCTCTACAGTTACCTTCTTCGGATCAAATTCTCCTACAATTTCTCCTTCGTACATTACTAAAATTCTGTCTGATACGTTCATAACCTCGTCCAGCTCCAGACTGATAAGGAGAACGCCTTTGCCTGCATCTCTTGCCTGTACCAGCTGTTTGTGGACATGCTCAATAGCTCCAACGTCCAGACCACGGGTTGGCTGCACTGCAATAAGAAGCTCCGGATTCTTGTCGATTTCACGGGCAATGATGGCTTTCTGCTGGTTTCCACCAGACATGGATCTTGCCTTTGTAATGGCACCCTGGCCGGAGCGGATGTCATACTGTTCGATCAGGCGGTTGGCATATTTGCGGATTTCCTTACGTTTCAGGAAACCAAATTTATTGGTGAACTGTGGCTCAAAATAACGCTGAAGGACAATGTTGTCTTCCAGGGAATAATCCAGTACCAGACCATGTTTGTGACGGTCCTCCGGAATATGGCTCATACCGGAGGTAAGACGCTCACGGATTGGCATATGTGTAATATCTTTTCCATTCATGGTGATTGTTCCACTCTTTAATGGCTCAAGCCCGGAAAGTCCGTAAACGAATTCTGTCTGTCCGTTTCCGTCAATTCCTGCAATACATACAATCTCTCCTCTGTGAACCTGAAGGGAAACACCATTAACTGCATTATTCTTATGACGTTTGGAAGCAACTACCATATCTTTGACATCCAGAACAACTTCACCAGGTTTCGCTTCTTCTTTTTCTACAACGAAGTTTACATCTCGTCCAACCATCATGGCAGAAAGCTTCTCCGGGTTCGTATCCTTGATATCTACAGTTCCGATGTATTTTCCTTTACGGAGAACGGTACAGCGGTCTGCAACCTGCATGATCTCCCCAAGCTTGTGGGTAATGAACAGAATACTTTTACCCTCTGCTGCCAGATTCTTCATAATCTGCATTAATTCCTGAATCTCCTGGGGTGTAAGCACTGCAGTGGGCTCGTCGAAAATCAGGATCTCATTGTCACGGTAAAGCATTTTCAGGATCTCTGTTCTCTGCTGCATACCTACTGTGGTATCCTCGATAATGGCATCCGGATCTACAGAAAGGCCATACTTCTCTGAAAGGGCCATAACCTTTTTACGAGCGCCCTCTTTCTGAAGAAAACCGTTCTTCGTTGTCTCTACACCCAGGATAATGTTATCCAGGACACTGAAACATTCAACTAATTTAAAATGCTGGTGCACCATTCCGATTCCAAGGTCATTGGCATCGTTAGGGTCTTTGATTTCTACTTTTTTGCCGTCCTTGCGAATCTCGCCTTCTTCTGGCTGATATAAGCCAAAAAGAACACTCATCAAAGTGGACTTGCCTGCTCCGTTTTCACCTAACAGAGCGTGAATCTCACCTTTTTTCAACTGAAGTGTGATATTGTCATTTGCGATGATTCCGGGAAAACGTTTGGTTATTCCCAGCATTTCAATTGCATATTCACTCATCTTCGCTTTCTCCTTTTTCATGGCAGTGTCACATCCAGAAGGCACAGGTAATAAATTTCTTTATGGGAACAGGCATCTTGCAAGCATGTCTGTTCCGCGTAAAGAAAGGGAAGTGGCTATTGCTCACTCCCCTTTTTTATCCCCTGCGTGGTCATTGCTCACATCATGACCAATGAGCCCTTCTGCCGGAACACTACTCGTGATTTATAAGTACATTTCGCTACGCGGAGTAGTTGGTTATCTTATTTAATGCTGCCGTAATCATTAACTGTGATCTCGGTTTCTGGCATTGCTGTGATATCGCTGCTTACCTCGATCTCGCCGTTGTATAATTTCTTTACAAGGTCTTTGTAATCATCTACTGTAAAGTTATCATCCCACTGTGTAGTATCCATTGGAAGCTGTACATAATTTTCTTCCGGATTCTCGGATACAAGGCCAAGGTTGTCGATCTTTCCTGCATAATCAGATTCCCAGCTGCCATCTTTGATTGCATCAAGTGCAGTCTTTACTGTTGGTGCAAGACCCTTCATAGCGGATGTAACAGTGATGTCCTCACCGATGATTCCGGACTGGTCAGAGTCAACACCGATTACTTTACCGTCAACTTTAGCTGCTGCCTCTGCTGCAGATGTGTAGATTCCACCGCCGCATGCAAATACAACTTCAACGCCTTTGTTTCCGTACCATGTATCCATGTAAGCTGTGATATCTGCATCGCCGTAGAACTGTCCGCCGCATACATACTCAAGCTCAACATCACCTGTGATTCCAAGCTCTTTGGCTGCTTCGTCAGCACCCTGAGCATATCCGTATCCAAAACGGGTAACTGCCGGTACAGACATTCCACCAAGGAATCCAAGGTGTTTGTATCCAAGCTTCACTGCTGCGTATCCAGCCATGTATCCGGAAACCTCTTCCTGATAAGTACAGCAGTAAACATTGTCTGCATTGTAGTAATCTGTTACTTCATAATCATCCGGATTGTAAGTATATCCTTCTCCAACACCCTTCTCGCAGATATCACCTGCACTTACGTCTGGTGCGATGAACTTCACATCCGGATACATCTCTGACTGCTCTACAATAGTAGCTGCGAACATATATCCTGGAAGCACGATTACATTAGCGCCATCTGCTACAGCCTGGTCAACACTTGCGTTACGTGCCTCATCAGAATCACTCTCTGGTTTGTAATAGTTGAACTCAGAACCATTCTCTGCAGACCATTCCTTACATGCCTCGTAAGTAGTCTGGTTGAAGCTCTGGTCTGTGATATCTCCGGAGTCGGTTACCATTGCGATCTTCATATCTGCTGCCTCTGCCTTCACCTCTGTTACTCCGTATGCTGGTGCAAGGGAAAGTGCCATTGCGCCTGCAAGAACCATAGCTGCAATTCTTTTTTTCATGTTCTTTTTTCCTCCTTTTGTAAAATCGGCTTTGTTACTCCTACAATGACATATGTCTCACTTTTAAAACAGGACTCATGTCCCTTTTTCCTTATTTATTTTAATTTTCGTATAAAAGAGACAGTTTTTTCCACACTTTTTCATACATTATTTTCAAATTTTAAATTTAAAAAAAGACATGTGTCCTTTTTATATTTTATAATATAATCACAAAACCATCTGCTGTCAAGTATCCAAAAGGTACCAAAAAAATTACTGCTCACAGGCAACAAAAAAGGCCCTGATAACCTGTATCTCTACAAGTATCAGGGCCAATCTTTACGCTTGGACACATATCACGCTGAAGCGTGAATCAAATTTATCTGATTTGGAATTCAGTCAAAAGACAAAGTCCAAATTATTTATTCTTCTGAGCGATTGCTGCCTGAGCTGCTGCAAGACGAGCTACCGGTACACGGAACGGTGAGCAGGATACATAGTCAAGACCAATCTTGTTGCAGAACTCTACAGAAGACGGATCTCCACCGTGCTCTCCACAGATTCCAATGTGAAGGTTCGGGTTAACCGGTTTACCAAGTTTGATAGCCATATCCATAAGCTTACCAACACCAACCTGATCCAGTTTTGCAAATGGATCATTCTCGAAGATCTTAGCATCATAGTATGCGTTAAGGAACTTACCAGCGTCATCACGGGAGAAGCCGTATGTCATCTGAGTTAAGTCGTTGGTACCGAAGCAGAAGAAGTCAGCTTCTTTAGCGATATCGTCTGCAGTAAGAGCTGCACGTGGGATCTCGATCATTGTACCTACTTCATATTTCAGATCTACGCCTGCTGCTGCGATTTCAGCGTCAGCTGTCTCAACAACAAATTTCTTAACATATTTAAGCTCTTTGATATCGCCTACTAACGGAATCATGATCTCTGGGCAGATATTCCAGTCAGCGTGAGCTTTCTTTACATTGATAGCTGCACGGATAACTGCTGTTGTCTGCATCTTAGCGATCTCCGGATAGGTAACTGCCAGACGGCATCCACGATGACCCATCATTGGGTTGAACTCATGAAGAGAAGCGATGATTGTCTTGATCTCTTCTACAGTCTTGCCCTGAGCATCAGCAAGTTTCTTGATATCTTCCTCTTCTGTAGGAACGAACTCATGAAGCGGCGGATCCAGGAAACGGATTGTTACAGGGTTGCCCTCGAGAGCCTCGAACAGACCTTCGAAGTCTTCCTGCTGATATGGAAGAACCTTAGCAAGTGCTGCTTCTCTCTCCTCAGCTGTTGTGGAGCAGATCATCTCACGGAATGCATCGATACGTCCCTCACCGAAGAACATATGCTCTGTACGGCAAAGACCGATACCTTCAGCACCAAGCTCAACTGCTTTCTTAGCGTCAGCAGGAGTATCAGCGTTTGTACGAACCTTCATTGTTCTGTACTTGTCAGCCCAGGACATGATACGTCCGAACTCACCAGCGATAGTAGCGTCTACAGTCGGGATAATTCCGTCATAGATGTTACCTGTTGTACCATCGATGGAGATGAAGTCTCCTTCATGGAACTCTTTGCCAGCAAGTGTGAATTTCTTATTCTCTTCGTCCATAGCGATATCACCGCATCCGGAAACGCAGCACTCACCCATACCACGAGCAACAACTGCTGCATGTGATGTCATACCACCACGAACTGTCAGGATACCCTGTGCAGATTTCATACCTGTGATATCCTCTGGGGAGGTCTCAAGACGAACAAGAACAACTTTCTCTCCTCTTTCAGCCCATTCTACAGCGTCATCAGCTGTGAATACGATCTTACCGCAAGCAGCTCCTGGAGATGCTCCAAGACCTTTACCCATTGGTGTAGCAGCTTTAAGAGCCTTAGCATCAAACTGCGGATGAAGAAGAGTATCAAGGTTACGAGGATCGATCATAGCTACTGCTTCTTCTTCTGTTCTCATTCCCTCATCAACAAGGTCACAAGCGATCTTCAGAGCAGCCTGAGCGGTTCTCTTACCATTACGTGTCTGAAGCATGTATAACTGGCCATGCTCAACAGTGAACTCCATATCCTGCATATCTCTGTAGTGTGTCTCCAGAGTATGGCAAACTTCTGTAAATTTCTTGAATGCTTCTGGGAACTTCTGCTCCATCTCAGCGATGTGCATAGGTGTACGAACACCAGCAACAACGTCCTCGCCCTGTGCATTGGTAAGGAACTCACCGAACAGACCTTTGTTTCCTGTAGCTGGGTCTCTTGTAAATGCAACACCAGTACCACAGTCATCACCCATGTTACCGAATGCCATCATCTGTACGTTAACAGCTGTACCCCAGGAATATGGGATATCGTTGTCACGACGATATACGTTTGCACGTGGGTTGTCCCAGGAACGGAATACGGCTTTGATTGCACCAACTAACTGCTCTTTCGGGTCAGCCGGGAAATCTTTACCGATTTTTTCTTTATATTCAGCCTTGAACTGCATAGCAAGTTCTTTAAGGTCGTCTGCTGTAAGCTCAACGTCAAGTTTAACGCCTCTTTCAGCTTTCATTTTGTCGATAAGCTCTTCGAAGTATTTCTTACCAACTTCCATAACTACGTCAGAGTACATCTGGATGAATCTTCTGTAGCAGTCCCAAGCCCA
>CAKRMK010000018.1 GCA_934364795.1 uncultured Blautia sp.
TAATATCAGAAATGCTTTCATACAATCTCCCTTTCTTATGTCGTATTTTATCCTAAATCTTCAAGATTGTATCATAGTAAAGTGCTTTTTTCAACAAAATGTGAGCAAAAAAAAATTCTGTTGTGCATAAAAAATTTGCACAACAGAAAAAAGCTACAGGATCAGAACTAACCAAAATAGTACTGCTTATGTCACAGTTTTCACAATAGTATCAGTTCTTATATTCGTAACAAGAGAAAAAAATAATGCAGGAGATGGGACTTGAACCCACACGATCTTGCGACCACAGGCACCTGAAGCCTGCGCGTCTGCCAATTCCGCCACTCCTGCATTTCTTATGTTTCAATCGCTTTCTCGCGACTGCTTGATTATAATACAACACATTCTTATAAATGTCAACACTAATTTTCAAAAAAATTTAAAAAATTTATATTTTTCTATCAGCTTATGATTATCAGTCCATTTTGCTCTTTTTATTTGCAGGCAAAAGACCACCAATTACCCACAAAAGGGTTCCAGCTCCAATACAAAGATCAGAAATATTAAATACCATTTTTCTGAAATCTTTATTTTTTACGTTAAAGCTTACGTAATCTGTTACATAGCCCTTTGTCCTGCGATCCATATAATTGGAAAGACCGCCGCCCAGTACTAAGGCCAGCCCGGTCTTTCCCAGTTTATTTTTGCCATGGGCCAGCTGGCGCAGGTATTCGCCAAACGCACAGCCAAGCCCAGCTGCTGATAATTCCTGGCAATTTTCCTTGCCAAGCTTTACTTTGCCAAATGCAAAATCCTCATTGTGATAGTTTCTAAGGATCAGGTGTCCGCCCAGAACTTCTTCCTGGCTGCCCTGGAGCCGTGTACGGTCCACATATTCTTTAATTTTGTAATCCAGCAGAAAAATTCCACTGGCAATTGTAAATGAAAACATACAGTCAGCCTCCTTATGAGCATTTTCTTAGAACTGTCCCTATTTATAAAATTACAGATATTTTTATCCTGCATCTTACATCTGCAAGGTTTTATTCAGCAGTTCCAACTGCAACAGCTGTTTTTCTTCAATCGACAACTGTTGCGGTTGTTTTCTTTAATCAACATCTACTATAGTTGTTTTTTCTTCATTCAGCATCTGACACACTTTTTTCTTCTTCAGCTGCAACGGTTTCCTTTTCAGCTTCTGCGGCAACTGTTTCTTCGGAAGCGTTCTCTACCGCATCCTCTTTTTCCTGCAGATTCAGGGCATCCTCATTCTCCGGTGCTTCAACAGCACTTGTTTCTTCAGTATTTTCGCTTTCTACTGCCTCTTCACAGACATTTTCCATCTGTGTACCATCTGTTTCTGCTGCATTTTCCTCTTCTGCCGGTTCTGGTATAGGACATGGAGAACCACAGAATGGACAAAATGCCACACTTCTGTCAACAGATTTTCCACATGCCGGACAGATTTTCTGACCCTTCAGATTTGCAGCTGCGTCCCGATATCCGGCAATAATCTGCATACGCTGCTGGATTTCCTCGCAAAAACCTTTCAAACCTTCTTCTGTGTCTGCACCATCTTTGTAACGCTCATAAATTACGTTTCCGATATCAGCTTTCAGCTTCTCGATCATCTGCTCTTCGCTTGCAATCTTGCTTCTGATCTTCTGTGTCTCATACAGCCGGCCCGCTTTTTTGCTAAGGTCTTTGGTTGTCTTTGTAATGGTATCACTTAATTCATCAAAAAAATCACGTGCCATAATTTTCTTCTCCTTTAACTTATATAAAAATTAAAAATAAAAGTTACATCAGCTTCACTACATCTGTCTCAATCAGTTAAAATTTCTAGCTACGACAACCGAATTTGGGTGAAATCTCCCGCAAAATGGGGCGTGCAGATTGCGGGAATGATTTTGGGGGCACGCTCTACTGTGCCGTACCGATCATGGGAATCTCCTGTCCACGCAGCATAATACGCGGTCCACCGGTTCCCTCAATATACTCTCTGGTAATGACCACCTGACCTATACTGTCATCCTTTGGAATTTCATACATAATATCCAGCATATATTCTTCCAGAATAGCCCGAAGTCCTCTGGCACCCGTATGTTTCTCCAGGGCCTTTGCCGCAATGGCATGAAGTGCATCCTCATCATAATCAAGCTTCACCTCATCCAGGGCAAGAAGCTTCTGATACTGTTTCAGAATTGCATTTTTAGGCTCTTTTAAAATCTGTACCAGCATATCCTCGTTTAATCCATCCAAAGTATAAATGATAGGCAGACGTCCAATAAATTCCGGTATCATTCCGAAAGCACGGATATCATCTACCGTTACCTTTTCCAGAATATGAGGATCATTATCATATTTATCTTTCAGATCTGCATAGAATCCGATAGAAGCCTGCTTATTTAATCTCTCTTTAATGATATTTTCCAGATCTGGGAAAGCGCCGCCGCAGATAAATAAAATATTCTTTGTATTTACTGTAACCATTGGAACCATGGCATTCTTGCTGTTTGCACCTACCGGAACCTCCACCTCGCTTCCTTCCAGAAGCTTCAGAAGTCCCTGCTGTACTGCCTCACCGCTTACATCTCTCTGGTTGGTATTTTTCTTCTTGGCGAGCTTATCGATCTCATCAATAAAAATAATACCATGTTCTGCTTTTTCCACATCATTGTCTGCTGCTGCCAGAAGCTTGGAAACTACACTTTCAATGTCATCGCCAATGTAACCGGCCTCTGTAAGTGAAGTGGCATCTGCAATGGCAAGGGGCACATCAAGAAGTCTCGCCAGAGTTTTGACCAGATATGTCTTACCACAGCCGGTAGGTCCGATCATAAGCATATTGGATTTCTCGATCTCGATTTCGTCCATAGTATCTGTAGCCACTCGTTTATAATGGTTATAAACTGCTACAGACATTACTTTCTTCGCTTTTTCCTGGCCGATTACATACTCATCAAGACTTGCCTTGATCTTATGAGGTGCCGGAATCTTTTTCAGGTCAATAGCAGGCTTTGCATCTTCTTTTTTCTTCTTTACTTTCTTTGGACGGGGAATGGCGTCCTGAAGGCTTCCAAGATTGATCATGCTCACACCTGGCATATTCAGAAGGTCATTCAGATTCATTCCGTTGTTCATCTGCTGTGTCATGGTGTCAAAGCTTTTCTGCATGCAGTCGCTGCAGATATGTATATTATTGGGCAGCTCAATCAGCTTGCCAGTCTGGCTTTCCGGTCGGTGGCAAAGGAAACAGAATTTCTCATATTCACTGTCATCCTCATGATCAGAGTGTCCGGTTTCTGCTACATCTCCATCTATGATATCGTCTCTCTCGTCGTCAAAATGATCTGTCATAATAAATCCTTTCCTGTTACAATGTTTAAAAGGGCTACGTCTGTGTAGCGTAAAATATCCGTACTACATCTGGATATTTTACTTCATTATAGCATAGTTTTTTTCTTTTTAGAAATTAAGTTTTTATAAATAATACTCCTTAGAGTGCGCCCGATACAAAAAGGGGGACGCATCCTGCATCCCCTGGTTTTTATTGATTGCTGTCCGGTCTGGAGCCCAGTGTAACGGTTATAGTGGATTCTTCATATTCTCCATCTTCAAGCCGCGCCACACCGATTTCAATTTCTTCTCCGGCTGTATAATATTGCAGCTGTTCGTTAATTTCTGCTTTACTGGATACTTTCTGACCGTCCAGTTTGGTGATAATATCGCTTTTCTGAATGCCTGCATTGTCTGCTGCTCCACCTGATACCACAGCCATAACAAATGCACCTGCCGGCATATTGTACATCTGAATAGCCTCTCTGGAAAGATCAGCAAATTTTATTCCAAGATACCCTGCCTGGGATTCATCAGAAACCTTGTCTCTGGTCTTGCGGTTCATAAGCTCTTCCAGAATCGGCTGCGCTTTTGAAATAGGAATGGCATATCCGGTTCCCTCCACACTGCTTGATGCGATTTTGGCACAGTTAATACCAATCAGTTCACCTTGCATATTTAAAAGAGCACCACCACTATTTCCTGGATTAATAGCTGCATCTGTCTGGATAAGATCTTCATAGGTATTGGAATCTGATTGGACAGTTCTGTCAAGGGCACTTACCCATCCGGAAGTCACCGTCTGTCCATATCCCAGGGCATTTCCAATGGCAACCACCTGCTCACCTACTGCAAGATCATCAGAATTACCAAGCTGTGCAATCTTGATCTGATTCATGGTTTCCTCTGGAATATCTGCCTTTTCTACTGCGATTACAGCAAGGTCTGTTTCCTCGTCTGTTCCTTTGATTTTTGCAGAAACGGCACCCTCAATATTCAGATCTCCATTTCCGTTTACATAATTCTCTGTCTCCTGCTCTGCATTTACAACATCACTTCCAATGAAGCAAACACTTAAAGTTGTTGCTCCCTCCACAACATGATTATTCGTTGCAATCAGAAGCTCACTGTCATTTTCTCCTACAATAATTCCGGAGCCGCTTCCTGTACTTGGATATTCCATTCCGTATCCAAAAAAGCTGCGGATTTCCTGCATGCTTACAGAAGTAATGGCAACAACAGAAGGCATGGCAGCCTGGGCTACTCCTGCTACCGGCCCCTTTTCACTGGCCACATCCGAAGCACTTGTATCTTCAGCTGATTCGGCATTGGCGGTTCCATCGGATGATGTGTCCGATGAAGAAGTTAAAACTTCTGCAGTTCCAACTGTGGAAGTCTTTGTATCCTCTTTAAAGTATTTATCAGATACTGCATTTACACCCTGAAAAACCAGGCCTGCCACCAGCCCAAATACTACAGCCAGTGCAATAGTACTTCCGGCCTTTTTCCCAAGGCCGGAGGAAGAAACTTTTTTGCCATGAAAAACAGGATGTTTCTTTTCCCTGCTATCAGAAGTCTTTTTCTCCTCTTCTACCTGATAGTGTGCATATTGTGGCTGCTCCCTGCTGCCGTCAGAGCTTTCTCTGTCAGAATCATACCTTCTTCCATCTTCCTCTGAAGCTGAACCTGAGGAAGTATCTCTTCCCTCGTCTGTCTTCTGATATCCGGTGCTTTCCACCTTACTGCCTCTGGCATATTTATAATGATAGGTCACATTTTCACTTGATTCTTCGGGGGCTGTCGGCTGATCATTTGCAGCATCAGAAGTTACATCCGCATCTTCAGGCTGCTGTGGAACGTCATCCTGTTTCTTCGGATCCTGTCCCCAATTCCATTCATCACTCATAATCTGCTCCCTTCTATGTTAAACAGTAACATCTTCTTTTGATTTTATGGTACAAGTTTAGCAAGCAATTGTGTTTAAAATGTGATAGATTCTTTAAGAAAAGGTGACAGAATACAACACCTGTTTATTTGTCCTTTTTCTTCCAGTATTCTGGATTCATGGTACAAAAAAGGATTATTTTTTCAGGCAGTTTTTCATATCTTTTTCCCATAAAATAGCCTATATACTTAAATCCGCTCTGGCACACAAGCTTTGGAATCAGCCAGATATGTCCTGTTTTTACAAGATAGGACAGACTTTTTTTCACAAGGCGTATTCCCTCACCTTCTGAAGGGACTCCTGCAAAAATTTCCGGATGCTGTGCCTGTGAAACTCCCAGATCAAAATTTCTGTGAAACTGCTGGATACTGGAATAATTATGGGAATGGATTACTCTTGCATTGGCAGCATAGGCAATTCCATACCCATTTTTTGCCATAGTACCAGCATAGATCATATCCTCATTAAAAATAGCTTTTTTTACAAATCCACCTGTTTCTTCGTAAATATCTTTTCTGTATGCAGCACAGACATTTGAACAGAAATAAGTTTTGATTCCATATTTCGCAGTGTCCTTCTCCCACTTGACAGAAGATTTGGCAGGATAGTTAAAAGAACGGGTATATTTTTCCAGATAGCCACAATCCGGTTTGGGAAGCTGTCTTGCATATGCAGCTCCAATCTGGGGATTTTCTGTAAAAGGATGCACCAGTCTTCCAATAAGGTGGTTGTCTGCCGGGATTGCATCCTGTGTCATAAAGACCATAATATCTGCTTTTGAAAGTGTTGCTGCTTTTCCTCTGGTTCCACCATGGTCAAATTCTTCTTTTTTCAAATGATGCACCTTTACTTTTGGAAAATCCTTTTCCCAGGCAGGATTCCAGAATTTTTCTTCCGTATTCATTACCAGAATATTTTCTATCGGATAATCCTGTTTACAGATTGTTTTCAAAAGCATTTCAAATTCTTTTCCCGGATGATAGGCAGGAATTATCACATCTACTGTGTCCATCTTTTTTCTCCTTCGTAAAGAAAACTAAAAAAGTTTCCAGTTTCTGACAAGGGGACCATTCCTTACCGGATGATCCCCCTTAGAAAATTCAATCAATATCCACTTCCATCGTCAAAAGTTCCATCGCCGGAGCTATCGGCGCCGCTGTAATCAGTTCCGCTATCATAGCCTCCGTCATAATTACCACTGTCGGAATCGCTTCCACTATTATAATCACTGTCGCTGTTATAATCACTTCCATTATTATAACCATCGCCACCGTTATAATCATTTCCATTGTCATAGTCGTTTCCGCTGTAATCATCACCGCCGTCGTAATTATCCTGGCTGTTATCAGTTCCATTATAGTCATTTCCGCTATAATCACTATCTGTATAATTACCGCTGTCATAGTCACTTCCGGTATAATCATTATCACTGTCGTAACTGCTTCCGGAATCACTGCTGTAATCATTATAATCGTAATTACCGCTGCCGTCTCCCTGCCATACAATATCAGAAGAACCGCCATCTTCATCGGTAACGGCCGGAGCCTGATCTACCAAGGTATCTTCTCCACCTACAATCTCAATGATTCTTGAACTTGCATCTACAATATTCTGTGAAGGCTCATATCCTTCCTGTGTACCATAAAGGAACTTATGAAGCTCTTTTACATTATCAACCAG
Organism: uncultured Blautia sp.; assembly: GCA_934364795.1. Classification (GTDB taxonomy): domain Bacteria; phylum Bacillota; class Clostridia; order Lachnospirales; family Lachnospiraceae; genus Blautia_A. The sequence goes on from CAKRMK010000018.1 coordinate 6,944, forward strand.
TGTATCTGCCACTACCATACTGGATTTCTTCACATCTGCAAATTTATATTTTGCAGGGAAACCAGTAGTATCACTGATAGTATAGCCAAGCAGATTTGGAATCAGGTTCAGAAGCTCTGTTTTGGTGACAGAGGTGGAAATCATTGGAAATACTTCATCCATAATATTGAAAAGAGTAGTCAGCCCTGCTGATTTCGCCTTATCAACCATAAGTCCGATAACGCGGCGCTGGCGCTCTGTACGTCCCATATCCATACTTGCCGTATATCGGATACGACAGTAAGAAACAACCTGTACACCATTAAGATGATACTCACCAAGTGTCTCTTCTTCATTTTCCGGTTTGGGATCCGGCAGCTCTACAGGTGTATAGCTCTTGCCGGTTTCCTTTGAAGTCTCAATACAGTAGTCATTCATAAAGACCATTTCCGCATAGGAAAGCGGCAAATCAAGTCCGCCAAGAGCGTCTACAGCTGCTACCATTGCATTGAAATTAACTGTGACATAATCTGTAATGTTCAGATCAAGCATGGTATTCAGCATGGAAATTGCCTGCTCCGGACCGCCATATGCATACGCTGCATTTGCCTTTGTATAGGTATCATTTCCAATATCCAGAAGGGTATCTCTGTAAACAGATGCAAGCTTCACATCCTTGGTATCATTATTAATGCTGGCAATAATAATGGTATCACTGTTCTGTGCATCCAAAGCTACATTCTTGGAACGCTGGTCAATTGCAAATAGCGCATAAGTTGTATAACCAGACATCTGCGGAGCCGTCACATTGGTAACGATCTTGCTTTCATCAAGCTGCGGTGTCTCGATCTTGTTCAGTCTGGAATCAATCTGTCCATATACATATAAACCACATATAAACACAAGCAGACAGATAATTTCCACAATAAACAACGCGGTCTTTTTCTTTTTGCCAGGTCTTGCCATCTTTTTTCCCTTTCTCAATACGCGTTCTTGTTAATAAATCCCTTAAAAATCGTAAGGAATAATATTTTTATATCAAGTCCCACTGTCCAGTTCTCAATATAGTAAAGATCATATTCGATTCTCTTACGGATGGAGGTATCACCTCTGTATCCATTAACCTGTGCCCATCCTGTAAGTCCCGGTCTTACTTGATGCTTCACCATGTAACGTGGAATTTCCTCACGGAACTTCTCTACAAAGAACGGTCTCTCCGGTCTTGGGCCTACCAGACTCATGTCTCCCTTTAAAATATTAAACAGCTGGGGAAGCTCATCTATGCTGGTACGTCTCATAAATCTTCCAATTCCTGTAACACGGGGATCATTTTTTACTGTCCATGCCTTTTTCTCTTCAGCTTCAGGCTGGATCTCCATAGAACGGAACTTATACATCCAAAAGGTCTTATTATGAAGTCCCACTCTTTCCTGCCTGTAAATAAGAGGTCCCGGAGATGTAAGTTTGATCAGGATACACATCACCAGCATTACCGGGGATGCGATCACGATTCCAAATAATGAACCGATAACGTCCATCACTCTTTTCACCATGGCGTTAAAGGTATTGCTTAAAGGAACATAACGGATATTGATCACCGGCAAACCAAGAATATCTTCTGTATAAGGTTTTGTCGGAATAATCTTATTATAATCCGGAATGAACTTTGTATGCACTCCTGACTTCTCACAAAGTGCTACAATTTCCTCCAGTCGGTAGTATTCACTAAGTCCAAGCGTAATTGCAATTTCATCCAGCCGGTTCTCCGGCAGGATTACGTTCAGGTTGGCAATTCTTCCAATTACCTTGATTCCTTTATACAATGTACCGGCAGGCACATTATCATCCAGAATTCCCCGCACAATGTATCCCCACTGTGGATTTTGCTGTATGCGGTCTATATATTCCTCTGCTGCACGGCTGTATCCAACCAGAACCACCTGTTTCTGGTTCATGCCTCTCTTACGCATCTTACGCAGGCTGTAGTAAATGAGCATTCTCGCTCCCCAGCTTGCCAGAATACAGATAATATAAAACATATACAGCACTGAACGGGAAATATCACCCTCTTCAATGGTATAAAGGATAAAAATTGTGATCAAAATACCAAGGGAGTTGGCCTTGACAATATTTGACAGCACAAGCCGTCTTCCCTGCATCCGCATTGGTTCATACAGAGAAAACGCATGGTACAGCAGAATATATGCAGGCAAAATAAATACAAGAGCTGACATATACTGCTCAAAGCTTCTTGCCCTGACTGCACTTGCCGCAAATGGTCCGATAAACCTAAGTGCCCAGGCGCAAAAATATGATATCGTAATTACGCAAGCATCTACTACAACATGGAGACGACTGAAATTCTTCTGATTATCTTTAATCAATTTCTGCCACCTCTGCCTTCTTGTGTATAGCCCGCATAAGCATATTTTCAGACTTTTTTGACAAAAAACGTGCTCTACAGGCTGTGACTTTCTTTATCTTATAATAGATAAAACATAATTGCAACAAATTCTTCAAACTTCATTTATAAAAATTTATCAAATACTGCTTATCCGAAAAATCGCTGAAATATATTGATCCACAATTCCAGCTGTATTTTCCCATAATGCCCTAAATTCTCAATTTTAAACGGTACTTTTCTGTCTTTTTTGCAAAGCTGAAAACCGTTTTTGATTCCTGCTATATATTCCTTTCCCATTCCCTTCTGAAGGAAAAATAAAATTTTCAGTCCAAAGCCTGGTATCAGAAATGGAAGGTTCAGAATAATCTGCAAAAGGGGCATATTTTTGTAAATAAGATAAATATTATTACGGGAAGAATATCTGGTCTTAAACTGGTTGTATCTGGAACCGCTTGTTCCGCTTCCTATATGATAAACCAGAGCCTTTGGGGCATACCAGTTTTCATATCCTTCGATTCTGGCGCGATATCCTACATCGATATCCTCCAGATAGGCAAAATGCTCTTCATCAAAATAGCCAATTTTTTCAAATAGTCTTCTGCGGTAAATAGCTGCACCTGCACAGGAGGTAAAGATCCGCTCTTCTCTTTCATAGGTACGGATATCCTTGCCTTTTCCCCTTGCAAAAGCCCAGCCCAGCGCACAGTAATAATTCCCCGCATCGTCCAGCTTGTCTCTTTCGTGATAACGGATCATCCTTGCACTGCAGGAAAACGCTTTCTTGTGGCGCTTTATACTTGCCAGCATTTCTCCTACAAAATTTTTATCAACTTCTGTATCATTGTTTAAAAGAAGCACATAAGGTGCTCTGGCTGCATAGATTCCCTCGTTTACAGCTCTGGAAAAGCCGTAATTATCCGCCAGTTCTATAATATGGACCCATGGATAATTTCCCATTACAAAAGCCACGCTTCCGTCTGATGAGCCGTTGTCCACCAGAATTGTCTCGAAATTCTGGAAGGTCTGCTGCTCCAGAGTGGATAAAACACCCTCCAGATACGCCATACCGTTATAATTCGGGATTATGACTGATACTTCCTGCATAATGTCTCCTCATTTCTCGTCGTTTTTACCGGTCATACCCGGAAGCGGTTTTAAAGAATAATTCCATTTTGTCAAAGACAGATTTTTGTTATAATTGGGATCTCCGTTTTTCAGGATCTGGATCCAGTTACTTCTCATATATTCGATCTCAGTCTGGAAACGGCGAACCTTCACATCGTCATTTTCTGCTCCTCTGGTCTTGGATTCCATATGATAAAGCTTCACATAAGGATCGTAAACCACAAGGTAACCGGCCTTTCCTGTTTTCAGACAAAGATCTACATCGTTAAATGCAACTGCCAGCTTCTCTGTAAAGCCGCCGGCTTTTTCAAAAGCACTGCGCTTCATCATCATGCAGGCTGCTGTAACTGCAGACATATCCTGAAGAATAGAAGCCTTATGAAGATATCCGGTACGGTCTGCAGGCATGTCAACGAACATGTGCCCTGCAATTCCACCGATTCCGATCACACAGCCAGCATGCTGAATGGTATTATCCGGATAGATCAGCTTGGCTCCAACAGCACCGACCTCTGTACGCTGGCACATTCCCAGCATCTCATTGAGCCAGTCCTGGGTGATCACAGTTACATCATTATTCAGGAAAAGAAGATATTCTCCTCTTGCATTTTTTACTCCAAAATTATTGATAGCAGAGTAATTAAATTCTTTTTTCCAGCAGATCAGATGGATTCTTGGATCTTTTGATAATTTTTTATAGTAATCAAAAATCTCATCCGTGGTGCTGTTATTTTCTACAATGATAATTTCATAATTGTCGTAGAGAGTATTTTTCCGGATGGATTCCAGACAATTCTCCAGTGTTTCTTTCTCATCCTTATTGGGAATAATGATAGAAACAAGAGGATGTCCCTGCACCGGATACTGTACCCGGTAAAAGCCAAGATCCGGGGTATGACTTACGGTTCCTTTCACTCCCATACGGGCAAGATGGGCTTCGATCGCCCTTTTGCCAGCTTCAAAGGCGTACATCTTGCTTGCAGGATTGTCTGCAGTAGATGCCTTATGGGTACGCCAGTGATACAAAATCTCCGGCACATGTACCACCTGTCTGGCCTGCTCCACGCAGCGGAAAATAAAGTCATAATCCTGGGCACCATCGAATTCCGTGCGAAATCCGCCTACTGTCTCTACCAGGCTGCGCCGTGCCACAAAAAAATGGCAGATATAATTGTTGGAACGAAGCAGGTCAATATTAAAATCAGGCTTCAAATGGGGCTGAAAGTGCTCATCCAGTTCTGCTGTGACCTTATCCTCGTCTGTGTAAACCACATCTGCATTTTCGTGGTTGTTTAATGCATTTACAATTTCGTAAAGTGCATTGGGGGCAAGAAGGTCATCGTGGTCAAGGAGTCCTATAAATTCTCCTGATGCCATTGCAAATGCCTCATTTGTATTCTGGGCAATACCTTCATTTTTTTCAAGGTTCTTAAAGAGAATACGGCTGTCCTTCTGGCTGTATTCCTCCAGGACTTTTCCCATTTCCATATCATCAGGACTTCCGTTTGCAATACACAGTTCCCAGTTTCCATATGTCTGGGCAATAAGGGAGTCCATCATCTGCCTTAGGAAAAGCTGTGGTGTATGATAGGCCGGAACAACCACGCTGATCCTGGGAGAATAGGAAAATTTTTTCTTTCTTTGTTTGTCAAGGACCGTCTGGTCTGGCACGTATGCCGCATACCAGGGACCATAAGGGATTTCTTCAGGCTCAAACCGCTCATGAAGCCTGATCCAGAACTCCTTAGGGCCATAATGCTTCAGATACAAAAGTCCCTTCTGAATCATGTAGGGAGATAATTTCTTAAAGAAACGGGACCACTGGATCCGTCCCCCTGATGCATTTTTTTCGCTCATATTTAAATCCTTTGCTGTTATAGTGCCCTTATTTTAACATTGAAGAAACATTTTTGCAAGGAAGGTGTAAAAGAAAGGTTGAATTAACCTGTTTTTTGGGATATGATGAGATATAAGAATTGCTTATATTTTTGAATTTTACAGGAAAAATAAAGAATATGTTATATTAAATACACATTATTTTACACAGGAGTTACTGCATTATGAAAAAACCAAAGATACTATCTTCTCTTCTGACTCTGGGAATTGCAGCTTCTTTACTTTGTCAGAGTACTGTTTTTGCTGAAGAAACAGGCACAGACGCCGCTGTCACTGCCACAGAATCCGGAAGTGTGACGACCAATTCCATTTCCGGCTGGCCCCAGGCAGCTGATATTTCTTCTGAAGCAGCTGTTGTTATGGAGAACACCACCAATACCATTCTTTATTCCAAGAATGCTGATGAAGTGCTTTTTCCCGGAAGTACAGTAAAGATCATGACCTGTCTTCTGGCACTTGAGAATACACAGCTGACAGACGAAGTCACCATGACAGCCACCGGAGTTTCCGGAGTTACCGACGGAGGGGCAAGTATTTCCTCCCAGGTGGACGAAGTCTTTACTATGGAACAATGTCTCTATGCAGTCATGGTTTCCTCTGCCAATGACATTGCCCTGCAGATTGCAGAACATGTAGGCGGCTCTGTAAAAAATTTCGTACAGATGATGAATGACCGGGCACAGGCACTTGGATGTACCAACACAATTTTCACCAATCCTACCGGACTTCCGGATGACAACCAGCACACCACAGCCCACGACATGGCACTGATCATGCAGGCGGCTATCCAGAGTGACGCATTTCGTACTATTGCAGCTGCTACCAGCTATACCATTCCTGCTACCAACAAGGCCGCTGCCAGAAACCTTACCAGTAAGTTTACTATGACAGATACTGGAAGTACTGGTTTTTACGAAGGCTGCATCGGCGGAAAAGAGGGCTACACAGAGGCCTCCGGAAGTACTCTTGTATGTGCCGCACAGCGCGATGGAATGACTCTTATAAGCGTAGTCCTTAAGGGTGCATCCGGACAGACCTCACCAGATGCTGCATCTATTTTAAATTATGGTTTTGAACAGTTTCAGATGCTTTCCCTTGGAGAAAGTGATTTCAGCATTATTTCAGGAGGCGATGTTGTGCTTCCTGTAGGAAACGGCGAGGACAGCCTGACCACAGACGATGTACAGAATGGGGATAAAATCCAGCGTACCTATCTTTTTAACGGTACTGCTGTTGGAAGTGCTGTTCTGGAAGTTGCACAGGCTGATGATACTTCTGTTGTGCAAAAGGGAGAACAGAATATGCAGGCAGCTAAGGACTATTCAGATTCTCACACTTATGTTCCTTATTATGTGATTGCCGGGGCACTGTTTCTTCTTCTTATATTCTTCATCTGGAGAATTGTGAAGGTTGCAAAATCATGACATTCCCATAGGATTTCCCCAAAAAGAATAGTTTTGAGGGCGCGCTCTAAAACAATAATAAAAAATCAGTCAGATTATGAATAAAACACAATTTTTATCATGATCTGGCTGATTTTTTAATTTTATTTATGTCTGTTTTCTTTTTTTATTTGCCAAAATTCTCTTCTACTTTCCGCTCAGACTGCATACGGAATGTGCAGTCACCGCGAACGAGGCTAAGATTTGGATTGTAGTAAGGATCTCCATCTTTCAAAAACTGTGCATGACGTTCTCTGAAATGATGGATTTCTTTCTTAAAGCGCAGCTGTTTTTCATCTGTATTTTCCATACCGCGTGACTTGGATTCGTAATGATACAGACACGCTTCCGGTGTAAATACAACCAGTTTTCCAAGCTCTCTTGCACGGAGGCAGAAATCAATGTCATTCAGTGCAACTGTGAAGCTTTCGTCAAGTCCATGAAGCTGGTCAAAAATATCTCTTCTTACCATCAGGCAGGCTCCGGTGACTGCACTTTCATCCTGTGCAACACCAAGACGCCACAAATATCCCATTGCATTTTTGTCATAACCGGTAAGGATATGACCTGCAAAGCCTGCGATTCCAACTACAACACCTGCATGCTGTACCGTGTTATCCGGGTACAAAAGCTTGGCTCCAACAATGGCAACATCCTCTCTCTGGCAGTATCCCATAAGATTCTCCAGCCACTCTGGTGTAATTACTTCCGTATCATTATTCAGAAGCAGCAGGAATTCGCCAGTTGCATATTTTGCGCCAAAATTATTGATTGCAGAATAATTGAATACCCCTTCCCAGCGTACTACTTTCACCTGTGGGTAACGTTTCTCAAGCTCTTCATAATAGCGGAAAGTTTTCTCATCCTCACTGTTATTCTCAATTACAATGATTTCAACATTTTTCCAGGTACTCTTTTCCATAATGGAAGAAACGCATTTCTCCAGATCATCAGTGTGATCTTTATTTGGAATCAGAATAGAAACCTTTGGATTTCCCTTTATTGCAAAATAAGTCCGGAATACTACAGGGTTTCCGGTATATTCAACCTCTGCATCAATTCCCATACGCTCATAATGCTCTGCAAGAGCTTTTTCTCCTGCAATTACTGCATATGGCTTGTCATCCGGATTACCTGCTGTAGAACCTTCGTGGCTTCTCCAGTGATACAGGATCTTCGGAATATGGCGGATATTCTTGGTATGCTCGGTGCATCTAAGCAGGAAATCATAATCCTGGGAACCGTCAAACTCTCCTCTTAAAAGTCCCACTTTATCCAGAAGTTCTCTCTTAACTACAACAAGATGGCAGATATAATTTACGCAATGCAGATAATCCGGGTTAAAGTCCGGTTTGAAATGCGGAAACAGCCTTTTTCCCTTAATATCAATAATATCTTCATCAGAATACAAAAGCTCTGCTTCCGGATGCTTCACAATCTCTGATGCCATCTGGAAAAGTGCTTCCTCTGCCAGAGTGTCATCATGATCAGAAAAAGTAATGTAATTACCGGTAGCAATTCCAATAGCCTCATTGGTGTTATCAGAGATCTGCAACGGCTTCTCATTGTAAACAACACGGATTCTGGAATCCTTTTTCTCATATTCTTTCAGAATATCTTTAATTGGAGAATCTGCACCGCTTCCATCGGAAAGGCAAAGCTCCCAGTTGCTGTAGGTCTGTGCAAGAACAGAATCCACCAGGGATTTCAGCAGATACTTATCTGTTTTGTACAGAGGAACTACAATGCTGAACTTAATATCCTCTTTGAAAACAGTCCTTCTCTGTCTGTTCAGCTCCTGGCGTGTAACCTTATTCTCCTTCAGCCAGGTTTCATACAGCCCGTCTTTCTGTTTTGGCGTAACCAGCCTGTTCATACATTTTTTCAGCATGGGAACAGCACCGTGTGCACGGTAGTAAACAGCAGCTTTCTTGCTGTAGGTGCTGATTTTTCCAAGAGCTTTGCTGGTGGAAGTGGTACCGATCTTATAAACGTTTTTATTTCCTTCCTGGTCACGGATCACGAAATAAATTTTCTTTCCGGTAACATTCTCAACACGAATGGAAAATCCACATTTCTCTTCCACCGGGCATTCTCTGTACATTTCCACAACATCCATTCTGTTGCAGCGTTTTACTTTCATTTCCAGTGGCTTTTTGTTTTCATCAAATACCTTGATCTGCACAGGAGTTTTTCCAACTGCCCATCCGCCCAGTCCTACTGCATTCTCCTTTGGAGCAAAAATAATGGCATCCAGGAAGAACTGTGGCTTTCCCTGCTGTCTGGCAATTTCCTTAACATTGGACTTGTACCACAGGCGGCGTTTTTCCCCATTTACCGCATAAATCTTAATAACTTTATGTTTTTTGAGATCTGCAGGAAGTGCAAGAAGTACATCTACCCATTTTCCGCCTGGAAACTGCTCATCAAGTGTTCTTTCTCTTGGAGATAAAACGATTTTTTCTTTTACAGTTGACTGAAGAGGTTTTCCGTCAATAAAACTTTCTATGGTATCTTCTTCTGAGATAATGCCGGTAATCATATAGGTTTTACTGTCATTCAAAAGAAAACGTTCTTTTTCTACCAGCAGTACTTTTTGACTCATTTTATTTTCCTCTCTTTTTCATAACCTTTTCGTAAACAACCTGAATCTTAGGTTTGCTTTTTTCTGCAAAATCTCTTGCCTGCTCTTCCATAAGCTCTTTTACCCTGATTGTCTCATTCTTCTGTTTTACAATTTCATTTTGCAGATTTCTTACACAGTCAAGCATATCATTGCTTTCCAGATGTATTTCCATTTTTATTGTCAGCTTTTTGGCGCCGTGGGGCACTGTAATATTTTTGATATGAGGATCGTGTCTTGAAATAAATGCCCAGTTTCCATACAAAATACCATCTGGAACTTCCACCCCCTCAAAGGATGCCTCTCTGCCGTCAAAGGACAGCTCCTTAATCTGGACTGTACATGCATTATCACCTGGATCGATCCGCACTTTGCGGCAATCTGCAGGCAGGTCAAATGTATAATCTGCATGTCTTGCCATAATCGGTCTTTTTACAGAAAACTGTTCATAATATCTGCCTTCCTCATCCCCGAAATACACCTGCAGAACTCCGGTGGACTCCACAGAAAGAAAATCCATTCCAGGTGTCATCATTCCATACATTTCCCGCATGGGAACATGATTTCCTGTAATATAATTCTGGAAGCCCTTTTCCATCTGTTCAAAGCTTTCTCTCATAGTCCTGCTGATTCCAAATTTCCGGTAAAACAGTTCCTCCTCCAGAATCTCACGCATACTGTGCGTCCGGATATAATAATGGATGATCCGGTAAAGAACATATTCACAGGGAACAGGAAATTCAAAAGTCCATTCATAATCCAGTAATGTGACTGGTTCTGTCAGCATTACATTGTCACATATTATATCAATATTAGTCAGCGGCGCACAGGTAAGGTTCTTTGGCAGCGCCACTTTTCCGAATACCTGCTGGAATTCTTCCGTCATTTCAAATGGATTCTGGCTGTGCACAAGTTTCACCTGTTCCAGAAACTCCATAAGTTTACCGGAAGCAGCTTCTGTCTCACCGGCCTGAAGCAGACTATCCAGATATTCGGAAAGACTTCTTGCTTCCAGATATTCCAGTCTCACACCTTCTGAAGTTTCCTGACACTTATTACATTCGTATGAAATCTGCTTATATTGCTGGTCCAGTTTCTGATTCCATTTTATCAGATTCTTCACATGCTCCTCTCCCTCTGGATAGAGGGCAGTTTTCAAAAGCCAGCGCTTTTTATTTTCTTCCAGAATATCAGTACGGACTGCAAAACGCCTGCTTCTTTCGTTGGAATATTTACTGAAAATGATTTCTGCCATTATCCGTCCTTCCTTTCCACAAGCACCAGGAATGAATTGGAAAACTCCGGAAAAAGTCCGGCATCTACCAGGGAATCATATACTCTCGCCTCATTAAAAAGCTGAAGCCTTGGTCTGTCAAAGTTACAGGAGTTATCTTTCAGCTCTCCCTTTTGAGGAAGTCGCTTATCAGAATAAATAGTCATTGGAAATTTGTAATCCGGATATGGATAATAAAACGTAGTCTTAAAATCCCCAGCCCGGTCAATCAGTCCCTGCAGTTCTTTTCTCGAAAAAGTTCTTACACCCTTTGTGTTTGGATAGTTTTCAAGCCCTTCAAAATATTTTCCTGTATGATCTTCTGTACATCCTGCCCAGTATTTCAGCCCCAGACGGTTTTCTATGGCAATGACCAGCTTTCCCCCCTCTGCAAGATGTCCTGCAATACGGCGGAGCATTTCCACGTAAGGCTCCTGTGTTCCGATATATCCCTCTGAATATTCAAAAACACCTATGAGGGTAATATAATCGTATTTCTCTGTAAGACTGGCTTCTATATCCTGAAAATTGCCCACCATAATCTTTACATTATCGCAGTCCTGGTTTCTGTAGGCATTAATAGTGCTTCGCATTTTTGACAGATCAATGCAGGTCACACTGCCTGCCTTTTTCGCAAGGACACCTGTAATAGGGCCGCAGCCAGAACCGATTTCCAGAACTTTATCTGTTTTCTTTATGGGAAGCCATTCCAGAATATTCTGTCTGATGTGTGAAAAATGATACAGCACCGGCCAGCTGTTTCGCTCTGCGATCACACTGTTTAATTCTTCATCTTTGTAATTACGGGCAATCTCCAGAAGTTCTTCTTCTACGGGTCCATCACTATACAGGTCTTCTCCGGGATAAAACTCATAATCCAGTGTTACTTTTCCGATTTTTTCCTGCATATATTACTCTTCCTCCACTGACACTTCGGAATTCATATCATAAAATCCAACCGTATTCTTCGTAGATACTACGGTAATGTTACATGCATCGTACAGGCGGTGGAACACAGTGAAATCACCATTCTGGTAGCCTGTGCATCCAAAGGAAAGAAGATACTCTCCTCCCTGCAGGTTCATTTCCTGTTCAAAAGTAACTACACACTCACTGCCTTCACCTGAATTTTCTACATTCACACCTTCATACATGGTATTAGTTCCGGTAATCTCCGTTCCCTGAATATTTTTGAAGGTAAATGCCATGATTGGCTGCTGAATGCTTTCGTTAAAATGAACACGCATTTTAATTTTGAATTTGGAACCCTTTTCAATGGTATTGCTCTGGCGTCCTTTGGAATCTAATACTACGAAATCACAGATTTCAGCCTGCTTGTCTCCATATTCCAAAGTGTTTGGGTTGACCTGGAAACCGCTTCTCCAGTCTGTTTCTGAGCTTACCGGGGCACTCTTCTCATCAACTGCCTGTTTTACCGGATCCTGATGTACCAGAAGCTGTTTATACATATCTACCATTGCTTTTGGTGAACCTTCGTCCAGTTTCTCACCCTGATTAAGCAGGATAACACGGTCACAATACTTGGAAACGCTTCCAAGATCATGGCTTACAAACAAAATCGTTTTTCCCTGTTTTTTAAATTCCTCAAATTTATGATAGCATTTCGCCTGGAAAAATACGTCTCCAACAGACAGTGCCTCATCAACTACCAGGATTTCCGGATCAATGTTGATGGCAACTGCAAATGCAAGACGCACAAACATACCACTTGAATAGGTCTTTACAGGCTGATGGATAAAATCACCAATATCTGCAAAGCTTAAGATTTCATCCAGTCTTTCATTAATTTCATCCTGGGAAAATCCAAGCATGGTACCATTCAGATATACATTCTCAAGTCCGGAATATTCCGGGTTGAAGCCTGCTCCAAGCTCCAGAAGTGCAGAGATCCTGCCATGTACAGATACTTCTCCTGAAGTAGGTGCAAGTACACCGGTAATAATTTTCAGAATGGTTGATTTACCGGAACCGTTTGTTCCGATGATACCAACACATTCTCCTTCTCTTACGTTAAAGCTTACATCACGGAGCGCATAATGTTCTCTGTATCTTTTCTTTTTTCCGAAACCGAGAGAATCCTTCAAACGGTCTGACGGTTTACTATAAAGCCTGTACATTTTGGACAGGTTTTTTATTTCAATGGCATTTTTACTTTCCACATTATTCCCTTTCTATTTCCATGCATTATAAAACATCTGCAAAATGAATGCGAAGGCGTTTAAAGATCCAGTTTCCAAACAGGAAACAGATGATGGCAACTATCCAGAAATAGATAGTCCAGTTTGGTCTTTCCCAGAACCATCTCTTGATAATAAACGCATCTCTGTATCCGGATACAATATAAAACATGGGATTTAACTGAAGTACTTTGTACAGGGTACTCTCTGTACCGATCATGCTCTCTGCCACCCACATGATAGGTGTGATCCACACGCCGATCTGAAGAAAGATTCCGATGATCTGTCCCAGGTCACGGAAAAGCACCACAATAGCACTGGTAGCGTAGCACAAGCCTGTTACAAAAAAGAATGTACATGCACTGTAATATAAAATCTGCAGGTAATACAGATCCGGAAATCTTCCATTACAAACATACAGAATGATTGCCAGTAAAACAAAAAATCCATGTACAAACAGTGCAGAAATAATCTTGACTACCGGAAGTACACTGATATTAAACACTACTTTTTTTACCAGATAATTATACTCGATCAGCGCATTGGTTCCTCCTGAAAGTGCATCAGAAAAGAAAAACCAGGGAACCATTCCTGCAACCAGATAAAGCACAAATGGGACTCCCAGCTCATCTGTGTTGGATCGGAAGCCCACTGAAAATACAAACCAATATACTAAAATTGTTACGATTGGCTGAACAAATGCCCAAATTGTGCCGAAATAAGAACCAGCATACCTGGTCTTAAAATCATTTTTTGCCAGTTTCATAACCAGCCGGCGGTTCCTGTACAGATCCACCGGCAGAGAAAAAATCGTCTTAAGCATTTACTGTCTCCTATCTCTGAAGTTCTTTCAGGCTTCCCCATTTCTGGTCTTTGTCGGAGAAAATCAGTTCCATTCCCTCCGGGATAGGCCACTGAACATTGATATCCGGGTCATTCCAGATCAGGCCGCCTTCATCGTTTGGATGATAGAAATCGGAGCATTTGTAAGTAAATTCTGCATTTTCAGACAGAACAAGGAATCCGTGTGCAAATCCCTTCGGAATAAAGAACTGTTTCTTATTCTCTGCTGAAAGAAGGACACCGTACCATTTTCCATAGGTTTTGGAACCTTTTCTTAAATCTACTGCAACATCAAATACTTCACCGTTTACAACACGGACAAGCTTATCCTGGGGATAGTTCAGCTGGAAATGAAGTCCACGGAGAACGCCATAGCGTGAGCTGGACTGATTGTCCTGTACAAACTCTACATCAATTCCTGCTTCTTTGAAATCGTTGTAGTTGTAAGTTTCCATAAAGTATCCTCTGGAATCTCCGAATACAGTTGGCTCGATTACTTTTAATCCTTCAATATCATCGCAGTTTGTTACTTTAATTTTTCCCATTTTCTTATCTCCTTATCATTCTTTGTATTGTTTTATGCAAATTCCGTATTTATTAAATACGGATACAAGACCTGCACTATTGGTAATCCTCTCATGCTGTGCACGGGTTCCGGCATCAGCACCTTTTCCACGATGGAAGTAATACTTATTACCATTTATGGTGTGCCAGCCTTTATAAGCCTTTCCGTTACTTCCAAAATAATAGACCTTCGTTTTTCCATCTACTTTTATTTTTACCAGTTTGTTGGTAACTCTCACACCATTCTTGTCAAAATAATAGATAATGCCTTTTGGATTCATGTGTTTATAATTTTTCTCCATGGCATAGGTTTTCTTATTAAAATAATAATATTTGCCGGCAATCTTACTCATTCCTGCTTTCGCCTTGCCGTCAGAACCAAAATAATATGTATTTCCATCTTTGGTTACAAATTTACGCTTCACCTGCACACCGTTTTTGTCAACGTAGTAAGCGCCCTCGTCTGTCACAATCAGCTTACTTTTGTACATATGGCCGTCAACTTTGCTGAAACAGTAATTTTTACCATCAATTTCCTTCCAGCCAGTTACTTTTGTATTGTTTACATAATAGTAACGATACTTTTTCTCCACAGACCAGCCGTTTTTCACTTCTTTTGCAGGAACGTAGTCCTCTTTTGCCTTCCAGCGCGGAACAATCTTTTTGGTATAGTCCACATAGCCAAAATCCAGATCTACATTATTATATTCCGGTACTCCGCGGATCAGCTTCTTGGTTGAAATCATTCCTGGTACTTCATCACCTGCTGTAGGCTGCCAAATAGTATATTTATAACGGCTGGAATCTGGTGCCAGTATGTGATCTCCATAGCAGGCGATCCATACATCCAGTCCGGAGCCTTCCAGAACGCTCCAGTCTACATAGTTGTT
The DNA here is from genome assembly GCA_934364795.1 of uncultured Blautia sp. GTDB lineage: Bacteria > Bacillota > Clostridia > Lachnospirales > Lachnospiraceae > Blautia_A. The sequence continues at coordinate 22,181 of CAKRMK010000018.1, forward strand.
ATACCAGTTCAGATTCATATAAAGCATAGGCGTGTATCCAGCTTTTGCCACCTCACCGCAAAATGCCAGCGCAATCCTGGATACCTCTGATGGACTGCATGTACCGAGTGTAGCCTCATCCTCCAGGTCAAAAACCACAGGATAGGATACCTTGTGTCCCTGCATCTTGGTGATTGCAGTCTGGGCTTCCTGAAGTGCCTCCTGAGTACTCCTGGCAAGGCTGTATACATAAGTTCCTACAGGTACCCCTGCTGCCTCTGCCTGTGTCATATTGTATTCATACTGATAATCTATACGATTGGCACCGTAGGAAATACGGACAAATGCAAAATCCAGATCCTTCCTGGCTTCTTTCCAGTTGATGGTACCCTGCCATTCGGAAACATCCATTCCTCTGGTAATCGCACCCTCTACCTTCTCTCCGCTGCCATTATAGCATACACCTTTGATCTTTTTCCATGCTTTTTCAGCTGCTTCCTCTGCTGCACCAACTGCCGGCACGCCTTCATTTGGTGATACATAGCTGCTTCTGTCCTGAGGTGCAAGACCTACGTTAGCATAAACAGTCTGCGCCGTCATCCCTCCGGCTCCAAGCATTGCCGAAAGTACGCCTACAGACAGCCACTTTTTCCACTTTTTCATTTTCCCTCCTGATATTCTTCTACTGTAAAAAGATTACCGTCTAGAATGTTAAAATTGTGTTACTTTGTTATTATACAGTCTCCTTTTTCAAATTTCAACGTTATTCTCCAAAACTATAAAATACCCTCCAAAACGAAGGGTATTTTATGGTTTGTATTATGAATTTTCTACAATAATTATGCGTTCGGATCGGTAGGATCATAGTATCCACCGTTCTTCATTCCCTGAAGCGGTACAAGTGCACGACGTCCAAGAGGTCCTTTGAAAACTTCATCAGCCTTGTAGGTTCCGTCAAAAATATGGATGGTTGCACCGTTACAGTTGTCATATACCCATTTTGCATCTCCTACGCAGGTACGGATGCATCCATGAGAAGCCGGACTTCCAAGTCTGTAATATGCACTTACCGGCAGATTATAGCTGTTTGCAGCACCACATGCAATAGAGTGAACAAAAATTCCACCCTCGCCTGCATTATCTACATGTGTACCGTACTGACCCCAGGATGGTCCCATCAGTGCCTGCCATCTGCTGTATCTTGTCAGACGATAGGTTCCTTTCGGTGTAGGAGTTCCCGGATTTCCAACGGAAACACGGATAGATTTAACCGGAATAGTACGTGCAGAATCTGCATAAACAGTCATGACGCCATTCACACGGTCAACTTCTACAGTATATGGACCTGCATATTTATCTGTCACATCATTGATACGGTATCCATCTGAATCAAAGTAATAGAGTTTACCATCAATCCATTTGGAGCTGTTGGTTACATAGCCCGGTGCATCCGGATTAATATAGCGAACCAGGTTTTTGGAATTATCTGCAATCACCCATCCGGTAATAAAGTTTCCATCACCATCAAGATATCCATATGTTCCATCTTTTTCAACAAAATCATTGGTCACAGATATCATGTTCTTAAAGCAGTACCATCTTCCGTTTATATACTGCCAGCCGTTTGTGCAAAGTACACCGTTAGCATCCGCATAATAGATGTTTCCCTGATAAATAAACAGCTGATCTCTTACCATCTGTCCATTTCTGGTTTCTGAAGTGGATGGCTTAAAGAAATAAGTATTTCCATTCAGCGTAACAAGACCGCTGGCAATTCTTCCATCTGCTTTTAAATAACAGTCATCTTTTAATCTGTTTGCATAAATAATTCCTTTGTCACTGAACAGGAACCAGCCATAGAAATTGCCATTATTAAGAACCACTTTCTGCCAGCCTGTTTTCTTCACAATGCAGCCAGGTGTTGATCCAAAATAATATAATCTGTTATTCAAATCCGGGCAGCGGTGCCAGCAGTTTTTCCATGATGCTCTTGCACCAGTCTTGGTCACATAATACTGTTTATTCTTATATGTAACAATACGATTCTTATACGGACGGCCATATTTATCTGTCAGGTAAACCTTTCCATCTGTTGCTTTATTCATACCATTCTTTACAATATAGCCATTTTTGCCAAGAAGATATGTAGTACCGGCCTTTTTCTTTCCATCAAGGTCCGTAAGCATTGTTCCATGATTTACAAGTTTTCCGATCTGTGTCTTATCTGTTTTGCCTGTATTATAATATCTCCAGAGTTCACCTTTTTTGCCCTTCAGTTTCAGCCATCCATCATGGAACATTTTGCCTGGAATTTCATCTGCTGATGAAGCTGGCTGGAAATAATATTTGGAAGACACACCATTTACCTTCAGGGTAATATTTCCTGTTCTCGGTGCTCCCTTAGCATCCAGACAATAGTATTCACCCTTTATCTTGAAATATCCGGTATAAGTATTATTGGCTTTTGCAGTCTTGTTCAGCTGTGAAACACGAATGCCTTTACCATCTGTTCCAAAATAATGGAATGCCTTGCTGTCTCTCATCCAGATCCAGCATTTTCTCTTCTGGCGTCCGACAGAAGATTTCCACGGTACCATTTCTGCATTCTGGGACTTATATTCGCCATAAGCCTGTGCATCTGCTACAGTGGAAAAATAATATTCCCCGGCAGCCACTTTAGGGCTGAAGTTCTTATCTACTGTAACAAGACCTGTCATCAGATAACCATCAGCATCAAAAAGATATCTGCTGGTATGTCTTTTACCCTTCTCTGTTTTGGTTGTAATCAGCACAATTCCATCTGCTGCCGTATAATAGCTGTTCTGAGTATTTGCCTGTCCTACAGCCTCCTGTGCGTCCTGTACATCCTGTACATCCTGTATTTCATCCACCGGCTGTGCACTCTGTACTTCTTCTACCTGCGTTGTATCTATAACCGGCATTCCCTCAAATTCTGCTGCACTTACCTGCTGTACATCAGCAGACTGAACCGCTGATGCAGATTTGGAAGTTTTTTTATGGAGACGGAATCTTCCATCAGAAGTCTGCTCCCAGTCTGTCCATTTTACTACTGTTGCGGTAGCAGCAGCACCTACCTCCGGCACATCATCCGAAATTTCGGTTGCTTCAACAGAATTCCCATCCTCAAAGGACTGAACCTGTAGTTCAGTATCCAGCTGGGTATCTTCCCCTGCTGAAATAAATCCGGACACAAAATCGTCAGTTTCTCCCGCAGTTACTGTTTCCTCGCCTGATGAAACGTTGCTGTCATTTTGCTGATTGTCTGATGGGATGTCAGCATCCGTCTGTGGATTATCGGATGAAGTGCTGTCATCCGTCTGTGGATTACCGGATGAAGTGCTGTCATCCGTCTGTAGATTACCGGACGGGACACTGTCATCTGTCTGTGGCTCCTCTGCCGGCTGTTCTGATATAAAACCGGAATCAAATCCACCATCCAATGCTTCTGCACCAGCTTGCAGTCCCATACTCAAGCTAAGCATAATTCCTAACGCTGCAGCCACTACTCTCTTTTTCACTTTTTCTCCTCCTGTCTGGCACAAATCACCTCAACTGACAGCACACTCTGCCGATTGAAGTGATCTATGCTTATTTACTCTCCAAGCCCATTTTTAATAACTGTTACAAGATTTCTCAAAGCTTCTTCTTCGTCAGCACCCTCACAGAAAATCGTAATTTCCTCTCCGCACTTCACGCAGGCACCCAGTACACTTAAAACACTTTTGGCATTTGCGGTTCCATTGCTGCTTCCATGATATTCAAAGGTTATCTGTGATTTGTATTTCATAGCCTCCTTACAGAGGATTCCTGCCGGTCGTAAATGAAGTCCGGATGGATTATTGACCTGTACTTTTTCACTTACCATGTCTTCACTTCCTTATCCATTATTCGCATCTGCATTTGAAATTTCTGAAATAGTCACATCTGCAACCACATCCTCCAGAAGTTCAAATCCTGTTGGCAATTTAACAGTTACCGGAATCTGGTAGCTTCCAACTCCCATATTTTCCAGATTTACAGAAGCCTTTACCTTATCCAGATCAAATTCATCCAGGTCTCCTGTTGTAGCTTTTACACGAATTTCTATTTTATCTGTCCCAAAAGTTACCTGGAGATTGTCAGCAAGATTCTTTACTTCAATCTGATTGGAAGGTAAACCATAAGAATGGCTTCCAATTGGCAAAATACTAACTTTGACCCATACGTCCTCACTGGTTCCACTGGTCAGTTTCGTATCTTCCGGAAGTACATCCTTCAGACTGACTTTCTTTTCAATGTCAGCTGTCTCTCCGGAAATATCTATATCCTCTCCACCGATCCACAAAGTATTATCATTCTGCTTCAGGGTTTCCAACGCTTCGTCTGTGCCGGCAATACTTACGGTATCCGGAACAGTTGTAACACTTTCTACTTGATAGCCGTCAGCAGGTACTCCCACATAATTAGCACTGATATTCACGCCTGTGCGGATCTTCCAGAATTTGGTAGTAACCACTACTTTTGTATTATCTATGGTGAGATAGGACATTCTTCCTGCAAAACTATCCTGATTTTTGTCAATTATATTCAGTTCGGCCTCTTCGGTAAAATCTTTCGTTTTTCCATCTACATCGACAGTGGCATTTACTTTATCTATTTTATTCACCAGAGACTTCGGTCCTGTAATCTTTACTTTCTCCGGACTTGCAGTCTGTGATCCTACTTCATATCCTTTGCCTGGCTGACTGGATCCATAATTCACATTTACAAGAAATTCCTGTGTAACCTTCTCTTCCAGTCTTACACTTAAGTACTGAGGTGTTACCTTGATATTATCAGGACTGATTCCCGGACAGGACGCTGTAATTGGCACCATAACCGGATTCGTATCCAGACTTCCCGCCTGCTGCAGATCTGCGGTCAGTGTAATATTTGCCAGAGTAATCTTTGTCAGAAGCCTTCTCTCCCCTGTAATCGTCACACGGATCGGATCCGGATCATCATCCTGCATACACATCATATTTGCACTGTCCACATACGCTGTATTCTGCAGTTCCACCTTATCACCTGATATGGTAATACTCTTGGTGGATACAGGATTGTCTACATTCACAACTATAAACCAGATCATAAATCCAATGAGAACAGACATGATCTTCAAAGTAAAATTCTTAGTCAGCTTTGCTTTCTTCATGTTTCATTCTCCCCTTCAGCAAGTGACGTAATTTACTGTTATTAACTACTTTCTTATTCTGTGCTTTAACAAGTGCAGCCCGAAGCTCAGCACTTGTCAGACCTCTGCTAAGCTGTCCGTTCTGTGCTACAGAAACCTGTCCGGTTTCTTCTGATACAATAATAGTCAGGGAATCACTTACCTCACTGATTCCCACTCCAGCCCTGTGTCTGGTTCCAAGCTGCTTGCTAAGCTCCATATTATCAGAAAGCGGCAGATAGCAGGTTGCCGCAACAATTCGGTTTCTGCGAACAAGAACAGCTCCATCATGAAGCGGTGTATTATGTTCAAAAATATTAATCAGAAGCTGACTGGTAAGGACTGCATCTACATTAATTCCAGTACGTTCATATTCGCTAAGACGGATATCCTGCTCAATTACAATCAACGCTCCAGTTTTTACTTCCCCCATATCAAAACAGGCTTTCACCAGTTCATTGATGGTTTTATCCGTAAAACGTTCCTTTACTTCCTTACCTGAATCCAGGGAAAAAATAGACGCCATTATTTTTTTCTGTCCCAGCTGCTCCAGCATTTTCCGAAGTTCTGGCTGAAAAATAACTACTACACTGGTAAGAAGAATCGTGGAAAGGTTCTTAATGATCCACAGGATCGTGTTCATCTTCAGAACATATGCGAACAAAATGAAAAGCAATACCATCAGAATTCCCTTAAGCAGTGTATAGGCACGGGTAAATTTAATCCATACCATAAACTGATAAATGAAAAAGGAAATCAGGGCAATCTCCAATATGTCTGTAGGTCCCAGACTGGGCAGGGAAAGCTTGGATATATATCCTGCTAATGTGACTGCCAAATCCTGCATAGTGTACTCCTTTCCTGTTCGTTACTTGCATTTAAAACTTATTTATGGTTTTCTAAAACATTTCAGAGAATCAATTATTGATCTGAATGCCTTGCTTCCCGGTGTATTACAGATCCTTCAGCGATTCTTCCAGTTTTTTTTCAAAGTCAACATCTTTTGCTGCCGGTTTCTCTGCCTGTCTTGGCTGTCTGCCTGATGTGGCAGAAGAAGCTTTTTTCCTCTTTGGTTTCTCATCCTGACGGAAAATAGGATTCGCATATGTTCCGGCTGGCTCTTCTGCTTTTCGCTCTTCCCGGATGGGCTCTGCATTAATCTTCTTGATGCTTCTCTCGGAAGTTGCAACAGATGCCTTCGGCACAGCTTTCACATAGTAAAAATATTCATCATCTTCATATTCCAGACGTTCAGCCCTGCTGTAAACTCCGCCGAATGCAAAGAATTCCAGCACAAGGCCAAGGATCACAGCAACTGCTGTACAGATCAGAAGCGGAACCATTGCCACAGTCGCATTCAGGTTAAGCCCAAAGCTTCCAACCAGCATAATAAATACATATGCCACGCCTCCGGCAATAATAGAAATTCTCCATGCATGATCAAAAGAACGGGTACGAATCAGATGTACCAGAAGAATCACAGCTATAAAAGCAACAACTGTAATCCACATTCCCCAGTTCTGTACCAGACCATCTGCCATGATCTGTAACTTGTCTGACATCTCCAGATCCGGATTCACAAGAATAGATGACTGTGAACGAAGGAAACGGATAAAATAATACATAACCACACCACAGCCAGCAGGAATTGCAGATAAGCTGCTTTCCAGAAGTCCGCTTCCAATAGGAAGAAGTGCCGGTATGCTAAATGCAAATGACAATGGGGTAAATACAAAAGTAATATTCTGTGAACCACTAAAACGCAGGAAGAAAATCAGCATCAGCAAAATGATTACAAGTACAAATGCTGCAACTTCGATTCCCAGCGCATAGCTATGACCGAGAATAAGCACAAATCCTACATACATCATAGCTGCTGATGGTAAAATAGAGCAGATCAGAGCCAGAATTAATACAAGAAATATATTATTCAGCTGGGACATATATCCCATATTGGAATTGATCCATGAAAAGTAAACCATCGCCAGAACAAATTTCAGCACAGGCAGGATATACATCTCATATTGTCCGTAAACTCCCTTTATTTTCTGCTTTAATTCAAGTAATGCTGTCATTTTCTATATCCTCCTGGCACTTCACGTCCTGTAAATTTCTTTTCCTCACGGTTATAAATCTTCTCCAGCCTGGTAAGCTGGCTGTAATATTGCTTCACGCTCTTCTTGGCTTTATGATATTTCACTGTATACTGAATGTATGTCAGTACAGAATATACTCCCAGTATCACAGCATAACCGATCAATGCAGTGATTCCCAGCGAAATCAGATCCATTTTATGCACATTATCGAGAAGATATTCCAGATTATATGCCGCTGCAAGTGCCAATATCAGTCCATAGCCGATAGTTACAAGAAAGAAATTCTTAATCAATGCCAGACCAATATAATCGCTCCTGTAATACTTGCTTACCGGAAGATACTTTCTTCCTTCCTGTTTTTCATACAAAGCAAGACTGTCCATTATTTTTACTTTTTCTTCGTTTATCATAAATGGCTCCTTATGCATTTCTTTTAAAGCTGAAAAGCTATACTCATACAGGATGATTGTATCATATATCCCATTTTATGAAAAGTATTTTTTTACCTGTTACTGCCAATACATACTGTAACAAAAAATACTTTTGAAGCACCTTTTTCCAGAAATGCCCGTGACAATACATCCATAGTACTTCCCGTAGTATATACATCATCCACAAGCAAAATACATTTTCCTGCCGGATTTCCTGTAATCTGAAATGCCTCCTGCAGATTTTTTCTTCTCTGGTCCGCATTTAACTTTTTCTGTGATTTCGTAGCTTTTTTCTTTTTAACAAGAGTAGTATCTAATGGAATTCCTGTATATCCAGACAATTCCTCTGCAAGAAATTCAGCCTGGTTAAAACCTCTTCTTCGAAATTTCCGCCAATGAAGAGGAACCGGAACAATTATATCCGGCTTCCAGCGCCGGATAACATCTCCTGCATAAATATACATGGCTTTTCCATAAAACTTCCCATATTCGCGGCAGCCAAAATATTTATACTTCATAATGGAATATTTCATTTTTTCATCATAGGGAAATATTCCGCGCCCCTGTGTAAATGCCAGAGAATGTTTCCTGCAATCTGGACAATATTCTTCCTCTTCTTTTACCGGCTTTCCACATTTAAAGCACCTGGGCTCTGATATTGGTTTCAATTCCACGGCACAGTCTGCACAAATCAAAGTATGTCTGTCTTTAAGAATTCTGTGACACAGCGGGCATCTGGCCGGATAAAGCAGATTCAGAAAGTTCCTGAATCCTGATTTCAAGAGAACTGTAACGTTTCTGCTGTTTTTCATTTCGGATCATCTCCCCGAACGTTTCCTCACTTCCAACTACAGTTACGCACTTGCGCGCTCTCGTAACCCCGGTATAGAGAAGATTACGGTTCATCAGCATCTTGGGGCCGGATAAAAGGGGCAGAATAACCGCCGGATATTCCGATCCCTGTGATTTATGTATTGTTATGGCATAAGCAAGCTCCAGTTCTTCAAGCTGTTTAAAAGAATAATCTGCAAAACGCCCATCTTCAAATTCCACAGTGGCGGTTTCTGCAAATTCATTGATTTCTTTCAGGATGCCAGTATCTCCATTAAATACTCCCACCCCTTCTTCCACAGGAATTCCATATTTTCCCCGCACTTCCCATTCCATCTGATAATTATTTTTGATCTGCATCACCTTATCTCCCTCACGGAAAAGCCGGTCACCGATTTCTTTTTCTTTTTTATCAGATGCCGGAGGATTCAGATATCTCTGAAGTATCTGGTTCAGCCGTTCTACCCCCAGTAAGCCCTTTCTCATAGGAGTGAGCACCTGAATTTCAAAAGGACGGGCATCTACATATCTTGGAAGCTTCTCCTGGATCAGTGCGATTACCACACGAATAATAATATCTGCATCGTATCTTTTCAGGAAGAAAAAGTCCCTGCTCTTATTATCCAGAGATACCTGTTCACCATTATGGATCTTATGTGCATTCACTACAATATCACTGTGGGATGCCTGCCTGAAAATCTTTTTCAGTTCTACAACTGGAAAAACACCACTTTTTATAATATCATGCAGCACATTTCCAGGTCCTACACTGGGGAGCTGATTCTCGTCTCCCACCAGAATTATCCTGGTTCCGGCTGTCACCGCCAGGAGAAGGGAATGCATAAGAAAAATATCCACCATGGACATTTCATCAATTATAATCACATCTGTATCCAGCGGATTATCTGCATTCCTGTCAAAATGTACTCCCTGAGACTCCCTGTTCTTATCATCTGGCACTCCATTAAGCTCCAGCAGGCGGTGAATGGTCTGTGCCTCGTATCCGGTAGCCTCTGTCATACGCTTAGCCGCTCTTCCAGTCGGCGCCGCCAGTCTAAGAGTCGCACCTTCTCCCTCAAAAAAACGGATAATTGCATTAATGGTAGTTGTCTTACCGGTACCAGGTCCTCCTGTCAGAACAAAGAGTCCATTCCCAGCAGCTTCCTTTACTGCCTTTTTCTGCATTTCTTCCAAAACAGTTCCTGTTTCTTTCTCAATCTGGGCAATTCTTCGCTCCATCCTCTCCTCTTCCTGAGGATACTGGATGTTCAGCTCTGTGAGCATTCTTGCTGTATTTAATTCCAGCCGGTAATACTGGCTGGGATACACAAGTACTATGCCATCTTTTTCTTTTAGTACAAGCTTTCTGTCGATAGCCATATCCATCAGATGTTTCTCCATATAAGAAACATCAACTCTCAAAAGCTGAGATGCTCTTTCAAACAGCTCTTCCTTTGGGAGATATATATGTCCTTCTCCAGACGCTTGAAGGAGAGTATACATCATTCCGCTGCGGATTCTGTAATCTGAATCTGCATGGATTCCAATACGTGATGCAATTCCGTCAGCAATTTTAAAACCAACACCGGAAATATCGTCAGCAAGCCGATACGGATTTTCCTGAAGCACACTGTAAACAGACTGTCCATACTTCTGATATATTTTTGCTCCAAGATTCAGGGAAATTCCATATTTCTGTAAAAACATCATGGCTTTTCGCATATCTGCCTTCTCTGTCACCTGGGAGGCAATCTCTCGGGCCTTTTTTTCACTGATTCCTTTTACTTCTGCCAGACGCTCCGGTTCTTCTTCCACAATTCGCAGAGTATCTTCGCCAAAATAACGTACAATACGTGCAGCAAGGGCAACACCCACTCCCTTAATGGCCCCGGAACCAAGATAACGTTCCATAGCCTGAGTATCTTCAGGAGCTTTTTCTGCATAAGAATGGATCACAAACTGCTTTCCGTAAACATGGTGCTGAGTAAACTGCCCCTCTGCCTCAATTGTCACGCCCTGGGTAATATCCGGAAATGTACCTACACATGTCAGTTCTTCTTCTGAATCCGGCATTTTCATTACCATAACTGTATAACCATTTTCATCATTTCGAAATATGACATGATCTATATATCCTGTAACTTTTTCACTCATCTGCTTCTCTCCCGCTAATTTCCGCTTTTCCCAACTTAACTTTATGTTCACAAAGGGCACTGCATAAGCAGCACCCTTTTTATCTTCTGAAACAGATTCTTATTCAATACTGTGAACAGAAACTTTTATTCTTCCATTCTGGTAATTACTTCCGCATATTTACCAGTTCCCACAACAACTGCTACCATGGCATCCTGCACTGTAAGTGTACTGACACCGGTTTTCTGCTCGATCAGTGTATCCATACCATGAAGCAATGCCCCGCCTCCGGTAAGTACGATTCCCCGGTCCACAATATCTGCTGCAAGCTCCGGAGGTGTTTTTTCCAGAACTCCATGAACAGTCTCAACGATCTGGTTTGTAGCATCCTTCAATGCGATCCGCACTTCTTCTGAAGTCAGAGTCACAACTTTTGGAAGCCCCGTTATAACATTTCTGCCCTTTACTTCCATTGTCCGGGGCGTATTTTCCTGACTGGCTGTGCCTATTTTTATCTTAATATTCTCAGCTGCATCCTCTCCAATAAAAAGCCCGTGATTTTTCCTAACATAGCTCATGATTGCCTGATCGAAATTATCTCCGGCAATCTTCACCGAAGCAGATACAACTGTACCGGCCATAGAAATGACAGCCACATCTGTAGTTCCACCACCAATGTCTACGATCAGATTTCCAAAGGGCTTCGTCACATCCACTCCGGCACCTATTGCTGCTGCAATAGGCTCTTCAACAAGAAATACTTCTCTCGCACCAGCCTGATAGGTAGCTTCTTCTACTGCTTTTTTCTCAATTTCGGTAGTTCCGCTGGGAATACAAATGCTGATTCGCGGTTTCCTGAACGCATGGCGTCCCATAGCCTTGGAGATAAAATATTTCAGCATCTTCTCCATAACTGTATAGTCTACAATAACCCCCTGACGAATAGGGCGGATTACTTCCATATTTGAGGAAACATGCCCAGTCATCTGTCTGGCTTCTTCCCCGATTGCCTTGATTTTCTCTGAATTTTTATCATAAACTACCACGGATGGCTCACTAAGTACAAGCCCACGCCCCGTGGAATATACCTGGCTGTTTCTGGTTCCCAAATCAATTCCAATATCACTGGCAGGCATCGAATTCCCCTTTCTTACTTCCACTGGCATACTCAATCTACCGAAAACATGCCAAAAATCATTCTGGCACTGTCATGGTGATTATAAATGCCATTTTCTCCGTATCATTATAAACAAAAATACCATAATTGGAAAGAGGGTTATTTCAGATATTTTGCAACATATTTACCTGTATAGGACGCCGGATTCAATGCCACTTCCTCCGGAGTTCCCTTAGCAACAACAGTTCCACCACCATCGCCTCCTTCAGGACCTATATCAATAATATAGTCTGCAGTTTTTATCACATCCAGATTATGCTCAATTACAACTACAGTATTTCCACCGTCAGAAAGACGTCGCAAAATCTCAACCAGTTTCTGCACATCTGCGAAATGCAATCCTGTAGTAGGCTCATCCAGAATATAGATTGTCTTTCCAGTACTGCGCTTACTAAGTTCCGTAGCCAGTTTAATACGCTGTGCTTCACCACCGGAAAGTGTGGTAGAAGGCTGTCCCAGACGGATATAGGAAAGTCCTACATCATACAATGTTTCAATCTTCCTGCGGATAGATGGTACATTTTCAAAGAAGGTCATAGCTTCTTCCACTGTCATATTCAAAACATCGTAAATACTTTTATCTTTATACTTTACTTCCAGAGTCTCTCTGTTGTATCGCTTGCCTTTGCAGACTTCACAGGGAACATAAACATCCGGCAAAAAGTGCATTTCTATCTTAATAATGCCATCACCGCTGCATGCCTCACAGCGTCCTCCCTTTACGTTGAAGCTGAAACGTCCTTTTTTATATCCTTTAGCCTTGGCATCTGCTGTAGCAGCAAACAGATCACGTATCTGATCAAACACCCCTGTGTACGTGGCAGGATTGGATCTGGGAGTCCTGCCAATGGGAGACTGGTCAATGGCAATTACCTTATCCAGCTGCTCTATTCCGATAATATCATCATGCTTTCCGGGAACCACACGTGCCCTGTTTAGAGTCTTCGCCAAATGCTTATACAGAATTTCATTGATCAAAGAACTCTTTCCTGATCCTGAAACGCCTGTAATACAGCTCATAATTCCAAGGGGAATATCTACATCAATATGTTTCAGGTTATTCTCAGCTGCTCCCTTAATAGTGAGAAAACCTGTAGGAGTTTTTCGTACCTCCGGTACCGGAATCTTCAGCTTTCCGCTAAGATAAGCACCTGTAATGGAACCCGGGTTCTTCATCAGCTCTTCGGCAGTTCCCATTCCCACAAGCTGACCTCCATGTTCTCCTGCTCCCGGGCCTATATCCACAATACAATCTGCAGCACGCATAGTATCTTCATCATGTTCTACCACGATCAGACTGTTTCCCAGATCTCTTAAATGCATCAGTGCTCCCAGAAGTTTGTCGTTGTCTCTTTGATGCAAACCGATACTGGGTTCATCCAAAATATAGGCAACACCTACCAGACCTGATCCTATCTGGGTAGCAAGACGGATACGCTGTGCCTCACCGCCAGAAAGTGTTCCTGTAGCTCTGCCCAGTGAAAGATATTCCAGTCCCACATCTGCCAGGAAACCTACTCTGGCCTTGATTTCCTTTAAAATCTGCTTTCCAATAAGCTGTTGCTGTGGAGATAACTGCATTTCCTGAAGAAATACTTTCAGCTTATCAATAGACATATTTGTTATCTCATAAATGTTTTTATCTGCTACTGTAACCGCCAGAGATTCCTTCTTCAAACGCTGTCCCTTACATGCTGTACAAGGTGTGATCTGCATAAAGCTTTCATATTCCTGCTTCATAGCTTCCGAACCAGTTTCTTTATAACGCTGTTCCACATTCCGGATCAGCCCTGGAAATGCAACGTCATAAACACCTTCTCCTCGCTGCCCTTTATAATAAACCTTAATAGAATGTCCTCCGGTTCCAAAAAGAATAATATCCTGGATCTTCTTTGGATAATCCTGAAACGGTGTATCCAGACTGAAGTCATATTCCTTACAAAGCGCTGATAAAATTGCATAAGTAAAGCTGCTCTTATCTGTGCAGGACTGCCATCCCATTACAACAATAGCCCCCTGTGAAATACTAAGGGATTTGTCTGGAATCATCAGCTCCGGATCAAATTCCATCTTATATCCAAGTCCCAAACACTGTGGGCATGCCCCAAAAGGATTGTTGAAAGAAAAACTTCTGGGTTCTATTTCATCAATACTGATTCCACAGTCCGGGCAGGAAAAGCTCTGGCTGAAATTCATGTAATTCCCGTCCATGGTATCTACAACAGCCAGCCCGTCTGCAAGATTTAAAACTGTCTCCAGTGAATCCGTCAGCCTTTTCTCAATTCCCGGCTTCACAATAAGACGATCTACAATAATGGCAATGGTATGTTTGATATTCTTGTCCAGAGTAATTTCCTCTGAAAGCTCATAAACATTCCCATCAATCTCTGCTCTTACATAGCCGCTTTTTCTGGCCTGATCCAAAAGCTTGGCATGAGTTCCCTTGCGTCCCCTTACTACCGGAGCCAGAAGCTGAATCTTCGTCCTCTGTGGAAGCTCCATAATCTGATCTACCATCTGGTCTACCGTCTGCTTGGCAATCACCTTACCGCATTTGGGACAATGGGGAATTCCCACACGAGCATACAAAAGCCTGAAATAATCATAAATCTCTGTAACCGTTCCCACTGTAGATCTGGGATTGCGGTTCGTAGACTTCTGATCTATAGAAATTGCAGGCGGAAGTCCTTCTATACTCTCTACGTCCGGCTTCTCCATCTGTCCAAGGAACTGTCTGGCATAAGAAGACAGAGACTCCATATACCGTCTCTGGCCTTCTGCATATATAGTATCAAAGGCAAGGGAAGATTTACCGGAACCACTTAATCCGGTAAGAACCACAAACTTATCCCTGGGAATATCCACGCTTAAATTCTTCAGATTATTCTCATTCGCTCCTCTGATCCTGATAAATTGTTTTTTATTTTCAGCTACCATCTGTTCCTCCATTTCCAGAGTGTAGAAAATCTTTCTATTTTTCAGCAGAAAGCCTTTTGGGGGCATGCTCTAAGTCACTCTTATGTTTATACTTCTTTTCTATTACAAAGTTTGTATTTTACAAGAATAGCATATGAACATATGTTCGTCAAGTAATTAATTTTACATTTTCAGACTTGCTTTAAATCAGAAAATCTGCCATAATACTATTACTCACATGGATTCCTGGTCTGGACAAAAAAATTCTGTCCTGTTCTTCTATTAACATTCCTGCTTTTTTATATTTTTCCAGTATCTCACCATATATATTTTCAACGGAAGTTCCGAAATATTCCTGAAATTCCTTTTTGGATATGCCATTTGTCATCCGAAGCCCCAGAAACATAAATTCGCCCATTTCATCTTCTTTGCAAAGAATTTCCTGGTCTTTTCGTATTTTCCCGGGAAATTCACTGTTTTCCATATATTCCTGCATATCCCGTGTATTGGAAAAACGCTTTTTTCCAAGTAAAGAAGCCGCTCCAAGCCCAAGTCCAAGATAATCATGCCTTTTCCAATATCCAATATTGTGCCTGCACTCCAGCCCTTCCCGGGCATAATTGGAAATTTCATACTGATGGTACCCATATTCTCTCAAAACAGCCGCCACATCCTCATACATCCTGTACTCCGTATCTTCATCCGGAAGCTCCAGTTTTCTTCTTGAAAAAGGCGTTCCCTCTTCAATAATCAAACTGTACGCTGAAATATGCTCCGGTCCGATTTCGGCAACTGTGCGAAGATTTTTTATCCATCCTTCGTATGTCTGTCCCGGAATGGCAAACATCAGATCCACATTAATATTAGAAAAGCCCGCTTCCCGTGCCATCCTGTAGCTTTCCAGAAATTGTCTGTAATCATGTATCCGCCCGAGAGTCTTTAATTCACTGTCTTTTGGCGACTGAAGTCCTATACTGATTCTGTTTATTCCATATTTTCTGTAAATTTCCAGTTTTTCTTTTGTAAGCGTTCCTGGATTTGCCTCAATTGTCAGCTCTGCATCAGGCGAAAACTGAAAATTCTCTTTCATTCCCTGTAAAAGTTTTTCCATAATATCGCATTCTAATACAGAAGGAGTTCCCCCTCCTATAAATACAGTATCAACCGGCCGCTTCTCTGCCTCCGAAACTGCTTTTATTTCCCGTAAAAGTGCATAAATATAAGATTCCTGTCCAGCCCTTGTTACAGGACCAGACAGGAAATCACAATAATCACATTTCTTTATGCAAAACGGGATATGAAGATACAGCTCCAGGCCATTCTTCTGTATTCCCATTCTGATTTTCTCCTTTTCACATACCGTTTGCAGACTCATCAGCAGAAACTTCTGACTCGTTATCAGTTTCTGCAGTATCCTTTGAAGTATCTCCTGCATTGTCTTTTTGCTGTGTATCAGTGCTGCTATCTTCTTTTTGCAGTAAATATTCATTTACCATGGTAACGCCGCCGCTTTGTGCTACTGCATCCTTGCTTACCTGCCGTGGAACAACCGTGGGGGTAGGACTTGGAACAGGTGTAATCTTCATAACACTTGTAGATGCCGCATCCGGCTCTTCTGCGTTTTTTTTACTGCATGCACAGCTGCCTGCAAAAATCACGATTACCAGAAGAATTGCTGCCAGAATACCGCCCTTGATCCACTGCTCGCGGTCACTTCTGAAGCTTCTTCTTATTCTTTTGAACAGAACCCGTATCTTTGCTTTCATTGGAATCCTCCATGTCCGCCTTCAGTTAATTTTCATCCAGCTTCAGAACACTCATAAATGCTTTCTGTGGAATCTCTACATTTCCAACCTGACGCATCCTCTTTTTACCTTCCTTCTGTTTTTCCAGAAGTTTCTTCTTACGGGAAATATCACCGCCATAGCATTTCGCAAGTACATCCTTTCGCATGGCCTTAACTGTTTCCCTGGCAATGATCTTGCTGCCCACAGCCGCCTGAATAGGGATTTCAAACAGCTGGCGCGGAATCTCATCCTTCAGCTTCTCGCACATCTTACGTCCTCTTTCATAAGATGTATCTGCATGCACAATAAAGGAAAGAGCATCTACCTCTTCTTTATTAACCAGAATATCCAGTTTTACAAGCTCGCTTCTCTCATATCCGCAAAGCTCGTAATCCAGGGACGCATAGCCTCTGGAACGAGATTTCAAAGCATCAAAGAAATCATAAATGATCTCATTCAATGGAAGCTTATATTTCAGAAGTGCTCTCGTCTCTTCCATATATTCCATACCAAGATACTGACCACGGCGCTCCTGGCAAAGATCCATAATGGCACCAATAAATTCTGTAGTCACCATAATCTCTGCATTTACAATAGGTTCTTCCATATATTCGATTTCGGACGGATCCGGAAGATTGGTCGGATTTGTCAGATCGATCACTTCTCCGTTTGTCTTATGCACTTTATAAATAACACTTGGAGCAGTTGTTACAAGATCCAGGTCATATTCTCTTTCCAGACGCTCCTGAATAATTTCCAGATGAAGAAGACCCAGGAAACCACAGCGAAAACCAAATCCCAGAGCCACAGAAGTCTCCGGTTCATAGAAAAGAGAAGCATCGTTAAGCTGTAACTTTTCCAGTGCATCACGAAGATCTCCATATTTGGCACCATCAGCCGGATAAAGGCCACAGTAAACCATAGGATTCACTTTTTTGTATCCAGGAAGGGCTTCCTCACATGGGCGGTTATTGTCTGTAATCGTATCACCTACGCGGGTGTCTCTTACATTCTTAATGCTT
This sequence comes from uncultured Blautia sp., assembly GCA_934364795.1. Taxonomy (GTDB): domain Bacteria; phylum Bacillota; class Clostridia; order Lachnospirales; family Lachnospiraceae; genus Blautia_A. Next base: position 39,765 of record CAKRMK010000018.1, read on the forward strand.
GCGGTAATGTATCCAACCATTCCTGCAGTCAGCTCTTCACATGGAATAAACTGTCCTGCTCCAAAATATCCAACTTCCACAACTTCTGCAACAAATCCGGTTGCCATCATGCGTATAGTAGTTCCTTTACGCACTTTTCCATCTACCATACGGCAAAAAACAATAGCACCTTTGTAAGAGTCATAAATAGAATCAAAAATCAATGCCTTCAGCGGAGCATCCGGATCTCCTGTCGGTGCCGGGATTTTGAAAACCACCTGTTCCAGAACCTGATCCACATTCAGTCCTGTTTTCGCAGAAATCTGTGGGGCATCCTGTGCCTCAAGACCGATCACATCTTCAATTTCATTGATAACTCTCTCTGGCTCTGCACTTGGAAGATCCACCTTATTGATTACAGGAATTACCTCAAGGTCATGGTCTAATGCCATATAAACGTTTGCAAGAGTCTGTGCCTCAATTCCCTGTGCGGCATCTACAACAAGAATTGCACCGTCGCATGCGGCAAGACTTCTGGAAACTTCGTAGTTAAAGTCCACATGCCCAGGTGTATCAATCAGGTTAAAAATATATTCTTCCCCGTCCTTACCATGATATACGGTACGGACAGCCTGGGACTTGATGGTAATTCCACGTTCTCTTTCAAGTTCCATATTATCCAGAACCTGCGCCTGCATTTCTCTCTCGGTCAGAAGACCTGTCATCTCTATAATTCTGTCGGCCAGTGTGGATTTGCCATGGTCGATATGTGCAATAATACAAAAATTACGAATTTTACTCTGGTCTGTCATTCCAGACATTCCTCCTCTGATTTTGTGATAACTTCTTACTATCAGTGAATTATAGCACAGATTAATTCCGTTTGTCACTTTCTTTTCATATGATATGGCTCACTTGTTTCCCTGAAGTACACGATTCAGAATATCTGCAAAGGGTTCCATTGCATTTTTTACCTCCTGTACCGTGTTTGTCTGTGCCCCAGCTTCCAGCAAAAGAGCTCTTTTTTTCAGATGAAGGTTATAACGCAGTCCTGCCAGATAAATTCCTCTGTAAAAATCCGGATAATATAAAGCTGCCTGATATTCAAGCTGAAAAGAAAAAGCCAGATTATCCTGTATGTACGGATTTGGCAAATAAGATACTTTTCCCTGTGTATTTGTGTAACTTAATCCGTTATAAAAAAGAATTTTCGCCGTAGGTTTTCCATTTATTTCTGTTACAAGCCGCCTGTTCTCATCGATTCCATCCCTGTGAAGGTCTATCACAACTTCTATGCCTGAATTTCCTTTTAATATATTTTCTATATAATTACAAGAGTACTCATATGCCTTATTTCTGTCCAGTTCCCCGCTCATCATATCAAAAGCTTCTGTTATATGAACCACCTGATAACCATATTGTTCTGTAAGAATTTGGGCAAGATAATCTCCCACTCCTACAATTGTATCTTCCTGTCTGCCTTCCCTGGAGTCCGCAAAAGTTTCCTGGGAATGGCTATGATAAATCAGGATCTGTGGATTTTCACTTTCTTTTTTTATAGAAAAATCCTCTGCAAGAAAGTTTGCAGCGTTTAAATTTACAGCAGACGCATCGGTATTTTCATCCACAATATAAAAATTTTGAAGAAGAAAATCATAATCTGATAAATTATCTGCGGAAAGATCCAGAGTTGGATGTGGAATTGCATTCACCGTTTTTGTTATGGGTACGGATGATTCCTGTGTATTATTTTGTGCTGACTTCTGGAAAGCATCCTGTTCTGTATTTTGCCCGGGCTCCTGGGAAGCCTCCTGCACTGCATTTTGTCCGGACTCCTGGGAAGCTTCCTTTATCTTATTTTGCTCTGTTTTTTGCGAATTTTTCCCAATATAACCCCCATTTGCCTGTGTCAGAGTATTGCTTGTCTCTTCATCTATCTCTATCCAGGTTTCCTGTACCTTTTCCTCTATAAAATAATAAAAAGGAAACTGCCTGTACACATTTTCCATAATTTTCCACATGGAAAATGGTTCTGGCAGCATAGCCAGAACCGCGAAAAAGCACAGGCATAAAAAGACACAGAACACCTTCTGGAATCTTGTCACAGGATCACCTCTTTAAGGTTATACTATGTGGCAATACCCTTCATTATGTTTCTTCTTTCAAACATACTCTAGAATTGCCCAAATGTCATATTCAGCCCTTCTGATATGGTAAAGCTAAGATATTTAACTGTTTCATCCACATCCTTTGGAGTTACAAACATCCCATGAAGATGGGGCGAAATCATTTCTGCCAGAAATTCTTTTTGCTCTGCCTCATCAAGAGTTTCCAGCAAATGCGCCATAGCATCATGAACAATTGTTGCTGCATCCACAACAGTAGGAACCCCAATTCCAATTACCTTCACATTCAGATTTTCTTCTGTAAGTCCGTTCCTGTGATTTCCCACTCCGGAGCCAGGCATAATTCCGGTATCCGTGATCTGTATTGTCCGATTCAGCCTTTTTGTACTTCTTGCCGCAAGTGCATCTATGGCAATTACAACATCCGGTTTGGTAACAGACACAACTCCCTCAATAATTTCAGAAGTTTCCATTCCGGTCTGCCCCATTACTCCCGGAATAATCCCACTTACTTCATGCAAAACCGTTTCCTCTGTACTTTTCAGTCCATACTCACGGATCAGGTGTCTTGTCATCTGCAAATTGTTTATCACCATAGGACCCAGAGAATCTGCCGTAATCCCCTGATTTCCCAAGCCCACTACAAGTATGGATTTTTCTTTTCCCGTTCCCACCAGCTGTCTCAAATGTTTAGACAATTCTTCAGACACTTCTCTGTGATAGTCCTCATCTGGCGCAGAAAGCCCCTCTGATTCGATGGTAATATAAGTTCCCTGTGGACGCCCCATAGTTTTTGCACCATTTTCTGTTGTAATTTTTACTACTGTAGTCCGAATTTCTTTTTCTTCATTGTACACTTCCTTAACTTCAACACCGCGCACCTCTACATTTTCTTCCGTAAAACGTTCTCTGGCCTCTACCGCCAGATCTGTTCTGATTTTATAAGTCTCCAGCATACACCCTACCTCCAGTTCTTTTATAAGATTCCCATATTTTTGCAAAAATATGTATTGACATTTTAAGGTAGTTATTATAAACTATATAAGCATGTTCATAGAGACGCCCGTGTCTGTTTCTGTGAAACATTCACTTTATAATCACTCATGAATTGGAGGTGTACGAATTGGCTAACATCAAATCTGCAAAAAAGAGAATTTTAGTTAACAGAACAAAAGCTGCGAGAAACAAATCCATCCGTTCTGCTGTTAAAACTTCCATCAGAAAAGTTGACGAGGCAGTAGCTAACAACGATAAGGCAGCAGCAGAGGTTGCATTAAAAGAGGCTATCTCTACAATCAGCAAAGCAACTTCCAAAGGTGTTTATCACAAAAACAACTGCGCTAGAAAAGTTTCCCGTTTATCCAAAGCCGTTAACAGCATTGGCTAATAGATATCTGAATTTTTAGTTATAAGCTTATAAGTGAAAATTAAGGCAGTCGAACCGTCATCGACTGCCTTTTTTCTTGTATTTCAGACTTACAGGACAAAAGCTTTTATGCTCTGGCAGAACTGTACTTTACAATAAGCAGTTCCACGCTTAACACATCCTGAAGCCTGCCTGTTTTCACCGCTTCCTCCGCATCCACAAAATCTGTTACAGCCTGCCTGAGCTCACTTATCCGGTAAGATCTTGCACAGGAAGCAATATTTCTCACAACAAAAGATGGCACACCTAATCTGGACGCCATTTCAGGCTGTGCCACACCTTCCTCTGTATATTCTTTTACCAAAAGAAGCTGTCGGAATTGTTTTGCCAATAAAAACAATATACGCATAGGAGGTTCTTTCAAAGTAAGAAGATCATAATACAGATCCAGAGCTTTTTTTTGATTCTTTTCCGTCACTGCACGCACCATATCAAAAATTTTGTTCTGTGTCTGGGTTGTGCACACTGCCTGAATATCCTCTCTTGTCACTACATCCCGTTCCCCGGTATAGGAAATCAGCTTGTCCAGCTCCATACGCAGATTTCCCATATCCACACCGGTCATAGTAAGTAACAGTTCCATATCACGCTGTGTGATTTTTTTCCCCTCTTTTCCTAGAATTCCTGCGGCCCAGCGCATCAGCGTTTTCTCATCCTGCTGTACAAACTCTCCGATTCTCCCACACGCCTTTACAGCTTTATACATGCGGTTTCGTTTGTCTACTTCATTTTCCACAAAAACAAGGCACAGATACTCTGGAAGCTCCTTCATATAATCTGCCAGTTCATCACATTTATTTTTGAAAAAGCCGGTATCCTCCAGAAGAATCACTCTTCTGTCTGCAAAAAATGGCATGGTTTCACAAAGGTCGATCAATTCTTTTACATCAATGTTTCGCCCTTCGTAATGATTAAAATTCATGGTATCGTCTTCAGGATTCAGCGCCTTTATCAAATTATGCTTATACTGCTGCTTCAGATAAGCTTCTTCCCCACACAGCAGATAGGCCTGTTTAAAATTTCCTGTTTTAATATCTTCCTGAATCGTTTTCAAAATATGTGCTCCTGTCATTCTTTCAATTTATAAGTATTTCCGTGTCTTTAACCTTACCACAAATTTTCAGTCTGGAAAAGTCTTAAAGTCTTTTTTGTCCAAATACTTTTCCATCCATATCTGGTTATCCTGCTGATAAATAGTCACCGCTCCACTTTCCATGGTAAATCCAAGCTGACAGCCCGCCTGCTTTAGCCGCTTTACCACTTCTTTAGAAGGATGTCCGTATGTATTTGTTTTTGAGCAGGAAATAATTCCATATTCCGGACGTATTGCATCTACAAACTGCTGACTTGTCGAATAATGGGAGCCGTGATGACCCACCTTAAGGAAATCAATATCTTCAAGTAACCCCTTTGTCAAAAGATTTTTTTCCATTTCTTCTCCAATATCTCCTGTAAGAAGTCCGGTAAAATTCTCATATTCGACCTGCATCACCATTCCTTCTTCATTTACATCCGTTCCAACTGCATTTTCCAGAGGTGCCAGTACTTTTATATAGAGTTTTCCTGCTTTCACATGTGCACTGTTTTTTACTTCATACACCGGAATTTTCGCCTCTTCTGATAATTTTTTCAGTTTTTCCCATGCCTCTGGCGGATTTTTCCATTTTGGAAGATAAAGCGCATTTATTTTAACCGGATTCAGATTTTGAACTGTAAGATTTAACATTTCTTCTATTCCACTAATATGATCTGCATCTGTATGAGAAATAAAAATTCCGTCAATTCTGGATATTCCCTGATTTTTTAAATAAGGCAAAATCTGATATTGCCCTGTTTTAGATTTGTTCGTACTTCCACCATCTACTAGAAAACAGTTTTCTTCCGGTGTTCTTATCACAATCGCATCTCCCTGCCCAATATCCAGACAGGTAATAGAAAAAAGAGGCGTTTCCCTCCAGGAAATTACTAATATCCCGGCAGCAACCAGCAAAACTGCACTTTTATTTGGCGCTGACATTTTATTACCCCTTACTTTTTCTTCTTTTTTCTTTTTCAAGAGCAGTTTACTCCTATGGGTCAGTAAATATACTGCACTCCCCATTATCAGATAATAAACCACAATCTGCCATATTTGGGGACGTCCTGCAATCCAGGTACAAACGGGGAGATTTCCTGCCATCTGACACATTTTTTCGTAAAGACATGCCAGCATCCGCCCCGGAAAGATCGCTATACCGGCAATTTTTATACTTACACATCCCAGAAGCATTCCCAAAACGCCGCATCCAAGCAAAATCCCCACTGTTGGAAGTACAATCAGATTCAAAAATACTCCTATAACGGACACCTCACCAAAAAAGTACAAAGATACCGGAAGCATTGTCAGAGAAACAATACAGGACGCTTTCAATGCTGTTACCACTTTTCTTATCCCTATAGTCAATTTTTCTGAAACTTTCCCACAATCAGCCGCTTTTTTTCCTGATTTTTCCACAGCAGGCACCACTATTCCCGCTCCCGCAACAGCACAAAAGGAAAGAAGGAAACTACTGCTGTACAAATAAGCCCCTGATTCTCCAAGAATCATCATTGCAGATACTGCCAATGCAGTAGGCAGATCATAAATCCGTCCGGTTATCCGGGCACCGGCTAAAATCAAAAACATACTCACTGCCCGCATTGTAGACACACTCCCCCCAGTCATAATCCCATATTGCAGCATTATTACCAGAGAAATAAGCCCGGATGGCCAGATTCCCATTCCGGTTCTCATCAGCAGATTATACAGTCCAGCTCCGATAACACTGATGTGAAGACCGGAAATTGCAAGAATATGCACAATTCCAGACATCTGATACTGTAATTTTGTTATATCCTCCAGATTGCTTTTGTCCCCAAGTACAATTGCCTGAAAAATACCAGCCTCCTTCCCACCGATTTTTTCCAGAATCCCTTTCAGGTATTCTTTTAAATCCACCAATGCCTGCCGATAATGAGAATAATTTTCTGATTTTTTTAGAATTTCAGTTTTTTTTAGAAAATAATAAATATGACTGCAGGCATAATACTGCTGACTGTCAAATTCTCCTGGATTTCTCACTTCCTCTACTCTTTGCAGATTTCCAGACACCAAAATAACAGTTCCAACCGGAACATCTTCATTTTTCTTAAGAAACACTTTTACATTTTCAATGGATATCTTTTGTGAATGATAAATCAGATATGTATTACTTAGATAAACAGATTGTGAAAATTCATTGTTTGTGGTCTGTGTCACTTCTCCACAGATAACATTCTGCGGATGTTCTTCTATCCAGGCATCCACATTTTCAGGAACAGGATTTCCCCGGATAAGGGGAAGTCCTGCCCTGTCAGCTATACACATGGAAATCATGAATATCAGACACAAGACACACAGAGGTCTACGTGTCATCTCTCACGCTCCTTTTCTTACTGTTTCCAGTCAGAATCTAATCCTCTTTCAGGATCAGATTCGTATTTTTTCCAAAAAGATTGTACAGTGATGTACCGTCACTTAATGTTGCTTCCTCATTTCCCTCTACGAAAATCTGGACTTTCTTTGCAGAAGTAGTGTCCATCAGAGAATTTACAACAGAATAAATCATTGTATTTACAGGAATATCCAGTGCTGAATCTACAAACGCAGCACTGAAATCCACATAGCATACATTGTCAGAAACCTCCACACTTAGAATTTCTGTATCCTGTGAAATAGTCGGATAATGTCCCTTCACCATCGGACCCTTGGCAAGCTGCTCCAGAATCACACGCTCTCGGGGAAGGCTTCTTTTGTAGTACACATTTCTCTGTTCTGCCACCAGATGCTCTCCCGTTTTATCTGTAAAATAAAGGGTAAAGGTATCATACCTGTATGCATCTTTGTCAGAGCCCCACATTTCAACAAAAGTACTGCCATCGATTACACCAATTGCCTGTCCTTTGGAATCTGTAAGCTCTTTACTTCCTATAAAAATTTTTATTCCCGTAACCCCGGGGATCTGCAAAAAAGTCCTTGCAACACCGGCACGCACCAGAATTTCCCTGGTTCTTGAAATATCTCCATAATCACTGTTAAATTCCAGTTCCAGCAAAGATTCATTCAAACGGTATGTTACAAGCTGGACTCCTGCCGGAAGAAGGGGTTGATTCACACCGCTGCCTTCCTGTTTGTTCAGGATTCCCATAAAATCCTGAAGCATAAATTCTGCGCTCTCCTGTTCAGGTTGATAACGCTCCTTTACTACCTTCGTTTCATCACTACTTATATAATACAAATAATACTGGTTGCTAACACTGTCACTATTGCCTTCCTGCGTTTCTATCGTACATCCAGTCAGAAGGCTACAGATCAGAATTACAGCCAGAACCGCACTTAAACCTTTCCTCATCCGGTACCTCCTACGGAATATAAGATAACGGGATCCGCACAGTAAATGTTGTGCCCTCGCCTTCTTTGCTTGCCACCTGAATATTTCCATGGTGCATTGTCACCGCACTTCTGGTGATTGCAAGACCAAGACCTGTTCCACCAATTTCTTTTGAATGGGATTTATCAACTCTGTAGAAACGTTCAAAGATTCTGCCAATAGAATCTTCCGGAATACCCATTCCTGAATCTGCAACCTTAATATAAAAATATTTATGATCTGCATCCAGTGTAACGCGTACCCAGCCATCATCTACATTATATTTAATACCGTTTTCTACCAGATTGCTCACTGCCAGTGTAAACTTTACTTCATCCACATCAGCCTCAACCGGACGGAAGCTATCCAGAATCAGGTCAATATTTCTTTTATCTGCAATAGGACGCAGACGTTTCAGGATATCCTCCAGAAGCTGATTGATATTCAAATGCTCCACATTCAGATCAGCTGCTTTTTTGTCCATTTTCACCAGGGAAAGCAGGTCTGTAATAATTTTATTTTCACGGTCAATTTCAGCCGTAATATCTCCCATAAATTCCTGGTAAAGTTCCTCTGGAATTCCCTCCTGTCCAACCAGCGAGTCTGCCAGAACTTTCATAGAGGTAAGAGGTGTCTTCAGCTCATGTGACACATTAGAAACAAACTCATTTCTGGACTCATCCAGAATCTTCATTCTGGAAAGCATTTTGTTGAAAGCATCCGTAATCAGGGCTGTCTCTGTATAGTCGGGTACAGAAATCTCACCATTCTGGTAACCATCTGTCAAATCTTCTATAGATTTCGTTACGCGGGCAAAAGGCTTCACCAGAACGGTAGAAAGAACATACCCCAGCAATCCGGCAAGTATGATGATAATACCTGCAATCAGCAGACTCTTCTGTTCCAGCTCCTGTATATTTTCTGCAATTTCATCAGAGGAAAAGCTGATCAGCAAAGCTCCCTGAAGCTGCTTCACCTCCGGGCTTTTCACCGGAAGGGCCATCTCTATTTTCTGTGTTTTGCTATTATAACGACTGGCTTCGTCTCCCTTAAAGCACTTAATTATCATCGAGGAGATCAATGTCTTTCCCTCGTCTACGCCATATGTATCCTTGATGATCCTGTAGTCCCTGTCAACCAGAAGAATCCTTCCACCATAAACATTAGACAACAACTCCAGCTTGCTGTTCACATTCTGCGAGCTGGAGTCATTCATATAGTTTTCTTTAATTAACAGGTTACACAAAATGTCGCATTGTTTTTCCACGGTTTTCTCATAAACTGCTACAGCTTTCGTCTCATATGCTGCGATCATGACCCGTGTAACAATGACACTTGGTACAATTCCCAGAATAACCAGAATGATCAGAATACGGAAACGCAGACTTTTCAGGAAGCTTGGTTTCTTTTTTTCTGACATGGCTTATGCCTGAAAATAATATCCCACACCCCATTTGGTGTGTACATATTTGGGCTCACTGGGATTCGCCTCAATTTTCTCACGTAAACGACGGATATGTACATCCACAGTACGGACATCTCCTGGATATTCATATCCCCATACAATATTAAGAAGATTCTCTCTGCTGTACACCTTATTTGGATTAAATACCAGAAGTTCCAGCACATCGAATTCTTTGGCAGTCAGATTGATTTCCTTGCCTGCAATGAATACTCTGCGGCTCTCACAATCCATACGCAGATCTCCGGCCTGAATCGTCTTAGCCTTCTCTTTTTCTTCCTGATTGCTTCCTGCACGGCGCATGATTGCCTTGATCCTTGCTTTTACCTCAAGAATATTAAAAGGCTTGGTGATATAATCATCAGCGCCATACTCAAGCCCCAGAATCTTATCCATATCCTCACCTTTTGCAGTAAGCATTACAATCGGAACATTTGAAAATTCCCTAATCTGCTGGCAAACCTCAAAACCGTCCATCTTGGGAAGCATCAGGTCAAGAAGAATAATATCATATTTCTTTTCTTTGGCCATTTCCAGTGCTTCCTCGCCATCGTAAGCACAGTCCACTTCCATTCCATCCTGCTCCAGGCTGAAACGGATTCCCTTTACGATCAGTTTCTCATCATCAACTACCAAAACTTTCTTACTCATTCAGAATCTCCCTTATCCTGCTGATATCTTGTCTTTTATTTTGGAAAAGGTACCTTCTTTGATACCTTCTACATTCATAATTTCCTCTATGGAAGAAAACCTTCCATGAGCTTCTCTGTATGCAATGATTGCTTCTGCCTTAGACTGCCCGATTCCACTTAAAGTAGACAGCTGTGACGCATCCGCGGTATTCAGATCTATTCTGTCATCTGTCTGAAAATGTCCCTCACCTTCAGATCCTTGTCCGGTTCCGCTGCTGTTCACTTCCCCCCGGGAGTTCTCTGCCAAACTATCCTCATAAGTATTCTGTGGCTGTAATGCTTCTGGTGCTTTCGCAATCATCAATTCAATATTTTCTGTAACCTCATCTTCTGTAGGCACATAAATCTGCTGTCCATCCACAAGGTTTCTGGCTCTGTTCAGATAATTCTTTGCTGCCTCCGGCAAATACCCTCCAGCTGCATCTACTGCCTGAAAAATCCGGCTTCCAGTCTCCAGTTTGTAAACTCCGGGGTTTACTACTGCACCACATACATCTACATACATTGTCTGTGGTTCTTCGGTTTCCCTGGAGTCTTCAGCTACCTCACCTAAATCTGCTGTTCCCTCCGAACCATTTTCTGAATTACAGCTATCTCCGGAAATGCTCCCAGCGAGGGCATTATCCCCAGTTTCGCAAGCATCCGCCTTTTGGACATTGGTCCCATTCTTCGAAGCTTCAGCACCTTCTGAGTTCTCTGGGCTATCAGCCGATTCTACTTCAGATGCAGTTTCCAAATCATATGTTTCTTCCAGAAATACTGCTTCTTTTTTCGCGCAGCCTGTCACTGCGGTAGCAATCCATATCCAGAATAAAATCATTCGAATTTTATACTTTAATATGCTCATTATGCCGGTTCCCCCTTCCATTTTATGAACTGATAATATCTGCATTTACAAATATGTCCATCAAAGGCAGGTTCCCCGTCACTCATACTTTACCCCATCTATTTTAACGAAACTTTACATTTTTTACAATACCATTTCTAAATTTTATCAGTCTTTTATTTTTTTGGGTCATGCTCTAACTCTCCCACTTAAATATGACAATTCCCAGTATGGCAATCGCCATTCCCAACACTTTTCTCCACTCAAAAGAAACCTTTTCCACACCAAAAAGACCAAATAATTCAATTATATAAGCTACAAGCAATTGAGATATTACAATCAGCATAGCAGCTCTGGCAGGTCCCAGGCTTCCCATACTCTGAATAACCGTGATCGTAATAAATGCCCCAATCACACCGCCCAGCAGCGTATACCTGTTCTCCACCTGCCATAATGCTCCAATACTGTCCCGCCCTGTAACAAACCAGGCCAGAATACAGACCAGAAAGGCCGAAAACTGTACCCATCCAGTAGACACCCACAAACTGGTCTGCTTGGTCACCTCTGTATTAAAAACACCCTGAATACTCATCAACGCACCTGATATTAAGGCTACAAGAATCCCCCACATAATTTCCTCCTGAATCAATCTGTAAACTGATTATTTCTGCGGACAAACAATTCATTCAAACATATTCTCACATATAAAAATATTTTGAATAAGGTGGCGAAAAGAGGTGCACTATCAGCACCTCCATCCTTTATCAGCATATACAGATTCGGAGAAAAATATTCATTTATTCAAATTTTCTCCTTTCTTTACGACGCAGTAATGACAGTAATTTACTGATGTAAGAAGCCACAGGATAGCAGGTATTACAATAGCAAGTATTCCGGTGTTCCACATCATATGAAGAATCATAGCTGCCAAGGTAAAGACAGGAAGGCATTTTCCTAAAAGTGCATAGGTTTTGTAGCTTGCCTGATAAACGCATTCCTTCTCTGCTTCATCACAGCTTGCCAGCCACTGCTCCTGAAACTTCATAGATGTGGGATCACCCTTCTTGTCTGGATAAACCTTCTGAATGAGCTTCACATAACGAATCTGCCAAATATTTAAGTAAGCAACCATAACAATAAAAATTATAAGTTCTACAAGATATATCCAGGTTTCGGCCGCCGTCTGACTCTTTATGTAATCCAGGGAATAGCCGGGAGCAATAATTAATATCATCAGAATGGTTCCAGCTGTACTAGCAGTCACTCCCCAGCTTCCATCTACTTCCATATGATATTGCAGATCATCGATCATATCATCTGTTGCGACTTCAATCAATCTCCCTACCTTTCGCATGTCAGCTATATAGAATTCGCAAAATGCAATGCTTATAACTCCGCATACCAGTTCCAGTACAAGTGCATTGGATCGAACAAAATTAAAAAAATTATTTATATTGACAGCAATAGCTGCATTAACCCCTGCATCCTCACCGACAGCAGAAGTAGCTCCAAAAATCCCACCTACAATCCCACTTGCCAGCACTATCAGTATAAACTTTATATACGTGTTCATTTTCTTCTTGTCAGATGTTCTCTTACTTATCTTATCATTCATCTTCTCCATCCTCCGTATAAGTAAAAATATCTTCCACTGTAACCTGACAAATTTTTGCCAGTTTCAGTGCTAATGTTACAGATGGGGAATAATCCCCTCTTTCGATCAGGCTAATCGTCTGTCTGGACACACCTGCCATTTTTCCCATATCTGCCTGGTTGATTCCCAGTCTGGCACGATGTTCTTTCAACCGATTCTCCAGTGCCATTACTGTGTCCCCTTTCGTAAATTTTCTTTCGTAATAACTTCCAAAATGACCTGTCTCACCGTCTGTATGACTTATTTATTTGTCATTATGACAACTATACTTGTCATTTTTTATTATGGTTATTGTAGCATTGACAACTATACTTGTCAATATCCGTTTTTTATTTATCGAAAATTTATGGAAACAATTATTGCCGCAAACCATTTTCACGAAAGATTGCCAGTGTACGGCAACAAACAATTTTATTGCAAAAAAATCCCACATTTCCTTATAGAAAATGCAGGATTTTTCCCGTTAAGCAATATATCATTTTAAAAGCACCAAGTTTACAGCATACCTCAAAGCATTTCTGCAAAATGTGCGTCACAATTTGAGAAAGATTTTGCCCAGATGAAGGCGTCATAGCAGACTACGTAGACCAAATTTGGGTGAAATCTCCCGCAAAGTGAGGCGTGCAGATTTCGGGAATGATTTTGGGGGTACGCTCTAACACTGAATTTTTGCCACACGGACAACTAAATTCCTTCCATAATGGAACGGAACAGTATGGATAATCAGCTCATCCGCATTTTGTTCAAAGCTTACATTTTCACCATTATCCATCCATTTTATTTCTTTAACTTTTGGAGAAAAATGGAACTTATCTTCATAAAATCCATCTGTATGTAAAGCTACATTTTCGTCAAATGACATTGGCAGATCATAACAAAACAGGTAATAAGTATCTCCGTCCTGCAGGACAAAATCCTTTTCCTTACCCACTATTTCAATATCCGTTGGTCTTGGAGCATGCATTGCCTCTCCATAATAATTCATCCAATATCCCAGCATTTCCAGAACAGCTTTGTCAATTGTCCGAAGTGTTCCATCCCCTTTCGGGCCAATATTTAAAAGCATGTTTGCACCATATCTGCGGCAGTCTGCTGTCTCTTCAATAATCGTTGCCGGTGACTTGAAATTCAGGTCATCCTTTGCATATCCCCAGTGATCTCCCATGGTTTCACACATTTCACTTGCAATATATTTCGGAGAATCAGAAAGGTTGATCGGCTGTGGTTTTCCTCGTTCAAAAGTAACGCTGTCAAGCTCAATGTGTCCTAATTTTCCACGTTCCTGAAGCCCTGTATTATTGATAATCATAGCTTCTGGCTGATACTTCCGGATAGTTCCATAAAGGGTATCTTCTTCCCAGTCCTCACCCAGTTTATCCCACATTCCATCAAACCAGAGGCCGCCAATTTCCCCATAATTTTTGCACAGAACCTCTATACTTGCCCGCAAATATTTCAGATATTCTTTAAAATTATCCTTATAACTTGGCTCATGCCAGTCCAGAAGAGTATGATAAAAAAATGGAATAATATCTTCTTTTCTGCAGGCTTCTACAAACTCTGCAACCAGATCTCTTCCACAGCTGTGGACAGTATCAAACTCATTCAATCCCTTTACATCATACAGTGAAAAGCCATCGTGATGTCTTGTGGTCAACGTAATATATCGGCATCCGGCTCCCTTCGCTGCTTTCACCAGCTGTTCTGCCCAGTCATCCACTGGATTAAATTTTTCTATTGCAGAATAATACTCTTCTTCTGTAAATTTTCCTGCTGTTTTTGCCCACTCACCAGATTCCAATACACTGTAAATTCCGAAATGTACAAACATTCCAAGACCCATTTTTTCAAATTCTTTTATGTACTGCTTTACTATCATATCCATCCTCCCAATTCAATCTCCCTGTTCGTTCTACACCTTTTTATTTTCTCCGAAACAGTTCTTTTGCTACTTTAGAACACATTAAAAATTCATATTGTCAAATTGTAACAAGCATTTTTATTATACATTATTTATATACAAATGTCTTTACTTTTCTAAAGATATCCCATAGCATGTTTGAAAAATGCTTTCTGCAAGATGTGCGTCACAATTTGTGGGAGATTTTACTCGGATAAGGGCGTCGTAGCGGGGCTACATACGCCGAATTCGGGTGAAATATACCGCAAAGTGGGGCGTGCAGATAGTGGGAATGATTTTGACATAAAAAAAGAAAGAATAAACTCCATTAAATTTACTCTTTCTTTTTTGCGCTTTTTTATCAGCATTTAATCATTTGCACTTAATCAATTTTTTCAAAAATCCATCTCAAAACACCATTCTCTTTGGCAATCAGAAATTCGGAAACAGATCTTTCATTCCTATTGTAATCTCACCGCCATTACGCATTTTAGCCGGAATATATTTATCCCACATATCCAAAACAATCTGCACTGCTTTACTTAATTTAGAAGAATCCGGATCTGGACCTCCATGGCGCTCTCTAAAATCATATATTTTATTTTTCTGAATCTGCGAACGCGTGGTTGTTGTTTCATAAACAGTTCCATCCGCCACTATCTCCACCAGGCATTCATTACTATTTGGATAAATTGTTATATAAGCCATGCCGAAATCAGACGTCTTTCCCCAAACATCTTCATTATTTATAATCGTAAATTTAATATTTTTTCTTAGATCTTCTGTTTCTTTTTCAGTATAGCTAATCTGCATACCCCAAGCCCCGTTACTTCCGCACGAATATTGACCATTAATTTTACTGTATGGATCAAAACGGTCTATATATTTAATTTCATCTGCCAGGGTTTGGTAAATATTGTCTGGTGTTGGTGCAAGCACTGTAACTTTACAGCTAGCTTTCATTTTACCGTTATTCTTATCTTTAACAGTAATGGTAGCAGTTCCTGTTGCAACTCCATTTACAACACCTGCCGAGGAAACGGTTGCTATTTTGGGATTACTGCTTACCCAGATAATTTCCTTATTGTCTATACCATTTGGTTTAATATCTGCCACTAATGTAATCGCTTTTCCCTTAATAATGTTCACAGATGTCCGATTTAATTCTATACTTGATATCCCTTGTTTTACAGTAATCTTACAGGATGCTTTCTTTTGGCTGCCATCTTTCGCTTTTGCTGTAATCACAGCTGTTCCTGTTCCAACCGTCGTTACTACGCCTGTTGAAGAAACTGTTGCAACCTTTTTATTACTGCTTGTCCAGCTAACAGTTTTATTATTAGCATTTTTAGGCAGAACTGTTGCTTTCAGAGTAATACTTTTTCCAGTTGTCAGTACAACTGAACTTTTATTCAGCTGCACACTGGTCACTGGCTGTTTTACTGTGACTTTGCAAGCAAGTTTTTTCTTTCCGTATTTTGCTGTAATTGTTGCCGTTCCCTTCTTAACCGCTCTTACTTTGCCTTTTTTAGAAACAGTTGCCACTTTTTTATTGCTGCTTGTCCAGGTAATTTTTTCTTTCGTTCCTGTTACTTTTAACGTATAATTCTTTTTTACATTCAACGTAAGACTCTTTTGATTAAGTTTTGCTGATGCGTTTACCGATACTGGTATTGTTACCATACTGATCACCAGACAAAGCAAAAATGTCACAAAAATTTTGTTCAATTTCTTCATACTCATTCTCTCCTATCTGCTATTATATTTCGCTTCCTTTTCCAGTAAACTATTAATTGTACCTCCTTTCGTTCAGGAATTATTCTTCCTATAATTCTACATGTTTAGTTCCTATTTGTCAAACAATATAGGAAGTATAATTCCTATATAACACAAAAAGGAGGAACAAAAGTGCTATTATTTGATTTTAGAAAAATCGGAAATAAATTACTTATGTATCGCAAAAAAACTGGTATGACACAAAATGAAGTAGCCGATGCTGCTGGTTTATCCGATCGAACTTATGCAGATATAGAACGCGGTACTGTCAACATGCGTGTAGAAACTCTTTTGCGTATTTGCAATGTCCTTCATATTACACCCGATGATGTTCTTACCGATGAAAATATTTCCCTTGAAATTCAAAAAAACGAACTGCTGGAACAATTAAGTACCTGTTCACCTCAAGATCAGAAATTTGCTTTACAAATTTTATCACTTTACATTCAGTCCAGAAAATAACATGTATCTATCATTTTCTCCCGATCTTAGTGATCAGTCTCTTTATATTTAATTCCACCTCACTGTCACCTTTTTTCTCACAGGTACTGTCCCAGTTTACAGACACCTTTCCTTTCAAAAAATATTAACAAAGCCAATCACATGTTTTTCTTTACTAACAAAAAAATCAGCAATATGCCTCACAATACGCAAAATTTTCTATATTTTCCATCTATTCAATTCATCCCGCAATTGATATAATGCACTTATAAAAAAGACGATCACAGCGAAAGGAGATCACAAATGGCTGACGAAATGAACGTGAATACACCAAACGAAGAGGAAATTGAGATTATCACCCTCACAGACGAAAACGGAGAAGATATGGAATTTGAATTCCTGGATCAGGTTGATTATGAGGGAAAACGCTATGCGGTTCTGCTTCCCCCTGTTGAGGATGTAGACGGTGAAGAAAATGAAGATGAAGAAGTTCTGATTCTTCAGGTAGAGGATGACGGAAACGACGAAACAGAGAGCTATGTTTTTGTGGATGACGATGACATTCTCTCCGCGGTTTTTGATATCTTCAAAGAAAGATTTAAGGACGAATTTGATTTTGCAGAAGAATAAATTCATGGGTTGAAATCTCTATTACCAAGAATATTTTTTAATCTTTTTCAATAAAAAAACCGGGAAAGACTTTACCGTTTTTCCCAGTTTTTTTATTTATCTTCTTAGGCCAGGCACTCATCCAGAATTGCTGCCATTTCATCAATATCCGCCTTTGTAATTACAAGCGGAGGCACAATACGAAGTACATCACTTCCAGCTGAAATCACCAGCAGTTTTTTCTTCAAAGCTGCAGTTACAACCTCTCCTACCGGACGGTCCTTAATAACAATTCCCTGCATAAAGCCCATGCCTCTTCTGGCAGCTGCACACTCATGTTTCTCTACCAGTTCGTCCAGTTTTTTCTCAAGATATGGAGTCAGCTCCTGTACATGAGTAAGGATCATATCCTTCTCATAAATGTCAAAAACCTTGCTTACAGCAGCACATACAAACGGATTTCCACCATATGTTGTACCATGATCTCCAGGTTTTAATGACGCCTGTGCAACCTTTTTATTCAGTACAAAAGCACCTACCGGAACGCCACAGCCAAGTGCCTTTGCACATGTCATAATATCCGGCTGGACACCATATGCCTGCCATGCAAAATAGTATCCGGAACGTCCCATTCCACACTGAATTTCATCCAGAATAAGAAGAATATCCTTCTCATCACACAGTGTGCGGACACCTTCCAAGAACTCTCTTGTGGCAGGATAAATACCGCCTTCTCCCTGAACAGTTTCCATAATAATCGCACATGTTTTATCCGTTACCTGGGCTTTTACACTCTCCAGATCATTAAAATCTGCAAACCTTACACCACCCATAAGAGGCTCAAAAGGCTCACGGTAATGTGCATTTCCTGTAACAGAAAGTGCTCCAATAGATCTTCCATGGAAAGAATGATTCATGGCAATAATCTCATGATCAGCATGTCCATCGCGCTCATATGCATATTTTTTTGCAGCCTTTAAAGCACCCTCAATAGCTTCTGTGCCACTGTTTGTAAAAAATGCTTTATCCATACGACTTGCATTTACAAGCTTTGCACCAGCCTCAATAATCGGCTCATTATAATATAAATTGGAAATATGAGTCAGCTTGTCAATCTGAGCTTTCAGGGCTTCATCATATCCCGGATAATGATATCCAAGTGAATTTACAGCAATTCCAGCGGCAAAATCCAGGTATTTATTCCCCTCTGAATCATAGAGATGAACTCCCTCTCCATGCTCAAAAACAACTGGAAAACGATTATATGTGTGAAGAATATTAGCTTCTGATTCTTCCATCTGATTATTCATGTTCATGATAGTATTTCTCTCCGTCCTCTCTTAAAATAGCAGTTCCAATACCCTTATTAGTGAAGATTTCCAGCAACAGACTGTGAGGAATTCTTCCATCCAGAATATGTACACGATTAACGCCATGCTCAATGGCTTCAATACAGTTATTCAGCTTCGGAATCATTCCTCCACCTACAAAACCATCCTCAATTAAAGCTCTTGCTTCCTGAATATGAAGCTCTGAAATAAGAGAAGCCGGATCATCTTTATCCTTATAAACGCCTTCAATATCAGAAAGAAATGCAAGTTTTTCTGCATGTACAGCCTCTGCAATTGCACATGCTGCATCGTCTGCATTGATATTATAACTGTCGTAATTATCATCAAAACCAATTGGAAATACAATTGGAAGGAAATCTTTTTCCAGAAGGTCATAAAGGATTTTCGGATTCACCTCTGTAATATCTCCTACAAATCCGATATCCTCTCCGCCTGAATATTTCTTCTTGCATTTCAGAAGTCCGCCATCTTTTCCACTAATACCAACAGCCTGCACTCCAAGAGATTCCACATGGGTAACAAGCTCTTTATTTACCTTCGCAAGAACCATTTCTGCGATTTCCATAGTCTGTGCATCTGTTACACGGAGTCCGTTGATAAATTTGGCTTCCATGCCAACTTTTCCAACCCATTTGCTGATTTCCTTACCACCGCCATGTACAATGATCGGCTTGAAACCAACCAGCTTCAGAAGAACTACATCTTTGATTACATTTGCCTTCAGTTCCTCATCCAGCATTGCACTTCCGCCGTATTTTACAACCACAATTTTACGGTTAAAACGCTGTATATATGGAAGCGCTTCAATAAGCACTTCTGCCTTATCCAAATATTTCTGATTTACCATTTTTCTGACCTTTCCTTCTCTTTTATTTGCAGCTTTATTCTTCTATTATGAACGGTAATCTGCATTAATTTTTACATAATCATAGGTAAGATCGCAGCCCCATGCAGTTGCTGTGGCATCTCCCATTTTTACATCAGCAATAGCAGTAACCTCATCCTCTGAAAGGATTTTTGTAGCTTCTGCTTCATCATATCCAGTAGAAACACCGTTCTCAATAATCTTTAATTTGCCTGCACGGCTTTCAAAATAAAGGTCAACTTTTTCAGGATCAAACTGCACTCCTGAGTATCCCATAGCACACAAAATACGTCCCCAGTTGGCATCATGGCCATAAATTGCAGCCTTTGTAAGAGAAGAAGTTACCACAGATTTACTAAGTGTAACTGCATCTTCTTTTGTTTTTGCACCAAGAATTTTTACTTCAAAAAGTGCAGTGGCACCTTCTCCGTCTCCTGCAATTTTCTTGGAAAGACAGGTATTAATATAGTTAAGTGCCTCCATAAATTTATCAAAATCAGCACCCTCTTCTATGATCTCCGGGTTGCCTGCCATACCATTTGCAAGAAGCAAAACAGTATCATTTGTGGATGTATCACCATCAACAGAAACCATATTAAAGGTATCTTTAATGTTTTCACTTAACGCTTTCTGAAGCATTTTTTTTGAAATTGCAGCGTCCGTTGTTACAAAACCAAGCATAGTACACATATTAGGATGGATCATTCCTGAACCCTTACACATGCCGCCTACTGTAACTGTTTTTCCGCCAATCTCAATCTGCACAGCCACTTCTTTTTTCACTGTATCTGTAGTCATAATTGCCTTTGCTGCTTCTGTTCCGGCCTCAAGAGATCCGTCCAGTTTCGGTGCCATAGCCTTCACACCATTTACAATACGGTCAATGGGAATCTGCATTCCAATAACTCCTGTAGATGCAACCAGCACACTGTCTGCCGGAATTCCAAGGATCTGGGATGCCGCATCCGCGGTTGCCTTACAATAACCATATCCTTCTGTTCCGGTACATGCATTTGCAATACCACTGTTACAGATCACAGCCTGTGCCGCCGGATGGTTATAAACTACATCCTGATCCCATTTTACAGGCGCCGCTTTCACCACATTTGTAGTAAAAGTACCTGCTGCCACACATGGAATTTCGCTGTAAACCATAGCCATATCTGTACGGCCTTTATACTTGATTTCCGCTGCTGTTGCTGCTGCTTTAAAGCCTTTTGCAGCTGTAACACCACCTGTAATTATTTCCATAATATTATCCTCCAATTCCCCTGTATACTTATCTGATAAAATCTGTTATTTGTCTTTTATTCTGAAATTTACGGATACATCGGAACCTGTAATAAGCCTTCAGTTTCTTTAAAGCCAAACATCAGATTCATATTCTGAACAGCCTGTCCCGCTGCACCTTTTACCAGATTATCAATAGCACCCATCATAATGATTCTGTGGGTTCTCGGGTCAATTTTAAAGTTCACATCCACATAATTGCTGCCCTCTACCCACTTGGTCTGCGGGCATACATCCTTATCAAGAACACGTACAAATGCTTCATTCTCATAGCATGCATCATAGGCAGCTTTTACTTCTTCATATGTCACATCTTTGGTAAGAGAAGCATATGCAGTTACAAGAATTCCTCTGTTCATAGGTACAAGATGAGGTGTAAAGTTAATCACAACTTCCTGTCCGCATGCATATCCTAACTGATCCTCAATTTCCGGTGTATGTCTGTGTGTTGCCACTCCATAAGCCTTAATATTTTCGTTTACTTCACAGTAAAGATTGTCAACTTTTGCTCCTCTTCCAGCACCTGTTGTTCCGGATTTCGCATCAATAATAATGGTATTCGGATCGATCATTCCTGCTTTTAATAATGGATAAATAGACAGTGTGGAACAGGTCGGATAACATCCCGGGTTTGCAATCAGACGGGCTTTTTTGATATCCTCACGGTTGATTTCACAAAGACCGTAAACCGCTTCTTCAATAAACTGTGGAGATTTGTGCTCAATGCCATACCATTTTTCATACTTCTTTACATCTTTAATACGGAAATCTGCACTTAAATCAATTACCTTTGCTCTTGAAAGAATTCCCTCATTTACAAGAGATGCACACAGCCCCTGGGGAGTTGCAGTAAAAATCACATCAACCTCATCAGCAAGAGCTTCCATATTATCATCCATGCATTTTGCATCCACCAGCTTGAAAAAATTCTGATAGATTCCTGCATATTTTTTATCAATGTAGCTTCTGGAGCCATACCATGCTACTTCCACATCTTTATGACCAAGCAGCAGACGCACAATTTCGTTTCCTGCATAACCGGTTGCACCGATAATTCCAGCTTTTATCATTTTTGTTAACCTCCATATGTTACTGTTCATATATAATAGAGCGCACGAAACACATCCTGTGAACAATTATGTCCAGATTATACATCTTCTTTGCATATTATGCAATAGTGATTTTTCCTTTATTTTTCCATCCAAAGCTAGCTTTTTGTGCATTTTATCGTGTATTTACCTATTAAAAGATGTATTTTTATGCAAAGATATTTTTAAAATTATAAAATTTCCTATTGCATATTTATGAGTAATGTTGTATATTAATTACGGCTCACATAAATGTTATCCATCTTGAGCCGTGTTACTGCCAGCATAACAAACAGTAACCACTTATTCATTGCTTACCGGATTTCACATATAAGAGTCCCTGTTGTAATGAATATTTATTCAAAATTAAATACGAATTATAACCCTATCTGTTTCAGAGGGATAAAAGAAAAGAGGTAACTATTATGAAAGAAAAAGTTGTACTTGCATATTCAGGTGGACTTGATACTACTGCACTGATTCCGTGGCTGAAAGAAACATTTGATTACGATGTTGTCTGCTGCTGTGTAAACTGCGGACAGGGAAATGAGCTGGATGGCCTTGAAGAAAGAGCCAAGCTTTCCGGAGCTTCCAAATTATATATTGAAGATATCGTAGACGATTTCTGCGACAATTACATTATGCCATGTGTTGAAGCGGGCGCTGTATACGAGCATAAATATCTTCTTGGAACTTCCATGGCTCGTCCTGCTATTGCAAAGAAGCTTGTTGAGATTGCAAGAAAAGAGAATGCTGTTGCAATCTGCCACGGCGCTACCGGTAAAGGTAACGACCAGATCCGTTTCGAGCTTGGAATCAAAGCCCTTGCTCCTGATATCAAGATTATCGCTCCATGGCGTATGACAGATGTATGGACCATGCAGTCCCGTGAAGATGAAATTGCATTCTGCCAGGCTCATGGAATCAACCTTCCATTTGATGCAAAACACAGCTACAGCCGTGACCGTAACCTGTGGCACATCAGCCATGAGGGACTTGAGCTTGAAGATCCAGCACAGGCTCCAAACTACGATGATATGTTAGTTCTCAGCGTAACTCCTGAAAAAGCTCCAGATAAAGAGACAGAAGTTACTATGACTTTTGAAGCCGGTGTTCCGAAAACTCTGAATGGAAAAGCAATGAAGGTTTCCGAGATCATCACAGAGTTGAACAAACTTGGCGGTGAAAACGGAATCGGAATTATCGATATTGTAGAAAACCGTGTTGTAGGTATGAAATCCCGTGGTGTTTATGAAACACCTGGCGGAACAATTCTTATGGCAGCACATGAGCAGCTTGAAGAGCTGATTCTTGACCGTGAAACACTTGAAACCAAGAAAAAACTTGGAAGCCAGCTTGCACAGGTTGTTTACGAAGGAAAATGGTTCACACCACTTCGTGAAGCAATCCAGGCTTTCGTAGAGTCCACACAGAAATATGTAACAGGTGAAGTTAAATTCAAGCTTTACAAAGGCAACATCATCAAAGCAGGAACCACTTCTCCATACAGCCTTTACAATGAATCTCTTGCATCCTTTACAACAGGTGATATGTATGATCATCACGATGCAGACGGATTTATCACACTGTTTGGTCTTCCACTGAAGGTTCGTGCAATGAAGCTTGCTGAAGTTGAGAGCCAGAAACAGACTAATGACTGATCTTCATAAAAAATAAAAAGTAACATAAAAATATCTCCGGAGTTTTCATTTTCCGGAGATATTTTTATGTAAGCTATTTCGATTCTACTGAATTTTCAGATTTTTCTTATCTAATCTTTCATAGACCCACTCTCTGAACAATGTATACAGAACAGACACAAGTGGAATAAAAATCAGCATTCCTACGATTCCCATAAGATTACCACCCAGAGTAACTGCAACCAGAACCCAGATAGCCGGCAGTCCCACAGAATTTCCAACAACATGTGGATAAATAAGATTTCCCTCGATTTGCTGTAAAATCACAAATAGCGCCAGGAACATAACAGCTTTCAACGGACTTACCATTAAAATAAGGAAAAATCCCACCCAGCACCCAATAATACCGCCAAATACCGGAATTAATGCCGTAAAACTGATCAGCACTCCGATCAGCATTGCATATGGAAATCTGCCAATGGTCATGGTCACAAAGAACATACTTCCCAGGATCACTGCTTCAATACACTGTCCTGTAATAAAGCTTGCAAATATTTTGCTTGCCAGTGTACAGACATGTCCCAGATATTCTACCATTTTCACTGGAAAAATAGCATATGCAGCTTTTAGCACCTGTTTTCCCAGCTTTTCCTTCTGAAGAAGGACATAACATGCAAATACAAATCCAATAGCAAAATTCACTGCCATATTTACAAGTCCCATGGTAACTGTAATCGTGGATGATACCAGATTGTCTGCGCCATTTTTCAATACACTGACAATGGTATCAATGATTTTCTGCGGATCAATTTCTATAGATCCAGCCCATTTTACAATTTCAGAATCACTTTGAAATGTATCTGTAAGCCATTTCTGTGCCAGAGGAATATCCTCTTCCACCTTTTTCACCACGCTTACCAGAGTTTTGCCAAGCTCCGGTGCCACAACCAGAACTACTACCAAAACAACCAGTATCACCAGTATTACAGACAAAATCAGACTTACCGGACGAGCCATGCGTGTAGCTGCTTTTGCTTTTTTACTTTCCTTTTTCTTTGCTTTTCCGAAAAGATGGCGTTCCAGAAAAGCCATGGGTACATTCAGCATAAACGCCATTGCTCCGCCGATCACAAAGGGAAGTACCAGTCCCCAAAGAATTTTTATGTATTTTAATACCACTGAAAAATTCTGCACTCCCAGATAAAGTAATACCGCAAACGCAATCAGCCACCGGATCTTCTTCATATTCTCTTTATTCAGTTCCACTTTTCTCCTCCATTCTTATATATTTTTCCCAAAACAGCCAGTTTATCAGGGCGGTTTTATATGAATTTTATCTTAACATATCCCTCTACATTTGACCAGTTCTCCCTTTCTTTTTTCCAGTTCTTTTGCTAAAATGATAATACTATTCAGAGGGTACCCCAAAGGAGAAATTGTTTATCATGTCCATATTTTCAGATTTATTAGAACAGTATATTAAAGAAAAAGATATTAAAATTTACAATTTAGCTGCCATTTGTCAGATGGACCGCTCTATGCTCTACCGCATCATCAGTGGCAAGCGCAATCCTCCTACTCTGGAAATTTTCCAGCGAATTGCAGACAATCTCCAGCTTGCTCCTGCCGAATATGAAAACCTGAAAAGTGCCTATGAACTCACCATGCTGGGTGAGACAATATATTATAGAAGAAAAAGTGTGGAAAAATTTTTTCTGGACTTTCCAGTTCATGAAACAGTTTCTTTTTTCCATTCTCCCCTGGAAAATCCTTCCTTTTTCCAGCACATGTCAGATACAGAAAATGCATGTATTCCTCTTTCTTCAAAAACAGAAGTGGCCTACTATATGCATGGAATCCTGAAACAGGAAGCTTCCAAAGAAAAGGGAAACATCAAGCTCCTGCTTCAGCCGGACTGTCCTTTTCTTTTTGGCACATTATCCAGCCTGCACTTCACGGAACAGATAAGCATCACTCATGTGATCTGCCTTAGCAAAACCAGCCAGTTTACTGAAGAAAACCAGCTGTATAATTTACAGTACCTGCAAATGATGATTCCACTGTTTTCTTCTAATCTGAAGTATTATCCTTATTATTTTTATGATGACGTCATTGCACATTATCATAATTTTAATGGATTCCCCTGCATGATTCTTACCACTGAATATGCAGTTGTCTGTACCGCCGACTATCAGAAGGGCTTTTTATATAAGGGTTCTTCTCTGTTAAAGCTTCTTCATGAGCTGTATGACTCCTACCAGGAAGAATCCAGACCGCTTTTCCATGTAATTGATTATCTTCCGGTAGATGGCTCTTTGCAGAAGGTTTATCAGACTTTTCCATCATATGTCATTCAGCCGGAAGCCTGCATTATCCCCCTGATCAGCGATGAACTGCTGGAAAAGATTCTCTACAAAGAGCTTCCTGACAGAGAAGCATTTATCCGTCAGTCCTCTGCCCTTATTGAGGCGAACCGCCAGCTGCTTTCTCCGGAAAAATTTTCGATCTATTTTACCATCCCTGGATTAAAGCATTTTCTGGAAACAGGACGGATCCACGAAATTTCTGAAAAAATTTACCGGCCGCTTACTCCAAAAGAACGAAAAAAAGTTCTGGGAAACATGCTTCCCTATTGTAGAAATGGAGTTTACCGCCTTTTAAAAGCGCCACTAAATCAGCTTACCGAAAATGTACATCTTGTAGTCAATAAAAATATGGGATATCTGCTTTTTAAAAACATACGCGGGCAAATACTTTGTCTCACGTTTAACGAGCCAAACCTTTTAAACGTATTTCTGGATTATGCCCAAAGTCTTGAGGATGGATATCTTTATACCGGTGAAGAAACTGAAAAAGCGATACAGGAACTTCTTGATACAATCCCCGATGCAGTATGAGCCTGCTTCTGAATTCTGCCCTGTAGGGCTTTTTATGCAATAAAGGATTCCAACGGAATTTCCTAGAGCGTGTTTAAAAAGGCTTTAGAGCGTGTTTGAAAAAAGCACTCTCTAGAGCGTGTTTGAAAAAACATTCCCGCAATCTGTACGCCCCACTTTGCGGTATATTTCACCCAAATTCGGTTGTCGTAGCCCGCTACGACGCCCTCATTTGGGTAAAATCTCCCACAAATTGTGACGCACATCTTGCAGAAAGCCTTTTTCAAACACGCTCTAGTACATAAAAAACGCCGTCCGGCAAGGGTTCTCGCTCCCCACTTGCCGACGGCATTCTATGCAGAATTAGTCATTCCTCCCAAATTCACGTAGCTTCTTCCGAAAACGGAATACTTATCTAGTATATATGATTTTCTCACGTATTTTCAACTGTGGACATTTTTGTGGACAGCTTTTCTTACTTTCGTGAACACTTTTGTGAACACTCTTAACAATGTTGACATGCCCTTTTTCAAACGGTATAATAAATTTCAAAACTGAATTTATTTTCAGACATACTCTAAGCCCCCGACAGACCTTTAAGCCCTTTAAGCCCTTTAAGCTTTTTCAAACATGTTCTGGTGTGGCTTGGATTTTTTATAAAGGAGGTCTCTTCACAGAAATGAAACAGATATCAGGCAACAAATTGCTGGTAAAAGCACTGAAAGAAGAAGGTGTTGAGTATGTTTTCGGATATCCGGGAGCCTGTACTATTGATATCAGCGATGAATTATACAAGCAGGATGATATTACCGTAATTCTTCCCCGCCATGAGCAGGCACTGGTACACGCAGCTGATGCTTACGCACGTACAACCGGCAAGGTAGGCGTTTGTCTTGTTACCAGCGGTCCTGGCGCAACCAACCTGGTCACAGGCCTTGCTACAGCCAATTATGACAGCGTTCCACTTGTATGTTTTACAGGTCAGGTAGCCCGTCACCTTATTGGAAACGATGCCTTCCAAGAAGTTGACATTGTAGGAATCACCCGCAGCATTACCAAATACGGCGTTACGGTACGGAACCGCGAAGATCTTGGAAGAATTATCAAAGAGGCATTTTATATTGCACGCACCGGCCGCCCGGGTCCGGTTCTTATTGACCTTCCCAAGGACGTTATGGCAGAGCTTGGCAACGCCGAGTATCCCAAGAATGTAAATATCCGCGGATACAAGCCGAACCCCAGCGTCCATATCGGACAGCTCAAGCGTGCTATTAAGACCCTTTCCAAAGCAAAACGTCCTCTGTTTCTGGCAGGAGGCGGTATTAACATTGCCCGTGCAAACGACATTTTCCTTCAGATAGTGGAAAAAACCGGTGTTCCCGTTGTCACAACCGTTATGGGCCGGGGTGATATTCCCACCAACCATCCGCTTTTTATTGGAAATCTTGGTATGCATGGTGCCTATGCTGCAAACATGGCAGTCAGCAACTGTGACGTCCTTTTTTCCATCGGTACCCGTTTCAATGACCGCATCACAGGCAAGCTGCATGAATTTGCTCCACACGCACAGATCATTCATATCGACATCGATACCGCATCTATTTCCCGAAATATCCACGTAGATATTCCTATTGTTGCCGATGCAAAAGAAGCTCTCACCAAAATGGCTGAATATGTAGATAACTATTCCAGCAAAAAATGGCTGAATGAAATTAATCACTGGAAACAGGAACATCCTCTTATGATGCGCCCCAACGACAGGCTTAGTCCAGTTGACATCATTAACGAGATCAATCATCAGTTTGACGAAGCAATCATTGTCACAGATGTTGGACAGCACCAGATGCTGGTTTCCCAGTATGCAGAAATCACTCCTGGCAAGCAGCTTATCATGTCCGGCGGACTTGGTACCATGGGATATGGTTTTCCAGGGGGTGTAGGAGCCAAAATCGGCAATCCTGACAAGCCGGTTATCGTTATTTCCGGTGACGGTGGTATGCAGATGAATATTCAGGAATTTGCAACTGCAGTTCTGGAAGAGCTTCCACTGATTCTTTGTGTATTTAACAATGAATATCTTGGTATGGTACGCCAGTGGCAGAAGCTTTTCTACGGCAAACGCTACAGCATGACCAACCTTCGCTCCGGTGCACTTTCCCGCCGTACAGGTGGAGAAGAATATCCCAAATATACTCCGGATTTCGTCAAACTTGCCGAAAGCTATGGTGCAAAGGGAATCCGTGTTTTCAACAAATCCGAAGTTGCTGCCGCATTTGAGGAAGCCAAAAAGAATACCAAAGTTCCTACTCTCATCGAATTTGTGATTGATCCGGAAGAAATGGTTTACCCTATGGTAAAACCAGGTGGAACTCTGGAAGATTTAATTATGGATTGTTGATTTATGAAGGAGGTTTTTTTCCATGGCAGATAAAGGAATGAAAAAAAGATGGATTTCCCTTTATGTAGAGAACCAGGTAGGTGTTTTATCCAAAATTTCCGGACTTTTTTCCGGAAAAAGCTATAACCTGGACAGCCTTACAGTAGGTACTACGGAAGATCCTACCGTTTCCCGTATGACCATCGGTACCGTAAGTGACGATGAGACTTTTGAGCAGATCAAGAAACAGCTGAACCGTATGGTAGAAGTAATCAAGGTTATTGACTTCACCAACATGTTTGTACGTATGAAGGAAATTCTTTATATTAAAGTATTCAACTGTTCTTCCGAGGATAAAGTTGAACTGTTCCAGATTGCAGAGACATTCAAGGCTAGAGTCATTGATTATGGCAAAGACAGTCTGCTCCTTGAGTTTGTTCAGACCGCTACCAAAAATGACGCAGTTGTAAAACTTATCAAAGAAGAATTCGGCAACATTGAAGTTGTCCGCGGTGGAAGCGTTGGAATTGAATCCATCAGCATGATGGAGCGATAAGCGTTTCTATATTATTTGGGTGTCAAAGGTGTCCCCTCCCGGAATATACTGGAAATTTTTTTACAAAATGCACTAGTCAACATATTTTGGACACAAAATTATAAAAATTATTCAGTTACAGCGTAAGGTTGTACAAGCCGTA